>CAMMBV010000024.1 GCA_946494335.1 uncultured Ruminococcus sp. | reverse complement strand
AAGAAGTTGAAAATTTCTTTCAAAACTGCATGCTTCTTGACTCCTGAGTACTAGGTTTTTAGAGAAACGACGGAAGTCAGGTTTTATAATAGAATTATAGAATACGCACTTTATATAATCATTACGAATATTGACTAATATCGATTCGTATTTATGATTTTTTGTCAATGCATTTTGACACAAAAAAATACCCGGCATTATTGCCGAGTACTTCCTATTTATTGTTCATATCAACAGGCATCTCTGCTCTAAGACAGGAGCAGAAAAACGGTAATTCCCCATAAAAAGTTCCGTTTCCATTATCAGCCGGATATTATCCTCCTTCACGAAAGATTTACTCCAGTTCCATGCCTGCTGAATATCACTGCGTTCCACTTTTTTACACAGATATGTTCCCTGAGGAATATGGATGATCTGAGAATATTTCCGTGCCCCGTCATCCGGTCTGTAAACGTCCACAAACAAAAATTGCTGCCACTTTCCCTGCCTTGGAAGCAAAACCAGGCCGCCGGTGTTTCCCATCCGGAGCCCTTTTTGATGAATATCCAAGATGATTTTGTTTGTGAGCTGGCTGCTTTTTTCAAACACGGAAAAGAAATTATTGCTATAGGTTTTTCTTCATTTATCTGCTCTTTGGAAGTTGGATTTATGATTGTTCTGTTCAACAATCAGATTATGCGGTGGCTGGGAAGTGATGAACTGGCTGTTTACGGTGTCGCCAGCAACCTTTTTACTCTTGTCCAGACTTTCAGTTATGGGATTGGAAACGGGGCACAGCCAATTGTGGCAGAAAACCTGGGTGCCCGCCAATGGGGAAGAATTCGTGAAACGCGAAACTTGGGATGCATAACCGCAGCAGTGATTGGCGGTGCCGCAGTATCAGTCAGTTTACTGTTCCCCTCCAAAATCATCGGTTTTTTCATGAATCCTTCCAACGAGGCTGCTGCCGCGGCGCCTTCCATACTCAGAAAATATTTTTTATGTCTTCTTTTTGTTCCCTTTAATGTTTTTGCGACATACTATCTGCAGTCTGTCAAACAGATCAAAAAATCTGTAACCCTTTCTATCCTGAGATGTTTTCTTTTAAGTGGTTTATTTGTTTCTATATTTCCAGTTATTTTCGGTGCTGACTCTATCTGGTTTGTCATGGTCAGCGCGGAATGTATCACTGCTGTCACAGCCGTTTTTCTGATAACCAGAAAAATATTTTCCGCATAAAATGAGGAGTGCCCAGACATTGCTGCCTGGGCTATTATTATGAAAAAATTTTATATGTGTAATGAACCACTACATATACGATTACATGTCCTTTGGGACTGTAATTATCATATCAATACAATATGAACAAATTATGACCTTTCTGTGAATTTCATGTTAAACTGTACAAATTTCTCTTTTGTTTTTAAGGTTTTTTGTGTATAACCACCATATTTCGACAGATATCTTCTTTCATCTGCTGTCAAAAGATTAAAATAGTCCTGTAAAAAATCCTTTTATGCTCTCCCATAAACCGGAAGCTTTTGCCCCAAGACCTGCAAAAAATCCATCCACGTCTTCCTCACTGATGTTTATATCAAGTCCGGACAGTCTGTCATACAATTCCTGCACCTGCTGTTTTAAGGAATTCACATCCAGATCAAGACTGGCAATCTTCTCCATCAAATCTACTATCTGCTGTTTATCTTCTTCTGTCAAAGAGATGTCCAGTTCTTCCGCTGTCTCTGTTACCTTTTCCTCAATCACTTCGGGATCATCCAGTTCTTCAGCCACAACGATATCCTTCACAGCGCCTACCAGCTCTTCCGCTTTTTCCTGATCTCCGATTACTTCCCCCAGTTCACTGGTTATTACCAGTTCATTGGTAGCCGCTTCCACATTCTCCTGTTCTATGGCGTCGCCAGTCATATTCTCGTACGCTTCCATGGTTCCAACCAGGGCTGCCGTCCCTGAAATGGACATGGGGCCCACCACCGTCACATCAACATTTTCAACACCTGCTGTGGCCAGTGCATTCTGATACATCCCGGTTGTACAATAGGAAATATTTTTCGTCGTCACTTTGATGCCGTTTCCATCCTTTTTCCCTATTACCTTTACAGAAGAAAGTGCACGGCTTCCTATCACCTTGGAAGATAAGTAAGAATCCAGATATTCATGTTCCATTTCATTCGTCACAGTTGCCACTGTATAATTTTTTAATTCGTCCTCTGTCACATCCAGAAGCCGAAGTACCTCAGCCCTCTCATTCGTATTCAAATCGGCCCCCAGTGCAATATACGGTTTATTCAAATCCGCTTTTGTACTGTCAGCCCGGACAAAAACCGGTTCCAGAAACATACAGACTGCTGCAAATACAGCAATTACACCGGCTGCTGCTTTTTTTGCTGCCATTTATAAAACCTCCTTGTCAGCATTTTTTACTCTTTCACTATACCACAAGATTAAAAATTCGTGTCTTAAAAAACCATAAACATATTCATAAATCTTTATATATTTATTCATTATTTTTTTACATGTACAACACGGTTTCATCACATTTAAAAGATATACTTATACCATAAAATAATTAACGGATGCAACCAATTATTTTATAATTTTCTTTTTCATATGTCGATTAACATCGACTCTCCTTCCTTTAAAGAAAGCCGTTTCCATCAGGAAACGGCTTTTAGTATGTCGCTTAATGCTGCAAACTGAGACAGATTCAACGCTTCTCCCCTCACATTGGGAGAAAGCCCGCATTTTTCCAGTGATTCTTCAATGACCTCTTTCGTAAAATGAAATCCTTCATAATTTTTCAGTCCGTTAACCAGGGTTTTTCTTCTCTGATTAAAGGATGCGCGGATGATCTGAAACATCAGCTTCTCATCTTTTACTTTTACTGGCGGCTGACTGTATGTTTTCAGCCGTATTACCGCACTCCCCACATTGGGTCGGGGGATAAAACAATTGGGAGGCACATTAGCTGCGATATAAGGTTCAGCATAAAACTGTACTGCCAGCGAAAGAGCGCCGTAATCTTTGGAACCCGGCCCCGCCTGCATACGCGCCGCCACTTCTTTTTGCACCATAACAGTGACAGATTCTATCGGCACATGATTCTCAAACAGATTCATGATAATGGGGGTAGTAATATAATACGGGAGGTTTGCAACGATTTTTATGGGTCTGCCCTGATTCTTTTCCTCCACCAGCTTTGACAGATTCAGCTTTAAAATGTCTTCATTTAATATGGTTACATTATCATACCCCTGAAGCGTATCCCCTAATATGGGAATCAGTGTTTTATCAATTTCAACGGCACAGACTTCCCGGGCTGCATACGCCAGATACTGTGTCATAGTTCCGATTCCCGGGCCAATCTCCACCACAAAATCATCTTTTGTCACCTGGGCGGCCGCAATAATTTTATCCAGCACATGGGGATCTATCAAAAAATTCTGTCCATATTTTTTCTGAAAAGTAAAATCATATTTTTTCAGAACAGCAATTGTCTCCTGGGGACTGCCTAAAAAAGGTCTGCGATATTCACTCATATAACTCCTCTTCCGAAACAGAAGAAGCTGCTGCAAGACCTCCCTGCAGCAGCTTTGTCCGTCACTTACTTATTAAAAATCAAAATCCTTCTCGTAAAGAACAATTCGCCCATCATTATCCAGTCTTTTTTTGGAAACCTTTCTCTCCAGCTTCCCTCTGTGAGCTTTTAAGATAGCTTTATCAACCAGTACCTTCACAGTGGCAACCGTCATGGGCTCTTCCTCTGTCTGCTGCTCTCCTATTCTGGTGTACAGCGCCAGGATACCCAGCTCATCTATTTTGTATCCGCTCTCTCTTGCATAAGTTCTGGCAAATGTCACCAGCTCATCATTGGTAAAAACAGGTATGGAGATCACTGTGGTGAATTTTTCTGCAAATTCCGGATACTCAGCCAGAAGCTTCCTCATGCTCTTCTTTTCATCTTCGATAATAAGAATCAGCCTGTCTGTTCTAAATTCCAGCGCACGAGATAGCTTGTCTACAGTGTCTGAAGACATCTGCCCGGCGTGATCGATCAACAGAAAACCTCCTGCCAGTTTATCTACAATCTGAGCGGGATCCTTTTCATTAAGCACATGACCGGAAATTCTTGCTTCTTTTGTGGCTTCCAGTCCCAGATCACAACAGATGGCCCGGACTAAACAGTCAACCAGTTTCGTTTTTCCGCTGCCTATATTTCCCATCACAGCAATATTGCCGTTTCTGGATGTTTTCTCACCTGCATTTTGATAAACGCCATTCAGAGCATCCAGAATCTGCTGATCCACACCAGGTACTTTTGTAAAATAGCTGAACAGCTTTTTCTGATCATCTGTAAGCTTTTCCGGGCGTATATCATTCAGAATGCGGCTGCGGCGTTCTTCCGGCGTTTCCTCCGCCAGAATCTTCTCCTCTATGGAAAGCTCTTCCTCCTGTGCTTCCCCGGCTGCTTCATCCGTCTCGGACAGCTCTTCGGCATTAAAAATCTGCGTATCTCCCGCAGAAGGCTCTTCCCGGTCGCGGGTTTCTTCCATAGCCATGGCTATAATACTGTCTTCCAGACTCATCTGGGGAACATCGTCTGCCGCTTCTCCCGAAACTTCAGTCTCAGACAGTTCATCTGCGGTCTCCACCGGAATCGGCTCTGCTACTATTTCCTCCAGAGCTGCTGTTCCAATCGATTCTTCCGCAGTTTCTTCCACGACTTCTGCTTCAATCGGCTCTTCCGCAGTTTCTTCCACGACTTCTGCCTCAATCGGCTCTTCCGCAATTTTTTCCACGACTTCTGCCTCAATCGGCTCTTCCGCAGTTTCTTCCACGGCTTCTGCCTCAATCGGCTCTTCCGCAGTTTCTTCCACGGCTTCTGCCTCAATCGGCTCTTCTGCCGTTTCTTCTACAGCCGGTTCCTCTGTGTCCTCCTCCACGGCTTTTGCCGCCGTCAGGTCTTCACTGCCACCTTCTGCTGCTTCCTGGGGATTTCCGAAAATATCTTCATCCAGAATTTTTTCTATCTGCTTTTCTTTCCCTATGTAATTGCCGGAAGAAATCTGCTGTGCCAGCCTGTTGGCCGTCTCCTCCAGGAGTTTCTGTATCATATCTTCCTGGCTTTCTTCCGCAGGCTGCTGAGGTTCCTCCGGTTCTTCCTCTTCCTCGGGTTCTTCAGGCTGAACATTTTTTATTTTATCCAGTTCTTCCGAAGAAACAACCGTAGTTTCACCCAGATTTTCAGGCTCCAGTTCTTTCACTGACTGAAGATCAATGGAATCATACTCGGCATCCTCCATGCCGTCCTCATCCGGACTGTATTCCATTCTGACTTCTTCTTTCCCCTTATAAATTCCGGAAAGGACATCCTTCAGACTGGAAGCCAGTTTTTCTTTCAGCTTTTCGGGCTCTATGACAAAGGGCTTCGGTTCCGCTTTATCCAGCGTCACCGCAGCTTCCGCCGCAGCCTGCTCTGCCTTTCTTGCTCCCTGAGCCGCCTCTTCCTTCGCTTCTTCCAATTTCTCCAGAACCGCTTCCGTCTGCTGCTGGAGTGCATCTTTCTTTTCCTGCAGCTCGGTTACGACCTCTTCTTCCTTATCCCTGCTGTCATACTTTTCCTGCTGGGACGGCGTCAGCGGCTGATATTTCATCTTCAGCTCCATTGCTTTCGTGACATAAACACCTTCGCTGAACCAGAGAATCAGATCATCACATTCTTCTATACACTTGTCCTTCATACCGGCCTTTGAATAAAGGCTGGCCAGTTCATATGCCCATCGCTCGGTATACTCTTTACCTTTATACTCTTCCAGTATGGCAATCTGATCTTCCAGAGGAGATCTTTTCGCCTTATAAATTTTATATTTTAAAATGTATTTGGAATTATCTCCGGGCGCATTCTGAGCATATTCCGTGTAAAATTCCACTGCATCATCCACATCGCCCATCTTCAGAGATATTTCCACCAGACGGTATAAAATTACTTTTCCTATAGAAGAACGTTTGTATGCCAGCAGCAAAATTTTCTTGCTGTCCTCCAGCATATCATTGACCTCAAAAATATCAGCAACCATACAGAGCGTGCGGACACTTTTAACCCGACGCCAATCGATTGACTCTGCAATCTCAAGCGCCCCCTCATAATCTTCTTTTTCAACCAGTGTTGTAATCTGGTCCAGTTTTATTTGATATTCAGTCTTATCCAACGCATTCACCTCTGGTATAATTCTCTGTTCCAAGTTTATCATACACTAAATACGATGTCAAAGTAAAACAGCGGAAAAGACCGCTGCAAAAGAAAGTATTGCAGCGGTCTTGCCGTATTTATTTTACTGTAACCTTATCCAGATGCCAGATATCGTCTACATATTCCTGAATCGTTCTGTCAGATGTAAACTTGCCGGCACATGCCACATTCAGCATAGCCATCTTAGCCCAGCGTTTTTCATCCCTGTAGGCTGCTTCCACGCGGTTCTGTGCTTCTGCATAAGCCTTGAAGTCAGCCAGTATGAAATACATATCAGCCCGGTCGCTGCTGTTGGTGTTCAAAAGTGAATCATAAATATCGCGGAACATTTCCGTATCATTTGAAAATGTACCGTTGATCAGGCTCATCAATACCTGACGGATTTCCTGATCTGTATTGAAGTAATAAGCGGGATCATATCCGCCATTCTTCTCATAATTGATTACTTCATCAGCAGAAAGACCGAAGATAAAGGCATTTTCTTCGCCCACTTCTTCTACGATTTCCACATTGGCTCCGTCCATGGTTCCCAGAGTGGGGGCACCGTTCAGCATAAATTTCATATTTCCTGTACCGGATGCTTCCTTGCTGGCCGTTGAAATCTGTTCTGAAACATCGGCTGCGGCAAATATAAGCTCTGCGTTGCTGACACGATAATCTTCAATAAACACAACCTTCAGTTTTCCGTTGATGGATGCGTCATTATTCACCACGTCAGCCACGGAATTGATCAGCTTGATGGTCAGTTTTGCACGGCGGTAGCCGGCGGCAGCCTTGGCGCCGAAAATAAACGTACGCGGATAGAAATCCATTTCCGGATGTTCTTTAATTTTGTGATACAGATGGATCACATGAAGAATATTCATCAGCTGACGTTTGTATTCATGGAGACGTTTTACCTGTACGTCAAAGATAGATCTGGGATCTACTTCGATTCCATTATGCTCCAGAATGTATTTTGCCAGACGGACTTTATTCTGATACTTAATATTCATGAACTCGGCCTGAGCCTTTTCATCATCCACATAAACCTTCAGTTTGCCAATCTGCGGAAGATCGGTAATCCATTCGTCACCGATATGCTCTGTTACCCAGTCAGCCAGCAGCGGATTTCCGTGAAGGAGGAATCTCCTCTGGGTGATACCGTTGGTTTTGTTGTTGAACTTATCCGGCATCATCTCATAGAAATCCTTCAGCTCCTGGTTTTTCAGGATGTCTGTATGCAGTCTGGCCACACCGTTGACAGAATATCCGCCTACGATAGCCATATGAGCCATCTTGACCTGGCCGTCATAAATGATGGCCATCTTCTTAACCTTTTCCTGATTTCCCGGATATTTTGTATTGATCTCGATCAGGAAACGACGGTTGATTTCCTCAATAATCTGGTAAATTCTGGGAAGCAGTCTGGAGAACAGTTCAATGGGCCATTTTTCCAGCGCTTCTGACATAATCGTATGGTTGGTATAGGCGCAGGTCTTCGTGGTGATCTCCCATGCTTCTTCCCATAAAAGTCCCTCTTCGTCCAGGAGAATACGCATCAGCTCCGCCACTGTAACGGTGGGATGGGTATCGTTCAGTTGGAAGGTTACTTTTTCATACAGCTTGTGAATATCACTGTGGGCTTTCTTGTATTTCGCAATCGCTGCCTGAACACTGGCGGATACAAAGAAATACTGCTGTTTCAGACGAAGCTCCTTGCCTGCATAGTGATTGTCGTTGGGATAGAGAACCTCTACGATATTTTTGGCAAGGTTCTGCTGTTCCACCGCTTTTTTATAATCGCCCTTATCGAAGGAATCCAGCTGGAAGGTATCGATAGCCTCAGCGTCCCAGATACGCAAGGTATTTACCACGTCATTGTTATAGCCTACGATAGGCATATCATAGGGAATTGCCAGTACAGACTGGTAGCCTTCCTGTATAAAATGAGTTCTTCCCGTGGCATGGTCATATTCCGCACGGACATATCCGCCGAATTTGACTTCCTTGGCGTATTCCGGACGGCGCAGCTCAAAGGGGTTGCCGTCTTTCAGCCAGTTGTCGGGTACCTCTATCTGATATCCGTCTCTGATTTCCTGTTTGAACATACCGTAACGGTAACGGATACCGCAGCCGTATGCACAGTATCCCAAAGTCGCAAGGGAATCCAGGAAACAGGCCGCCAGTCTTCCCAGACCGCCGTTTCCAAGGGCTGCATCCGGCTCCTGATCCTCAATCGCATTCAGATCAAATCCCAGCTCATCCAGCGCTTCTTTGACTTCCTGATATGCTGTCAGATTAATCAGGTTATTGCCAAGAGCTCTTCCCATAAGAAACTCCATGGACATATAGTAAACGGTCTTTGGATCTTCTTTTTTAAATGCTTCCTGACTTTTCAGCCAGTTGTCAATGATTACGTCTTTTACCGCGTATGATACAGCCTGAAACACCTGCTGAGGTGTTGCTTCTTCGATCGTTTTTCTGTAAAGAGTTTTTACATTATTTTTCACTTCACTTTTAAAACGCTCTTTTTCAAATAACTTATTCTGCATGGAATCCTCCTTTTACCACGTGGGTCCTCACCCTTCGTTCTTTTCTACTGCCAGCGTTACTTTTTCGGAATTGATGTTCCACTCTTTCTCATAGCCTTTTGTCATGCCATAAGAAACATCCACTGCCAGCACTTCTGATTTTATTTCGGATTCGTGTACTCTCATAATGCCTTCAATTACCTGATTTCCCGTCGTATACACATGAATCTTATCCGTAACTTCAAATCCGGCTTCTTTACGCATCGTCTGAACCTTACTGATAATCTCACGTACGAAACCTTCCTCCACCAGTTCCGGAGTCAGATCAGTATCCAAAACAACTGTAACGTCATTATCAGATTCTGAGATATAGCGCTCCATCTGAGCCGTGTCGATGAGCAAATCTCCTTCTAATAGTACAACTTCTTCACCATTAATGTCAAGTTTCAGCTGTCCCTGGGCGCGCAGCTCCTCCATGGCCTTGTTTCCATCCAGCTGGGACAAAGCCTCTCTGATGCCGTTTAACAGCTTACCGTATTTGGGGCCCACTGTCTTCAGCTGAGGTTTGAAGGTATAGGTGATAAAATCATCCAGAGCTTCAACGAATTCCAGATTTTTCACATTCAGCTCTTCTTCTATAATATTCTGGTACAGATCGGAAAGTGCCGCCGGCGCTTTTACATACATATTTCCAAGAGGCTGACGGTTTTTCAGATTGGCGGAATTTCTGCAGGCTCTTCCCAGCACGACAATCTTCAGAAGTTCTTTCATATTTGTTTCCAGTTCCGGATCAATCCATTCCTGGCAAACTTCCGGATAATCGCACAGATGAATGCTTTCCGGTGCATTTGAGTCTACGCTGCACACCAGATTCTGATAAATTTCTTCTGTCATGAATGGGATCATGGGCGCCGCCGCCTTGGAAACCGTCACAAGAGCCGTATAAAGGGTCATGTATGCGTTGATTTTATCCTGAGGCATATCCTTGGCCCAGAATCTTTCCCTGCTTCTTCTCACATACCAGTTGCTCATATCGTCTACAAATTCCTGCAGCGCTCTGGCGCTTTCCGGAATTCTGTAATTAGCCAGATTATCGTCCACCGCTTTTACCGTGGAGTTCAGTCTGGACAGCAGCCATTTATCCATTACGGACAGTTTTTCATAATCCAGTCCATATTTTGTCGGATCAAACTGATCGATTTCCGCATAAAGCACATAGAAAGCATAGGTGTTCCACAGAGTGCCCAGGAATTTCCTCTGGCCTTCCGTCACGGCTTTTCCGTGGAAACGGTTGGGAAGCCAGGGTGCGCTGTTGATATAGAAATACCAGCGGATCGCGTCTGCTCCGTACTGTTTCAGCGCATCGAAAGGATCTACCGCATTTCCCTTGGATTTGCTCATCTTCTGTCCGTTTTCATCCTGTACATGGCCCAGAACAATTACGTTTTCATAGGGCGCTTTGTTGAAAATCAAAGTGGAGATGGCCAGCAGAGAGTAAAACCATCCTCTGGTCTGATCCACTGCTTCCGAGATAAACTGTGCCGGGAACTGTGAATCAAATACCTCTTTGTTTTCAAAGGGATAGTGATGCTGCGCAAAGGGCATGGCTCCTGAATCAAACCAGCAGTCGATAACCTCCGGCACCCGGTGCATCTCTTTTCCGCATACCGGACACTTGATGGTCACGCTGTCGATGTACGGACGGTGCAGCTCGATTTCATCGGGGCAGTTATCGGACATCTCTTTTAATTCCGCAATACTTCCAATAGAATGCATATGGCCGCACTCACACTGCCAGATGTTAAGGGGAGTTCCCCAGTAACGGTTTCGGCTGATACCCCAGTCCTGAACATTTTCCAGCCAGTCGCCGAACCGGCCTTTTCCGATGCTCTCCGGAATCCAGTTGATGGTATTATTATTGCGGATCAGGTCATCCTTCACCGCCGTCATCTTGATAAACCAGGATTCTCTTGCATAGTAGATAAGGGGCGTATCACATCTCCAGCAGTGGGGATAGCTGTGTTCAAATTTGGGCGCGTCAAAAAGCAGCCCTCTTTTTTCCAGATCTTCCAGAATGGGCGTATCCGCTTCCTTACAGAAGGTACCCTCCCAGGGCGTTTCCTTCGTCATCTCTCCCTTTTCATCCACCAGCTGAACAAATGGAAGACCGTAAATTCTTCCCACATTGGAGTCGTCCTCACCGAAGGCAGGCGCAATATGAACGACGCCGGTACCGTCCGTCAGTGTAACGTAGGTATCGCAGGTTACATAATATGCCTTTTCTTTGGGGTTCACAAAGGGGAACAGCGGCTCATACTCCTTGTATTCCAGATCTTTTCCCACATATTTTTCCAGAATCTCGTAAGCGGGCTTTTCATCCTCGGCAAACTTGCCTAAAATGGTATCCAGAAGGGCTTCCGCCATATAATAGGTATTGCCGTCAGCTGCTTTCACTTTTACATAAGTCTCATCCGGATGTACGCAGAGTGCCACGTTGGAGGGCAGAGTCCAGGGCGTGGTGGTCCATGCCAGGATATAAGCGTCCTCGTCTTTTACCTTGAAACGAACGACAGCGGACCGTTCTTTTACATCTTTATAGCCCTGCGCCACTTCATGACTGGAAAGAGGCGTTCCGCATCTGGGGCAGTAAGGCACGATTTTATAGCCTTTGTACAAAAGACCCTTTTCCCAGATCTGTTTTAATGCCCACCATTCGGATTCGATAAAATTGTTGTCATAGGTAACATAGGGATGTTCCATATCCGCCCAGAATCCGACGGTACCGGAAAAGTCTTCCCACATTCCTTTGTATTTCCAGACACTTTCTTTACAGTGTTTGATAAAGGGCTCCAGACCATACTCTTCGATCTGTTCTTTGCCGTCCAGCCCCAGCTTCTTCTCCACTTCCAGCTCCACCGGAAGTCCGTGGGTATCCCATCCCGCTTTTCTTGGAACCATATAACCTTTCATGGTGCGGTAACGGGGAATCATATCTTTGATTACACGGGTCAGCACATGGCCGATATGGGGTTTTCCGTTTGCCGTGGGCGGACCGTCATAAAAGGTATAAGTGGGTCCTTCTTTTCTGTTTTCCATACTTTTTTCAAAGATATGGTTTTCATCCCAGAATTTTTCAACTTCCTTTTCCCGGTCCACAAAATTTAAGTTTGTCGATACTTTCTTATACATAGTATTCCTCCTGCATCCTGAAACAAGAAAGCTCCCGTCCTGCAACAGGACGAGAGCAATGCTTCGTAACCACCTCTTACAACATACTATCATACGCGTCCCCTGTAACGGGGGGAATCCGGCTCTTCTTACTCGGATCATCCTTTCAGACAGGCAACTTGGGAGTGATGTTCTTCTGCATCTACTGATACCAGGCTTCCACCGTCCCCGGCTCTCTTTGATCTTCAATACAGCGTACTGTCTCCTTCATAGTTTTTCTCAGAATAGTATCATTATAAATAAAGTATTTGCTGATTGTCAATGGGTATTTAATTTTTGTACAATTTCATATATAATAAATACAATACTGAGGGGAAATCAATGGAGGTACCAATGAAAAAGGAAACAACTTTTAACAATTTCTACTCCCATGATACGGATGTGTATTCCATGGAAGGCTTCATACCCAGGATCGTAGACCGGGAATATCTAAAAGAGCTGGGAGTAACGACAGAACCATCCGAAGAGACAATGGCGGGGCTGATCAGAGGATCCCGCATCTTTATGGAACGATTAAAAAACAGGACGGTAATTCCCGTCTCCCGGCTGGTCCTGGAGGAAATTGATCCCGATAAAGTTGAGACAGAGATACACAATTATACCGGCAGATGTCCAACCCTTACCTTTGAAATCAATCCGGTCAAAGGCTGCAATGTGGGCTGCCAGTACTGCCTTGTCACAGACGGCGTGCACGAACAGACCCTGACCGCCTTTGACAATTACCATCTTTACGTGCGGAAACTTTTGAAGGAAATGAACGGGACCCCCCTGGCACCTGCTTCCCAGGAAGATATCCACAAAAAAAATCAGCTTTTAAGAGATCTTGCTCAGGCCATCGAGACCGAGCCCGAAAAAAAGAAAGAAATTGAGCGTAAGATTACTGAAATCAGTCGTGGGAAAAACTGGAATCATTACTACTATTTTTCACCCAAAACAGAAGCGCTTCAGGAGCCCACACTGAAAACCGGCATCGCCCACAGAATCCTCAAAGAATTCATTGCTCACTTTGAAGAATATCCGGATTCCAACGCACGGCTTTTCATCGCCTCCAAAGCAGGCGCAGATCATCTGCTCTGCGAATATGAGGGGGAAACGATTCTGGATCTTTTTGAAAAGCTGAAAGACCGTATGCAGTTTAACACCAGTGTTTCCATTATGCCCGCCCGGTTCCGAAACATTCTGGAGCCCTACGCCGCTCCCATCGAAGAACGGTTAAAAGCGGTCCGTCTCTGTCAGGAACGGGGAATCATGGCCAACTCAGCCCTTGTCCAGCCCATCTTTACCCCTTATCTGACCCGGGAGCACATAAAAGAATTTTTCGACGCCCTCCACGATGTGGGCATCATCAATTATAAACCGGAGTTTCTCACCGCCTGCATGGAAAATCTCACCATGCTGGGACAGTGGCTGGGATATTACGACAAAGCGCTGGAGAAAAAACTTTATGAAGATTATCTGATGCCGTCAAACGCTGATCACAAAAAGCAAAGGGGACGGACAGCCCCGGACCG
This sequence comes from uncultured Ruminococcus sp., assembly GCA_946494335.1. Classification (GTDB taxonomy): domain Bacteria; phylum Bacillota; class Clostridia; order Lachnospirales; family Lachnospiraceae; genus Ruminococcus_G. Next base: position 38,046 of record CAMMBV010000024.1, on the reverse strand, counting down.
GGCGCTTAGCATTGAAAATATTAAAAAAATGATGGATTATACCAAAGACCTTGGTATGACCACCAGCATCTGCTACTGGGTAAGAAAACAGCTTCAGATTGACAACAGTCTGATACCGGTCATCAACGCCAACGGATTCCAGTGTCTGGGATACCAGTCCGGTTTATTCCGGCAAAAGGACTGACAATAATGCAGGGGGAACCGCCTATAAAAACAGGCAGTTCCCCTTAAATTTATCGAATTCATCTGTTACAATCATCCCCGCCTTACGATCATCTCCTTTATTCAATACCGGAAGGGAGGAGGAACGAAACAGCCCGGTGCCGTAATACGAATCGTCCACACACAGAATGGTTCCGGAAATATATTCCGTATAGTCTTTTCCCTCCCAGCGATTGGGGTGAGTCCGCTGTGAGATAAAGGGCTGCAGAATCATCTCACTGATCTGCCCGGAGTCAAACAGCATATCCCACTGATCCTGATCCGTCATACAGCCGGCATATACCTTTTCACTCTTTCCCAGACAGGAATGCTTCACGATATAACCATCCTTATGCTTCCTGGCATCCTCCCACATTTCGGGACGATTTCCCCGGACCGCAGTGGGAATCACATGACTCCTTAAGAATCCCGTTTCCTCCGCCGTAAGAAACCGTCCGGTAAAATCATCCTGGAAAAAAAGTGTAAACAGCCGCTTGTCATGGGCCAGAAACACCGAGCGAAAATCATTATAGTGAGGCTGCTCTGCCATCCTTTTTAAGATTCTTTGAGGCAGACGCAAAAGATCTTTCTGATTTAAGGCGCTTAAAATCAAACTGTCGCAAAGAGCATCTTCCCTGTCTTTTATTTCATCCGCCTCCAGCACCACCACCTCTTTTCCCAGAGCGCGGTAAAAGGGGACGTACAGCCGGATAGAATCCGACCGGTCCGAGCTTTTGACCACACAGACCTTTTTACAGTCGTCTGCCAGAGAGGCGAAGAATGCAAGCATTTCCTCCATCCGCCCGTCATCAGATCGGATTCCTGCCGCCTCTGCCAGTTCCTTTCCCCTTTTATCTGCGAAAAAGGAAAGAAAGTATCCATTTCCAAAAAAGCGGGAGGTAATCTCACACACCAGAATCTCATCGTTTTTGCTGATGACATAATCCGGCCGGAAGGTCCCCAGCCTGTATTCCTTTCCCCGGGTCATTTCCAATACAGATAAAATCTGTTCATCGTAAGGAATGATATCCAGATACTCCTCATAATGCTGTGCATAAAAATGAAGACATTTCACCAGCAGCCGTTGGATCTGATGCAGCTCCTCGTCCCTTTGCATCGTTACAACCACCGGTCTGTCAAAATACCAGCGAAAGTAGTATTCCGTCAGTTCTTCGTGTATGTGATCAAACAGATTCCAATATTTATGTTCCATCGCTGTTTCTCTCCTCCTGATATATCCGTACCATATCCAGATACTCCTTCGTCTTTTCCCATCCATTAAACATCAGCACGTCAATGATGGAAAGATTGGGAACAAAGGGATTCCCAAACTGCCGGTATGTAATCTCTGCGGATTCCACAAAACAAAGTTTCAGATTATTTTCCCGGAAATGATCGATTGAATAAAGCTTTTTTCCTCCGATGGCATTATAATAGACATCCCCCTGGAATCTGCCGCAGAGCGCCAGAACCCGATCTTCCCCATGAAGCTGAACATCGTAAGAATAATCGGAAGAGACGATAAACTCTGTGTTTATCTTTAGTCTTTCCGCCGTCTTTCTGATAAGATGAGTCAGGTACTGACTAAGTTTTTCCGCCGGGAAATCCATCGTTTCCATCACCCAAGGAAAAACTTCCTGAAAATACGGCGCTTTCGCATAGGCTCCCTTAAGTTTCCTTCCCGTCTTTTCCAGAAAAATCTTTGAAATATCAGCCTCAACTTCGTTGATTTTTTTATTGGGACTGGCTCCCCGCATGGGTACGTTTATATAAGCGCCCTGTCCGTTTATCAAAATCCGGTTGCGGTTGATCCAACCGCCTTTTATAAAGTTCACATCGTCATAAATAATATAACGGTCCGTCAGTTTCATCAGCTGCCAGTATCCGATATAAGGAAAAAAGTAGGGCTGCATGATTCCTATCTTCATATCTGCTTATTTAGAATCCTTTCTCCTTTTGATGAATTTGCCAAAGCCGGCTGCAGATTCTCTCAACCTCAGATGCCGTTAATTCCGGGTACAACGGCAGCGTCATTACCTGGGCCGCCGCTTTTTTCGCAATCGGCGTATTTCCGGGATCCAGTCTCCCTTCATAACAGGCAAAATCACTGGTCAGAGGATAAAAATACTTTCTCACCATGATTTTACTCTCTTCCAGAAGCTGCGCCGTCCGGTCACGGCTGCAGCCAAAGACTTCTTCCTCTATCATCAGCGGGAAATAACCATAGTTGTACGATACGCCTTTTTGCAGCTTTGGCAGCACAAGACCGGGAAGCTTTGCCAGCCTTTCCTGATACTGTTCCCACAGGCGTCGCCTTTTTTGAATATTTTCCTTTATATACCGCAGATTGCACAGTCCCATAGCCGCCTGGAATTCATTCATTTTGGCGTTGGCGCCGATTCCCTCCACAGACTCAGGTCCCATAATCCCGAAATTTTTCAGATGATAAAGGGAAAGGGAAAGAGCAGGGTCCGAAAAAGAAACCGCCCCGCCTTCGATAGTATGGAAAACCTTCGTCGCATGAAAGCTGAAAATGGATGCGTCGCCAAAACTTCCGATTCCTCTCTCACCGACTTTCACTCCAAAGGCGTGGGCGGCGTCGTAAATCACTTTCAGGCTATATTTTTTTGCGATTTCTTCAATCTGCTTCGTATCACAGACATTTCCATAGACGTGGACCGGAACAATGGCGCAGGTTTGCTTCGTAATCAAATCTTCAATTTTCTTTGCATCGATGGTATAAGTCCCAGGATCAATATCACAAAATACCGGCTTAAGGCCGCTTCGCACAATGGCATGGGTGGTGGAGGCGAAGGTAAAGGGCGTAGTGATCACTTCCCCGGTCAGATTCATGGCCTGCAGGCACAGCTCCAGCGCCATATGGCCGCTGCTCATTAGGGACAGTCCATCCACCTTAAGATATGTTTTCAGCTCCCGCTCCAGATTTTCATGCATCTTTCCCATGTTGGTCAGCCAGCCGCTGTCCCAGATCTTTTTTATTTCTTCTATGTACTCTTCCAGCGGCGGCAAGGCCGGCCTGGTTACAAAAATTTCAGGATTCATTTTTTCTCACTCTTATCTGTTTCAATATATCTTTTATATAGTTAAAGCTCTCCGCCTGAAACAGGGATGCTGTCAGAACATAGCATAAAATCCCCGTCGGAATCTGAACCAGAAGCTTAAAGAGCGGATTCGTAATAAAAAGTCCTGCTGCAAAAACAACGCCCCCCATGACAAGGGACAAAAAGCCAGAAGGCGCCAGATCCTTAAGAAGCTCCCTTAAGCTGTATCCCAGAAGTCTGCTGTTAGGAAGCGCATTCAAAAACAGTCCGATAAAGGCGTTGACGCAGCTGCCTGCCATCATCGCATCCAGTCCCACAGGAAGGGTGATAAGAAGAATAAGAAGACCCGTACCCTTTTTGATCAGCTCCAGCTTCAGGTATAGATCGCTTCGCCCCACTGCGTTGATCGCCTGCAGATTTGCCGTGTGAACCGGCCATAACGCATAGATCAGACAATAGCACTGCAGAAACTTTACGGCGGGAAGCCACTTTTTTGTAAGCAGGAGTAAAATCAACGGTTCCGCCGTCACTGCCAGTCCCATCATACAGGGAAAGATAAGAAAGGTACTGGTGGTGATGGCTCTCCTTGTCATGGCCTTCAGTCTTTTTTGATCTGTTTGCTGACTGGACAGGGCGGGAAACATCACCGACTGAATGGTGGCGTTAATGTTTACGATAATCAGCGAGGGAAACTGTCTTCCCTTGTCGAAATAACCCACCTGGGAGGAGCTGAACCGTTTGCCGATTACCAGCGTATAAAGATTATTATATACGGTATCCAGAAGACTGGAACAAAGAAGCTTCCAGCCGTAGTTATAAATTTCCTTCATGGAAGAAAGGGAAAATTCTCTTCGCGGCCTCCACCCCACAGTAATCCAGAGAATCAGCGTATCCGTCAGCTGATTTGTCAGCTGCTGAATCACCAGCGCCCATATCCCAAGACCCGCCAGCGCCGCTCCGATCCCGGTCACTGCCGACAGGATACTGCCAAAGACCGTAGAAAAAAAGAATTTTTTAAACTGCATGGTGCGGGAAACGTATGCCTGCTGCACATTGTTGATCCCGGCCAAAATCAGGGACAGGGACAGCACCCGGATAACCGGCGTCAGTCCCTCATACCGATAAAACCCGCTGATCCAGGGAGCGGCCAGAAACATAAGCACATACAGCGCCACTCCAAACAGTATACTGAAATAAAAAACCGTGGAAAAATCTTCGTGATTCGCCTCTTTTTTCTGAATCAGCGCGTTGCCGAATCCGCTTTGTACAAAGACCAGCGCAATATTGATAAAAACCGTCACAAGACTCATCATGCCGTATTCTTCCGGCATCAGAAGGCGGGCCAGTACCAGGGAAACGGCCAGCTGGATGCCCTGGGCAATTGTTCGTTCCAGATATCTCCAGAAAAGTCCGTGAATTACTTTTTTCTTTGTATGTTCAGACTGCATCATATTCCTTTTACTTTCCGAATGGTTCGCGCGATCAGGGTCTGCAGAGCTTTTGGAAAACACCGGATCATGAAAATTCCAAAATGAAGCGGACTTTTATACTCATTCAGAATCAGCTTCAGCTCTTTTTGATTGCTTTCAACGGGATTTATCAGAAATCGAAGCAGAGCCATGATTCCGGTTCCAAACAGAACATAATCATTGGAGAGCCGCACTTTGTAATAGGTCCGGGCAAAGCAGCGAAAGTCTTTCTCCTGTATGAAATATCTGCCCGCCAGATTCTTTCCGCGGACACGGGCATTCCAGCTCTGACCGTGATCCGGAACATAGCGGTAGGCGCTCATGGTCCGGTTCATGCAGTATACGGGCCCATTAAGCAGGATCAAAAGCGTCCTTCTCCTGTCTCCCACACAGCAGCGGATTTTCCGGTAAGCGTCTTTTTGAGCATCTCCCATCTGCGTCTGATATTTCCTGCGGTACAAAACAGAGGCCGTCTGCCCCGGCATACGTTCTTCCAGAATCAGATCCTTTAAAGTATATATGTAAGGATTTTTAAAGGGCCAAAATTTTTCCACCGGTTTCCTTTGGCGCCCCCGCTCATCCACAACCTGACAGTTGTGGGCAATCCCGGCATATTCCTCATGCTCCTCCAGAAACTCCACCTGAACCTGCAGCTTTTCCCTTTTTGTCCAGAAATCGTCCCCTTCACAGTGAGCAATATACTTTCCTTTAACCCGCGGCATCAGATATTCATCCACGATGGATATCCCCTGCTGCATCTGATTTTCTTCCTGCAAAATGGGCACAAACAAATCCGGATACTTTCTAGCATATGCTTTAATAATCTCAGCCGAACCGTCTGTGGAAGCATCGTCATGGACAATGATCTCATAACGAAAATCCGTCTCCTGTCTGATCACGCTTTCCAGCGCCTTCCTCAGATATTTCTCATGGTTATAAACAAACATCAGCACGCTGACCATGATCTCATCTTCTCTGTCTTTCATCCTGTACACCGGCGTTTACACTTTCCTGTTCTTCCTTTTCTTTTTCAAGATCTCTCTCTTTTCCCGGATCAACGCTGCTTCCGCCTCATCAGACAGCTTTATGGTTTTTATCACATAGATCTTTCCCTCATCTGTCTTTTTCATCCGGATTTTTCCCTTCAGATAGCCGTGCCTGGGACAAAGAGCCATACAGTAATAATTTTTTGCATTTATGGAGAACCACCGTATTTTTTTTCGGGCGTTTTTCCCGCAAAGAAAACACTGGCTGGCTGCAATTTCTCTGTCTTTGAGCGCCTCTTCCTTACTTTTGAATTCACGGGAAATGTATTTGACATACCGGTCATAAACGATACGTATTTCTTCTTCTTTCGTCTTTGGATTCTGATAACAGTCTATGGAAAAATTAGATCTCACAACACTGGAATCTATTCTTTTCAGTATCTTCGCCGTATAATGAGCATCGGTCAGAGCATGGTGAAAATCCTCCGATTTTTCCAGATGCAGATAATCGATCCCGTATTCCAGCGCTCTGCGGGATTTTCCATCTTCAAAAGCTATGCTGAAAAGCTTTTGGACATCGTAAAACCGGACAGGTCCCGGCAGCAGCTCCTGAAGTCCGTAATATTTCATATTTCTCTGAAGTTCAATCAGATCCATATTTCCCCAGGTGCAGAACATATAGTCTTCCCCGCACCACTGGAGAAATTCTCTGACTGCCTGATAGAAAAAAGCTCCCTCTTTCAGTGATTTCATATCGATATCCAGAATTTCTCTGGTTTTTCGATGGAGCCGTTTGTATACCATCGGATGTATCAGCTTATGAAATTCCCCCGTCACCTGCATATTTTCATTGAGCTTTACCGCGCCAATCTCAATAATCTCAAAAGGAAGGCGGGGATTTTCTTTTTCTTTTCCGTATGGGCACTGATTCCATTCCAAATCAAATACTATATAATTCATTTCAACGTTTCCATTCCCTTCTAGTCTCTATATGTTAGCATAGATATGAAAAGGAATCAATTGCCGCTGTGTCCTGCAAATTTTAATCTTTGTGCTTTCTGCCAAATTTTTTTATGTATTTTTTTAAATACACATCAATCATAACAAAGATTTACCTTTTGCACTATATTTTTATAAAAACTATTGACCATACATGGATAAAAAGTGGTATTATAGTATATAACGCTATCAAAAATGAAAGGAAGGGAAAACGAATGAATCGAAAACTTCTTCGATCTGTACGGGAGTACAAAAAGGAATCTATCCTGACACCGATTCTTGTTATTTTCGAAGTGTTCATGGAAGTTCTGATTCCCCTGCAGATGGCTAAAATCATTGATGTGGGAATTGCCAACAATGATCTGAGCTATATTTTGAAAACTGGATTGATTCTGATTGTAATGGCTGTGGTTGCCTTGTTTTTCGGCGCTTACGCCGGACGAATGGGCGCCATAGCTTCATCTGGATACGCAAAAAATCTGCGTAAGGATATTTATTATAAAATCCAGGATTTTTCATTTAAAAACATCGACCATTTTTCCACATCCAGTCTGGTAACAAGGATGACAACCGATATCACCAACATTCAGATGGCATACATGATGACGATTCGTCTGTTGGTACGTGCCCCGATTATGATCGTTCTTTCACTTGTGATGACTCTGACGATCAACGTGAAGATCGCCGTAATACTTCTTATAACAATACCGTTCCTGGGCGGACTTCTGATCTTCATCGCCAAAAAAGCTCATCCGCATTTTATCAAGGTATTTGACGAATACGATGTCCTCAACAATACCGTACAGGAAAATGTAAACGCATCCCGTGTCGTAAAAGCTTACGTAAGAGCTGACTATGAGGATGAAAAGTTCCATAAAATTTCCAGCAGTGTCTACAATCTGTTTACCAAAGCGGAAAAAATTGTGTCCTGGAACAACCCGGTTATGATGTTTACCATGTATGTGGTCGTTCTGTGCATGGTTATGATCGGCGGTCAGGATATCATCCTGGGAACCATGGAGACAGGCCAGCTGACCAGTGTAATCGTATATGCGCTTCAGATTCTGACCTCTTTGATGATTGTCTCCTTTGTATTTGTATTAATCATGATCGCCCAGGCATCCACAGACCGTATACAGGAAGTTCTGGATGAGGTTCCTGAAATGGAAGATAAGGAAAATGCCAGAACGGAAGTGGCAAACGGCGACATTGAATTTAAAAATGTTGATTTCAGCTACTCCGGAGAAGGAGGTTCACTCTCTCTTAAAAACGTCAGTCTGAAAATCAAATCCGGCCAGATGGTGGGAATCATCGGCGGTACCGGAAGCGCCAAGAGTACTCTGGTGCAGCTGATTCCCAGATTATACGACGTGACAAAAGGAAGCGTCATGGTGGGCGATGTGGACGTACGGGATTATAAACTGGAATCCCTCCGCGACCAGGTTTCCATGGTACTGCAGAAAAATGTGCTGTTTACCGGAACAATCTATGACAACATCCGCTGGGGAGATGAAAACGCCAGCAAGGAAGAAGTGGAAAGAGTCTGTAAGCTGGCTCAGGCTGACAGCTTTATCCGGGAATTTCCCGCTCAGTACAATACCATGATCGTGGAGGGCGGCAATAACGTATCCGGCGGTCAGAAACAGCGTCTGTGTATCGCAAGAGCCCTTCTGAAAAAACCGAAGGTCCTGATACTGGACGACTCCACCAGCGCAGTCGATACAAGAACCGACGCGATGATTCGCAAAGCATTCCGGGAAGAAATTCCGGATACCACAAAGATTATTATTGCACAGAGGATTTCTTCTGTAGAAGACGCCGATATGATTATCGTGATGGAAAACGGAGAAATCAACGGAATCGGTACTTCTGAAGAACTTCTGAAAACCAATGAAATTTACCGTGAAATCTATGAATCACAGGTAAAGGGAGGTGAAGAAGATGGCCAACAATAAAAACAGCCGTGCCAGAATATCCCGTGGTACATTAAAAACGGCCGCCCGGTTATTGAAATACGTGACCAGCGCTTATAAGGTGCAGTTCATTATCGTAATTTTCTGCATCCTTATGTGCTCTGTCTCTACAATTTCCGTATCATTGTCTCTGCGTTTTCTTCTGGATGATTACATCATCCCCCTGATCGGAAAGGCCAATCCCGATTTCTCGGGTCTTTACAGAGCTCTGGCCGTACTGGCCTGCATTTTCATCCTGGGCGTAATCGCCTCTTTCATATACAGCCGTATGATGGTCATCATCGGTCAGGGTGTATTGAAAAAAGTAAGAGATGAAATGTTTGAACATATGCAGACTCTGCCTATTCGGTATTTTGATCAGAATACCAATGGATCTATCATGAGTCTTTACACCAACGATACGGACACCCTGCGCCAGATGATCAACCAGTCCATTCCGCAGGTGCTGATGTCCAGCTTTACCATCGTGGTAACCTTTATTTCCATGCTGGCATTAAGTCCTATCTTAACACTGCTTGCGGTTCTGGTCATTCTGGTGATGATTCTGATTGCCAAATTTATCGGCGGAAACAGTGGAAAATATTTCATCCGTCAGCAGGTTGATCTGGCAAATATCACCGGTTATGTGGAAGAACACATGAACGGACAAAGGGTCATCAAGGTATTCAATCACGAGGCCAAGACCAAAGAAGAGTTTGACGAGTTAAACGAAAGACTTTATGAGAGCGCCTCCACCGCCCATACATTTGCGTCCATGATGGGACCCATCATCGGAAATATGGGAAACGTCCAGTTTGTACTTACCGCAGTTTTCGGCGGCATACTCTCCGTTCTGGGAATCGGCGGAATTACTCTGGGTGTCATGGCATCGTACCTGCAGTTTACCAAGAGCTTCACCCAGCCCTTCATGCAGATTGCCCAGCAGTTTAACTCCATCATCATGGCTTTAGCCGGTGCGGAACGTATTTTCAACATGATTGATGAAGAACCGGAAACCGACGACGGATACGTAACGCTGGTCAATGCAAAATGGACTTCCGATGGTGTTCTCACAGAGTGTGAAGAACGTACCGGTATCTGGGCCTGGAAACATCCCCATAAGGCGGACGGAACCGTAACTTATACGGAATTAAAAGGCGATGTAAGATTCTTCGATATGTCCTTTGGATACACACCGGACCACATGGTGCTTCACGATCTGTCTCTTTACGCTAAACCGGGACAGAAACTGGCTTTCGTAGGTTCCACAGGAGCCGGAAAAACCACAATTACCAATCTGATTAACCGGTTTTACGATGTGCAGGACGGAAAGATCCGGTATGACGGAATCAATATCAATAAGATCAAGAAGACTGATCTTCGCCGTTCTCTTGGAATCGTACTTCAGGATACGCACCTGTTCACCGGAACCATCAAGGAAAACATCCGCTACGGTAAGCTGGATGCCACAGACGGTGAAGTTTACGCAGCTGCAAAACTGGCTCATGCCGATCAGTTTATCCAGATGCTTCCCAACGGATACGACACCATGCTTACCAGCGATGGTGAAGAGCTCTCACAGGGACAGCGGCAGCTGCTGGCAATCGCCCGTGCGGCAATTGCAGATCCGCCGGTGCTGATCCTGGATGAAGCTACCTCAAGCATCGATACCCGTACAGAACGTATCGTTCAGGAAGGTATGGATAACCTGATGAAGGGACGTACCGTATTTGTAATCGCCCACAGGCTGTCCACCATCCGCAACAGCGATGCTATCATGGTTCTGGAACATGGACGCATCATAGAAAGAGGAACCCACGACGAGCTGCTTGCTCAGAAGGGTACCTACCACCAGCTTTATACCGGAAAGCTGGAACTGGATTAAGCATTTCAGGCGGGCTTAAAACCCGCAAAAACCCCTCCGACAGGTCACAATTCCTGCCGGAGGGGTTTTAATATGCCTGTCTATTTTAAACAGACGCCATCGTTTTACATTTCATCTACATTCTCTTTGGTAATGGACTGGAAGGGAACAATGTACTCTTCCTCAGGTTCTTCTCCATTGTCTATTGTCTGAATCGCTTCATAAGCCGCTTCTGCCTGACCCTGTGCATCCTGCAAAACAGTTTGAGCCATGTTGCCTTCTTTTACAGCTGCTATACCATCGTCTGTTCCATCAACTCCGGAAATCAAAACCTCATTATTTCCCTTTAAAATACCTGCACCTTTTAACGATTCTGCGCATCCCAAAGCCATCTGGTCATTGGCACACACGATTGCGTCAAATTCTACGCCGCCGCTTCCATCTGAAAAAGACTGAATCCAGGAGTCACACACTTCCATGGCCTTACTTTTATCATATTCTCCGCTTTGCTCATCCAGTATCTCCACATCCGTTCTTCCTGCAGACTCCAGCGCTTCTTTAAAACCGTCCCTGCGCTGTGTTGTCTGCTGATATCCTTCTGATCCGGCACAGTATAAAATTTTTGCGTTTTCCGGAAGATTTTCTGCCATATATTCACCCTGCAGTCTTCCGGCTTCTGTATCATCTGAACCTACAAATGTATACTCTCCCGAATTCGCTCTGATTCCAAAGCAGATAACCGGAGTTCCTTTTTGATTTGCCGCGTCTATTGCCGGGGTAATCGCCTCTGAATCCGCAGGAACCAGCATTAGAAGATCTACATTTTTGGCCAAAAAGGAGTTCGCCTGATCCAGCTGTTTCTGATTATCATTATTTCCATCTGTAAAAGATATACTATATCTGGAATCGTCAACCACTGCTTTCAATGCATTTTCACGCGACATACAAAATACATCCGTGTCAGCAAGGTTTACATAACCTATAGAGAATGCATCACTGTTCTGAGCTGAAGAATCTCCCGAACCGTTCTTGGAACCGCAGCCTCCCAGCAGCCCCATTGTCATACACCCTGCCATCATTATTGCCATACTTTTTTTCCATTTCATCATTTCATTTCCTCCTTCACACTTTACCTGCTTTTTTTCATTGATTTTTTAGAAATAACATCAATAATGACCGCCAGCACGATGATGCATCCTTTCACTACTCTTTGCACATTGGAATCCACACCGATCAAAGTCTGAACATTATTGATGATTCCTACAATAACCGCTCCGACAATTGTCCCAAATAAGGTACCGGAACCGCCGGACATGGAGGTTCCCCCTACAATAACTGCCGTAATTGCATCCATCTCATATGTAAGTCCCGCACCTGGAACACCTGAATTCAATCTTGCCATCAAAAGAAGACTGGCCACTCCCACTAAAACTCCGTCAATCAGATATGCAATAAATATAATTCTGGCCGGTTTTATACCGGAGGCCTCCGCCGCTTTGCTGTTTCCGCCTACTGCATAGATATAACGGCCAAAAGGCGTTTTGTTCAAAATGATCCACATAATCACAAAGGCAGCCGCCAAAATTATAATCGCCATCGGAATGGGGCCCACATATCCCTGTCCCATAAATGTATAGGATTTCGTAAGGTTTGATATGGTATTTCCATCCGTAACCAAAACCGCTCCGCCCCGTGCTGCTTCCGTAAGGGCCAGCGTCATGATAAATGCAGGTACGGAAAATTTTGTAATGACAAATCCTGTCAGCGCACCCAGAGCAAGTCCCATGATAATCGCTACCGCTACTGATAAAAGCAAAGAACCTGTTTTTACATTAACAATACACGAAATACAACCCACAAAAGCCAGTTCAGAACCATAGGCTATATTGATATTTCCCAGAATAATGATAAAAGTTGCACCAAGGGCCAGAGTCGTTGTACAGGCTATGGCTAAAAGAATATTCATGATGTTGTACATGCTTAAAAATCCGCTTACTGCAACCGATGAAACTACAAAAATCACCGCAAGGATTATAAATATTCCATATTTTCCATAGAACTGACCAATATTTATTTTTTTCTTTTCCATTACCTCTTTACTCCTCTCGTAGCTAGCTTCATGATCCCTTCCTGTGTCATCTGAGCTTCATCCCGGCTGATAATTCCCTGTATAATTCCCTCCTGCATCACAATAACCCGGTCTGACATTCCCAGCACCTCCGGAAGTTCACTGGAAATCATAATAATCCCCATGCCCTGACGTGCAAATTCTGTCATCAGTTTATGAATTTCCGACTTTGCGCCTACGTCAATGCCTCTCGTCGGTTCATCCAGAATCAGTATTTTTACATCTCCCGTCAGCCATTTTGCCAGAACTACTTTTTGTTGATTTCCACCGGAAAGCGTTCCTGCCTCCACATTCTCATCTGCAATTTTTATCTGAAGCAACCGGACCATATCTTCTGTATCTTTACTGATTTTTTTATCATTGATCAAACCTTTCGTATATTTTTTCATATTAACCAGCGATATATTATCATGGATACTTCTTTCCAAAATCAGCCCGTACGTTCTCCTGTCTTCATTCACCATGGCAATTCCTTTATTAATGGCATCCCGGGTATTCTTTATCCTCACCTCTTTTCCTTCTATGTAAACAGAACCGGAAGAGTATTTATCAAGTCCAAAAATCGCTCTCATTAATTCGCTTCTTCCAGCCCCCACCAGACCGGCAAATCCCAAAATTTCACCTGCATGTAATTGAAAGCTGATATCCCGGAATCTTCCGCCGTCACATTTTTCCTGCGTCAGATTTTTCACCTCAAAAATTACATCCTTGATAGGTACCGTACTGTCCTTGGGAAATATGTTGCTGATTTCTCGTCCGACCATCCTGCTGATCAGTTTCTCCGGATCATAACAATGAGCCGGTCCTTCCTCAACCAGTTTTCCGTCCCGGATAATTGTTATATCATCGGCAATTCTGAATATTTCGTCCATCTTATGTGTGATATAGATTATGGCAGTGCCTTCATCTCTCAAAGAAAAAATCTGTTTGAAAAGAACCTCAATTTCTTCATTCCCAATAGCAGAAGAAGGCTCATCCATGATAATTACAGAAGCATTAACCGAAATTGCTTTTGCAATTTCTATCAGCTGATGCCCTGCAATTGACAACTCATACATTTTCTGATTTGCCTTATATGGCAGCTGTAATTTGTCCAGCAGAGTCTGAGTATCACGGTACATCTTCTTATAATCCACAAATTTTCCCCGTTTTGGTTCTCTTCCCAGCCAGATATTTTCAGCAACTGTCATTTCCAACACTGGATTTAACTCCTGATAAATCATGGCAATCCCCATGTTTAACGTATCCTGCACCGTATGTGAACCAATTTTCTTGCCATTAAAAAACATTTCTCCTTCATCCGCCACATATGTACCATTGATGATTTTCATCAAAGTAGATTTCCCCGCGCCGTTTTCTCCGCAGATTACATGCACGGATCCTGGTCTGACTTTTAAATCAACACCATCCAGCGCGCGCACACCTGGAAATACTTTAACAATATTTTTCATTTCCAGTACGTATTGTGATTTTTCCATACGCTTTTACCATCCCCTTCCCTGTAGACACGTATATTATCATGATTTTCATTAAAATATCCAATTTTTACCTGATAAATCGCAATTTTTATTACCTTTTTATATTTATGCTCGTGCCTACGATACGGTAATTCTATCTCTTTTTTGAAATTTTGTCAATATTATCGTGGTACTTTGAATATTATTAGTGCAATTTCACATATATCTTGAAATATATTTGGTATATTTCACTCAAAAAACCAATATTATGAAATATTATCGTACCTACGATATTGCATAATACAATGTTTTATGGCATTATGAAATGGAGCTGATTCTAATTATTTCACACGGGAGGTGTTTAAAATAGCTGTCACAATAAAACAAATTGCCGAAGAAGCCCATGTCTGCCGCGCCACAGTGGACAAAGTTCTGCACAACCGGCCAGGTGTAAGCCCCGAGTTGACAAAGCGCGTTCAAAAAGTAATAAAAGACCTGGGATATCAGCCCAACATCATCGGACAGGCATTAAAAAGACAAAATAAAACGGTAAATATCGCCGCAGTATTATTGTCACTGGACTCACTGCAGTATCTGATCAGCGGAATCAACAAGGAGGCTCAAAGCATCAGCGCTTTTGGGTTTAAAGTAACTTCTTATGTAACGGCTTATCCTGATGTGGCCGCCCAGCAGCATCTGCTGGACTCTATGATAGATTCCGATACTGCCGCTGTTATCCTGACCCCTTTTGACGATCCTCGAATTGCCAATTCCATCAACCGTCTTCGTGACGCCGGAAAGTACGTTATCACCATCAATTCCGACTGTCCTGACAGCAGACGAAATTTCTTTATCGGACAGAATATGTACCAGGCAGGAAGAACAGCCGCTCAGTTAGTTGAAATGACTTCAGGAAACAGCGGAACAGCTGCAGTCTTGATGGGATCCATTTTTGCATCTTTTGACAATGACAGATTTCATGGTTTTAAATCTTATCTGGAGAGCAAAAACTTATTGAAAATCGTTGATGTCGTAAATACCGATGAACAGCCCAGAAAAACTTATGAGCAGACGATGCTTCTGCTTCAGCGGCATCCTGATCTTACTTATCTGTTTATTACCTGCGGATGTGTAAACGAAGCAGTACGGGCAGTATCTGATTTACAGGCCCGCGTCCACATCGTATGCTTCGACTCTTTTCCTGAAAACATATATTTGATCAAATCCGGATTAATAGATTTTATTATCGATCAGGATCTTCCCCGTCAGGGCGAGCTTGCTGTTCATTATCTTTTTGAACAATTGTGTCTGAAGAACACTCTACCCTCGGGCAATATATACATGCCTATCCGTATACATACCAGTGAAAATATAGATTACTAAAATAGAAACAGAAAAAGTTTATATACGATACTTTTTCTGTTTTTTATTTTATCAGCATTGCCAATTATGTATTTTTTACATATTTTAAATTTTATTTTTATGCTTATCTAACAATATATTACTTCTTTTCCTTTTTGTGTTGACAGATTTTTCATCCGGTTCTATAATCTTCTCATATTAGGCACGAGCCTACAAAAGGAGGATACCACATGAATCACAGAGAAAGAGTATTGACAAGTCTGTCTCATAAACAGCCGGATAAAATTGCTTTTGACTTCGGAGGTACATGCTGCACAACGATGCACGTAAGCTGCATAGAAAAGCTGAGGGATTATTACGGTTTGGAAAAAAGACCCGTTACTGTAGTCGATGTATTCACCATGGTAGGGATGATTGACGAAGACCTGGCGGATGCACTTGGTGTGGATTTATCACCGGCTTATCCCATCGGTGCAAGTTTCGGACTGAAAAGAAACAAAGTAAAAGAATGGAAAAATCCACAGGGACAGATTTTACTGGTTCCTTCAGAATTCAATCCGGAAAGCGATGGAAAAGGGGGCCTGTATGTCAGACCAAACAACGACCCCTCCCTTCCTGTAACCGGACATATGCCGGAAAAATCTTTTTATTTTGATGCAGTTCTCCGGCAGGATACTTACGATGAAGATGAAATCAAACCTACTGACAATCTGATGGAATGGCAACTGCTGGGAGAAGATGATCTGTCCTACATAAAAGAGCAGGCCGAAAACGGCAGACGTCAGGACAGAGCCGTTGTATTTGGCGCTCCCGGCATGGGACTTGGCGACGCGGCTGACATACCAGGTGTGGGACTCAAAAATCCAAAGGGTATCAGAAATTACACAGACTGGTATACCGCTCCCCTTCTCATGGAGGATTATGTAAAGGAAGTATTTGACAGACAGATGAACATTGCCCTTGAAAATTTAAGAAGGGTAAACGACACCTGCGGAGATTTGATCGATGTGGTATTTACCTGTGCGGCCGATCTGTCTCATCAGCACAGCTTATTTGTGTCGCCGGAAACCTACAAAGAGTGCTATCTGCCCTATTATAAAAAAGTCAACGACTGGATTCACAAAAACACCAATTGGAAAATACTGAAACATAACTGCGGCGCTGTACGCCCGTTGATTCCTCTTTTGATTGAATCAGGATTCGACGCCCTTAATCCGGTTCAGACTTCTGCTGACGGTATGGATCCTGCCAGATTAAAAGATGATTTTGGAAACGATATCACATTCTGGGGCGGAGGAATCGACACGCAGGAAATCCTTCCCTTTGGAACCCCTGAGCAGGTACGACAACAGGTTCTGGAACGCTGCGAGATTTTTGGAAACAACGGAGGCTTTGTTTTTAATACTGTCCATGATGTACAGGCAAATACACCCCTTGAAAATCTGGTAGCGTTAATAGATGCAGTAAAAGAATTTAACGGAGATAAATAACCCTAAAGCAGCCCCCTGGAGATGTCAAAACTATCCAGGGGGCCTAACATTTAAACCATATACACATCATCGTCATGCAGCATATGCCAACAACAGGCAAAAAGTATTTCTAACCATTTTATCGGTACATGTATATTACTGGAACAGGTTCTAATTTCTTTTGTTCTGCTCAGCATATGCGTCACTCTTGCAATATTCCTGCCGTCCAGCGATATTTCAAACGATCTGTCCAACTTCTGCAGAATAACAAAAAAACCCAGCTCCGTACTTAATTCAGCTTTTTCCGCCATTGGAGGTCTGATCAGGCTTTCCTGAATTCTCTTCCCTTCGGCATCCGTCCGATAGCACAGGAAAGCCACCTCATTCTCATTCCATTCTGTATTTATCACCATCGAATCTTCACATTTTCTGACAGTAGACAAACTGTGCCCCTTGCTATCGGTCACTTCCAATATTGCTGCGTGCCGCATCTTTTTTTTGATTTTTCCAACACAAGCATGGTTTTCATCGTAGATATCAAACTTTCCTAAAAAAGTCTTTACCAGCAATTTCATATGTATCCTTCTGTCTGTCAAAATGACTCTTTATATTTTTCCAGCAATTCCGTTATATGCTGATTGGAAACGCCGCATTTATACTGCTCTGCTTCTTTTTCCAGACGAAAATAAAAATCCAGCGTTACTTTTATTCTGTAAGGATGAAGTTTTTTTCTTACTTCTGCTTCCCGCACAATGATCTTTACCTGCGCCAATTTGCTTTTCAGCAATGGAACAACCAGAAAATGCAGATAATCTTCTGTAAATGACAGATGTCCCAGCATCTGCCCTTTACTGTTTAAAACCAGTATTTTATTATCCTGGAATGATCCGGGAATAATAGGTTCTTCCTTCTGCAGCTGCTCCAGTATCTTAAAGTTCCGGTCATATCCCTTTTTCCCCAGGAAAGCCTGAAAAACGTATATCGCCCTTCCCTCTTCATCTGCCTCACCAGGTCCTTCTATTTTCCGCAGGACTTTCACCGGATGAATAAACTGCTGTGCCAGACTGTAGAGAAGCATAACCTGTGCTTTAAACCGCAGTTCCTTTATTTCCTCCTCAGGTCGCAAAACAGCGCTGCTTTCTTCTGCTCTCTCCAAAAGTTCCGCCGATGCACAGCGAATGCTGACGAGAAACAGACTGAAGTCCTCCTCCTTGGGATCCCACATATATTTGCCCCGGGCCGCCTTATAATACAGTCCCTGTGCATTTTCCATGCTGTAATAAAGATAAATATTCCGCTCACAAAAGGCCTTTTCATTCACATCTGCGGTCCATTTTATTCGTCGGCTGCTTCTTTTGCCCGCCCCAAAGTTTTCTTTTCGCAGCAGATGATAGGCTTCATTTATTTTCTGCGCTCTGCTGATATATTCAGGGCTGTCGGATCCTACCGCATCCGGATGATGCCGGCCCATGAGCTGATGATACTTCTTTTTAACAGCAGATGCATCATCTTCTTCCGATACATCTAAAATTTCTCTTGCCTGATCTATATCCATACCATTAACTCTTTCCGCCTGCATTCATTTTACTATAATTCCGGGAAAATAACAATTTGAACAATGACTGTACTTTGCATCTTATTTTTTATCAATAGATATTACCCGATCACAGGTCAGATCAAGCCACGCTCTGTTAACCGACATGATAATTACTGAAATATTCAGATTTGTCAGATCCTGCAGTATTTCCCGAAACTCCTGAATTGTTGACTCATCCAGTACCACAAAAGGATTAATATAAAGAAAAATCTGAGGAGTGATACAAAGCCATTTTGCGGTGATCACTCTCAGCTGATCAATCAAGGTTATTTCTTTTAAATTTTTTCTGTCCTTATACCTATCCATCAGAAATTCCGAATGAATTAGTTCAAGGGAATAGCGTGCCATATGCTGCTGCAGTCTTTTATTAATAATTCCAAACACATTACTCACTTTATCATTAGCAAGATACGTGATATTGTCAGCCAGACTCATATCCTTATAAATTTTATCCGGCTTATAATCATTCACAGAAACGGCAACATTCATCTCATATTCCTCATTTAAAGGAACCAATTTCCATTTCTGTTTCCCCATTTTCATCAGGTAGTCTCCGTCCAGACACCATACTCCTAAAATATCGCCTCTGTCCACAGACAATGTTAAATCCTTATTTTTAACAGTCAAAACAGAATCTTTAACTATTTTTCCGGAGGTCTTTTGAGAAATTGCAGGAGAATAATAGCGGACAAAATTATAAAACGTAATTTTATCCTTCTTCAATATTCCGGTTGTCACTCCGTTTTGCAGAACAATCAATGCATCAAAGGAAGCAAACAGCGCATGATAGCGATTGGCTAAAAAAAGTGTGCTGATATTTTTCTTATGCAAAAGATCTGCTATCTTATTAATGTCTTTTAATCCATTTTCACCGACCTGGTTAAAGACATCATCAAATACGATCAGCCTGGCTCCCCTTTGCACAGCTATAACAATTTCCAGGCATAATATCTGACAGTACGATAAATCTTTTATCTGATCCCTGGGAGATATATCTTTCAGTCCATATTCCTTTAGTAAACGGGAAGTCTTTTTATACAAAGATAATTCCATTATCCAGATACCGCTGATTAACCGTGGAAGACTGAGAATTAAATTTCTAGCCACTGTCATATTTGAAATCAGCTTTGTTTTAGATGCAATATAAAAAATTCCTCCATTTTCAAAATTTTCAGGAATATTCTTTTCGCATAAAACTCCATTGACAAATATTTTACCCGTATCAGGGTAATCGCCATTAAACAGGATATCAATCATACATTGCTTTTCAAGAGGATTGGACAACAGTGCCATTTTCTGTCCCGATAAAATTTTGAAAGAAACCGATCGCAATATATCCTGTGAAAAATTGTGTCTGCTCAGATGTTCTATTCTTAAAATTTCACTGCACATATTCAGCGCTCCTTCGTGTATGGCATTGTAATTTCAAAACAACTTCCCATACCCTGCGTACTGTAAGCTATGACTCCGTAATCCTCTCCATAAAGAAGCTTAATTCTGGCATTTACATTAACAACTGCAATGCCGCTTCCTTTTTGAGACTTAATGCTGGATCCGCTTTTTCCATACTCATTGGAATATAGCTTATCATTCAACAAAGCCAACTGTTCTGTATCCATTCCACATCCGTCATCCATAATGGATATAATCATTTTTTCACCAAAAACGCTTATATCAATATCTATATGAAAATCCTGAGCCTTATCCTTCATTCCGTGTTTCACCGCATTTTCAATAAAGGGCTGTATAATCAGTTTGGGAACGCGATAATCCAAAAGCTCTTCTCTATTATTTGGAATCTCCACATTCAAAACAACCTGATTACTTAAACGGTATTTTTGTATTGCCAGATAGTCTCTGGCCATAGCAAGCTCTTCTCTGATCATAATAATATCATTTTTCTGACTGATGGTATAACGAAATATTCTGGATAATATTTCAATCATATCCGCCGCTATAGGCGCTTTTTCCATCAGCGCATAGCCCCGGATAGAATCCAGCGTATTATAGAGAAAATGGGGGTTTATCTGACTTTTCATGCTGTCAAATTCCGCCTGCTTGCGCATTAACTGATTTGAATATTCAATATCCAAAGTATGATCAACCATATCAAGAATAAAGCAAAGATACTCAATATAATTTCTGTTAACTGCATCCGGAACGCTCAGAGAATAATGATCTTTAATCCCGTCAATTTTTTCCGCCACCTTATAAAAAAGCTGCCTGTAAATCAAGATTCCACTTACACATACTCCAAATACAACAATGAGCCATATACAGTTATGATAATACAGGCCCATTGCCGTCATACAGATGTAAGGCAGCAGAAACCAGTATTTTATATAAAATCTGCCTCTTGTTTTTTTCACCTTAACCCCCCGTCAATATATCCTGTTTGCGTGAATTTTTCTGTATTCCTTCGGCGTCACCCCGACATTTTCCTTAAATATTCTGCTGAAATACCTCACATTATTATATCCAACTTTATAAGAAATCTCATTCACATTGATTCTTACATCCAGCAGCAGTTCCTTCGCTCTCTTCATACGAAGATCTGTAAGATACGTTGTAAAGTTTTTTCCTGTTTCTTTCTTAAACATAATCCCAAGATATGCCGGTGAAATATATACCTGTTCCGCAGCATCCTCAAGCTTAAGCGGTTTATCAAAATTTCCGGAAATATATTCCAGTACCCGCTTCATAATCAACGAGCCTTCTGTGTCGTCATCTTTTTGATATTTTATGATTCCTGCTGTGAGCTTCTCAGGCAGAAGATTTAAAATATCATAATATCTTGAACATTTATTAAGCTCCGCTGTCAGTTCCTGGTACGTATCCATGAATTCTTCAGGAAAATTACTTTTTTGTTTCACAGTTGTCAATATAGTCAGCAATACTCCCTGAAGTGTTTTATAAACAGATATGTCTTTTTGTCTGCAAAAATCCAATGCATCCCGAAAAATCTCCAGTATATCTGATTTTATATTTGAAAACTCATTACATTCCGCCTTTTCTGCCAGACTGCGGATATAAGGAGCCGGAATGACATACTTATTATTTTCTTCGTCTACAGAAGTATCATGAGCATACAAAACCTGATCAACTCCCCGTACAATCCGCATGTCCATTAAGTGCAGCGCCGCATCAACAGAAATCATAAAATCACAAAGTTCAGAAACTATTGTTCCGAAACATACTGTTACGCCGGTACTGGTATATTCCTCCGTCAGCTTTTTCACCGTCGTCAGTATTCTTTCACTTTGGGACTTCACTTCCTCTATTTTAGATACATCTTTTTTCATATTCAGTATCACATAAATATTTTCCTGATGTTCCATTACGCCTGTTTCACAGCAAATATCAGAAAAGCATTCCTTAATAACTGCAATTATATTTTCTGTGATATGATTTTTTATACCAATTACGATATCCGAATAATAATCCACTTTCACAACAAGAGCGCAAAAATATCCATTACAAAAATCATAAAAATAATCCCTATTTATTTGCTCCAAAGAAACTTGAGTAAAATCAATATTCCGATATAATACATTCATAATAAAAGAGACCCGTATTTTTTCTCTGTAATTGTCCGTACTTTGCAGCAAATCCCTCACACTTCCGTCCTCAGAAAGTTCCTGTACCAATTTTGCCAGTGACCTGTTCAGTTCACCGGAATTAATTGGCTTCAGCAAATAATCTTTTACACCCAGTCTGACTGCCTTTTTTGCAAATTCAAACTGAGCGTATCCGGACACAATGATAAACTTTGGATTTACCTGCTGCTTTTGTACTTTTTCGATCAGCTCCAGCCCATCTATAATCGGCATTGTGATATCTGTTATGACAATGTCCGGACATTTTTCCATAATCATATCGTACGCCGCCTGTCCATTTTCTGCATAGCCTGCCAGTTCCAGTCCCAGTTCATCATATAAAATGCAGCTGTTCAATAAGAAAAAGATACTCTTTTCGTCTTCAACAATTAAAAGTTTCCGCATATTTTCACCTCTCATTCCCATATTCCGTTACAGACGGATACGAAGAAAAGCACAACCAGATTTTATCACTGATTGTGCCCTTCTTCAAAGTCAAAAAAAAGTTAAACTCTGTCCAATTTATTCCAGCATATTTCCTTCAGATGACCTGTCAGCTCTTCCTTCACCTTGCCATTAGAAACCGGATCCGGATTCTGCTCCCATTCTTTATTCAACTGCAAAATTTTCATCTTTGTCTTTGTACTTATCTTACCGCGTCTTTCCTCAGAATCCATCCACTCTTCAAATGTTCCGATCCAGCGTGCGTCACACCCGATATCATCCGGCGTAGGATAAATACATTTATCCAGACGCATATAATTCAGACGCGGAGGATTTCCTTTAATAGACACTTCAAACAAAAGATCCGCTGCTCCAAGCCCTGGTTCATGAGGTGTTATTTTATCCCGTTCCATATATTCTGTTTTAACGCTGACTCCTACAATTTCAAAAACAAACAGCGTGGACCCATCTACACGAACGGTTTCAATGACTTTTGCCTCCAGATTTGAAATGCATTCTGCTATGCCGTAAGGTTTTACCTTTTTAGACGGAAGCATTGTCAGTCCTGCCACATCAATTTCATTAATTCCTTTCGGCATGGGAAGGCTGATAATTTCGCTCTCTCTCAGCAATTCCCAGGGATAATAGCTGATCACACACTCTCCCGTCTCATCCAGATTTTTTCTTCCATCACGGTCATTGTTCATGGCAAATGCATAACACCATCTCATATTCGGCGGTGCAGACTGAAATGCTGTTCCCATAGATACGGGAGTACAGTTTACATTTCCCTTTTTGTCCATTGTAGTAACAAAATAGCACGCTACCGGCGGCTGTATCCACCTGTGACTGAATCCCGTTGTTTCATAAGTTTCCAGACATTCCGTGAAATCTCCTTTTTGTTCCTTTTCCGTCTCAGCAAATATTTTCTGTACATCAAAATATGAAAAGCTCATGTTCTCCTCCTGTAGTTTTTCAATGCATCCACATACATAGCCGCGAAAATTACCAGCCCTTTTGCAAAGGGATAAATATACGGCGAAGCGCCTGTCAGGGCCAGAATATTATTAATCAGATAGAGCAGCACAACTCCGATAAACGTACCGGGAAAAATATTTCCGCGTCCGCCTAAAAGACTTGTTCCTCCCATAACGCACACTGTAACTACATCAAATTCCATCTCATTGCCGATTGTTCCGCTGTATGTACCTACTTTACAGCATGTAACAAATCCTACGAATGCCGCGCATATTCCTGAAAGAATATAAACAGCCATTTTAACTTTCCTTATAGGCAAACCGATACGTTTCGCTGACTCTTCGCTGCAGCCAATGGCATAACAATACGCTCCAAATCTGGTCTTTCTCAATATACACTGAAACAAAATCAGTATGAGCAAAGACACAATAATTAATACGGCAATACCGCCAATCTTAAAATCAGCCGCCATTCTGAATTCGTCAGGAAGTGTTGTCTGTGCGCCTCCATTTGTAATATTTAAAGCAATTCCCCGTAAAAGTGTCATCATTCCCAATGTGGCCAACATGGAATTCAATTTACAGTATGTCACAAGAATTCCGTTTACCGCGCCCACTGCTGCTCCTACTGCGAAGATAATAATCACCATATGACTAAATTCAGCACCATGATTCATTGCATATACTGCAATTGCAGAACTGCATAAAGCTAATGAGCCAACACTCATATCCATATTACCTGTAATAATAACAAATGTTCCGCCCGCAGCAACCACCAGCAGTGTAGTTGCTCCCCACATAATCTGCATCAGATTATCTTTTGTAAGAAAGAACGGGGAAATAATTCCACAGACAACAAACATAACTGCAAATAAAATATAAAAACCATAAGAAAGGAAAAAATTTGTCAAATCAAACTTTCTTCTCACTGTAATCGTGGTGTCATTCATGTGTATCTCCTCCGCTTAACGCCAGTTTCATAAGATTACTGTTACTGATATCACGTCCCTCAACACTTTCAGTAATCCTTCCTCTCTTAAGAATAATTACACGATCTGACAAATCAACCATTTCATCAACTTCTGATGAGATCAGAAGGACTGACGTGCCCTCGGCAGCTATTTTCCTGATTATTTTATATATCTCCATCTTGGATCCCACATCCACCCCTCTTGTGGGCTCATCCAGTATCAGCACCGGCGCTCCTTTATTCAGCCACTTTGCAAAAACAACCTTCTGCTGGTTGCCTCCAGACAGCAAAGATGCAGGTGTTTTTTCATCCGGCACCTTGATATTCAGTTTTTGAATCAATTTTTTTGTATCCTGCACTTCCTTATCTGCACGAATAAATTTCATTCTTCTTGTACAGTAATTGTCCAGCTTTGCTGCCGTACAGTTATTCGTAATATCCATATTTAAAAATAAGCCGTCATAATGTCTGCTTTCCGTTACGTATCCTACTTTCTTGAGAAGTGTATTTTTTTTAATTTTTTTCAGTGATTTGTCTTTATCCATAAAAAATACTTCTCCTGCATCAATACGATCCAAGCCCAGAACAGCCCTCACTAATTCTGTCCTTCCCGAGCCCATCAGGCCCCAGATTCCAAGTATTTCTCCTTTTCTCAACTCAAAATTCACATCCTGCAGCAGATTTCCGCTGACAATATGACTTACCTTTAATATGGTTTCCTCTGACAAATTACCCGCAGCCTTTTTCTCTGCAGCAGATGGTTTCTGTCCGATAACCATTGTAACAAGATCTTCCTTATGAAGTCCCTCCACCACACCTGCACCGCTCATCTTTCCATCCCGAAGCACCAGATAATCATCACACAGCTCTGTGATTTCATCCAGAAAGTGAGAAATATATATAATAATTTTTCCTTCCTGCTTCAGCTTCCGGATGACATCAAAAAGTTTATTTTTTTCGTGCAGACTTAAAGATGACGTCGGTTCATCAAAAATAATAATATTGGCTCCCATGGCCAGGGACCGGGCAATTTCTGTCATCTGTCTTGCACCGATTGTAATTTCCTCCATTGCCGAATGAGGATCAATATCATCAGCGCCAAGAAGTCTCAGGTATTTTTTTGCTTCTCGCTCTGCTTTTTTATTATCCGTCAGAAATGGAAAATTGCTTTTAAAAAGATTTCCGATAAATACATTCTGTGCAACACTCATAGATGAAAAAAATAATGGTTCCTGATGTATAAACGCAATACCATTCTTTTCTGCATCCTTAGGAGAGTTCATAGTAACTTTTTTTTCATTGATCAGGATTTCTCCCTCATCCTGTTTTAAAATTCCGCCCAGAATATTCATCAGTGTAGACTTGCCTGCCCCGTTAACACCAATGAGGGCCAGCACTTTTCCAGGTTCTGCTTTCAGTGTAACATTATCAAGAGCCCGAACGCCTGGAAATTTTTTCGTTATATTATTCATTTCCAGCATAATTTTGCCTCTCATTCTCTGTTTCTCAAACGATCCAATGCAATTATGATAACAATCAAAACACCTTTTATAATCAATCCTACATAATAGGAATATCCCATTAAATTAATAAAGTTACTGATCACTGTGATAAACAGCGCTCCCAAAACGGAACCAAATATATTGCCTTTCCCTCCGGATAAGCTTGCCCCTCCGATTACTGCGGCGCTGATTGTATCCGTAAGCATGGTATTTCCAACCATTGTAGCTCCTGCCATATTTGTCCTTGCCGCCAGAAGAATTCCCGCTATACACGCATATATACTGGCTATAATATAAGTACAGAAGATATATAAATCTGTCCTGATACCTGAAATTCTCGCTGTATTTTCATTTTGCCCAATCATATAAAATATTCTTCCATATTTTGTCTTTGCAAGTATGATATGACTGATCACAGCTATTATAAAAAAAATGGGAATAGAAATTGGTACAATTCCTATTTTAATTCCAAGGAACAGAAATACATCGGGAAGTCCAAAAACACTTTTCGAATTTGTAATCATAACAGCAAAACCATTTGCTATAATCTGGGTAGATAAGGTTACAATAAAGGGAATCATCCTGGCTTTTGCTATTGCAATCCCATTTATCATCCCAAATATGATTCCAACACCAAGTATAATTACAACACCAACAAGGACATTTCCTGTTTTTGACATAATCATTGCACCTGGAACTGTCGCTGCCATCAGCACGGCGGGCATTGATAAATCAATGCCGCCGATTATTAAAATAAAAGTCATGCCCAGACACAACATCCCAATTGTTGTGAGCTGTTCCAAAACGTTAATAACATTGTTCAGACTCAGAAAATTTGGCACCGCTGCAGAAAGTATAATTACAAAAATTACTGCTGCCAACAGAGTTATCAGATCAAGTAACTTCTTTCTGTCTGACACTATCGTCCGTATCATAATATCTCCTTATCAATCCTTTAACCCCAGAGTAATTCTGTCAGTTCTTCATCCTGATAATTTTCACGGGTGTACACAGGCCCCTTTATATTGATCTCTTCCACATCTTCACCATTTGCCAGTGCAATACACTGATCTACAATCGTCTGCGACATTGTCACAATATCCATCAGTGAATCTGCATCTACATAGCCTTCCCCAATAGCATCCAGACCTTCCTGATAAACGTCCGTGGCAGCAAACCAAATATGACCCTCTTCTCCATTTTTTATCCACTGGTTTGTTGACTGCAAAGCAGCTTTGGCTGCCGGCAAAAGAAAATCAGAAGCAATATAAATACAGTTTGCATCCGGATTTGCTCTCATAGTACTCGGAAGGTTTGCTTCCAGCCAGTCCGGATCCCAGTCAGTATCAAGGTCCGTAACGATCTTTGCTCCTTTATCTGCATATTCTTCCACAGCCCTCTTTACACCATTGACACGGTCAACGGAATTCTGATCAGAAGTAGAACCGCTGCAGATTACCAGATTCATTTGTGTTTCTCCGGCTTCTATCATCTGATCAAAAACAGATTTCACAGAGGCATATCCCTGATCTTCCGCATCAACTCCCACAAAGGTATCCGGTTTATACTGTCCTTCCGGATTATAAGGTCTGTTTTGAATCATAACAGGAATTCCCGCGTCCTGACAGTCTTTAATCATTGTGTCTGTCGCTGCTACATCCTCCGGACAGATACACATTACGTCTACGTTTTTGCTTATCAGATCTTTCACATCTGAAATCTGCTTACTGACATCATTGTCTGCAGATGTAACAATAAATTCAACCTGCGGGGTACTTTCTTCACCAAATTGTTTTGTATATTCATCCGTTTTTACAAACACATCATTCATCAATGCGTTAAAAGACATTCCAACTGTGATTTTGTCATTGGATGATTTTTCTTCTGTACTTTCCTCTGACGTACTTTGGTTTTCTTCCTCCTTTACATTTTCTTCTGCACTGCCTCCGCATGCTGCCAGAGATAAAGCCATGATTCCAGCTGTTATAAATGCAATTATCCTGTTTTTCATATTCAACCCT
Organism: uncultured Ruminococcus sp.; assembly: GCA_946494335.1. GTDB lineage: Bacteria > Bacillota > Clostridia > Lachnospirales > Lachnospiraceae > Ruminococcus_G. The sequence continues at coordinate 9,990 of CAMMBV010000024.1, read as the reverse complement.
CTCATTTCTTACTTTCATATGTCATTATGTACAGTTTTATCTGCGATATCGCTTTTCTTTTGTGTAAATATATTAACTCCATCTCTTATGTTTTGTAAATATTATTTGCCTTTTTAATAAGAATAGGTGTACTAATTATTAGATTCAATGCACTTTTTTAGTACAAAATACTATTTTACTGATTATTTTGTAAATTTTAACAGGACTATATAAATAATCCCACACATATTTGACAAACATACTTTTTCATGGAAATTATTTTATACTATGCTCTCCAAAAAAGAAAATCAGAAAAGAGACGACAGTTTTTCTCTTTCAGAAAAAAATAGCGCTGCCGAGAATCAAAGAAATTTTGATTCTCAGCAGCGCTGCAATTTAACTTTCTCCAGTTTACTTATCCTAATTTCCGGACACAACAAAAGAAGCAATTCGTCAATCCCTGTCACTCTGGATGCAACAGAGTACGTTTTTTTCAGCTATTTCTTTAAGTTCAATTCAATTCCGGTTAATTTCTGTCAATTATTGACCAATAGTTCTTTCTGGATTCTTTCTACATAGTCACGCGCAACACCCATTACTTCACAGATGGTTTCTATTTCTATTCCCTTTTTCAATGCCGTGCGTATATCTTCATCTTTCTTTTGCGCAGCATATTCTTTTGCGTATTTCTCCATTACTTCACACATAATCCCGATACCTCCTTCATCTTCCTTTAAATATTGGATACGGTTTGAAAAAACAGGAAATTTAGGGTTTTTCACATTCTTTTGTAAAAAACATTGCATAAGTTCTGCGATATCACTCCCATCATTTATCTCTGTATTAACAAAAATCTCATGCTGACCGTCATCCACTAATGTATTTGTCTCTCGAATGATACGGTCAATATGATAAATTGTCTGCTTATGCTTCAGGAAGTCAGATTCTGTAATATAAACAATATAAAGGGGTGGTATATCCTTAAATCGTTCCCCTGCATCTGTTGTAGTAGCAGTAAGACAGGCCGCATGGTATCTTGCCCTTCGCAGATGATCATCATTATCTGCTCTTTGCACTTCAATATTACAAAGAAGGCCACCTGACAAGTAGCAGACAGCATCGATCCTTACAGATCGTCCTATCAGATTTTTTAAGTCTTTTTGAACTTCTACGGACTGTATCTCCAGACTGGGATCCTCCATGATAATCCGAAGCATTTCCTGACATACTTACTTATTCTAATTTCTGGATACAATAAAAGAAGCAATTCCAATAATTATCAAAAGCGGGAATGCTATATAAATCAAACCAAGCACAACCAATCCTATCAAAATCAAGGGTAAAAAGACAACGGTCATTAAAAATTTGAAAATTCCCCATGTGGCTTTAATACCAAAAACAAAAAGTTTTCCAAAGACAAGAAACAAACATATGATAAATAATAAAGTCAACACACGGCATCACTCCTCAAAATTTGTTTTTACATTATTCAACGTCAATCCGCTCAATTTTAAAAATAACAGGTCTGGTACCGTCATTGCAGCAGGCTATCATAACTTTATCATCATTTGTCCAGCCATGCATAATTGCTCCGCCCTGCAGCGCCGCATATATGTATCTGCTGATCGCATCCCATGCTTCTGAACAGAAAGGAACCCCTTCTGTCCCACAGTGCATTGTTCCCGGAGAAATCAATACCCCCTCATCCGGTTCACCGCTTTTAACCAGAGTTCCGGCACCCATATGCCAGTAGTCATCACGTTCATCATTCCTGTAAAACATAAACTCATCCCCTACATTATAGCAGGGACATTTTCCACTGTCCGGCACAGCGCAATACTGAGCCTGCAGCTCCGGGAATAATTTTTTATCCAAAACTGTAACTTTTACTCTATATTCCATAATATATTCCTCCTTGTTTTTCAATTACTTTTTTAACATATCATGATTATACTGGAATTTCAAGCTGACACAGGACGATATTTCATTGATTATTTTAATTCCCAGTGGCCACTAAAGCCGCTGCCAACATAGTTTATATTATTCATTTCTTTAATCCGGCGTTTAACCGTTCTTACGCTAACGCCCAGTGCCATAGCTATTTTTTCTGTACTGATTTTGTTATTTTGCCGGATTAATTTCTCTATCTAGAGAGTTATTTTATCTTGGGTGCCATCTTGAGTGCCATTCTGAGGGACATTGCGAGGGACATCATAATTCAGGTTTGGCATCACCACTGTAAACTGGTGTCTGTCCGACCGGAAAGAAGGTCGTTTATTGCTGCTATAATTTATCTGAAATTCATATCCGCTGATAATCTTTCCGAAACCGCTGCCTTTACGTTCCATATAGCCGAGCCTATTCAGCACATCTGCAAGTACCGGATTCCTTCTGGTCGAAGGAACTGTAAGAGGATCTCGTTCCTGGATCAGAGAACCATCCGGCATCCCTCCCGGAGAATAAATCTCCAGCCTGTCATCATAGATATCAATATGGACCTCACTTCCATTTACCAGATAGTCACGGTGAGCCAACGCATTGATGAGCGCCTCATGATAGCTTCGTTCCACAAATTCCGGCATTTCCTCTCTGGAATTGGCAGTTTTCCTCCACATTACCTTACAGCTTCGCTTGATAAATGCTTCTCCATTCTCAATGAGGGATATAATACTGCCTTCGTATTCCGCATCATCAAACGCATCAACTGTACCGCCGCTTTTATTCAGCCCATTCCATCTTGTACAAAATAACCTTGAACAACGGATTGGGCTTTCATCGGCAAGAAGCGCTCCGGCATTGGTCAGATATCCACGTTCATTCGCTAGACCAAAGGAAATCAGATCTTTTTCGTCAAAACTGTTTCCTGTCCATTTCTTATATCTTTCCCTGAGCTTTGAAAAAGCACAATCTTCTGTCTTATAAGTAGAATTCTGGGAATCATAGGATGTATTTTTTCCCCTCAGTACAAGGCGTTTCACAATCTCTCTCACTTTCTGGTTTTTAAACTCTATATATCATTTACTTCACAGTCATAGGCCGTTGCTGCAAGTTACTACAAACATTTCCCCATAATAAATCAATGATACCATGCAACAACCCCGGTCGTCATTGCTTCTTATTTTTATGTATTTGCACATTTTTTAGTAACTGTATTTTATCACATGTGTATCAATACATTTTTATGTAATGGATTTTAAATGAACAGCCGCAGGCAAAAACCTGCGGCTGTTCTGCGTTTCGACGAATCAATTCCATTCTTTCTGCACAAGGAAATCCCGAATATTGCGGTGCTTGATTCCGCTGCGGCTCATGTCAAACTCGTCCAGCGTGACAACATACTTGGGAAAGTTGTCACGCACCCGGTCATAGACGCCAAATTCACGGGCTATGGTATTTTCCGAGGCCAGCAGATACGCCACCTGGATATACAGCTTGCTGCCCCGGTCTTCACAAACGAAGTCAATCTCCTGGTCGCCTGCCTTTCCGACAGTAACGGTATAGCCCCGGCGCAGAAGTTCCATGTAGACGATGTTTTCCAGAACCAGGTTAATATCTTTCAGATTGCCGCCGAACACAGCTTCCCGGACGCCGTGATCGGCTACATAATATTTCTCATTGACTGTGAGTATTTTTTTGCCTTGTAAGTCCTGCCGCTTCACCCGGTAAAAAAGAAAAGCGTCGGTACAGGCTTTAATATAACTTAATACGGTTTCCGGCGATACGGATCGTCCTTCATTTTTCAGATACTTGGAAATAGCCGTCGATGAAAAGGTGTTTCCGATATTGGAGGTCACATAGGCAATGATCCGTTCCAGCAGATCCACATCCCTAATATTATTTCGCTTGACAATATCTTTCAGCTCCACGGAATTAAACAGGTCTCGCAGATATTGGCGGCTGGCCGTTTCTTCATATCGGAGGTTGCTCAAATAGGGCATTCCTCCTGCCGTCAGGTATTTGCTGAAACACTGACGGGAATCTGCTTCGGGATAGATGGTATGGTACAGTTCCATAAATTCCTCAAAAGAGAATGGGTAAATCACAAATTCCACATACCGTCCAGCCAGATAAGTAGCCAACTCGCCAGAGAGCAGCTTGGCATTGGAACCGGTAATGTAGATATCGCAGTCCAGTTCCACCCGGAAGGAATTAATACATTTCTCCCAGTCCTTTACCTCCTGTATCTCATCAAAGAAAAGATAGACTTTACCTCCTATTTCAGAAGCCTGGCGGATAATCTCATCATGGAGCGCTATGGCCGTACAGAGGTGGGCATTGCTCATATTTTCAAAGTTGATCGAGATAAACTGGCTGCTGTCAACGCCGGATATGCATAATTCCTCTTTAATTAAGTCCAGCATAACCGATTTCCCGCTTCGACGGATGCCGGTCAGGATTTTTACGAGGTCATTTCCAATAAAAGGACGGATTCGGCTCATATATGTTTCTCGTTTAATCATAATCATCATCCTCCGGACTATTGAAAAAAACGCTGCAAACCATCTAAAAACGGTTTACAGCGATATTTTCTGGCGTCGCTAAGAGGATTCGAACCTCCGACCTACCGCTTAGGAGGCGGTCGCTCTATCCAGCTGAGCTATAGCGACATCTGAAAAATCTATTCAAATTTATCTGGTTATCAATTGCTTTATTATTATACTATTTTACTTCATTTGTTTCAACAACAAAATTAATTATTTTCTGCTGTAACCAGTTTTACTGCAGAACTGGTACCGATCCGGCTGCATCCTTCTTCGATAAATGCCTGAAGATCTTCCACCGTGCGGACTCCTCCTGCGGCTTTAATCTTCACATTGGGGCCTATATGCTTTTTAAACAGCCTGACATCCTCCAAGGTAGCTCCTCCTGTACCAAATCCGGTTGAAGTCTTGATAAAATCAGCTCCTGCATTTGTCACAGCTTTGCACATGGCAATCTTTTCCTCTTCTGTAAGATAGCAGGTTTCAATGATGACCTTAAGAATTTTATCCCCAACTGTTTTTTTAAGTTCAGCAATCTCCTTTTCAACCTTATCAAAATCTTTATTTTTCACATCGGAGATATTAATTACCATATCAATTTCATTTGCTCCGTCTTCCAGCGCTTTTTTCGTCTCTGCCACTTTTGCTTCTGTAACGCTGTATCCCAGGGGAAATCCCACCACCGTACAGATATTTAAGGTATCCTGGTATTTTTCGTGTACACGGGCGATATAGGCGGGCGGTATACAGACAGATGCTGTCTGATACCGAATTGCCTCTTCACAGAGCGTCTCTATATCTTCCCAGCAAGCAAAAGCTTTCAGCTGTGTATGATCTACATAATGCAGCATTTCCATTGGTTCCATTATATGTTATCCTCCATTTAAAAATTAAGACATCCCTGAAGCCAGATAATTCCTTTAAAGCGCCGCCCAATTTCCGGTTCCCCCATTAAATCTTTCTGATTAATGCAGACATCAAAACGAACGTCATTACAGCTTATACTGATCTGATACATTTTTTCTTTCGTGACTTCGTTGGTGGCTTCCATAAAATCTATGATTTCCCCCATCACATTGTACTGGTCACATTCTACGCCGTATGGCATAAAATAAGAATCTACGATGGAAAATACATCCTCTTTCTGGATTCTTCTTGTGATCATGGTATACGTATCGATATCTTCCATAGTCAGGCTTTCCATGGCTTCCTCATCGCCGTTCCTCGCTGCCGCAACCAGACGATTTCTGTTAATGGCTGACTTCTTGTTTTCCTCTGCCTGGCGGGAATCTTTCTGAATGGGAAGAAGTATTTTTCCTTCCATGGCAAGACCTGAAAGCGTCACCGACGTATTCTGACTGCCAAAAAAACCTTTTTCCTTTTCATTCAGATATTCTCCTGCATTCTGCAGATAAAATATAAGGGTTACCCCGATACGTACATCGTCGCATGCACCGGCATATGATTCTTTTCCTGCATGTTTTTCTACAATAACATCTTCTTTCGTAGAAATGTCAGTTCCGCGGAAATACGGGTAATAATATTCCATCTGAAATTCCTGATTTTCATCATACTCACCGCACACGGTAATTCCGCAGTCATATCCGAAGGATTTGGACATTTCTCCAAACAGACGGTTATCTTCACATTCTACAACCAGTTTATCATCATAATCTTCGATCACTGATTTTAAAATCTGATCCACCTGTTTTTTACTGGTAATGGAAGAAAATCCAATTGATCTCAAATAACTATGCACAGGGATACCCCCTTTCTTTTATTTTTTCTTTGGTACAATGACTTCCATTCCTCCCATATACGGACGCAGCGCTTCCGGAATATTTACGGAGCCATCCGCATTCAGGTTATTCTCCAGAAATGCAATCAGCATTCTCGGAGGTGCTACTACTGTATTATTCAATGTATGAGCAAAATACTTGCCCTCTTTACTGTTCACACGAATTTTTAATCTTCTGGCCTGTGCATCACCCAGATTGGAGCAGCTTCCAACCTCAAAATATTTTTTCTGTCTGGGGGACCACGCTTCTACATCCACAGATTTCACCTTAAGGTCTGCCAGATCTCCGGAACAGCATTCCAGTGTACGAACCGGAATATCCAGGGAACGGAAAAGATCTACAGTATTCTGCCACAGCTTGTCAAACCACATTTTACTTTCTTCTGGTTTACATACCACGATCATTTCCTGCTTTTCAAACTGATGAATTCGGTAAACTCCTCTTTCTTCTATACCATGAGCTCCTTTTTCTTTTCTGAAACAGGGAGAATAGCTTGTCAGCGTATAAGGAAGATTATCTTCCTGAAGAATCGTATCTATAAATTTTCCAATCATGGAATGCTCACTGGTTCCGATCAGATACAAATCTTCTCCTTCTATTTTATACATCATGGAATCCATCTCGGCAAAGCTCATTACTCCTGTGACAACATCGCTGCGAATCATGAACGGAGGAACACAGTAAGTAAACCCTCTGTTAATCATAAAATCTCTTGCATAGGAAATGACTGCGGAATGAAGTCTTGCAATATCTCCCATCAGGTAATAAAATCCGTTTCCTGCTACCTTTCTGGCGCTGTCCAGATCCAAACCGTCAAAGGATTCCATAATTTCAGAATGATAGGGAATTTCAAAATCCGGTACCACCGGCTCGCCAAAGCGTTCCACTTCCACATTCTCACTGTCGTCTTTTCCAATCGGAACAGAAGCGTCAATGATATTTGGAATTGTCATCATAATCTTTTTAATTTTTTCTTCTACATCTTTTTCCTGAGCGCTCAAAGCTTCAATACGTGCTCCGGAAGCAGAAACAGAAGCTTTTATTTCTTCCGCCTCTTCTTTTTTTCCCTGAGCCATCAGCGCGCCGATTTTTTTTGAAGCTTTATTCTTTTCAGCCTGCAGCGCCTGTACTTCCTGTTTGATTGATCTGTTTTCCTGATCCAGAACAATTACTTCGTCTACAAGCGGAAGCTTGCTGTCCTGAAATTTATTTTTTATATTCTGTTTAACAATATCCGGATTTTCTCTTAAAAACTTAATGTCTATCATGATCTTTCTCCCATATACTTTATTCTCAAATCTTCAACGGATTTATCTTATAATAGTATCAACCAATTTTCAAGTGTTGAATCATTGTTTTCTTATCAGTTTACATAACAAATTTACATATTTCCATCAATACTGTCTGTTCCATATACTACCGCTCTTCTCAATGCCTCAATCTCTTCTTCACTGAGCATAATATAGGATTCCCCTTTCACGATTTCCTTTATATATAGGAAACAATTTTCTCTGCTGTGAATGGCATTTAAAACAAACCCTGTATTATCCTGATCCAGCATGGAAAGAACAAAACTCAGCTTACCGCCTACGTCATCAAAAGCATCATACTTCACAATTCCATATTTTGTTAAGGCTTTATTGTAGCTTGATTTTAAAGCTTTGATATCGCTCATCTGCACATCTGAAATAGTCACCAGTCGGTCAATTTCTCTGAATTTGTTATTAAACAGACGTTCCAGCGACTGTCCGTCTTTGCCTCTCATGAATATTTTATACTTCAGCTTCAGCCGATGAAGACCAAGAGACAGATTCAGGGTAATAAGCATCAGAATCAGTACAAGAACTATTAAAATCAGCATTACAATTCCCTGATCAATTCCTACGGCATCAAAAAAATTACTCATATGTACACTCCCCGTTATTTTATAGATTCAAATAGTTCAATCAAACGTTCCAGTTCTTCTGTTGAATAGTATTCAATTTCAATTTTTCCCTTATTCTTTCCTTTCCTTTGTATCAGTACTTTTGTTCCGATAATAGATTTAATTTTCTCTTCCAGATTACGATAAACCAGGTCTTCCCCTTCCTCCACCAGTTTTTTCTGTTTCTTGGGGTTTAAAATTCCTTTTACCAGTTTTTCCGTTTCCCGAACGCTTAGCTTCTCATCAAATATTTTTTGAGCCACCGTATACTGTATTTCACTGTTTTCCAGACTCAATAAAGCTCTTGCATGACCTGTACTGATCATTTCATCAATTACCATCTGCTGTACTCTCTCATCCAGCTTCAGCAAACGCATGGAATTGGTCACAGCGGTACGGCTTTTGGAAACTCTCTCCGCTATCTCATCCTGTTTCAGTGAAAATTCTTCCATTAATCTTTTAAAAGCAATAGCTTCTTCAATGGGATTCAGATTTTCTCTCTGAATATTTTCAATCAATGAAATTTCCACAATTTCCTGATCACTGAACTCCTTTAAAATAACTGGAATTTCCTTTAATCCGGCTATTTTAGCAGCCCGCCATCTTCTTTCCCCTGCAACAATTTCATAGTAATCCTTTTTCTTTTTTACAATTAGAGGCTGCAGTATACCAAACTGCTTTATGGAATCTGCAAGTTCATGAAGCGCATCTTCATCAAACGCTTTCCTTGGCTGATCTCGATTTGGTTCTATCTGAGAAATTTTAACAAAAAGAGGTCCTTTCTTTTCTTCTGTCTCTTTTTCCGTCTTTTGTACAGTATCAGCCGGCTGCTTTTTCACTGAAGCCGCAGGTATAAGAGAATCCAGTCCCTTTCCCAGTCCACTTTTCTTTACTGCCATGTCTCATCCTCCCTGTGAATCACTTCCTCTGCCAGCAGACGGTAGCTTTCTGCACCAGCAGACTTTCCGTCATAATAATTAATGGGCATTCCGTAGCTCGGCGCTTCCGCCAGCCGTACATTTCTGGGTATAATGGTCTTATAAATCTCCTGATGAAGATTATTCTTTACATTTTCTACAACCTGCAAAGAAAGATTTGTTCTGGCATCATACATGGTAAATACTACACCCTCAATCTTTAAAGAAGGATTCAGCCGTTCCTGTACCAACTCAATTGTATGCATCAGCTGCGACAATCCCTCCAGCGCATAATACTCGCATTGAATAGGAACCAAAACAGTATCTGAGGTTGTCATCGCATTGATTGTCAGCATATTAAGCGATGGAGGACAATCAATAATGATGAAATCGTACTGATCTCTGACTTTTTCTATTTTATTTCTTAAAATATACTCTTTCTCTTCAATTCCTATTAATTCAATTTCTGCGCCGGCCAGATTTACATTGGCAGGAATTAAGGACAAATCTCCAAATTCCAGTGAAACAATGCAGTCTTCTAACTCGCATTCACCAAGAAGCAATTCATATACTGTATTTTCTACACTCTCTTTATCTACACCAAGTCCGCTTGTTGTATTTCCCTGCGGATCAACATCAATGGTTAAAACCCTTTTATCCATTTCCGCCAGACAGGCAGACAAATTTATTGCCGTTGTAGATTTTCCTACCCCGCCTTTTTGATTTGCTATTGCAATTACTCGGCTCAAACTTTTCTCCTTTCAGTCTTTTAATTATTTATACTCCGCCGTGCCTTCACTCGCTGCCGCTCGTTCACGGGCTTTCGCCTCCCTCACACGGCTCTTTCCGCCGTGCCTTCACTCGCTGTCGCTCGTTCACGGGCTTTCGCT
>CAMMBV010000023.1 GCA_946494335.1 uncultured Ruminococcus sp. | reverse complement strand
GAACCCACGTATCTAGCTTGGAAGGCTAGTGTTCTACCATTGAACTACACCCGCAACAACAAAATTCATTTTATATCACAAACCACTTTTTGTCAACAGCTTTTTTAAAATTTTTTAAATTTTTTAAATCACGGACTCTCTTTTTTTCTTGTAAAGACGCACTGCTGATTTTATAATAAAAGAAAATCCAAAATCACTGTCGGGAGGTGTTATCATGGAATATTTCCTTTTACAGCAGAGAGAATATCTGATCCGAATTATCGTCGCCACACTCTGCGGTCTGTGTGTCGGTCTTGAAAGGGAAAATAATATGAAGTTGGCTGGCGTCCGCACCTATTCCATCGTGGCTCTGACTTCGGCTTTGATGATGATTATATCCAAATACGGCTTCTATGACGTACTGAACCGTTCCAATATCTCGCTGGATCCTTCCCGTATTGCAGCCAGTATCGTGACAGCCATAGGATTTCTTGGCGCCGGAGTTATCTTTACCAGAAAAATGAATGTAAGCGGCCTGGTAACTGCCGCCAGCATCTGGGCTACCGTGGGTATCGGCAGCGCCATCGGCGCCGGCCTTTATCTGTTGGGTATACTGTGTACCGCTTTATTTCTTCTGCTTCAGTTCTGCTACCATAAAATTCCCCGCATCGGACAGATGCCCACTGTGGAGCGGATTGTAATACTGATAGACGACACGGAAGACGTAAATGCACTTCTGCACCGTATTTTTACCGTTAAAAAAATCAAAATTTCCAGCATCAGCGTGGCCCGTCTGAAAAATCACAGGTTAAAGATAGAATTATATGTAAAATTCCCTTTCAGCTACAAATTAGAGGATATCGTTTCCCTGTTGAAAGATACACCCGAAATTATTTCCATTGATGTATAAACTCCTGCCCGGGAGTTTATACATTTTTACTTTCTTTCCTATTGTTTCTTCAGAAAGTCTTTATAATTCTTTTAACATCTGGTCACAATATGCTCACATTTCCCGCATATAATAACTAACATAACAAAGAGGGCGGCGGTTATTCAAATGCTGATGACGCTGAATGATTGTTGATCCTCGCCTAACAATAATTACCATTTATATAGATAACCTTTTTCATATGGCCGGCATTTTTTAATGCCGGCTCTCCTCCTTTACAGGGGTTTTTTCTGGACGAATATGCAACGGCGCCGGAGTTTCTCTCTCCCGCGCCGCCTTTTCTTTTTGTTATCACCGTTTGTTGCTTGCTCTCCAGATTTTCATTTTCTCCGCATCCTTAATCAGCTGATCTCTGAATTCCGGATGAGCGATGGAAATCAGTTTTTCACATCTTTGCCAGGTGGACAATCCTTTTAAATTCACCTTTCCAAATTCCGTCACTACAAAATGCGTATTGGTTCTCGTATCCGTCACGATGGAACCATTATCCAGTACCGGAAGGATTCTGGACTGCAGATTTCCGGCTTTGTCCGTAAAGGTGGAGGAACAGCAGATAAAGCTCTTTCCGCCCTTGGACAGATAAGCGCCCAGCACAAAATCCAGCTGTCCGCCTGCGCCGCTGATGTGCTTTGTTCCTGCGGATTCTGCATTTACCTGGCCGAACAGGTCGATATTGACCGCATTGTTGATGGACATGAAATTATCAAGAGCGGAAACAGTCCGCACGTCATTTACATACCCTACGGAAGCGCTGTACATCTCCGGATTATTGTCGATGTAATCATACAGTTCCTGGCTTCCGGCCGCAAAAGCGTAAACCTGTTTGTTGGTATCAATGTTCTTTCTGGTTCCGTTGATCTTTCCGGCCTTTGCCATCTCCACATAAGCGTCCACGTACATTTCCGTGTGCACGCCCAGATCTTTAAGATCAGACTCTGCAATCAGTTTGCCCACCGCGTTTGGCATACCGCCGATACCCAGCTGCAGGCAGGCGCCGTCGGGAATTTCTTCCAGGATATATTCGGCAACCTTTTTATCCACTTCCGTCATCACGTCGGAACCTTTCATTTCCAGGATATCCGGGTTTTCTCCCTCCACGATCATGTCCACTTTCGTAATATGAACAGCGCTGCTGTCACCGCCCCAGCAGTAAGGCATTTTTTCATTCACTTCCACGATGATGGTTTTTGCTCTCTGACACACCGCTTCCAGATGGGATGCATTGGGTCCAAAACTGAAGTATCCCCTGGAGTCCATGGGCGCTACCTGAATCATTACAACATCAGACGGGCAGTCCAGATCCCGGTAATAGCGGGGCAGTTCAGAATAACGGATGGGGCCGTAATAGGCGATTCCCGCAGCGATGGCTTTTCTTTCGATTCCGCTCATATGCCAGGAATTCCAGCAGAAATGCTCCGGAGCATTTTCAATTTTAAAGATCTCCGGCACTTTCAGCAAAATACCGCCGCGGATTTTAATGTCATGAAGCTGCGGCATCCTTTTCGCCATAGCTTTATCCAGAGCATCCGGTGTTCCGGTACACCAGCCCCAATCCAGCCAGTCTCCGGACTGAACAACTTTTACAGCCTCTTCCGCCGTGGTCAGCTTCTCTTTATAAACTTTCTGTAAATCCATAATATCCTCCTATCGCGCAGGGTTCTTTGCCCCGACTCACATTAAGAAAAGTATATCATAGAGTAATTCTATCATGCAAGTCGGTTTCGCAGTTTCTGTTGCCATCCCGGGCAGATTGGCGTAAAATAATTTCCAGCGGCATTCTGCCTTTGATTACCCTTGATAAAGGAGGCCATGAAATGGAACATCTGATACTGGCGTTCACCGTCGTATTTCCGCTTTTTATCTATATGCTGGCGGGCGGCGTCATCCGAAAGGCCGGCATCCTTGAGGTGTCAGTTTTTAAATCCTTAAACGGCATGATCTTTAAGATATTTATTCCCATCATGCTGTTTATCAATATCTACCAGTCCGATTTCACCACAGCGCTGAACGTTCCTCTGCTTTTCTATACAGCGGCGTCCGTTCTCATCGTATTTCTGCTGCTGTGCTTCCTGGTGCCCCGTTTCGTAAAGACCAGGCGGGACGCCTCCGTCATGATTCAGGGAATCTACCGCAGCAATCTGGTTCTCTTTGGGATGACCATCGGTGCCAGCATTTATCCGGAACATGATATCGGAGTTATCGCGGCCATCTCCGCCTTCGTCATTCCGGAATATAATATTCTGTCCGTTATACTGTTTGAAGCCTTTCGGGGAGAGAAGGCCAATATCCGCCACGCCGTAAAGGGAATTCTCACCAATCCGCTGGTCATCGGCGGAGTTGCGGGCATCATTTTTTCGCTGTTTCGCATTCCGCTGCCCGGACTGATCGAAGATACTCTGGCACAGATGGGAGAAATGGCTTCTCCCCTGGCCCTCATCTGTCTGGGCGGCATGCTGTCATTTACCAGCATGCGCGGCCACAAAAAGAAGCTGGCCGTCACCGTCCTGGGGCGCCTGATTGTGGTGCCTGTGACCTGTCTTGCCATCGGTATCCTTCTGGGATACCGGGATGTGGAGCTGGTAGCTTTGCTGGCCGCTTTCGCCTCCCCCACAGCGGTAGCTTCCAGCCCCATGGCCCAGTCCATGGGCGGGAACGCAGAATTGGCCGGTGAAATCGTGGCCACCACTTCCGCCTGCTGCATCGTCACCATCTTCCTGTTGATCTGGGGACTGAAAGCCATGGGATTCATTTCCTGACAGATGACAGATTTTCTGCTGACAAAAGAGCTCTTCGAATGAACCGAAGAGCTCCGAAGGTATAGAAATCTAAGTCCCATAAAATTCCGGAAACGTTTCCTTCACAACGGCAGATAAATATTTCACAATAAAATCTATTTGGCTCGTATTTTCATTGCCCAATGATCTGTACTTGATAATAATTGACAGCATACCATTCAGCAAAAAGTCTAATTTTATATCATTTTCTTCACAAGGGACCAGTTTCCCCACATTGTATATTTGCACTCGAAATGCCTCTATAAAACATTGCGGGTAATCGGAACAATATTTTATGTTTCTTTCAAGAAGCAACGCGCATTCCCCGGCAGTCAGCGTTTTGCCAAACGGCGCAATTTGCGAAAACATGAATGTTCGGACAAAGGATTCCGGATCAGTGAATAAATCCGGGTAAGGATTAAAACTTCCGGCTATTTTCACGACCGTTTCATTGACCAATTGATTGTATAAATCAAAGATATCCAAATAGTGCAGGTAAAATGTCCCTTTGCTGATTTCTGCTTTCTGTGCCAGTTCCGTAACAGTAATTTTATAAACGGGCTTTTTTGTGATCAATTCCATAAAGGCGTTGTTGATGAATCGAAGTGTTTTGGAAATCCGTAAATCGGATTTATTTCCCATGATCGTCTCCTCCCACATAATGAACAAAACAGACGGAGTGTCTATTTATTGACACTTGATAATAGTCGTTCATTGAATATTAGACTATCGTCTTATAAAATATAGCATGAACTTGCTTAACCTGCAATCGGATAGCAATGATTTTATTTTGAAGGGAGGTCGTACAATGGAAAAATATCAAATCGGCGATGCAGTCTACGCGAAACTGGGGACATTTCCTGTTGTTGGCACAATTGTTGCCGTGGACACAAAGGCGGAAAAATACCTTGTTCGTTTCAGCGGTGTTCAGCAAAACTGGTATACAGAAGAAGAATTGATCCCATACCATCAGAAATAGAAACAGGCACACCTTTTGCAACAATATGAGAAAGGAGGTTCTGTCAAATCTTTTGCTTTGTAAGCAGTATTGTGAAAATTTCGGTCGCCCCTCGAAGGAACCGGAGACTTCATCTACAGTCTGAGAGCTCTTCGAATGAACCGAAGAGCTCTTTCCCTGTCTGTCATCAATAGATGCTATACGTATATTCAATATAATCTGTGATTTCTTTCATCCCCGGATTTCCCGGTGAATTTCCAAAAGCGCCGTCATAGACAAAGATGTCCGCCGATTTCAGGCAATCCTCCAGGGTGTATCCCTGATCTTTGATGGATTTTATCTTAAGCTGGCGCATCAGCTCAATCACCTTCCCCGCCAGCATATCCGCCAGCTCCATCGTCGAGGTATTATCGTCCCAGGAGACGTCCATGGCTTCCGCCACAATTTCCAGATTTGACCGCTCGCCGTATTTTGCCGTGTAGGTCATGACACCGGGCAGGCCCCAGGCGCATCCCAGGCCGTGCGGAATGTGATTCATGGCGCCAAAGGTCTGAGCAAAGCTGTGGCCGATCTGGCAGCCGCAGGCTGAGATTGCCATGCCGCCCAGATTGGCAGCCAGGGACATCTGCTCTCTGGCTACTTTATTCTCCGGCTCTTTCACCGCCACCGGCAGCCATTTCATGGTAAGGCGTATGCCCTCTTTGCCAAAAATATATCCGTAAGGGTTGTAATTGCGGTTGGTGATGGCTTCCACGCAGTGAGCCAGCACGTCCATCCCGGTAGCCGCCGTAGTGCCTGCCGGAACGGAATAAGTAAGAGCAGGATCCACAATGGCCATATCCGGTTTGTAGACCGGCATCTCTTTTCTTCCTGTCTCCACGTCGCCGATCACCGCCCACTGAGAGAGCTCGCTCCCCGTACCGGAAGTAGTATTTAAGGTGATCAGTTTCATTTCATGGGCGTCTTCTTCGATGGAATAGTAATCCCGGATGGTGGTTCCGTTCTGGCTGATAATGATGCACACCGCCTTCGCAGTATCCAGGGTGCTTCCGCCTCCCACCGCCACGATTCCGTCGATTTCATGGTTTCTTACAAATTCCGCGCCTTCATCACAGATATCGCTGGGCGCGTCGGCTTTGCATTTATCAAAAACAAAGACTTCCAGTCCCGCTTCTTTCAAAGCGTCAATCACCTGAGTCGCAACCTTAAACTCGCACAGCGCTTTTTCCGTGCAGACCATGACCCGGTTCATTCCCAGTTCTTTCGCCTTTGTGCCTGTTTCACGGGCAGCGCCGGTTCCAAAAAGGGTGGGACAGAAGGTATTCCACATATATGTACTCATAAATCTCTCCTTTATTTTCCAAATAATTCTTTCACATAAGACAGTACTGCTTCCAGATCGTAGCCATAAAGATGATATAACTCTTCTGCGCTTCCAAAACCGGGATATACCTGGGGAACGCCGAAACGTTTAAAGGATTTCGGGCTGACGCCATGATCGCAGAGCGTATCCGCCACTGCACTGGCCAGTCCGTTTTTCATCAGATGATCTTCCCAGACAATCAGTCTTCCCGTTTCTTTTGCAGCTTTTAAAACCAGCTCTTCATCCAGCGGTTTTACGGTAAACATATCAATAACACGGACGCTGATTCCCAGCTTTTTGGCTTCCTCATGAAGACCAAGGGCATAACTTACCATCTCACCGCAGGCAATAACCGTAATATCCTCTCCGTCTCTTGCCGTATATCCTTTTCCGATTTCAAAATTTGCATCGTCCGTATAGAGGATCCGATTTTCCTTTCCCGGGTCGATACGGATGGACAGCGGCCCTTCGTAATCCAGGCTCTTTTCGATAATCTGGCGAAGCTGTACCGGATCAGAGGCCGCACATACCGTCATATTAACCAGGGAGGAATACAGAGCCATATCCTCCATGGCATAGTGCGTAGAGCCGCCGTTGCCCGTAAGTCCTGCGTAGTTGGCAATGATCCGTACCGGAAGATTGGGGTAGCAGACGTCGGTGCGTACCTGCTCCAGAGCCCGCATACTCATAAAGGGCATCATTCCGATGATAAAGGGGATATTGCCGTCGTAGGCCAGACCGGAAGAAACTCCTACTACATTCTGCTCTGCGATTCCGGTATCGATGAAGCGGTCCGGATACTGCTCTTTAAAATCCTTGCACCCGAATCCGATATCCGGTGTCAGCAGCCATACTCTGTTATCCTTTGCAGCCAGCGCTGTGATTGTATCGCCTACCACAGATCTGGCAGAATTATATTCATCAAGGGTATAGGATTGCTTCATTACACCTGCTCCTTTCTCTGTTCTTCTATCATTTTGTCCAGATCCTCCATGGCAGTTTTCAGATCCTTTTCATTTAAGCTTCCCGCATGCCATTTGATCTGACGTTCCATAAAAGAGATTCCTTTTCCTTTGACCGTGTTGGCAATCACCACGGTGGGAACCTGGCTGCCAGCATCCGGCAAACTATCCAGCGCTTTCACAATCTGTCTCATATCATTTCCATCCTGGATTTCCACCGCATTCCATCCAAAGGCTTTCCATTTATCTACATAGGGATCCATCATAACAGAATCTTCGGAGAAGCTTGTCATCAGCTGATGGTTCCGGTCCACAACCGCCACCAGATTCCCCAGTTTCAGCGCTCTTGCCGTCATTGCCGCTTCCCAGACAGAGCCTTCGCAGGTCTCCCCGTCTCCCATCATACAGAATACCCGGTGATTTTCCCCTTTTTGCTTCGCAGAAGCCGCAAGCCCCACGCTGATGGGAAGACCGTGTCCCAGGGAACCGGTGGATGCTTCCAGCATGGGAAGTCTCGTCTTGCAGGGATGCTGCCCGAATTTACTTCCCACCTGACCGTAAGTCTCACAGATTTCCTCATAGGTAAAGTAGCCTTTTTGCGCCATAATCACGTACATACAGGCTGCTCCATGACCTTTGCTTAAGATAAAACGGTCCCGTTTTGGATCCTGCGCCAGTTCCGGTCCCACCTTCATCGTATGGTGGAACAGACAGGTCAGTATATCGATCATGGACATATCGCCGCCCATATGGATATTTCCATCGTAGCCGCCGCACAGCTTACACAGATTCGCTCTGACATTGTAAGCCAGCTCCTGCAGCCGCAGTACTTCTTTTTTATCCGCCATTTTTTCTCCTCCTTACATCAAAGATCCATGGATACGAAAATCTTGCCGCACTGATAGCTGGATGCCAGATCCAAAGCCTCCTGATATCTGGATGCCGGAATCACATGAGTGAGAATTTTCTCCAGAGGAAGGATTTCCGATTCGATGATCTGTCCTGTTTTTCTCATATAATATTTTCCAAGGAATCCGGAGTGAAGCTCTACTTCTTTTTTCAGAAGCATACCCACTTCGATTTCCGGGCGCGCCAGCTCGTCGTGGCCATACTGGAGAACCTTTCCTCTGGGGCGCACATACCGGATGCAGTCCTGGATCAGCGGTCCAACGGCTTCAATACAGTGATCTACGCCCAGATTGTCCGTCTCTTCCATAATTACCTTTTCCACATCTTCCTCATCCGGATTTACCACCCGCGTAGCGCCCACTTCCAGCGCCTTGTTTCTCCGGTATTCAATGGGTTCTGACACAATAATCTTCCGGCATCCGCTGGCTTTTAAAAGAGCGGTAAACATAAGTCCAATGGGACCTGCGCCCAGCACACAGGCGGTATCGCCGATATGTACGTTGAGTTTTTCCAGCGCGTAGCCGCAGCCTGCCAGCGGTTCCGCCATGCCCATCAGCTCCGGTTTGGTGTCTGCACCTACCTTATAGGCAAATTTTGCAGGAAGTACCGCATAATTAGTAAGACCTCCGTCCGCAAACACTCCCATGGAAAGGGCCTGTCCTTCAAATTCTGAGTCCGGACCCAGGAATACATTTTCACAGGCTTCCGGAAGTCCGGCAAGGCAATTGTCGCAGTGGCCGCAGGGGCCGTGGGGATCAATGATCACCTTGTCCCCAGGCTTCAAATTGGTAACGGCTTCCCCCACCTGTGCCACTTCGCCGCAGAACTCATGTCCGAAAATGATATCCTTTTTACAGGGATGCTTCTGTGGCGTTGCAAATATATTGACGTCCGTACCGCAGATGGCACAGCCGTAAATCTTTATTTTAATTTCATCGCTGCGGCGAATTTCCGGAACGGGACGTTTTTCATAAGCAAATTCACCGGGGCCTTTATAGATAATCGCATTCTGCATATCTGCCATTTTCTTTTCCTCCTTACACTTAGTCCAACTCTACCCATTTGGAGTCATTCTGCGCACTTTCGATTACCGCGTAGAAGAATTTCACGCCGCTTACGCCGGTATCCACACCGGGGAAATCCAGATCTTCTTCTGTCGGTGTTTCTCCGTTTTTCAGTTTCAGAATCGTATCAATCACATTTTTATAAATATTAGCGATGGCTATATAGTAGCCTTCCGGATGTCCAAAGGGAACACGGGCCAGATTTCCGGCCGGAACGTCAATTCCGTCTCCTGCGCGGTTTAAGATTCTGGGAGCCTCCCCTTTCTTTGCAAAGCGAACTTCATCCGGTCTTGTCTGATGCCACTCCAGAGAGCCTTCCGTTCCGTAGATGCGAAGATTGATTTCATTGGGGGATCCGCAGGCCACCTGAGAGAACCAGTAGGCTCCGTGAGCGCCGTTTTCATACTCCAGGATAATATTGTCATTTAAATCCAGTTTCTTTCCAAAGGTATCCGCCGTTGCCAGCAGTCTTTTCACCTTCAGTCCTGTCACGTAGTTCACCAGATGCTCCACATGGGTGCCGTCGTCAGCACAGGTGTTGGAGATGCCGCTGTATTTGGGATCCGTACGCCAGATTCTGCTGTTCACCTGTTCCTTCTCTGAGAGAAGATCCAAAAAGCAGCCTTCCATATAATCTGCATTGATGGAGATAATTTCACCGATGTCTCCTCTTGCGATCATCTGCTTCATCACCTTGCACATTACGTATCCGGAATAGCAGTAGTCCACTGCAAATACCAGATTCTTCTCTTTTGCGATCCGTGCCAGCTCTTCCGCCTCTTCCACCTTCAGTGTCAGCGGTTTTTCGCAGACCACGTTAATGCCGTTTTCCATAAAGGCTTTTGCCACGGAATAATGCACAAAGTTGGGCGTACAGATGGAAACAAAATCAATTTTTCCGGCCTCAGCCTTTGCCATCTCCTCTGCGTCATAGTAAACTCTGCTTTTGTCCACGTGATACGCTTCGGCGCACTCATCGTTCAATTCATCTATGGCAGAAAAGCATCCGCACACCAGTTTTGCTCTGGGATCCAGCCCAAGGGCTTTTCTGTGACACTCACCGATCAACGCTTTCAGATCTCCGCCAACCATTCCGTATGTTACTTCTTTTACCATTTTTAATTCCTCCTGATTTTTCATATTATTTTTTTATTATCACTGAAACAGACTGCATACTTTTTTCAAAGCGTCAAATCCGTCTTCCGTCTCACCTTTAGGGAAGTATTCAAAACATACCGTTCCTGCAAATCCTTTTTCCTTCAAAGCAGTGCACAGGAATTCAAAATTAATCTCTCCCGTGCCCGGCTCGTGCCGGTCCGGAGCATCCGCCAGATGAAGATAAGGCACAATATCCATGTTTTCCACAATGTTTGTCAGCAGGTTGCCATGCATGATCTGCATATGGAACACATCACACAGAAGCTTTATATGACTGGAATTCACCGCCCGCACAATGTCCGCTCCCGCTGCTGTGTCCGTCACGGACATCCCCGCGTCGTTTCCCGTATTGCACAGAGGTTCCAGAAGACCCGTGACCCCGTTTTCTTCCAGAATCGGCGCGATGGTTTCCAGGTTGTGCATGATATTTGCAGTCATGGCCTCCCGGCTGTACCGGTCCCTGAAATCAGAGCACCCGTCCGGCGTAAAATGATTGGGAAACAGTATCAGCGTATCGCAGTCAAGCTGCTTTGCCGCGTCCACAGACCGCCTGATCCAGTCCACATATTTTTCTTTCTGTTCCCGGTCACATAAGGACCAGGATTTGGTAGCGGAAAAAGCCCGCACCTTCGTCTGGTTTTCCCGGCAGATCTTTTTGATCTGATTCAGATCCCGGTCGTCCCAGCTCCAGAATTCCACCGCATGGAAGCCATTTTCACTGACTTTTTTGATCTTCTCACAGATGTCCATACCCGGATATAAAGGTTCAATGTTAATGGCAAAATCAATCATATAAAACTCCTTTCTTTTACAGAATTCCTTTTACATCCCTTTCTTTTAACTCGGCGATGATGGCAGGATACAGCTTATCCAGCTTGTAAAGCAGACAAAGAACCACGATAATCACAGAGAAAACAATCGGTGCGTACATACAAATCCCTTTAATCATCGCCAGTGCATCCGCATTCTGCACGGCTGCCAGACCGTCATATCCCACAGAATCCATCAAAAGTCCGATGCCCGCTGAGGCAAGACCGCCTCCCAGCTTCGATCCCACGGACGCGGCGCTGAAAATCATACCGTCCTGGCGCACATGGGTCTTCCACTGACCAAACTCCGCACAGTCTGCAATCATGGGAAATACACAGGCCCACAGAGGAGCTACCCCGACGCCCCTTAACACAGCGCTTATCATTGCCATGGCAACGTTCATGGGATTGCTCATCCAGGCCAGCTGGGCCACAATCACCAGCAGAATCCCTGCCAGAGTGAGATTCCTTTTTCCGAATCTCATGACGAAATGAGGGATAATCAGCACCACAATACTTTGTGCAATCAGTTCCGCCGCATAGATGGGACTGTACAGATCCTGGTTCCCCAGTATGTATTTACAATAATACGTAGTAATGGTTCCGCTGACGGTACTCATCATAACCATTACGCCCCAAAGTCCAAGACAGATGGCCCAGTACTGATTGGAAAACAGCGCTTTGAGATTTTCCTTCACAGAAACCTTTTTATCCTTCGCGGCCTCGATCACAACTCTCTCTTCGATATTGAAAAAGCAGATCAGCAGCAGTATCAGAGCGATAACCGCATAGATGAAAGAGACGATGATCCAGCTTTTCTGCGTATCTCCGAACATTTTTACCAGAGGAAGCGTAGAAACCGTTACCGCCATCTTTCCCATGGGGCCGCAGAAAATTCTCCATGCCTGGGTGGAAGTACGGGATTTCTGATCCCTGGTAATGAGAGAGGCCATCGTGGAGTAAGGCAGGTTAAGCGCCGTATACACAACGGTATTTACCAGATTGTAGGTCACAAAAATGTAGACTGCCTGCACCGCCGTGGATGCGTTAGGCGGTATCAGAAACAGCAGGACAAAGGTTACTGCATAAGGAACCGCCATCCACAGAATCCAGGGTCTGGCCTTTCCATACTTTGATTTTGTTCTGTCTGTTATAAACCCCATGATGATATCGGATACCCCGTCAAATACACGGGTAATAAGAAATATCATACCTACCAGCAGTGCGCTTACCCCTACATAATCAGTATAGAAAAAAGTAAGCAACGTACTGCACAGACCGTATACTACATTACAGGCCGTATCCCCCAGTCCATAACAGATTTTCTCCCGGAAGCCGACAACATAATCTTCTTTTAACTGACGATCTTTCAAATCGCCGCCCATAAATAACAACCCCTTTCTTTTGTCTTTCATTCCTTCTTGTACATCGCCGGCAACTTGTTTATAATGATATTGTAGTAGATTCCTTACCTACATTCAGTCAGATTTATGCCAAATACTATAACAATCCTCCCACACCCCTGGGAGAATTGTTATATTTATATAAAGGAGCCCGTTTTATGGAACACATCATTGTAAATCATGCCACAATGGAAGAACTGACCCATCCCAATCAGATGTTTCCCCTTTCTGAATTTATCGATCATTTCGATACCTTTCCCGAGGGCGGTTTTCCCAGCCACTGGCATCAGGAACTGGAACTGCAGATCGTCCTGGAAGGCAGCGCCGAATACAGAGTCAACGGCGTCTCTTACACGGTAGACAGAGGATGCGGTATATATATCGCCCCGGAGGCTATCCACCAGGCCAGACAGCTCTCGCCCGGGACAGTAGGCTATGACGTAGTGCTGTCTCCTCAGCTGCTGATCAATGTAATGGCAAGCGCACACTGCGACCAGTACACCCTTCCCCTCACCACCCGCCGCCCCGAGGCCTTTGTCATCACCCCGGAGCGAAAAGAAGGCCATCGTATTCTGGAATTTTTAAGGCAGATGTACTATACCGAGAGCAGCCAGGTCACTTACGAACTTTTCCTTCTGGAGCATCTGATCGGTCTGTGGCGGAATCTTCTGACCCTCTTCCCCACACAGGCGGCAGATGCAGAAACTCAGACCCTTCGTCTGCGGGAACAGCGAATGAAAACCATGCTGGATTATATCCATAAAAACTATCAGGATCCTCTTACCGTGGAAGATATTGCATCCGCAGCCTGCGTCAGCCAAAGCGAATGCTTCCGATGCTTTGCCGAACTGTCCCGGACCACCCCTGTGGAATACATCAACCAGTTCAGGCTTTTGCAGGCTTCCCAGCTTCTTATTACGACCAGTCAGTCCATGGCTGATATCTGTTATACAACCGGCTTTAACAATACCAGCTATTTTTCGAAAAAATTCAAAGCGCAGTACGGCATGAGCCCCAGGGAGTATCGGAATCAAAAAAGCAGGGTAACATAAAAACTGCTGCACCAGGCTTTCTTTTGCTTGGTGCAGCAGTTTTTATGTTTCAAACGCTCTTTTATTATGGATATACAATCACCCGACACGCCTCTTTTTTCCGCAGCAGTTCTATTCCACGGTTAATCTCATCCAGTTTTATCCTGTGAGTCACAAACTGTTTCAGATCAATTCCCTTATCTTCCATCAGGCGTATGGCCGCCGGGAAATCTTTCCCCAGACTGCCGGTCATGGTCAGTTCTTTTTGCGTATATACCGCCGGCGGAACCTGGGACAGTGCATTGTGATCCAGCCCGAACAACAGGATACGCCCCCGGCTGTTGAGAAGATGAACCGCCTCCGTCAAAACCGGCCCCCGTCCCACGGCATCTATGACCACATCCGCCAGTCCGCCCCAGATCTGGCTGACCCGCTCCGGAACAGACTCTTTCTCTGTATCAATGACATATCTGGCTCCGCAGGCCTTTGCCTGCTTTACCCGTTCCTCACCCTTTGCCGCCATGATAAAATCTTCTATTCCAAAGGCCAGCAGAACCTTTATATAAGTCAGTCCTATGGGGCCTGCTCCGTATACAAGCACGTGATCCGCCAGCGAAGGTTTTACCATATCCATAGAGTACATCACACAGGCAAGGGGCTCCGTCTGTGCCGCGATGTCAGGATCGATCTGTGGATCAATGGGATAAAGCTGACTTGTTTCCACCAGCGCATACCTGGCAAAACCCCCGTCGCAGGTCTGACCGTAATGCCGGGGATGAACGCACAGATTTCTCATATTGTGCCTGCATTCCCAACACTCTCCGCAGGGAAGGCAGGGATTCACCGCCACACAGTCTCCGATCTGAAAATGCTGTACATCTTCCGCCTTTTCAACGATTTTCCCGTAAAACTCATGCCCCATGATAACACCCGGTGTGATCACCTGTCCCGGCGGCACGTGCAGAGCATGAATATCACTGCCGCAGATACTGGCCGCCAGAACTTCCAGCAGCACCTGGCCCTCCCGCTGTATCCTGGGAATGCTTACCGTCTCCACCTTTAAAACTCCGTCACCTTTAAACACCGCCGCCTGCATTGTACCCGTCATAATTTTTCCTCTCTGTCTTTGTAGCTTTTTATCATACCGGAAATTCAGGAAATGTCAAAAACTCTTTTTGCAGTCTCAATATCACGCTTCATGATATCAAAATAGTCCCTGTGAATATTCCGGGTTGGCATCACTGCATAATAATTTTCCAGCAGCAGCCACTGTGTACATTTTGTTTTTTTGATCACATTCGCCGTTTCCATAAAAGACGTATCGCCATGGCCCAGCAGGGCGGAGCTGATTCTGCCGTTATATCCATCCTTAATGTGAACCTGTACAACCTCCGGCGCAATGGCTTCCAGTGTTTCCGCCGGATTCAGGCCGCTAAAAAGATAGTAATTCTGCGTATCAAAAAACACTTTTATTCTGGGACTGTTCACTTCCCGGATCATGGCTTTCGTCTTTTCTGCATCCAGAACATTTTCAAAAGCGATGATAAGTTCCGTCCCCTGCGACACTTCACAGGCAAACTTAAGTTTTTCACATACGTTGTAAAAATCCTTGTCATCCCTGATGTATCCATTGTCGAAACTGGGCAGCTGCACCACAGGAATGTCCATGGCAATGGCCGTCTCAATTCCTTTTTCAATAGTTTCATATGCAATCATGCCGTCCAGGCTGTCACGCCCGTGACACATGCCATGGGTATTCAGTGCATTCAGCGCCATTGAAGGAAATTCTATCCCATAACGTTCTTTGCTTTCCAGATACGCTTCCCGGATTCTCGGATTGTACAGCGGATATCCGTCTTCATATTCTCCAAAGTTCAATTCTATGCCGCTTAATCCCAGTTCCGCGGCTATTTTCATTCCGGAAGGGCCGCCAAAAGGGCAGGCCCATTCCACAGCGCCTAATTTAAAGTCCCCCACACTTATGCCTCCTCCCGCTGTTTCTTTATGATTCCACATTATTTCCCCAAAGCGTGTCATCATCTGCATTGTCTGCCGTGATCGTTGTGGGATTCAGGGAATTATCAATGCACGCATCTGCCTCTTCTTCCCCATCCAGAGCTTTGGTCAGATAATCCACAGCGCCTTCCGCCATTGCATATGCCGGCTGTGAACATGCAGCGTCAATCTGTCCGTCTTTTATATACTGGATAACCCCGGGTGTGCCGTCCACAGTCACAATCACAATATGGCCCTCTTCTCCCGTATTTTTCAACAGCTGCAGCTGATCCAGCGCATTGATCACCGAATCGGCCATAACGCCGTCCGAAGCACAGAAAATAGCATTGATATCCGGATCCGCCTGGAGCGCATCAAGTGTTGCGTTGTAAGCTTTTTCTGACTCCCAGTCCGTGGGAAGAGAAGAAACAATCGTAAATCCAAGTTCCTCGGCTCCCTGCTGGAATCCTTCTGATCTTTCACGTCCGGACGTGCTGGAAAGCATCCCCTGAAGCTCCAGAACTTTCAGATCCTCCACTGCAATTCCCTGCTTTTCGGCCTGCTCAACGATCTGTTTCGCCCCCTCGTAACCGCACTCAACATTGTTTGCCTGATTGAGCGCCACATATGCACCTTCGGTCACGGTACGATCCAGAAGCGTCACCGGTATCCCGGCGTCATTGATCTTCATCACTGAATCAGACATGGCGTCCGCATCCACGGGAGCCAGAACAATGGCGTCAAACCCTGAAGCAATCACGTCATCAACCTGAGATGCCTGCGTATCAGCCTCATTGTCTGCATCATAAAAGGTTACGTCATAGCCCTGCTCTTTCCCGTACTCTTCCGCCCGCTTTCCGCAGCAGTAAATAAAATCATCCGCCACAGAATGCATCATAACCGCCAGCTTTTTGCTTCCGCCGCTTTCTTCCCCAGCTGACTGCTCTTCTCCATTTTCGGCCGTCTTTTCCTGGCTTTCACCATCGGAAGAACTGCAGGCTGCCAGACTTGTCCCCAGCATTGCCGCCATCACCAGAATCCCCATTGCTTTCATAACTTTTTTCTTCATAGTTTCTGCCTCCCTTTTGTTATATTTTATTTAACAAAGCCCTTCTTAATCAGAAGTCTTTGCTTTGTTCTTTATGGCGTCAAAAAGAACTGCCAGGAATATAATGGCTCCCTTCGCAACGTCCTGCCATTCCGCGCCTACATGGAACAAATTCAGCGCATTATTGATAATACCTATGAGAATGGTCCCGGCCAAAGTTCCTATGATTGTCCCCGAGCCGCCGCTCATACTGGTGCCGCCGATGACAACCGCCGCTATCACCATAAACTCAATGCCGTCCCCCATTGCCGAATAATAGCTTCCCAGACGGGCCATTGTAAGATAGGCTGCAACAGCGCATAAAAGGCTCATCACAATATAAGCGCTGCAGGTGATCAGTCTGTCGTTAATACCGGAGACACGGGCTGCGTTTAAATTTCCCCCCACAGCAGTCAGTTTTCTTCCGTATACCGTCTTGTGCAGCAGAAAATATCCCACGGCGAACAAAAGCAGCATGACCCAAATCTGTATGGATATTCCCAAAAGCTTTGTCTTTCCCAAAAACTCAAAGGTCGCACCCAGATCCCGGTAGGAAGCTCCTCCGGTAAATACCAGGGACATTCCCCTTCCGATACACTGGGTAGCCAGCGTCACCAAAAACGGAGGCATCCCAATATAGGCCACGGCATATCCGTTGACAACGCCAAATATCAGCGCAACAATAAAGATCATGAAAATATTAAGACCTTCCGCCATACCAGCCTGAGACAGTATGACGTACACACTTCCGGCGCATACCATAATTCCGCCCACAGATACATCAATTCCGCCTGTCAAAATTACAAAGGTCATCCCGATGCCAAGACAGCCATAGGTTGTCACCTGCAGCAGCACGTTGGTCAGGTTTGTCACAGTCCGAAAGCTGGGACTGGTAACAGCCAGTACAATCACGATAAAAAGTAATATAAAATAAATCCCGTACTTCAAAAACACATCTCTGGCGCTGTGTTCCCCCGTCTTTGTTTTTACAGCCATATCATTCTCCTCCCATAGCCGCCTCCAGCAGCGCCGCTGCATGAAGGTCCTTGTCATTTGTCAGCTCGCAAACCTGCTGGCCGTTTTTCAGCACCACAACTTTATCGCACACTCCCAGCAGTTCCGGAATCTCCGAAGAAACCATAATCACCGCAACCCCCTTTTGAAGAAGCCTTTCAATGATCGAATAGATTTCCTGTTTTGCTCCGATATCAATCCCGCGTGTAGGCTCATCCAGCAAAATCAGCCTGGGATCCGTATTCAGCCATTTTGACAGCACCACTTTCTGCTGATTTCCTCCAGAAAGATATTTAACCTGCTGATTCGCAGAGGGCGTTTTTATCCTCAGGGCGCTGATGCCGCTTTTACTGAGTATCTTTTCTTTTTGCCGGTCAACCATGATTCCCCTGGCTATGGCTTTTAAATTAGCCAGCGTCATATTGAATCTGACGGATTCTTCCAGTATCAGCCCTTCTTTATGCCGATCTTCTGTCACCAGCGCCATCTTCAGGGAAATAGCGTCTTTTGGTTTTCTGATTTTAACAGGGGCGCCCATATATATGATTTCCCCGGAATCGTACTTATCCAGGCCGAAAATGCTTCTTAACACCTCCGTCCTTCCAGAGCCCAGAAGGCCATACAGCCCCAGCATTTCTCCGCTTCTCACGCTGAAATGTATATTTTGAAGTCTGCTGCCGCGGCAAAGCCCCTTCACCGCCAGAACCTCCTGTCCATACTTTCTTTCCGGGTGACAGTACTGCTCTTCCGCCGTATGACCTAACATCTGATTGACGACTTCCGTTCTTGAAATATCTCCCACTCCGCATTTCATGATTCGTTTGCCGTCTCTCATAATCATCAGTGTGTCGCAGATTTCATATATTTCATCCATATGATGAGTTATAAATATCACCGCCGTTCCCTGCCGCTTCAATTCTCTGACAATTTCAAATAATATCTCGATTTCCGCGTTGGTCAGCGAGGAGGTAGGTTCATCCAGAATAAGTACTTTAATCCCCCGTATCAGGGTCCTGCCGATTTCAATCAGCTGCTGCTCGCCGATTTTCAGATCGCCCACAATCTCATCCGGTTTTCTGTGTTCCAGCTTTACTCTTTTTAATATTTCCCTCGTATCCTGACGAAGCTTTTTTGAAAGGATCCTTCCCCTGGAATGAGGAAGATTTGAAATATAAATGTTGGACGCAATATCCATCTGGGGAAACAGGGAAAGTTCCTGATGTATAAACGCAATCCCTTTCTTTTCGGCATCTTTTGCGTTATGGAATACCACTTCTTCCCCGTCAATGGTAATTTTCCCTGCGGTGGGGGAATAAATACCTCCCAGTACATTCATCAATGTTGATTTTCCTGCACCATTTTCTCCCAAAATGGCACATACCTCACCTGGTTCCAGAGAAAAATCCACACTTTTCAGTGCATGAACTCCCGGAAATCTCTTATCGATCCCTTCCATTTTCAGCAGCACATTTCTATTCTCGCCGCCCATTTTCTACCTCCTTGTCCGTTGATCAGCCTTGATTATCCTGCTGTCTCAGTGGCATTCCCTTCCTCCCGAAATATTGTAGGAAGATCCCGTTATAAAAGCAGCGTCATCGCTGGCAAGAAACACGCACAGTTTTCCGATTTCATCCGGCTCACCCATACGTTTCAACGGCGTCGCCTCATTAAATTCATACAGATACTCTTCAAAGGTCAGCCCGTACAGCCCCGCTCTGTCATGAAGACATCTTTGTATCATATCCGTATTGATAGTTCCCGGTGCGATGCTGTTTACACGTATGCCATATTCCGCCACCTCCAGCGCAAAGGACTGAGCCAGAAGCCGGACGCCTGCTTTCGATGCGCAGTATACCGCGTTAAACGCTTCGCCCGTTTTCGATGCACAGGAATCAATCAGTACCATGGCTCCGCTTTTTTGCTTTTTCATCTGCCCGCCTGCATACTTGCAGAAAAGAAAGGTGCTGCGAAGATTCACTGCAATCACTGTATCCCAGTCTTTTACATCCTGATCCACTATGGGACATGACCGCAGAATCCCGGCTGCATGAGTCAGAATATCAAGCTTTCCAAATATTTCCACTGTTTTTTCTACGAAAGCGATTACCGTGTCCTCATCGGCAACATTACCCACAAAAGAAAATACCCTGCGCCCCAACTTTTTGATTTCCGTCTCTGTCTCAGACAGTTTTTCACCCTGCAGATCCAGAATCGCCAAATCGGCGCCTTCTTTTGCATATTCCAGGGCTATTCCTCTTCCAATACCCTGCGCAGCGCCTGTTACCATCGCAACTTTCCCTTCCAGTCTCCCCATTCTTCTTCCTCCTTTGTTTTTATTTGTTTCTTTTTATTTTTTATTTTGTTTTCATGTATGTTTTTATTTTTGTTTCATTATAATTCACGTGTGCCCCAATGTCAATACTTTATTTTTGTAAACATACATCTTCTAATTTTGATGTTTTTCCTCTTGTTTCCATATTATTCGACTGGTCATTTTTCTTGTTTTGTTTTTGTTTCTATGAACAAATTCAAATATTTTCTCTATTGTTTTTAAAAACAAATTGTAATATAATTATATTAAAAGACTGATCAGGAGAAGGGAAAAGCATGACGATTAGACAAATTGCAGAACTGCACGGCGTGGCTCCATCTACCGTTTCGCTTGTATTAAACGATAAGCCGGGGGTCAGAAAAGAAACCCGCCAGAAAATACAGAAAACATTAATTGAAAACGGATATCATATTAAATCTTCGGTTTCACAAAAAGGAGACCTTTTATTTGTCTACTATAAAAGTACAAACTACCTTGCTGCCAGAAAAGATGATACGATCACTTCAATTCTGAGCGGCATTGGTGATATCTGCACGGAGCGTAATTATACCTTTTCCGTCTGCAACTCTGAACCTGCTAATCTTGACGAAATTCTTACCTCCACTGTGTCTGATACGCACTGCGGCATTATTCTCCTTGGAACGGAATATTACGACGTCCCCGCAGAGTCTTTTTTCCAGACTTCCGTTCCCCTTGTGATACTGGATGGTTTCTTCCCGGAATATCCGCTTAATACGGTCAATATCAACAACAGTTACGGTGTGCATCAGGCTATCTCCCTGCTCACTGCCAACGGCCATGACAAGATCGGCTACTTAAAAAGCAGCATTGAATTCGGCTGCCTGCGCGACCGGGCAAACTGTGTCTGTCAGTCTCTGGCAAAGCTGGGAAAATCAGAACCTGACTGTCTGATTCAGGTGGAGCAGGAAACAGATCTGATTCAGAAGACTGTTTTCGAATATCTTTCCAATCACAAAGATATTCCCAGCGCTTTTTTTGCAGACAATGATATGATTGCTATTGCTTCCATCCAGGCCTTTCAGCGATCAGGTTATAAAATTCCGGAGGATATATCTATTATCGGCTTTGACGACTCCAATATATGCACCATTTTTCCTCCGCACCTTACAACCGTTCACACCCACATGGAAGAGATGGCGCGCAAAGCCACTGCGAGATTAATTGATATGATCGAGAATGAGCAGAACACGTTTACCCAGACTACCGTCGGCACTTACCTGGTGGAGCGTCAGAGTGTGATGCCTAAAAAGTCCATATAAGCCTGCGATGCGCAAAAGACTCCCCATGCAGAGTCAGATTTTCTTTCTTCCTGATTCTGCATGGGGAGTCTTTCCGCCATCTGTCTCACTGTTCATTTTGGCATATCCATTGCTCTGCTTTCCTGCGCTTCACATCTTTTTCCAGCATGGATAAATCTTCTCCAAAAAAGCGCCGCACCAGATCAACCGTGCTGTGCTGCCTCTGCGCCATTGCCTCAGCTTCCTCCTCCAGCTCTTCACGGGTAACGGAGAAATTCTGCCGGGCGATGATATCTTTGATCACCAGATCATATTTTGCTTCAAAATAAGCTGCCTGATAAAGCTGATCTTTCATCTGTTCCAGCTCTCCATAGGGATCCAGATGATGTCCGCCCCCGGTCAGAGTATCATAATTCATACGGTGGCGCATTTCCATCCGGATATAATTCAGTTCATTTTCTACAGCCTGCTTTGGCACTTCAATGGAATACTCCATCACAAAACGCCGGATTTTTTCTTCCTCATTCATGCTGACCTCCCTGTGCTCTTTTTCCTTCCGTTACCCCCGCTTCGACAGTGGCAATGGTACCGGCGATGGATACCGCATTTTCAAAGGCCAGCCGCGTCACCTTCGCAGAATCCGTGATACCTGCATCCAGCATGACTGTATATCTCTCAGCAGTTACATCATATCCGGTTCCTGCCTCCATCTGTGCGAGCTTTTCCAGTATGAAGCTGCCATCCAGGCCTGCATTGGCAAGTATCTGTCTCGCCGGAGCCTTCAACGCCTGATATATTGCCAGTGCGCCGCTTCGTTCATCATCCGGCAGCGTCTTTGCAAATTTTTCCACTTCAGGCGCGATGTTTAAAAGTGCAACACCTCCGCCTGGCACAATCCCCTCTTCATAAGCAGCGCGGGCGGTATGCACCGCATCTTCCACTCTCATTTTGCGTTCCCATATTTCCGGTTCTGTCTGCCCTCCCACATGGATATAAGCCACACCGGAGACAAATTTTGCCAGTCGCTCTTTATAACGGTTCCTGTTAAATTCATAATCTGTATGTTTCGACAGATATCTGAGTTCCCGGATGCGGTTTTCTATCTGTTTTGGATCCCCTCCTGCTTCGGTAATTACCGTCTGAGTGCGGGTCACCTTTACATGACGGGCCGTGCCAAACATTTCTCTTGTCACATTTCGGATATTGAGCCCCATTTCTTTGCTGATATACACGCCTCCTGTCTGCAGCGCCAGATCCTCCATACGCCATCGGCGGCCTTCCCCGTATTCCGGTGCATTGACGCACACGATATCCATATCTCCTTCCGTCCGGTTACGCACGATAAGCCCCAGTGCATCCCCTTTTACTCCCTCGGAGATAATCAGACAGGGACGTCCGTCTTCTGCAGCCATAATCAAACATGGAATCAGATCCTGGGCATTGGTAAACGTATTGTCGCACAGAAGGATATAAGGATCGCACAATTCGGCAATCTGCTGCTTTTCATCGGTACACATCACAGTACTGATATATCCTCTGTCAAAGACAATGCCTTCCTGGATTTCCAGAGACGTCTCCATTCTTTGGGATTCATCTACGGTGATCACCCCTTCCAGTCCCACTGCTGAAAATGCTTCGCCGATCATGCGCCCCAATTCCTCGTCCTGGCAGGAAACGAAGGCCGTTCTTGCAATATCCTTCGTGTCTTGCACCGGAACAGCTGTCTCCTTCAGTTTTTCAAGAACCAGATTTGCCGCTTTTTTCATTCCCTGCCGCACCGCCACAGGATTGGCACCGGCTGCAATAGGACGGAATGCTTCGTGAAGCATCACCTGTGTCAGCAGCGCGGTGGTCGTGGTGCCGTCCCCAGCAGAATCATCCGTTTTTACGGCCGCTTCTTTTATCAGCCGAACCCCCAGGTTCTCCAGCGGATCCGGAAGAACCAGACTGCGGGCTATAGTGGCGCCGTCATTGGTAATCAGTACATGTGCACCGGCCTGGGGCATATCCGAATAATCTGCATCCCTCAGACTGGCTTTCTGGTGCATTGCCACATTGCGCCCTTTTGGCCCCAACGTACATTTAACGGAATCTGCCAGAATATCTGCGCCGGCAATCATTTTCCGGCGCGTTTCCATATCGTATGTAATCTTCATATAGGATAACCTCCTGATGTTTTTCATTATAAAGAAAAAATTTTCATCAAACAATACTCAAAAATAGGTATGGACTTACCTGTACAACATTACTCATTTTTAAGTATTTTTCGATTTTTTGTTTTATATTCAGCAAAATACTGAACTTTTAGTATTTTGCTTTTTCCTGCCTGCGAATAAAATAGATTAAAAGGAATGATCCTGAGTGCGAAAAATATAAAAGGAGGATTTGCATATGGAAGAACAAAAAAACATCAAAATGTCGACTGCTTCAAAGACCAGAAAATCTCTGGCTTTTCTTCAGAAGAAGAAAGACAACGGTGAAAAAATTGTGCAGATGTGTCCGGCCGAGCTGGGTCCTGTATTTGGACTGGCTGCTGAAATGGTGGACTGTGATATTCTGCGCACCCCATCCCTTTTGAGCATCCGAAATTCCACGCGCCTGGAGGACGAACTGCTTACCGGTTCTCTGACCATCCAGAAATATCGGGAATATACCAGCATCATCCACATCAACTGGTATATGCCCACCGCAACCTACGCTGATAAAGCTACGGCCGTGCGCTGGGGCGCTGAATGGGTATATGACGGCGCCGATTCCATGCTTCCCATGGGCATTACAAATGAGATTCTGAAATTTATGTCTGATAATTACGTGCCTACTTACGGTCATATCGGCGCTGTCTCCGGATGGCAGACCAATGCTACCGGCTACAAGAAAGTAGGACGCACCGCAGAAGATGCTTTCCGCATTTTCAAGTGGGGCTATGAATACCAGGAAAACGGCATGGGCGGCATGACCATCGAGCTTACCCCCATGGAAGTTTCCCAGGCAATCGCAGAAAAACTGAGAGTACCCGTTGTTTCCATTGCAGCCGGAGCACCCTGTGACGGATCTGAAATGGTAGATATGGATACCTTCGGCATGATGCCCACTCCGGCTTCTCACGCAAAGGTTTACGCACAGCTGATGCCGTTCCTGTGTCAGGCATATGCAGCATGGGCAAACGACGTACGCACCGGGGCTTATCCGGAGGAAAAGAACGGTTATCATATGGATCCCGAAGAACTGGAAAAATTCAATACCATGATGGATAATTTTTAAACAGCCAGAAAGAAGGAACCGGATGGTCAGAGCCGTTCCGGTTCCTTTTTACCGTCAGCTTTTATGCAGGCTCATGATTTTAAAAAGCAATTCCTGCTGTGTAGAAACATTGGCTTTCTGGTAAATATGGGAAATGTGTTTATAAACCGTAGTTTTTGCGATATACAGGGCGGAACTGATATTTTGAATACTCATACCCTGACAGAGCAGATTGACGATTTCCGTCTCTCTCTTGGTAAAATTATATTTGTTCCAGCTGGACTTACTCTGATTGGGACTGAAATCCGTTCCCTGATAAAAAAAGTTCCGGTACATATTATTGAGAATGGGCAGAGCCAGATTCAAGCGATTTCTTTCAATTTCCGAAAAAGGCACGTTTCGGGTACGATCCAGAGAAAATACAGCGCGGTAAGCGCCGTTCAGATCAAAAAAGCAGAATCCCCAGCTGTATTTCAGTTTTCTGGCTTTTATATAATTGACCAGAAATTCAGAATCTGAAACTTGTGACCAGTCAATAATATTGGAAAAGCTGTAATTCAAGGCATTTTCCCGAACGTCCTGATTAATCCTGAATTCATCAGGGAATTCAATTTGGTTCAAATAGTAATCCAGATATTCATCCAGCCATTTTTCCTGTATATGGATGGTATATTTCCCGGAAATTTTACCGTTGACATCAAGAAAAAATACCATGGCTTCATCGTAAGAACACATTTTTCCCATCAAATCCAGCAGCTTAACAGCAAAGCTTCTGGGGCTGTGAGCCTGACTGCACTCCAATATCAGATTATATGTATCTATGTAAACAGAAGGATCCACATGTTCCAGTTTGGGAAAGGCATATGTAATTTCATTCATTGAAGAATCACCCCCTGGCAGCACCAATTGTATACTTAATTTTTAGTATCTTTTATTATATAAGAGCAAACCTGAAATTAAAATACTGAATTTTCAGTATATAAAGGAAGGAGATTTATATGGACAAAGAAAAACAGAACCAGATTACACCGGAAATGATTGCCAATCTGACCTTGGGTAATGTATCATCTATCCAGAGTCTGGCTGATATTTTCATAAACAATATGTCCGGCAAGACAGCCGTTGTCACCGGCGGCGCTTCCGGGCTGGGATATAACGTGGTCAACCGTCTCAGCGAAGCAGGTGTCCAGGTCGTTATCGCCTCCCGCAGTGAGGCGAAAGGAAAAAAAGCAGAAGAAGAGTTTCGCAGCAGAGGCCGGGAAGTTACCTGGCATCAGACGGATGTAACAAAGGTTTCCGACTGCTATGAAACCATAGATTTTGCGGAAAAGACTTATGGCAAGGTAGATATCCTGGTTGCAAACGCCGCCACCTGGAGCATGTTTTCATTTCTTGATATGCCGGAGGACGAATATGACAAGGTCATGAACACTGATTTAAAGGGTGAATATTTCATGGCCCAGGCCGCTGCCCGCTCCATGGTGCGAAACAAGATAAAAGGAAAGATTATCTTCACTTCCTCCGCAGCCAGACATTCCAGTGATGTAAACGGCATCGGCATGATGAGTCACTACAACGCCGCAAAAGGGGCTGTTGCCAGCATGACCATGGGAGTTGCCAAGGAACTGCGGCAGTACGGAATCACGGTCAACTGCGTAGCCCCCGGCGGAATGCTCTCTGAGGGCGCTTTAAGCAACACCGGAAAGGCTGCTGCTTATTACGGCATGGAGCTTATGGAGGAACAGCAGGCTTTGTCGGCGGACACTCCTCTTGCCACAAATCCCGATGAAGTGGCCATCGCCGTATTTGCCATGTGTACAGATATGTCCAATTACATGGTGGGCGAAACAGTGGATGTCACTGGCGGCGCTACTTTAAGCTTTCAGAAAAAACCCTGGAGCTATACGATGCAGGGCTGTATCCCGGGACCAAAGGGAAAATAAACAATGACAAAGGAGCATGGCTTTTCTTGCCATGCTCCGCTTTTTCAGATTATTCTTTATTAAAGCTTCTCCCGCAAAAGTGCATTGACCTTGCCCGGATCTGCTTTTCCTTTCATCTTCTTCATTACCTGTCCCACCAGGAAGCCCAGTACTTTTTCTTTTCCGCCCCGGTAATCCTCCACCGTCTCGGGATTTTCCGCCATGACTTCTTCCACGGCCCGGCTGATGGCGCCGTCGTCAGAAACCATCATAAGCCCTTTTTCCTTCATATAGGAGATGGGCTCCACATCATTTTCCATGATCTGTTCAAAGACCTGCTTTGCCCCCTGCTGGTTGATTTCTTTTCGTTCCAGCGCCAGAATCAGATCCGCCAGATGAGAGGGCGTAAAGGAAAGCTCCTCCGGATCCATGCCTTTTTCTTTTAAGATCCGCATGGTTTCCCCCATCATCCAGTTGGAAACCTTCTTGGGCTGTCCGCACAGTCCGGCCGTCTCCTCAAAAATATCCGCCATGCGGCGGGACTGAGTAAGAATCGAAGCGTCATATTGAGGCAGTCCGTACTCCTGCTGAAATCTTTTCGCTTTCTCCGGTGCAAACTCCGGCTGCTGCTTTTTGATATCTTCAATCCAGCCTTCTGAAATCACCACCGGCATCAGATCAGGATCAGGAAAGTATCGATAGTCCTTGGCATCCTCTTTGGAACGCATCGAATAGGAAGATTCTTTATTATCATCCCACCGCCTCGTCTCCTGAATAACCTGACGGCCTTCTTCCAGAAGTTCGATCTGCCGTGCCCGCTCTCCCTCAATGGCATGGGTGATTGCCTTGAAAGAGTTCAGATTCTTCATCTCCGTACGGGTTCCCATTGTTTCACTGCCCACTTCTCGGACAGACAGGTTAACATCCGCTCTCATGGAACCTTCCTGCAGCTTACAGTCCGAAACTCCCAGATACTGACAGATCATTTTCAGTTTCTCCAGATAAGCGATCACTTCCTCTGCCGTTCTCATATCCGGCTCCGATACAATCTCAATCAGCGGCACGCCGCTTCGATTGTAATCCACCAGAGAGCAGTCCTCCCATTCATCGTGGATCAGTTTTCCCGCATCTTCCTCCATATGCATCTCATGAATCCGGATTTTCTTATTTCCCGAGGCCGTCTCTATATCCAGCCATCCGTCATGACAGATGGGAAGATAAAGCTGCGATATCTGGTAATTCTGGGGATTATCCGGATAGAAATAGTTCTTCCGGTCAAAACGGCTGTACCGGTTTATCTGACAGTTGGCGGCAATACCCAGTTTCATGGCATATTCCACCACCTTCTTATTCAAAACAGGCAGCGCCCCCGGCATCCCGGTACAGACCGGACAGGTATGCGTATTGGGTTCTTCCCCGAATGTGGCCGCACATCCGCAGAATATTTTCGTCTTTGTGGAAAGCTCCACATGAACCTCCAGGCCAATCACTGTTTCATATTGTTTCGCCATCACATTTCCTCCTTCCAGGATACAGGAAAGGAACCGCGCAGTTTTTCATATACCGCAGCCGTTTCCAGTATCTTTTTCTCCTGAAAGCAGTCTCCAATCAGCTGCATTCCAATGGGAAGCCCTTGGCTGTCCATGCCGCAGGGCAGGCAGATGGCCGGAAGACCGGCCAGATTCACTGCCACCGTATCAATATCACTTAAATACATTTTCAGCGGATCCTTGAGACTGGTTCCCAGTTCCGGCGCAGCAGAAGGCGAGGCCGGAGCCAGGATACAGTCATATTTCTGAAAAGCCATATCCAGTTCATGCTTAATCAGCGCTTTTGTCTTCAGCGCCTTCAGGTAGTAAGCGTCATAATAACCGGAGCTTAAAACAAAGGAGCCCAGCAGTATCCTTCGTTTTACTTCTTCTCCGAATCCTTCCTGACGGCTCTTTTTATACATTTCATGGAGCTCCTGCACATCGGCGCTTCGATAGCCGTATTTCACTCCGTCAAACCGTTCCAGGTTGGAGCTTGCCTCTGCACAGGCGATGATATAATAAGCCGGAATCACATATTCGGTCATCTTAAGGGAAAACCATTCCACGAAAGCCCCGTGCTCTTCCATCAGCGCGGCGGCCTTTTCAATGGCCTGTTTTACCTGCGGATCCGTCCCCTCACCCAGATATTCCCGGGGGATTCCGATGCGGACACCAGTGAGATCTTCCTTTTCTTTCCAGACAGCCGTCTCCACAGGCACAGGGCTGCTGGAAGCGTCTTTTTCATCTTTTCCGGCAATCACATCGTAAAACGCTGCGCAGTCCTTTACGTTTCCGCCGATGGGCCCGATCTGATCAAGAGACGATGCGTAGGCAATAAGTCCGTAACGGGACACTCTGCCGTAGGTCGGCTTCAGACCGGTTACACCGCAGTAGGAAGCCGGCTGGCGGATGGATCCTCCCGTGTCGGAACCCAGCGCCATCCACACTTCACCGGCAGATACTGCGGCGCAGGAGCCCCCCGAGGAGCCGCCCGGCACATGTTTCGTATTCCAGGGATTTTTCGTAGTCTGAAAGTAGGAGGTCTCGCTGGTGCTTCCCATGGCAAACTCATCCATATTGGTTTTGCCCACGATGATCATCCCTGCCTCTTCCAGCCGCTTTACCGCCTCTGCATCATACTGGGGCACAAAATTTTCCAGCATCCTGGAGGCGCAGGTGGTCTTCATTCCTCTCGTGCAGATATTATCTTTGACTGCCACAGGAACACCCGCCAGAGGACTGGTATAACGTCCCTGACGGATTCCTTCTTCCACCTCTTTGACCCTTTGTTTTAATCCATCCTCATCCACAAAAAGGAAAGCCGAAATATCCGGCTCCTTCCTGCGGATCTGTTCCAGACAGCTTTCCGCCGCCTCACTTACACTGATTTTTCCTTCCCGGATACTCTTTCCCAGCTCCAGGGCGGACATATGCAAAATCTCTTCCATCTGATCTTTTCCTCCCCTCAGACAGTCTTTGGAACCATATACTGGCCGTCCTTCTTTCTGGGCGCATTTGCCAGCGACTCTTCCTTCCCGCTGCCGTTTGTCACCTCATCCTCCCGGAACACATTACCCGATTCCAGAATATGCACCAGCGGTTCTGTCCTGTCCGTATCCAGTTCGTTGATCTTTTCCACATAGGATAAAATCTTTTCCATTTCCTCTCTGGCCCTTTCCCTCTCTTCATCGGAAAGCGCCAGCTTAGCCAGAATTTCCACGTTATCCATGGTGGCGTCGTCTATCTTTCTGCTCATTTTTCTCTTTCCTTTCCCTAGGGTTCCAGTCTGCTCATATCCCTCGGGAAGAGACAGGCATCCCGGATATTATCCCGGCCCAGAAGCTGCATGGTCAGCCTTTCCAGGCCGATGCCCAGACCGCCATGGGGCGGCATTCCAAAACGGAAAGCATCCACATACTGCTCCAGCCCTTCTGAGGTCATTCCACGCTTCTTCATTTTTTCCAGAAGCTTTTCGGCGTCATGAATTCTCTGCCCGCCGGTGGTCACTTCCAGTCCATTATACAACAAATCAAAACTTAAAGTATATCTTTCATCCTCCGGATCATCCATAGCATAAAACGGTCTCTTTTTGGAGGGATAATGTGTGACAAACACAAAGTCCGCGCCGCATTCTTCTTTAAAATAACGGCCGATCAGCTCTTCCTCCTCCGGTTCCAGATCAAAGGGATTTTTTATCTTCCTTTTGTATTTTTCCGATACCAGATTTTTGGCCTCGTCAAATCTTACGCAGGGAATCCGGCTCACATCCGGAAGCGTAACCTGCAAAAGACTCAGTTCCTTTTCATACTTTTCTTTCAGAAGCTGCATGGTATAACGCAGAAAACCTGCTTCCATCTCACAGATATCCAGAAAGCTTTCAATGTAGCCCATCTCAAAATCCAGGCTGGTATATTCATTCAGATGGCGTCTTGTATTATGCTTTTCCGCCCGAAATACAGGCCCCGTCTCAAAAACCCGGTCAAATACGCCCACCATCATCTGTTTGTACAGCTGGGGACTCTGCTGCAGAACCGCCGGGTGGTGAAAATAAGACAGCTTGAACATATTGGCTCCGCCCTCGGCGCTTTTCGCCCCGATTTTAGGCGTATGGATTTCGGTAAATCCCTGATCATACAGGTAATCCCGGAATCCTCTCACGATTCCTTCCTGAATGCGAAATACTGCCCTCTCCCTTATATTCCGAAGAGAAAGGGAACGGTAATCCAGCTTTGCCTCCAGGGATGTGTTCAGCTTCCATTTATCAATGGGCAGCGCCAGCGGGACGGCAGCGTGGGAAAGATGCCAGGTTTTCACAAGGCGCAGCTCCTTTCCATGGGGCGCCCGTTCCTCCTTTTTTACAATTCCCTGTACCCGGATGACATCGCCTTCCCGGATACGGCCGGACTGTGTGTCCGTCCTGCCTGACTCCCAGACCGTCTGAATCAGACCTTCTCTTTTTCTGAGTATGATAAATCCGATCTCACCCATATCCCGCACACTGTGAACGGCGCCTTCCATCGTCAGCTCCTGCCCTTCTTCTGTGCAAAGAAGCTTCTCAAGATCGGTTTGGATCGTTTTCTCTTCTTCTATGATAAAATCCATGTCTTTTTCTCCTTTACCCTTCCTCAAACATCAGCATTAAAATCATCTGGGCTGTTTCCACCATATTGGTTCCGCTGTCCATACTGGATTTTTGAATATAGCGGTGAGCTTCCTCCTCGGAAAGATGATTTCGTTCCATCAAAAGAAATTTGGCATTGCGGATATAGTTCTCTTCCCGCTGTGAACGCTTCTGGGGCCGTTTATTCTTCCGAAACCTGCGTTCCAGCTGCGCCAGTACCATTTCCACCGTATTTACCAAATCGTAGACCTTCAGGGGCGTAGTCAGCGAGAGAATCCCTGCGTCGGCTTCACTCACTGTACTGGCCGAACCAATAAGCACCATTTCAAAAAAAGAAGGAAGGCTATCCGCCAGCTCCCGGTAATACATATCCTTCAGACGATAGCCGCTGATTACCAGGCCATAACTGTGCCGGTTCACTTCCTGCAGAAGGGCAGACGCAGTCGGATATGCAAATACATGAGAAAATCCATGATTCATCAGAATTTTCTTCACCTTTTTTCCGTCTTCTGATTTTGGTAACACAATCAGCACTACACTCATCCGCCGCCTCCAACAAACATATGATTACACCAGATAGAGATACCGGTTCAGCTCCCATTCAGAAACCTGAGCCAGATATCCTTTCCATTCTCTGCGCTTTGTTTCACAGTATTCCTTTACGTAATCCTCTCCCAGGACCTTTCGGACCAGATCATCTTTTTCCATAGCATGCAGCGCCTCTCCCAGGTTTTCCGGAAGAATCTTGATCCCTCTGGCCGCTTTTTCTTCACAGGATAATCTGCGGATATCCTCCGTCAGCTCCTCGGGAGCGCTCAGACCTTTTTCTATTCCCTCAAGTCCCGCTGCCAGACACAGCGCGAATACCAAGTAGGGATTGGAGGTGGAATCGGGACTTCTAAGCTCCAGATTCAGTCCCTCGCTCAGACGGCTTCGCACACGTATCAGTGCATTTCTCTGTTTCCTGGACCAGGTTACCTCAGAGGGCGCCTCAAATCCGGGAACCAGCCGCTTATAGGAATTGACAAGAGGATTGAAAACTGCCGTCATCCCCTGAATATGCGAAAGAATTCCCGCCATGAATGCCTCTCCCTCCCGGCTCAGCTTTCCATCCTCATCCTCAAACAGATATTTACCGTCTTTCAAAAGCCGCATATTCAGATGCATGCCGGAACCGTTTACCTCCATACGGGGTTTGGGCATAAAGGTTGCATGAAGCCCATACCGCTTGGCGATGATCCGCACGGCCATTTTAAATGTCATCAGTTTATCCGCCGTGTCCAGAGCATTTTCAAATGCAAAATCAATCTCGTGCTGGGCGGGAGACATTTCATGATGAGAGGAATCAATCTCGTACCCCATCTCCTCCAGCGTCAGAATGATATCACGTCTGGTATTTTCCCCCAGATCCACCGGAGAGGTATCCAGATACCCCGCCTTTTCATGAGAAAGCGTAGTAGGCATACCGTTGTCATCCGTATGAAACAGGAAAAATTCACATTCCGGATTCACCTGAAACACATATCCCATATCCCTGGCTTTTTTCAGTACATTTTTCAGAATCCGCCGGGGGCTTCCTTCGTATTCCCTGCCGTCCTCCAGACATACGTCGCACAGGAATCTGGCTACCTTACCCTGCTGCGGACGCCACGGAAGAATGGAAAACGTATCAAAATCCGGCTTCAGGTACAGGTCTGTCTCTTCCCTCTGGGAAAAACCGTCCAGAGAGGCCAGATCAATGGTACACCGGTTATCCATGGCCTTTCCAAGTCGGCTGGCCGGTATGGCGACATTTTTCAGAACGCCGAACATATCTGTAAACTGAAGACGGATAAATTCCACATCTTCTTCTTCCACCATTTGTAAAATTTCAGCTTTGTTATAATTTTCCATAAAAATCTCTCCCTGCCCCCAAGGGGCAAACTGTCTTGTTTCAACGTAAAAAGGGCAGCTTTACCCAGAGAACCCTTCTGAATAAAGACGCCCTTGTCTTTTATGTTCCGTATTATAACAATGGTCCGGACAGATGTCAAGGAAATCTTACTATTAAAGATTCGTATATCCCATCAGTGACCGGTCTACCGCCTTTGCAGCCTGGCGTCCTTCCTGTATGGCCCATACCACCAGGGACTGTCCTCTGTGCATATCTCCGGCGGTAAAAACGCCCGGCACGCTGGTTTCATATTCTCCGTCTTTCGTCTGTACGTTGGTTCTGGCATTCACAGCCGTCTGGAAGGTATCCGTCACATAACTCTGACTTCCCAGAAAACCGGCTGCAATCAATACCAGCTGCGCATCGATCACCTGCTGGCTTCCCTCCACAGGAACCATATTCATCCTTCCGGTCTTTTCATCTTTTTTCGGTTCCAGTTTTACGATAACCGCTTTTTTTACATTACCGTTTTTATCTTTCTGAAACTCCGTAACCGTAGTCTGATATACTCTGGGATCCTGGCCGTACACAGCGATGGCCTCCTCCTGACCGTAATCAGTCTTCAAAATTTTGGGCCACTGGGGCCACGGATTGGAAGCCGTTCTCATTTGGGGCGGACATGGCATCATTTCCAGCTGGGTTACAGATCTGGCGCCCAGTCGGATGCTGGTTCCCACACAGTCATTGCCCGTGTCACCGCCGCCGATCACCAGTACATGCTTTCCTTTCGCCGACGGATACGTTCCGTCTTTCAGATCGGAATCCAGCAGACTTTTGGTAACTGCCGAAAGGAAATCTACAGCGAAGAAAATATTTCCGCTGTCCCTGCCCGGCACATTGATATCTCTTGGATTGGAAGCTCCGCAGGCCAGGATAACCCGGTCAAACTGTTTTTTCAGTTCTTCCCCTGTAATATCCTTTCCCACGTCCACGCCGGTTTTAAACTCCACGCCTTCTTCCTGCATCAGTTTAATCCTGCGATCCAGCACCGACTTATCCAGCTTCATATTGGGAATTCCATAGCGCAGAAGGCCGCCGATTCTGTCTTTCCTTTCAAATACAGTCACACTGTGCCCGCGCCGGTTCAGCTGCATGGCTGCCGCCAGCCCGGAGGGGCCGCTGCCCACCACAGCCACTGTT
Organism: uncultured Ruminococcus sp.; assembly: GCA_946494335.1. Lineage (GTDB taxonomy): Bacteria > Bacillota > Clostridia > Lachnospirales > Lachnospiraceae > Ruminococcus_G. The sequence continues at coordinate 17,841 of CAMMBV010000023.1, read as the reverse complement.
TTTCCCGTACGTACCTTTGGCGGACAGGGCTTTACCCATCCCTTCTCAAAGGCATATTCAATGATGGCTCTTTCATTTTCCTTGGTAGATACCGGCTCTTCATGAAGATTGCAGGTGCAGGCGGCCTCACACAGAGCCGGGCACACACGGCTGGTAAATTCGGGGAAACAATGAGTTTTGGCCAGGCGCTCATAAGCCTGTTTCCAGTTCCCCATATAGACCAGATCGTTGGTTTCCGGCACCAGATTGTGAAGGGGACATCCGGAAACCATGCCGGCCATCATCTCGCCGTTTTGACAGAAGGGAACGCCGCATTCCATACAGCGGCCCCCCTGCTTTTGTTGTTCCTCCAGCGGAAGAGGCGTCCGAAATTCACGGAAATGGCGAATCCTCTCCAGCGGTTTTTCCACCTTTGCATTTTTTCTGTCATAATCTAAGAATCCTGTTGCTTTTCCCATCTTCCTTACTCCTCCGTCTCTTTGTCCTGAAAGCTTTCATAAAAGGCTTCCATCTGCGCCTGCTGCGTACTCATTCCCTGTTTCTCCAGCTTAGCGGAAAGATCCGTCATTTTCTTATAGTCATACGGAATGATCTTTTTAAATTTAGGCAGATAATATTCAAAATCATCCAGAATTTTTCTGCCCCGCTCAGACCCTGTGGCCTCCACATGCTCCTCTATCAGCGTTTTCAGTTCCTGAACGTCAAACTTACTCTCCACTTTTTCAATGGAAACCATATCCTTATTCAGGTTGCGGTACAGACGGCTGTCTTCGTCCAGCACGTAGGCGATGCCGCCGCTCATGCCGGCTGCAAAGTTCTTGCCTGTTTTTCCAAGAACTACCACTCTTCCGCCTGTCATATATTCACAGCCATGCTCTCCTACACCTTCCACAACGGCAAACGCGCCTGAGTTGCGCACTGCAAAGCGTTCGCCAGCCACGCCGTTAATAAATGCCTTTCCGCTGGTAGCGCCGTAAAGAGCCACATTTCCTGCTATGATATTTTCTTCCGCCTTATAGCCTCTGTTCCTGGGCGGAAATACTGCCAGCTTTCCTCCCGAAAGGCCTTTTCCATAGTAATCATTAGTATCTCCGCAAAGAGTCAGTGTCAGTCCTTTCGGTATAAACGCTCCAAAGCTCTGGCCTCCGGCTCCCGTGCAGTGAACCGTGATGGTATCTTCCGGAAGTCCCTCTTTGTGGCATCTGGTAATCTCCGCTCCCAGTATGGTTCCAAAAGAACGGTCCGTATTTTTCACCTTCAGCTCCAGAGACGTTTTGCTTCCCTTTTCCACTGCAGTTTTCAGCTTTTTCAGCAGCACTTTTTCATCCAGCGTTCTTTCCAGATGGAAATCATAGACTTTGGAAGGCTGGAAGGTAACGCACTCTTCCTGGCCGCCAAAAGGATTGGAAAGGATCTCCCTTAAATCTATCTTTGACGCTGTGGGCAGCACGGGATGCTCTTTCACTTTTAACAGATCGCTTCTTCCCACCATCTCATCCAGTGTGCGCATTCCCAGCTTCGCCATGTATTCCCGCAGCTCCTGGGCGATGAACCGCATGAAATTTTCCACATATTCCGGTTTGCCTTTAAATCTTTTGCGAAGTTCAGGATTCTGTGTGGCAACACCCACCGGACAGGTATCCAGGTTGCAGACTCTCATCATCACACATCCCATAGTCACAAGGGGAGCCGTGGCAAATCCAAATTCTTCCGCACCCAGCAGGGCTGCAATGGCCACATCGCGGCCGCTCATCAGTTTTCCATCCGTCTCAATACGTACGCGGTTTCTCAGACCGTTTTTCAGCAGTGTCTGATGGGTTTCCGCCAGACCCAGTTCCCAAGGCAGCCCCGCATTGTGAATGGAGCTTTCGGGAGCCGCTCCGGTACCGCCGTCATATCCGGAAATCAGAATGACCTGGGCTCCTGCCTTGGCTACGCCGGCCGCTACCGTTCCCACGCCTGCTTCCGAGACCAGCTTCACCGAGATATTGGCGTATTTATTGGCGTTTTTCAGATCGTAGATCAACTGAGCCAGGTCCTCTATGGAATAAATATCGTGGTGAGGCGGCGGCGATATCAGGCTGACGCCCGGCGTAGAATGACGTGTCCTGGCAATCCAGGGATATACCTTTCTGGCCGGCAGATGGCCGCCTTCACCGGGCTTGGCGCCCTGGGCCATCTTAATCTGTATCTCCTTTGCACTTACCAGATAGCGGCTGGTGACGCCGAAACGGGCGGATGCCACCTGTTTGATGGCAGAACACCGGTCAAGACTGCTGCCGGCGGAATCCAGACGCTCATCGCTTTCTCCGCCCTCACCTGTATTGGATTTTCCGTGCAGATGATTCATGGCGATGGCCAGCGTTTCATGGGCCTCCTGGGAGATGGAACCGTAGGACATAGCGCCCGTCTTAAACCGTTTTACTATTTCGTCCACACTTTCTACCTCTTCCAGAGATATTCCTTTTTCCGGATATTTAAAGTCCATCAGACTTCGCAGATAACCGCTCTGCTCCTGGTCCACTTTCTTTGTATACTCTTTGAACAATTCGTAGCTTCCCGTCCAGGCGGACTGCTGCAGAAGATGGATTGTACCCGGATCGTACCTGTGTTCTTCGCCTCCGCTTCTTCTTTTATGCTTGCCCAGACTGTCCAGCGTCAGATCTGTTTCCAGTCCCAGCGGGTCAAAAGCGCAGGAATGACGTTCATCGGCTCCCTTTGCAATATCCTCCAGTGTAATACCGCCCACCCGGCTGGTGGTGCCGTGGAAATACTGATCAATCACTTCCCGGGAAATTCCGATGGCTTCAAAGATCTTCGCTCCCTGATAAGACTGGATGGTGGAAATTCCCATCTTGGAGGCAATTTTTACTATCCCGTGAAGGACAGCCTGATTGTAATCCTCCACAGCCGCATAGTAATCTTTTTCAAGCATTCCCTCATCGACCAGTTCCCGGATGGAATCCAGTGCCAGATAAGGGTTCACCGCACATGCGCCGTATCCTAAAAGCGTGGCAAAATGATGTACCTCTCTGGGCTCTCCCGATTCCAGAATCAACGCCATGGAGGTCTGTTTCTTGGTATTGACCAGGTGTTGGTGAACCGCCGAAACCGCCAGAAGAGACGGCATGGGAACGTGATTTTCATCCACGCCCCTGTCGGAAAGTACCAGGATATTGGCGCCGTCCTTAAACGCCTTATCCACTTCCACAAACAGCCGGTCTATGGCACGCTCCAGCCTGGTGCTTTTATAATAAGTGATGGGTACCACCGCAGTCCGGAAGCCCGCTTTTTTCATGTGCTTTATCTTCATCATGTCAGTGTTGCTCAAAATAGGATTGTTGATTTTCAGCACCTGACAGTTTTCTGCCTTTTCTTCCAGCAGATTGCCGTTTTTTCCGACATATACCGTAGTACTGGTCACGATCTCCTCCCGGATCGCATCAATGGGAGGATTGGTAACCTGCGCAAACAGCTGTTTAAAATAATCGAAAAGGGGATGGGGCTTTTGCGAAAGCACAGCCAGCGGCGTATCCACGCCCATGGCCGCAATCCCTTCGCTGCCGTTTAACGCCATATTCCGCACCGAATTTTTATACTCTTCGTATGTGTAGCCGAAAGCTTTCTGCAGCTGTCTTAACTTCATGCCCTCATACTCTTCCACACGCATGTTGGGAATTTTCAGATCGTGCAGTTCCACCAGATTGCTGTCCAGCCATTCGCCGTAGGGCTGCCGTGTAATATACTTCTCTTTAATCTCTTCATCCTGAATGATTTTTCCCTGGCAGGTATCAATAAGAAGCATCTTGCCGGGATGAAGCCGTTCTTTTAAGACGATATCCTCCTCCGGTACCTCCAGCACGCCCACCTCTGAAGCCAGAATCACATCTCCGTTTTTCATCACATAATACCTGGAAGGGCGCAGACCGTTCCGGTCCAGAACCGCTCCTGCCAGCTCTCCATCAGAAAATACGATGGATGCAGGACCATCCCAGGGCTCCATCATGGTGGCGTAATACTGGTAAAAGTCCCTCTCATCCTGGGAAAGGGTCTTATTGTTGCTCCAGGGCTCCGGTATGGTGATCATCACCGCCAGCGGCAGCTCCATACCGCTCATCACCAGAAATTCCAGTGTATTATCCAGCATGGCGGAGTCGGATCCCCTGGTATCTACCACAGGAAGAATCTTATACATTTCCCCTTTCAGATGTTCGGATTCCATGGTTTCTTCCCTGGCCAGCATCTTATCCGCATTTCCCCGGATGGTATTGATCTCCCCGTTATGTACGATGAAACGGTTTGGATGGGCTCTTTCCCAGCTGGGGTTCGTGTTGGTGCTGAATCTGGAATGTACCATGGCAATGGCTGATTCATAGTCTGCATCCTGCAGATCATCAAAAAAGATCCTCAGCTGATTTACCAGAAACATTCCTTTATAGACGATGGTTCTGCTGGACATGGACACCACGTACGTATTGTCATTGCTCTGTTCAAATATCCTCCTGGCAATGTACAGTTTCCGGTCAAATTCCAGTCCTTTTTGAACCTGCTTTGGTTTTTCAATAAAAGCCTGGGCAATGTAGGGCATACATTCTCTTGCCTTATGCCCCAGTACCCGGGCATGGACAGGCACCTCGCGGAATCCCAGAAATTTCATGCCCTCTTTTTCCACGATAATTTCAAACATTTTCTTTGCCTGATTCCGTTTCAGCTCATCCTGGGGGAAGAACAGCTGAGCCACACCGTATTCACCCTCTTCTTTGACGGGGATTCCATTTTTTTCACAGACTTTCCGGAAAAAACGGTGAGAAATCTGCAGCAGAATACCGACGCCGTCTCCTGTTTTTCCTTCCGCATCTTTTCCTGCCCGGTGTTCCAGATTTTCTACGATTTTCAGCGCATTTTCCACTGTCTCATGACTCTTTATGCCCTTGCTGTTCACAACCGCTCCGATTCCGCAGTTGTCGTGTTCAAATTCCTGCCGGTATAATCCCTGATATTCTTTCCTTACACTTTCACTCATCACACATTTTCTCCTCTTTCTGACTGTATTGTACCGCTGCCTCAATCAAACCTCTGAAAAGAGGATGGGCCCGGTTAGGTCTTGATTTCAGTTCCGGATGACCCTGGGTTCCGATAAAAAACGGATGATCCTTAAGCTCCGCCATTTCCACGATATGGCCGTCCGGAGACAGCCCCGACAGAGTCATTCCGTGTCCGGTAAGCTCTTCCCGGTACTCATTATTCACTTCGTAACGATGCCGGTGTCTCTCACTGATCTGATCTTTCCGGTACAGTTTCCAGGCCAGGCTGTCTTTTTTCAGTACACAGGGGTATGCTCCCAGCCGGAGAGTTCCTCCCAGATTCGTGACGCCGTTTTGTTCCGGCATCAGCGCAATCACCGGATGGCTGGTTTTCGGGTCGATCTCAATGCTGTTGGCGTCTTCGTATCCCAGCACGTTTCGGGCATATTCCACGATCGCCATCTGCATACCCAGACATATGCCAAGAAACGGGATTTTATGTTCTCTTGCATATCGAACCGCTGTAATTTTTCCCATGGTTCCTCTGGTTCCAAAGCCTCCGGGAATTAAAATTCCATCTATATTTTTCAGCAGTTCCTGAACATTTTTCTCCGTCAGTTTTTCCGAATCCACCCAGCGGATTTTCACGCTGGCCCGCGCTGCAATGCCTCCGTGCTTTAACGCTTCCACCACGCTTAAATATGCATCGTGAAGCTGGATATATTTTCCTACTATGGCAATCTGAACTTCCATCTTCGGATTTCGCAGGTTCCAGACCATGGCCTTCCACTCATCCAGATCCGGCCTGGGACAGGCAAGATGCAAAGATTCACATACGACTGCTGCCAGCCGCTCCTTTTCCATGGCAAGGGGCGCTTCATACAGATACTCCACATCCAGATTCTGCAGCACATGCTCCGGGGAAACGTTGCAGAACAATGCAATTTTCTCTTTCAGTTCCTGGGACAGCGGATATTCGCTGCGGCATACCAGTACATCCGGCCACAATCCCATGGACTGAAGCTCCTTCACGCTCTGCTGGGTGGGCTTCGTTTTCAGCTCGCCCGACGCTTTCAGGTAGGGAATCAGCGTCACATGAATCAAAATGGCATTTTCATGACCAACCTCATGCTGAAACTGACGGATCGCCTCCAGAAAAGGCTGACTTTCGATATCGCCCGCCGTACCGCCCACCTCTATGATGGCTATCCGGTTGTCATCCTCCGACTCGCCGCGATAAAAACGGCTTTTGATTTCATTAGTAATATGAGGGATTACCTGCACGGTTCCGCCTCCGTAGTCTCCCCGCCGTTCTTTTTGCAGAACACTCCAGTATATTTTACCGGTGGTCACATTAGAATTTTTATTAAGGCATTCATCGATAAACCGCTCATAATGCCCCAGATCCAGATCTGTTTCCGTTCCGTCGTCCGTCACAAATACTTCGCCATGCTGAATGGGATTCATGGTTCCCGGATCTACATTTATATAGGGATCCAGTTTCTGCATGGTCACCTGATATCCTCTCGCTTTTAAAAGCCTTCCCAGCGATGCGGCCGTAATTCCCTTTCCCAGTCCGGAAACCACACCGCCGGTGACAAATACATATTTCACTGCCATTTTCCTATCCTCCATTTTCCTATGCCCTAAACCCCGACATAAGAAAAAAGGCGTCAGAAACCCTGTGATAAGTTCCTGACGCCCTTGTCAGCTTTAATGAAACAATTATGTACTTTTCCTCTTTTCTTGTCAACCCGTTTTTTTATTTTTTTTATTTTTCTCTTTTCAGGGATTGACAATTGAAAAAATCTGAGTATACTACAAAGCATAGCAAAGGTGCTTTGGACGTATGTCCGAAGTGCCTTTTTTTGTTTTCAAGAGGAAAGGAGAAAAAATTATGTGTAAAGATATCCCTGCATTATTCGGAAGTCTGATTTTCAGCGACAAGGTGATGCGCAGCAAGCTTCCCAAAGATATGTACAAAGCTCTGCGTAAAACCATCGAAAACGGCACCCACCTGGAACTGGACGTGGCCAATTCCGTAGCGGTCGCCATGAAAGAATGGGCGGTGGAAAATGGCGCCACCCACTACACCCACTGGTTCCAGCCTATGACCGGCTTTACGGCAGAGAAACATGACAGCTTTATCTCTCCCTCCGGAGAAGGCGAAGTGATTATGGACTTTTCCGGAAAAGAGCTGGTAAAAGGAGAGCCGGATGCTTCCAGCTTTCCTTCCGGAGGACTTCGGGCCACCTTTGAAGCCAGAGGATACACGGCATGGGACCCCACATCCCCGGCTTTTATCAAAGACAAAACATTATATATCCCTACGGCTTTCTGCTCTTACAGCGGCGAAGCGCTGGACAAAAAAACGCCCCTGCTGCGTTCCATGGAAGCCTTAAGCACCCAGGCTGTAAAAGTTCTGAAACTTCTGGGAAACGATACCGTGTCCCGTGTAAATACCACAATTGGACCGGAACAGGAATACTTCCTTGTTGATAAGGATCTTTACAAACAAAGAAAAGACCTGATCTTCTGCGGAAGAACTTTATTCGGCGCTTCCGCTCCCAAAGGTCAGGAGATGGAAGACCACTATTTCGGCGTATTAAAGCCAAAGGTTTCCGCCTATATGCATGACCTGGATGAGGAGCTCTGGAAGGTGGGCATTCCCGCCAAAACAAAACATAATGAAGTGGCTCCCGCTCAGCACGAACTGGCGCCGGTATTTGACACGGCCAACGTGGCGGTAGACCACAACCAGCTGACCATGGAAATCATGAAAAAAGTGGCGGATAAGCACAATATGGTCTGCCTGCTTCATGAAAAACCCTTTGAGGGCATCAACGGAAGCGGCAAACATAACAACTGGTCATTAATCACCAACGACGGAGTCAACCTGCTCAACCCGGGCAGCACACCGGCCCAGAACATCCAGTTTCTGGTATTTTTAATGGCCGTCATCAAAGCCGTTGATGAATATGCCGATCTGATGAGAATCGCGGCTGCCGGAGCCGGAAACGACCACCGTCTCGGCGGAAATGAGGCGCCGCCCGCCATTGTATCCATCTTCCTGGGCGATGAACTTACTGCCGTTCTGGAATCCATTGAAAAAGATGAATATTTCGGAAAACATGAAAATGTTCAGTTGGATACCGGAGCACACGTACTGCCCCATTTCGTCAAAGACAATACGGACCGGAACCGTACTTCTCCCTTTGCATTTACCGGAAATAAGTTCGAGTTCCGTATGATGGGTTCTTCCGCATCTGTGGCAAATCCCAACCTGGTACTGAACACCGCAGTGGCAGAGGCTCTGGAACAGTTCTATGATGAACTGAAAGATACAAAACCGGAAGATATGGAAAAAGCCGTTCACGAACTGCTCAAAAAAGCAATTCTCAGCCATAAAAAAGTTATCTTCAACGGCAACGGCTATTCGGAAGAATGGGTGGAGGAAGCAAAAAAACGCGGACTGTACAATCTGGTTTCCACACCGGACTGCCTTCCCCAGTTTATCGCTCCCAAGAATGTAGAACTTTTCACGAAGCATCACATTCTGACAAAAGAAGAAATATATTCCCGCTACGAGATTCTTCTGGAAAACTATGTGAAAACCATCATTATCGAGGCGAAAACCATGGTTGAAATGCTGACAAAGGATTTCCTGCCTTCCGTCAGCGCATATGCGGGAGAAATTTCCAAAAATGCAGCGTCCACAAAAGCTTTTCTGCCCGACGCAGATCTCTCGGCAGAGGAAACGCTGGTGAAAACCCTTGCCGGCGCCTATTCCGCTCTGACAGAGGGAACGGCTCAGCTTAAGGACGCAGTGGAAAAAGCTTCCTCCATGGAAGATATGCTGGAAGCCGCTCAATTTTGCCGAAGCGAACTTTTAGGAAAAATGGAAGCTCTTCGTCTTACCGCTAACCAGGCGGAAGAACTGATTCCGGACTCTATGCTTCCTTATCCGACCTACGACCAGCTGCTCTTCTCCTAGCAGTAAGGAGCAGCCCATGACAGAAAACGACAAACTCAAAGAAGCCTGCGGTGTTTTCGGGATATTTAACCCCCACGGCGAGGACGCAGCCCCCTCTGTTTACTATGGCCTTTCTTCCCTGCAGCACCGCGGGCAGGAATCCTGCGGAATCGCCGTGTTTGACACAGAAGGACCCCGGGGCAATATGAATGTGCACCGGGGTATGGGACTGGTAAGTGAGGTTTTCACAGAAGAAACACTCCAGAAGCTGAAAGGTAATCTGGGCATTGGGCATGTGCGTTATTCCACCACCGGCGGCACCGCACTGACAAACGCCCAGCCCCTGGTATTAAACTATGCCAAGGGAACTTTGGCCCTGGCTCATAACGGCAACCTGGTCAATACCGGGAAACTTAAGGAAGAACTGGAAGAAAGCGGAGCTGTTTTTCAGACCACCACAGATTCCGAGGTGATCGCCTGCCATATCGCCCGGGAGCGGGTTCATTCCGCCTCAGCGGAGGAGGCCATTTTGAAAACAGCCTCCAAAATCAGAGGCGCTTATGGGCTGGTGATCGCCAGCCCCCGCAAGCTGATCGGCGTGCGTGATCCCTTTGGTTTGAAGCCCCTGTGCCTCGGCAAACGGAAGGATTCTTATATCATTGCTTCCGAAAGCTGCGCTTTAAGCGCAGTCAGCGCAAAATTCATCCGCGATATACAGCCGGGAGAAATTATAACCATATCCCGCAGCGGCATTACCTCTAATTTTGATCTCTGCCAGACCAGGCATGCTCACTGTGTTTTCGAATACATATACTTTGCGCGCCTGGACAGTACCATGGACGGAGTTTCCGTTTATGACGCCCGTTTAAAAGCGGGAGCTGCTCTGGCAAAGGCTCATCCGGCCGAAGCCGATCTGGTGGTGGGGGTGCCTGATTCAGGAATTACGGCAGCCCAGGGATATGCACAGGAATCCGGCATTCCTTTTGGAATCGCCTTCTACAAAAACAGCTATGTGGGCAGAACCTTTATCAAGCCCACGCAAAAAGAGCGGGAATCCAGCGTACGTTTGAAACTGAGCGTACTGAAAAGCGCTGTTAAGGATAAGAACATTGTGCTTATTGATGATTCCATTGTAAGGGGAACGACAATTGCCAATCTGATCCGTCTGCTGAAACATGCCGGCGCTCTGAAGGTTCATGTCAGAATCAGCTCGCCGCCCTTTTTGTACCCCTGCTATTTTGGGACGGATGTTCCCTCCAACCAGCAGCTGATCGCTTCCTCCCGTTCAGCGGAGGAAATCCGGCAGCTGATCGGAGCCGATTCTCTGGGGTATCTAAATGTGGAAGATTTAAAAAGTATGACAGATGATCTCCCTTTGTGCAAAGCCTGCTTTGATAAGCAGTATCCTATGGATATTTCCGTATAGTTTTCTCATTATAATTTCTTTCATCTCTGCAGCCTTCGATTATCATTGATTGCCCTGCATTATAAAGAAAATGCAGGGCAATCGCTCCCCAAAAACAATTTCTAAACTCTCATCTTGTTTATTTCCGATTGCATAATCGCCAAAAATCTTCCTGCGTGTGCACCGTCCATCTGTGTATGATGGAATTGAAATGAAATCGGCAGGCGGCAGCGAAACAAATTCTTTCTGTATCTGCCCCAAATTATAAACGGATTATTGAAGATACCGCTGTTCATGCCCACCGCACCATCAATCTCAGTATCAATAATTGCAGATGTGCCAATCACCATACAGCTCTCTGAAAGATCTCTGTCCTTACAATTGCTGGCAACTTGCTTTGTATATTTCAAATAATCACTGTTGAATTTTTTCAGTTCATCCGTAAACAGAATATCACAGGAGCTTACTTCTCCGCTCTTGTTTTTAACAATAGTGTTTACGGCAATAGTATCGTACTGAATTAATTTATCTCCAACGGGAAGTAAATAAAACTCCTTTACAGCCGCTGCTGCTTTGCCGATACAATAAGCCATCAGCATATTAAATTTCAAATGCTTCTTATTGCTTATTCTGACAAGATTCGTGACATCCATCGTCTTAAAGAAAGTGACCATTGGATTGGGAGCTTTCATCCAAAGCTCATATGCCGCAGCTCGTTTCGTTTTTCCTGGGTCTATCTCTTTTGCCATATTTACCTCCGTCAATCTGATTAAATTACTTAGGACCGCAGATGATCAAACCGATAAAATGTTTGACGGTATAGACCGGGCGGCATACCGATAAAGCGCCTGAAATAATTGGTAAAGTGACTCTGATCAGAAAATCCGGTCTGCATGGCGGCTTCCAGCGGTGAAGCTCCCTGTTCCAACAATTTTTTTGCCTCCCCAATCCGTACATTTTCAAGATAACTGTAAGGCGTCACTCCTTTGGTTCTGGTAAAAGCCCGCACCAGTGTGGATTTACTCAGTCCGGCACAACGGCAGATCTGATCCAGACAGATATGCTCCGTATAATGCTGCTTCATAAAGTCACAGGCCTTTTCAATCTCTGCCCTGCACTTTGGGATGATCTCCTCAAAGGGCTGACCGTACCGCTGAATGAGCAGCGACAAAAGAAGTAGAAGATTTTCTTCCTTTCCAAATTCTTTGGAATCCTCCATGAGCATTTCGTGAAGAGAGCGAATATAACAGGCTGCTTCCTCATCGCAGATAACATTTGGAGAAAAAAACGGGAGCTGCCTGGTACCGGTTACTTCTTCCGCCAGTTCCAGCATAACTCCCCTGGGGATATTAATACTGCGGTAATCCATAGCCTCACCTGGGCATTGGACACAGGCATGATTGTCTCCCGGATTAAAAAGAACTCCACTGCCCGGTCCAATCATATATTCCTGATTCCTGCAGGAAAGACATCGTTCGCCCTCCTCCATAAAACCAATCACGTAATATTCATGAAAATGATTCGGAAAAGGCTGCATAATTCCCTGGAAACGATAAGCCTCTATTTTCAGTTTTTCGTCGTAAATCACTTCTCTGCTTTCTTTTTTCATGCAGTCCCTTCCTTGTATCTCATTTTGCACTCCTAATTACTGATCATTTGCTTGCCCCAGCAATATACAGAAAATGAAATTATCCGCTATTTTCATGTTATTATGGCGTCAGTATAACACAAGCCACTACTTTTGGCCACCTTAAAGGCAGTCAATCATTCTTTAAATCCGATATCTTTTTTTCATTTTATATATTTTTTGCAGGTTTTCGGCGCTCTTGGCTCCCATTTTTTGAGAAATCGATACAACAAGAGCGTCAATTAGCGCCACAGCCGCCGTCATGGAGTGATATTCTCTCATTTCCCCGCGATAAACATACAGATTCACATCCGCCTGTTCCTCTTTTGGCGCATGCAGCCGCCCGGTAAAACACAAGGTGCTATAACCGGCACTTTTTTTGCAGTCTAAAATAACCCGCCCTTCCCATGATACTTTGGAAAAGCCAAAAAACACAACCATATCTCCCTCTTTGGCCTGCGCTAGTCCCTCCAGCATTTCTGTGCCGCCCGATGGAAATTGAGCCACCGAAAGTCCAAGCCGCCGCAGGCGAAAATATAAAAGCCGTCCCAGGGAGACGGACGCACTTTTAGCGTGGATCCAAATTCTTTTGGCAGAGAATATTTCACTGACAGCCCTGTCAAAAACCTGCGCATCCAAATGCTGTACAGTCTTTTCCAGATAGAGCATCTGCTGTCTTAAATAATTTGCTGTCTCAAAGGTATTTTCATCGCCGCCTGCAAAAAGGGTACTCGCCAATTTCCCGGCAGGTCCCTCTAAATGATTCTGCTCAATAACAATACTTTTTAACTGTTTGAAATCCTGACACCCCAGATGTCTTGCAAATCGCGATATCGTAGCCTCTGATACTTCCAGCTTAGCCGCTAGCTGACCAATAGTCATAAAAAGAAACTCTTCCCTGTTGCCCTCAATATATTCCAGAAGTTTTTGTTCCGCCGGAGTAAGGCGCTTAGGTGTCTTTGGAAATTCAAGATGCATTTTTACATTCCCTTTCATGAAATTTTATCATGCCTGTCAAAAGCGCCACATAGTCCCCGCCTAATGCATGCACTTCCTTGAGAGCCTTTTTTAAAAGAGCCGCCGTTTTCACCTGAAACGCGGTCTGCTGCGAAATGTCAATGTCATAATTTCCTTTCTGCATGGCCTCATACAGGCTCTTAACCGTTATAAAAGTATTTTCAAACCTTGTGCGTATACACCCGTACTGCACAGCCTGATGAGTATCGCTGCCTCCGACGACAGGCTTATTAAACCTCTCCCCCAGCCGGAGAGTTAATTCTTTAGTAAGTTCCAGCCGTTCCGCCACATCTTTTCCGTTAAGGTCAAAAAAATCAAAACGCTCAAGCTGCTCTTCTGAAAGCTGGGGAATATGGCCGCCCTCCCGAAAAGGGTGCGCGCCGCCAACAATCACCGGGTACCCGTCAAACATGTCTCTTAATTCTTTAAAGGGCAGAAATCTTCCCTTTTCCTTATACGGTTCCAATCTGCGGTTCAGTTCGAGAATAGCCTCCATCGGCCCAACGGACAATATATGGCCGCCCTCCGCGATGTCCGTCTCCATTCCCGGAAAAATACGCAGGCCGTCCAATATAAGGGTATCGCCCTCTCTATCAGAACGCTCGGCAATAAAGCGATAGAGCCTGTCAAAACCCAGCGTGTTAAAATGCTCCGTCAGACACAGAGCGTCAAGTCCCGCCGTTTTTGCTTCCGAAAAAAGCCAGTAGGTATATTCCTCTGAAAATGGCAATTTTTTCGCAAGCTTTCCGTGAGTATGAAAATCTATATACAACTGTCTGTTCCTCCTTAAATCATGGTGGATATAAATATTGTCACTGCAACCCAAAGGAAAGAAACGGCAAGAAAAATCATATCGTCATAAATCACTTTTAATGAAGACAGTTTCATCTTTCTTACCTCTTTATTCACCGCCGCATAGCGATAACCTTTTAATTCGAGGGCTTCCACCGTTGTTCTGGACCGCTTTGCCGTATTTAGCATCAACGGATAAAATGCATGAATAATAATCTTAATCTGATAAATCAGATACTTTATTTTTCCTCTCACCGTCTCACGAACCGGAGGATTCCCCCGAAGCCTGTAAGAGAGCAGGACATTTTGAAATTCCTCCATAAGCATAGGCAGCATACGGTAGGCATAAGAAATTGAAAATGAAAGTCTCTCCGGACAACCAAACCACATCAGTCCGTTGGAAAGTCTGTCAGGATCCAAACCGGAGAAAACCGTTACCGACGCCAAAGATATGGTGGCCACTTTCAACGTCAATATTAAAAGCGGTGCTATCGCCGATGCATCGCCGCCGAAAACCCAAGTGGCGATAAGCAAATATCCTGTCTGTGTGAAAACGCCCACAGCAAAAAGTAAAAGCACCAGTCCGGCCACCTTTGCCAGCACAGTTGTTACCATTACCAAAAGAAAACAGCCTAAAAGAAACGGCAGATCGTTGACGAACCAAGGCACTAAGCCAAAAAACAAATACCATATAAGCAAAATCCTAGGATCTCTTTTAGCGATGACTGTATCGTCGTTTCCGTATGCATTTTTTAAAACCTGATTTCTTAGAAAATCCATGGAAAACTTATCCAAAACACTCTCCGATAATTTTTGCATCATCACTTATTCCCTCCTGCTCTGCTAGTTTCATAAGAAAAGGCGTTTAAAAATTCCTCTACCGTATAGCACAGTGCCCTCTGGTCAAGCGCCTGACCCATGGAGAAAATTTCCGGCGGCCGGATACCTACTTTGGAAATTAATTGGGTGTCTCCAAATATCTCGTCTCTCGTCCCGTCGGCCATAACCTGTCCCTGACAAAGTACGATAATTCTCTCTGCCCATTCACAGACAAGCTGCATATCATGAGTAGCAATCATCACTGTATCCGTGACATCTTTCATGTCACTTAAAGTGCGCATAATTTCTTTTCTCGTTGCGATATCCAGATTTGCCGTCGGTTCATCTAAAAGCAAAATTTCGGGATTAAGCGCCACGCCGATGGCCAGACTTGCCCGACGCATCTGACCACCTGAAAGCAGGCGCCCATCTCTATCTGAAAGCTCGGACAAACGAAAACGTTTCAAAAGCCCCTCTGTTTTTTCTTTCCAGTCTTTCACATTTCTTACCTGCATAGCATAAGCAATATCGCTGTAAATAGAATCCTTAATAAACATCTCCTCCGGATTTTGATATACAAGAGAAATTTGTCTGGAAAGCTGATCTGCCTTCATATTTTTTAAAGAAATACCGTGTAACTCTACAACTCCGTCTGTCGGCTTAAGCAGCCCTACCAACATCTTCATCAGTGTAGATTTACCCGCACCGTTGGAGCCGATAAGCGCAATTTTCTCGCCTTTATGAATAGAAAGATTTAATCCGTCAAAAACTGTTTTAGGTTCCCCCTTAACAGACCGGTAAGCTACCGTTACATCTGTAAAGCGCGCTGCTTCCTTTTGCTTTGGGCAATCCAATTTCTCTTTCCGGTCCTGCTGTAAAATAAGCGATGAAAAAGCTTGTTTCCCGTCTTCTACTGTCGTGGGCAGAGGATTCTCAAACGGCACCATGCACTCTGACCTAAGGCGATGTCCGGCGATAGTTACCTGCGGCGGAAAAATATTACTCTGAATCAGCTCATCAACTCTTGCCAAAGCCTCTCCTGCCGGAAGCATCCACGCGGCCTTCCCGTCTCTTAAAAGCAGCACATTCTTACAATAATCCGCAATATATTCTGTGTGATGCTCTATAACAATAATGGTCTTCCCATATTTTTCATTAAGCTCTTTTAACACATCATAAATACGGTCTGCATGTCCGGGATCAAGTTGCGCGATGGGTTCATCCAATATAAGCACATCCGGACCAAGAGCAACAGCTCCGGCTAAAGCCAGCAAATGAGTTTGCCCACCGGAAAGCTGCCATATATATTCGTCCTCACGGCCTTTAAGCCCGCATTGGGACAGTGCCTCGCCGCCCCGCTCTTTGTAATCCTTCATGCCGTAATTAAGACAGGCATAGGAGGCGTCGTCCAGCACTGTCGGCCGTACAATCTGGTTTTCAAAATCCTGATAGACATATCCAACCTTATGGGCAAGCACACCCACATCGGCCTCCAAAGTATTTTTACCATCCACCCACACATTTCCGGAAAAAGTCCCGGAAATAAAATGCGGGATTAAGCCGTTAAACACCTTGCAGAGCGTAGATTTTCCGCAGCCGTTATTTCCCACAATCGCCAGGAAATCACCCTTTTCTATTTTAAGATTCAAATGATCAAGGGTTGGCTTATCAGCGCCCGGATATGTAAATGTTAAGTCTTGAATACTGATAATATTTTTCATGACGTTTACTTTATTTCCTCTGCAGGCTCTGCAGACTTTCTCATAATGCTAAGTAATATTATGGCGATAATCGCAGCGGCAATCATACCGACAGCAATAGCTGTTCCATTTCCTGCCCATCCGGCCTCCCAGTCAATTAAGGACAGACCGCTCTCTGCCATCATTTCAGTGCCGATAGCGCAAGCAAAACCTATAAGACAGACAATAACAGTTTTTACGTTAATCTGGCCAAGTCCCGTTTCCTTTGTTCGCGGCTGCATGCCAAGCAGCGGTTCAATTTTTCCGTAAAGCTTTGGCACAAGATAAAGCGTCGGCAAAAGACAGAACAA
Source organism: uncultured Ruminococcus sp. (assembly GCA_946494335.1). GTDB lineage: Bacteria > Bacillota > Clostridia > Lachnospirales > Lachnospiraceae > Ruminococcus_G. The sequence continues at coordinate 1,134 of CAMMBV010000023.1, read as the reverse complement.
AATACCAGAAAACAATAAGTCATTTACGAAAGCAAAACCCTCTGTAGCAAACACACTCTCAGGAAGTCCGGCAACAGCTTCAAAATCTGCAACAGCAAACTGTACTTTTAAAATATCCACGATAGTTCCCATGAGAAGCTGGACGCCTGTGCCTGCAAAAGCCGCAGCTCCAACCATTGCACGGTTTTTCGGACTTTTTACGAGACGTCCTGCAATATAAACACCGATGGTCACTGTAATAAATTTCTCCAGCTCACCCAGGCCTCCGAACTGTCCAAGCATAATTTCACTAAAAACCAATTCGCCGGTAGCCGCGCCAAGAGCCGCTGACAGTGGGTCAAAAAGCATAGATAGCGTCAGGGGAATAAACAAAAAGAATTCAACCGAAAACTCCACAATACCTACCTGAAAGCTTGGAATCAGCTCTGTAAATAAAGTAGCTAGTCCGTAAAGGGACATTGATAATACAAAAACCATTAACTTCTGCGACTGTGTTGCCGCACCTTTGTTCGTCATAGACATTTCCATTCCTCCAAATATAAGTTTAATTTCTTTTCTATGGTTCCGTCTTTGGAACAATTAAATTGTAACCGGAGGCAGGTAAAGACTTCTATCTAATTTGCGTAAAACGAAAGTAAATTTTTATAAAGCGAAGGAATGAAAATTAATTTTAAAAAAAATGGCAAATTCTGATTATTCCGGGTTTCCAGTTAGTGCATAGTACCAGGATTTTACCTGCGAATTTCTTCCCGGCGTTTGAAATGTAAAATAAAAAAAGACTAAAACACACTGGTCTTAGTCTATTTAAACTGCCGGTGGCCGGACTCGAACCGGCACGGAAAAACTTTCCGAAGGATTTTAAGTCCTTTGCGTCTGCCAATTCCGCCACACCGGCAAATATGCGTCATCCCACCTCAAAAAACCACAAAATTTGGAGGGATATAATCACATTTGCAAAATATAAAATTGTAAATTCCTTGAATTTTCAAGGCTTTCCTGCCTGGGCTTGCTGATTCAGACACTGGATTTTAAGTCCTTTGCGTCTGCCAGTTCCGCCATTGCGGCAAATTTAAATTACAAAAATGGGACCTATAGGGCTCGAACCTATGACCCTCTGCTTGTAAGGCAGATGCT
>CAMMBV010000022.1 GCA_946494335.1 uncultured Ruminococcus sp. | reverse complement strand
CAGGGTGCCATCAAGAGACACGGACAGTCCAGAGGACCTATGGCTCACGGTTCCAAATATCATCGCCATGCAGGTTCCAACGGCGCGGCATCTGATCCCAGCAAGGTATTCAAAGGAAAGAAAATGCCTGGTCAGATGGGAAACAAAAAGACGACCATTCAGAATCTGGAAGTCGTAAAAGTGGATGCAGAGAATAATCTGATTCTGGTGAAAGGCGCTGTACCGGGACCGAAGAAATCCTTAGTAACAATCAAAGAAACTGTGAAGACGATTCAGTAATCTCTTGGCAGGAAAGGAGGAACGAAACGATGGCAAACGTAGCTGTATATAATATGGAAGGCAACGAAGTCGGCACAATGGAATTAAATGATGCAGTGTTTGGTGTTGAAGTAAATGAACACCTGGTGCATCTGGCTGTTGTAAACCGGCTGGCAAATATGCGTCAGGGTACGCAGAAAGCAAAAACCCGCTCAGAAGTAAGAGGCGGCGGAAGAAAACCGTGGAGACAGAAAGGAACCGGTCATGCAAGACAGGGTTCAACAAGAGCTCCTCAGTGGACAGGCGGCGGTGTTGTATTCGCTCCCACACCACGTGATTATTCCTTTAAAATGAACAGAAAAGAAAAAAGACTGGCTCTTAAGTCAGCTCTTACATCCAGAGTACAGGAGAACAAATTCATTGTTCTGGATGAACTGAAACTGGATGCAATCAAAACAAAGGATATGAAAAAAGTTCTGGACAATCTGAAAGTAAACAAAGCTCTGGTTGTTCTGGGAGAGGGCAGCGACAATGTTGTTCTGTCAGCAAGAAATATCCCGGATGTTGAGACGGCGCCGGTAAACTCCATCAACGTCTATGACATCCTGAAATACAACACAGTGATCACTACGAAAGCTGCTGTTGCATCTATCGAGGAGGTGTACGCATAATGGCAAACATTCAGTATTATGATGTAATCCTTAAACCGGTTGTAACAGAAAAAAGCATGAACGCCATGGGCGAAAAGAAATACACATTTCTGGTTCATCCGGAAGCAAACAAAGTAATGATTAAAGAGGCAGTTGAAAAAATGTTCGAGGGAACAGAGGTTGCAAAGGTCAACACCATGAACATGGACGGCAAAAAGAAACGCCGCGGCATGAAAGTGGGAAGAACTGCCAAAACAAAAAAAGCGATTGTAACTCTGACAGAGAACAGCAAGGATATTGAGATCTTCGAAGGTCTGTAAAGCCAGAGCACATAACGAGCGCGAGCCGTAAGGCGAAGCGGGAGCAGAGCGCACACCTCGGAAGGCAAGCTTCCTCGGTCGCGTTGCACGCTTGTACAGTCTTTTTGAAAAAACTGCTTACATGTAAACATGACGCAGTTCTTCAAAAATCCTGCGGCGCTCTGCTTATCGCGAATATACGCATGTAAAGCGTGATAACAAACAGGAAACACCCGGGTACGGTGTACGCGGGTGACAAGAAAGGAGAAACAACAATGGGCATTAAAACATATACCCCATATACACCTTCCAGAAGGCATATGACCGGTTCTGATTTTTCTGAGATCACAAAGACCACACCGGAAAAATCACTGGTTGTATCTCTGAAGAAAAACTCAGGACGTAATAATCAGGGTAAAATTACTGTAAGACACCGCGGAGGCGGAAGCAGAAGAAAATACAGAATTATCGATTTCAAGAGAAGAAAAGACGATATTCCGGCAAAAGTAGTAAGTATCGAATACGATCCCAACAGAACAGCAAATATCGCACTGATCTGCTATGCAGACGGCGAGAAAGCATACATCCTGGCTCCGGAAGGACTTCAGGTAGGAATGAAAATTATGAATGGTTCCAATGCGGAAGTAAGACCTGGCAACTGTCTGCCGCTGTCTGATATCCCGGTTGGTACTATGATTCACAATATTGAGCTGCATCCGGGAAAAGGCGGACAGATGGTTCGTTCCGCTGGAAACGGCGCTCAGTTAATGGCAAAAGAAGGAAAATATGCCACCTTAAGATTACCATCAGGTGAAATGAGAATGGTTCCCCTTGTCTGCCGCGCTTCCATCGGTGTTGTTGGAAACGGAGATCACAACCTGATCAACATCGGTAAAGCAGGACGGAAACGTCACATGGGTATCCGCCCGACAGTCCGCGGTTCCGTTATGAACCCCAATGACCATCCGCACGGAGGTGGTGAAGGTAAGACCGGTATCGGCCGTCCGGGTCCGAGTACACCGTGGGGCAAACCTGCTCTTGGTCTGAAGACAAGAAAGAAACATAAACAGTCAAACAAATATATTGTAAGAAGAAGAGATGGTAAAACATTAGCAAAATAAGGAGGTATGACGAATGGCTCGTTCACTGAAAAAAGGACCTTTTGCAGATAAAAGCTTATTAAAAGCAGTGGAAGCTTTAAATGCATCCGGCAATAAAACAGTTATCAAGACCTGGTCACGTCGTTCAACAATCTTCCCGCAGTTCGTAGGACACACAATCGCTGTCCATGACGGAAGAAAACATGTGCCGGTTTATATTACAGAGGATATGGTTGGTCATAAACTGGGTGAGTTTGTGGCAACAAGAACTTACAGAGGACATGGAAAAGACGAAAAGAGATCAGGAGTTCGTTAATCGCTTTGAAATGAAAGGAGGCTTTTCTCGTGGCTAAGGGACACAGAAGTCAAATTAAAAGAGCAAGAAATGCAAATAAAGACACAAGACCATCTGCGAAATTATCATATGCCAGAATGTCCGTTCAGAAAGCATGCTACGTGCTGGATGTAATTCGCGGCAAAGATGTTAAAACAGCACTTGGTATTTTAACTTATAATCCAAGATATGCTTCCAGCGTAATCAAGAAATTACTGGAATCCGCTATCGCAAATGCAGAGAACAACAACGGCATGAGCGCTGATAATCTTTACATTGCGGAGTGCTATGCAAACAAAGCTCCGACAATGAAGAGAATCAGACCGAGAGCACAGGGTAGAGCATACAGAATTGAGAAGAGAACAAGTCATATCTCTATCGTGTTGGATGAAAGATAAGGAGGACAATCATGGGACAGAAAGTTAACCCACATGGACTTAGAGTCGGAGTTATCAAAGACTGGGATTCCAGATGGTATGCAGAAGGCAATTTTGCTGATTACCTGGTGGAAGACTATAAAATCAGAAATTTCCTGAAGAAAAAACTGTATACATCAGGCGTATCCAGAATTGAAATTGAAAGAGCTTCCGATGTTGTAAAAATCATCATCTATACAGCTAAACCGGGTATTGTAATCGGTAAGGGCGGTTCTGAAATTGAAAAGGTAAAAGCAGAACTGCAGAAAATGGTTACCGGCAAAAAACTGATTGTAGATATTAAAGAAGTAAAGAGACCGGACAGAGATGCTCAGCTGGTTGCTGAAAACATTGCTCTGCAGCTGGAAAACCGTATTTCCTTCAGACGTGCAATGAAATCAACCATGTCCAGAACCATGAAAGCAGGAGCAAAAGGAATCAAAACATCAGTTTCAGGACGTCTTGGTGGAGCAGATATGGCTCGTACAGAGTTCTACAGCGAAGGAAATATTCCGCTTCAGACTTTAAGAGCAGATATCGACTATGGTTTCGCTGAAGCAGATACCACATACGGAAAAGTTGGAGTAAAAGCGTGGATCTACAATGGCGAAGTACTTCCAACCAAAGGAGCTAAGGAAGGGAGCGATAAATAATTATGTTAATGCCGAAAAGAGTTAAACGTCGTAAACAATTCCGCGGATCCATGAAAGGAAAAGCATTAAGAGGAAATAAAATCAGCTATGGTGAATACGGTATCGTGGCTACAGAGCCCTGCTGGATCAAATCCAACCAGATTGAGGCAGCCCGTATTGCCATGACACGTTACATCAAACGTGGTGGTAAAGTCTGGATCAAAATCTTTCCTGACAAACCAGTAACAGCGAAACCAGCAGAAACACGTATGGGTTCCGGTAAAGGTACACTGGAATACTGGGTAGCAGTTGTAAAACCAGGCCGCGTAATGTTTGAAATCGCCGGGGTTCCGGAAGAGGTTGCCCGCGAAGCGTTGCGTCTTGCTATGCATAAGTTACCATGTAAATGTAAAATCGTTTCTCGTGCAGACTTAGAAGGCGGTGATAACAGTGAAAATTAAAAATTATGTAGAAGATTTAAGAACAAAATCAGCTGCAGAATTACAAGAAGAATTAGTAGCTGCTAAAAAGGAACTCTTTAACTTGAGATTTCAGAATGCAACCAACCAGCTGGACAATACAAGCAGAATCAAAGAGGTTCGTAAGAATATTGCCAGAATTCAGACTGTAATGGCCCAGAAGGCGAATGCGGCACAGTAGGCAGTGAAAGGAGCAATTGATCGTGGAAAGAAATCTTAGAAAAACACGTGTTGGTAAAGTAGTCAGCAATAAGATGGATAAGACCGTTGTAGTTGCTATCGAAGACCATGTGAAACATCCGCTTTACAAGAAAATTGTGAAGAGAACGTATAAACTGAAAGCTCATGATGAAAACAATGAGTGCAATATCGGTGATACAGTAAAAGTAATGGAGACAAGACCGTTGTCCAAAGATAAAAGATGGAGACTGGTTGAGGTCGTAGAGAAAGTGAAATAAATAGGAGGATACCAGCATGATTCAACAGGAAAGTAGACTTAGAGTCGCTGACAACACTGGTGCAAAAGAGATTCTGTGTATCCGTGTTCTGGGCGGTTCAACCAGAAGATATGCTAACATCGGTGATATCATTGTTGCCACTGTTAAAGATGCAACACCAGGCGGAGTTGTAAAAAAAGGTGATGTTGTAAAAGCTGTCGTTGTTCGTACTGTAAAAGGCGCTCGTCGTAAAGACGGTTCTTATATTAAATTCGATGAGAACGCTGCTGTTATTATTAAAGATGATAAGACACCGAGAGGAACACGTATCTTTGGACCAGTAGCGAGAGAGCTTCGTGAAAAACAGTTCATGAGGATCGTATCCCTGGCTCCGGAAGTATTATAAGGAGGTACCTATGTCAGCGTTAAAGATTAAAAAGGGTGATACTGTAAAGGTAATCGCCGGCAAAGATAAAGATAAAGAAGGTAAAGTGCTTTCTGTAAAGGACGGAAAAGTCATTGTGGAAGGCGTAAACATGATCACGAAACATGAAAAACCTTCTATGAGAAATCAGCAGGGCGGTATTGTGAACAGAGAAGCCCCCATCGATATTTCCAACGTTATGTATGTGCATAAGGGAAAAGCTACAAGAGTGGGCTTCAAAGTGGAAGATGGCAAAAAAGTCCGTGTTGCAAAATCAACCGGTGAGGTTATCGACGATTAATAAAGAGAGGAGGCTGTTTTAAAATGAGTAGATTGAAAGACATTTACAAAAATGAGATCGTAGATGCAATGATCAAAAAGTTTGGATATAAAAACATTATGGAAGTGCCAAAACTCGAAAAAATCGTAGTTAACATGGGTGTTGGTGAGGCCAAAGACAATGCAAAAATCCTGGATGCAGCAGTAAAAGATATGGAAACCATCACAGGACAGAAAGCAGTTCTGACAAGAGCGAAAAACTCTGTGGCTAACTTCAAAATCAGAGAGGGTATGGCCATCGGATGTAAGGTTACACTTCGCGGTGAGAAAATGTATGAATTTGCTGATCGTCTGATTAACCTGGCTCTTCCCCGTGTACGTGACTTCCGCGGTGTGAATCCCAATGCGTTTGACGGAAGAGGAAATTATGCTCTGGGTATTAAAGAGCAGCTGATTTTCCCGGAAATCGAGTATGATAAAGTGGATAAAGTAAGAGGTATGGACGTAATTTTCGTAACTACGGCCAAGACCGACGAAGAAGCCCGTGAATTACTGACATTATTCAACATGCCGTTTTCAAAATAATAGTAGGAGGGAACATTCATGGCTAAAACAGCAATGAAATTAAAACAGCAGCGCAAACAGAAATTCTCCACAAGAGAATACAATCGCTGCAGAATCTGCGGACGTCCGCATGCATACCTTAGAAAATATGGAATCTGCCGTATTTGTTTCCGTGAACTGGCATACAAAGGACAGATCCCGGGAGTGAAAAAAGCCAGCTGGTGATCCAGAGCACTTAATGAGCACAAGCGAAGCGCGCAGTGCGAGTTTAGTGCGAGGATCGTTCGAAGGAACTTAGCGATTGGCGAGCCGGAGGCGAAGACAGAGCTTAGTGAATCGAACTTCCTTATAAAACATTAGTATGTGCAATAATAACAAATAACCCACAGTACCGGGCAGGTCAGGCCAGGTACGACAGTAACATGTAAAGTCTAACAATAAGGAGGAAACTTACATGACAATGAGCGATCCGATTGCAGATATGCTTACAAGAATCCGTAATGCCAACACTGCAAAACACGATACTGTAGATGTTCCGGCATCTAAAATGAAAATTTCCATCGCAGACATTCTGGTAAAGGAAGGTTATATTGAGAAATATGATCTGGTTGATGACGGGAATTTCAAAACAATCCGTATTACCCTGAAATACGGTGCAGACAAGAATGAGAAAATTATTACCGGCCTTAAGAGAATCTCAAAACCGGGTCTGCGTATTTACGTAAATAAAGACGAACTTCCCAGAGTTCTGGGCGGACTGGGTATCGCAATCCTTTCCACAAACCAGGGTGTTATCACTGACAAAGAAGCAAGAAAGCTTCAGGTAGGCGGAGAAGTTCTGGCATTTGTATGGTAGGCCGAAAGCAAATTAGTGAAGCCGAGCCGTGAGGCGAAGGCTGAACTTAGTGCGAGGTCCTTCCTGACACTTAGCGATTGACGAGTCGTAAGACGAAGTCAGAGCTTAGTGGCGGGAAGATGCCGAAAGAAACTGAAAACAGAAGGGAACGAAAGCGTCCCTTCCGAAAATCTAAGTTAGGAGGAAATTGGTATGTCACGTATAGGAAGACTGCCTGTAGTTGTTCCGTCAGGTGTGGAAGTAACCATCACAGAGAACAACGAAGTAACTGTAAAAGGTCCGAAGGGAACACTTGCAAAAGCGCTCCCGAAGGAAATGGATATTAAACTGGAAGACGGTCATGTAGTCGTTACAAGACCCAGCGACCTGAAAAAAATGAAATCACTGCACGGTCTGACAAGAACCTTGATTCAGAATATGGTGACAGGCGTAAGCGAAGGTTATGCAAAAGTTCTTGAAGTAAACGGTGTAGGTTACAGAGCAGCAAAGCAGGGCAAAAAGTTAGTATTATCACTCGGCTATTCTCACCCGGTTGAGATGGAGGATCCGGAAGGACTGGAATCCACTGTAGACGGAAACAAGATCACAGTAAAGGGCATCGACAAAGAAAGAGTCGGACAGTATGCCGCTGAGATCAGAGACAAGAGAAGACCTGAACCTTATAAAGGAAAAGGTATCAAGTATGCTGATGAAGTGATCAGACGTAAAGTTGGTAAGACCGGTAAGAAATAATTAAGGAGAGTGAGAAAATGATTAGTAAAGTATCAAGGACGAAAGTTCGTCAGAAAAAGCATAAAAGATTACGTAATCATATCGTTGGTACAGCACAGAAACCGCGTCTGGCAGTGTTCAGAAGCAATAACCACATGTATGCGCAGATTATTGACGATACAGTAGGAAATACCCTGGTTTCCGCTTCTACTCTTCAGAAAGATGTAAAAGCAGAGCTGGAGAAAACCAACGACGTTGCAGCAGCTGCATATCTGGGAACTGTAATCGGCAAAAAGGCAGTTGAAAAAGGCATTACAACTGTTGTCTTTGACCGCGGAGGTTTCATCTATCAGGGCAAGATCAAGGCTCTGGCTGATGCAGCAAGAGAAGCAGGTCTGGAATTCTAGAAAGGGAGGAGAAGAACACATGAAACGCAGTATCATTGATGCTAGTCAGCTTGAATTAGAAGAAAAAGTAGTGTCAATCAAACGTGTAACTAAGGTTGTTAAAGGTGGTCGTAACTTCCGTTTCACTGCTTTAGTTGTTGTCGGAGACGGCAATGGACATGTTGGCGCCGGATTGGGAAAGGCAGCAGAAATTCCTGAGGCAATCCGCAAAGGTAAAGAAGATGCTATGAAAAAACTGGTAACAGTTGCCAGAGATGAAAACGGAAGTATTACACATGACTTCATTGGAAAATTCGGAAGCTCTGAAGTATTATTGAAGAGAGCTCCGGAAGGTACCGGTGTTATCGCAGGCGGTCCGGCCCGTGCCGTAATCGAGCTTGCAGGTATTAAGAACATCCGTACAAAATCTCTGGGTTCCAATAATAAACAGAACGTTGTACTTGCTACAATCGAAGGTTTACGTCAGTTAAAGACTCCGGAAGAAGTAGCGAAACTTCGCGGTAAATCCGTAGAAGAGATCTTTGCTTAAGGAGGATCATGAAAATGGCAGATAAATTAAAAATCACATTAGTGAAATCTACGATTGGTGCGATTCCAAAACACAGAAAAACAGTGGCAGCCCTTGGTCTTACCAAAATGCACAAAACCGTTGAGATGCCGGATAATGCTTGCGTCCGCGGCATGGTAAAACAGGTGTGCCACCTGGTAAAAGTAGAAGAAGTTTAAGAAATTAAGGAGGTACCATGATGGATTTATCAAACTTAAAACCGGCTGATGGTTCCAGACAGAGTGATAATTTCCGCAGAGGCCGTGGACACGGTTCAGGAAACGGCAAAACTGCCGGTAAAGGCCACAAAGGTCAGAAGGCTCGTTCTGGTGCTCCAAGACCTGGATTCGAAGGCGGTCAGATGCCTTTATACAGACGTATTCCGAAGAGAGGATTTACCAACAGAAACTCCAAGGATATCGTTGCGATCAACGTAAGTGTTCTTGAGAGATTTGAAGATGGTTCTGAGGTAACAGTAGAATCCCTGCTGGCTTCCGGTGCAATCTCCAATCCCAAAGATGGCGTAAAAATTCTTGGCAATGGAGAACTGACAAAGAAGCTCAACGTAAAAGTCAATGCTTTCAGCGAAAGCGCAAAAAATAAGATTGAGGCCGTAGGTGGAACAGTAGAGGTGATCTAATGTTAAAGACTCTTCAGAATGCTTTTAAAATAAAAGACGTAAGGCGGAGAATCTTTTATGTATTCCTGATGCTGGTAGTTGTGCGTCTCGGTACGCAGGTACCGGCACCGGGAGTTAACGGAGATTATTTTAAGGAGTGGTTTGCCAGTCAGACGGGCGATGCATTCAATTTCCTGGATGCATTTACCGGAGGATCTTTTTCCTCATTCTCGATTTTTGCCCTTAATATCACTCCTTACATTACATCTTCGATTATTGTTCAGCTTCTGACTATCGCTATCCCGAAACTGGAAGAACTTCACAAAGACGGAGAGACCGGTAGAAAGAAGATTACTGCAATTACAAGATACCTGACGGTTGGACTTGCAGTGTTTGAATCTTCTGCAATGGCAATCGGATTCGGAAACAGAGGTCTGATTCCGGATATAAATTTTGGAAAGATAGTAGTGGTTGTAGCTACTTTGACAGCCGGTTCCGCATTCCTTATGTGGGTCGGCGAGCGTATTAATGAAAAGGGCGTCGGAAACGGTATATCCATCGTCCTGATGATTAATATCGTATCCAGAATTCCCAGCGACATGGTGAATCTTTATGAATCCTTCGTAAAGCCCAGTGTTTCCGGAAGTCTGGCAAAGAGTTGTCTGGCGGCCGTTATTATCGTGGCAATTATTCTGGCTGTCGTTGTTCTCGTTCTGATTCTGAATGGTGCGCAGAGAAAAATTCCTGTTCAGTATTCCAAGAAGATGCAGGGCAGAAGAATGGTGGGCGGACAAAGTTCACACATTCCGTTGAAAGTAAATACGGCGGGTGTTATTCCGATCATTTTTGCTTCCTCTATTATGACCTTCCCCGGGATCATCGCATCCTTCGTGGGAGCTACCGGCGGTACAGGATGGGGAGCGCGTATTCTGGCCGGACTGAATTCCAGCAACTGGTTTAATCCCAGTCAGCCATGGTATTCACTGGGCCTGGTGCTCTATATCGTGCTTGTTATTTTCTTTGCATATTTCTATACATCCATCACTTTCAATCCGCTGGAAGTGGCAGATAATATTAAGAAGCAGGGTGGATTTATACCTGGTATTCGTCCAGGCAAACCGACAGTTGACTACTTGAATAATATTCTGAGCTATGTGATTTTTATCGGTGCTGCAGGACTTACGATTGTAGCTGTGATTCCGTTCTTCTTTAATGGCGTTTTTGGTGCAGACGTATCATTTGGCGGAACATCGCTGATCATTGTAGTCAGTGTTATTCTGGAGACTTTGAAACAGATCGAGTCCATGATGCTGGTAAGAAATTACAAAGGCTTTTTAAATGAGTAATCAAAGAGGTTGTGGCGTGAGACGTCACAACCTTAATGTGCATTCACATCTATATAAAGATAAGGAGAGGTACTCATGAAAATTATCATGTTAGGAGCCCCTGGTGCCGGTAAAGGGACACAGGCGAAAAAAATAGCAGAAAAATATCATATTCCACACATTTCCACGGGAGATATTTTCAGAGCGAATATTAAAAATGGAACGGAACTGGGCAACAAAGCGAAAACATACATGGAGCAGGGACTGCTTGTTCCCGATGAACTGGTTTGTGATCTGGTCGTTGACCGTGTAAAACAGAGCGACTGTGCAGACGGCTATGTGCTGGACGGTTTTCCGAGGACGATTCCTCAGGCGGAAAGTCTGGACGCAGCTTTAAAAGAGATGGGGCAGGCCATCGATTATGCCATTAACGTGGAAGTTCCGGATGAAAATATCATTCACCGGATGGGAGGCAGAAGAGCCTGCCTTGCCTGCGGAGCTACCTATCATGTGGAGAACATTCCTCCTAAAAAAGAGGGAATCTGTGATGTCTGCGGAGCCGGTCTGGTACTGAGAGACGACGACAAACCGGAAACGGTGAAGAAACGCCTGGATGTCTACCATGATCAGACACAGCCCCTGATCGATTACTATACCAGCGCCAAAGTTCTTGTGGAAGTGGACGGCACCATGGCGATGGACGATGTTTTTGCTGCAATCTGTAAAGTATTGGGAGCATAATATGTCGGTAACTATTAAAACATTAAAAGAAATTGAATTGATGAGAGAGGCGGGCCGGCTTCTGGAACTGGTGCATAATGAACTGGCGAAAGCAATCCGGCCGGGCATTTCTACCTGGGATATCGACCATCTGGGAGAAGAACTGATCCGCAGCTATGGATGCGTGCCCAATTTCCTCCATTACAACGGTTATCCTGCATCCATCTGTGTCTCCGTCAACGATGAGGTGGTACATGGGATTCCGAGAAAGGACCGTATTATACAGGAGGGGGATATCGTCAGCCTGGATGCGGGACTGATTTATAAAGGATACCATTCCGATGCGGCCAGAACCCATGCTGTGGGCGAGATCAGCCGGGAGGCACAGCAGCTTATGGATGTAACAAGGCAGAGTTTCTTTGAAGGAATCAAGTACGCGAAAGCCGGCTGTCACCTTCATGAAATTTCGGCGGCAATTGGAAAATATGCGGAGAGCTTCGGTTACGGAGTAGTCCGGGATCTGGTGGGACATGGGATCGGAACCAGCCTCCACGAAGATCCCCAGATACCGAATTTCGCTCAGAAACGCCGCGGCATCCGTCTGGAGCCGGGAATGACGCTGGCCATTGAACCCATGATTAATATGGGACGTGCGGACGTGTGCTGGCTGGATGATGACTGGACGGTTGTGACGGAGGATGAAAGTCTGTCAGCTCATTATGAGAATACTGTGCTGATTACAGACGGAGAACCGGAACTTCTGACTCTGACCCAAGAGGTGTGACTGTATGCACGAGTTACAGACAGGGATGTATGCCAGATCACTGGCAGGTCATGATAAAGGAAAACTGTATATCATTATAGCGCTGGATGAGAATTACGTTTATCTGGCAGACGGGAAACAAAGAACGATTGATCATCCAAAAAAGAAAAGATTTCGTCACATTCAGCCGGACTGTCATGTAGACAGCCAGATTCAGGAGAAATTAAATTCTTCTCGAAAGCTTCGTGATGAAGAGATTAAAAGAGCCATAAAATTAAAAGAAGCGCAAAAGCAGGAGGTAAGAAATGTCAAAGGCTGATGTTATAGAAGTAGAGGGCACTGTGCTGGAAAAACTGCCAAACGCCATGTTTAAAGTGGAGCTGGAAAACAAGCACGTAGTGCTGGCACATATCAGCGGTAAACTGCGCATGAACTTTATTCGTATTTTACCGGGTGATAAAGTGACGCTTGAATTATCCCCCTACGATCTTTCCAAGGGCAGAATCATCTGGAGAGATAAATAGAAGAGTTAGTGGTACTTTATATTAACGTGAAGTACCACTTTTTCATATTATAGAAGAAACACTGCTGACAATAACGGCAACGGAGATATGGTATGGATTTTTTAGTGAAAAAGTTTGTGAAAAATTATGAGCAGACTAACGATACCCAAGTGAGAACTGCTTATGGTATGCTGGCCAGTGTGGTGGGAATTTTGTGCAACGTTTTTCTGTTTACGGCAAAGATTCTGATTGGCTTTGTCATGGGAAGTATTGCCGTCACAGCCGACGCTTTTAACAACCTGTCCGATGCGGCTTCTTCCGTGATAAGCTTTGTGGGAGTAAAAATGGCCAGCAAGCCAGCGGATGATGAACATCCCTTCGGCCATGGAAGGATGGAGTATATAGCGGCTTTCGTGGTGGCGTTCCTGGTAATACAGGTGGGATTTTCCCTGTTTAAGACCAGTATCGGTAAGCTGCGCAGTCCGGATGAAATCGTTTTTGATCTTGTGCCCTTCCTGATCCTGATCCTTTCTGTGGGAGTGAAACTTTGGATGGCTGCCTATAACAAAAAGCTGGGCAAACGGATCGAATCAAAGGTTATGCTGGCCACAGCGGCGGATTCCATGGGCGATGTGATCACTACCTCAGCGACCATCCTCTCTATATTGATTTCCTATTTCGCAGGAATTAATATAGATGGAATTGCAGGAATTCTGGTGTCGCTTCTGGTTATGTGGTCAGGAATCTCCATCTTTAAAGATACGCTGGAACCTCTGGTAGGGGAAGCGGTGGATCCTGTTTTGTATCAGCAGATTACAGAAATGGTGGAAAGCTATGATGGGATCCTTGGAACCCACGATCTGATTGTGCACAATTACGGACCCGGCAAAAGTATGGCCTCGATCCATGCGGAGGTGCCCAGAAACGTGGATATTGAAGACTCCCATGAGATCATCGACAGGGCGGAACGGGAAGTGGCCAGAAAGCTGGGGATTCTGCTGGTTATTCACATGGATCCGCTGGCTGTGGAGGATGAGGCGGTGAACAGAGTGCGAAAAGAGGTGGAGGAGACACTCTGGCTCATCGATGAAAATCTCTCCTTTCATGATTTTCGGATGGTACACGGCAAAAAACAGATCAATCTGATTTTTGACATGGTAGTGCCTCACAGCTACAGTGAGGAGCAGAAGAAAAAGCTGACTGAGAAGGTGGGAAAGGCCATGAACCATAAGGATCCCAGATATCAGTGTGTAATTACTGTGGACCAGAGCTTTATCGCCCCCGTGCCGGAGGAAAAAACAAAGTGAAAATGTAAAAAACTGCTTGCATTCAGGAAAGCAGGGTGTTATACTATATAACGAACTTTTGTGCGCGATCCTTTCGCGCACTGTAGAAATACAGAAAGGAAAGGAGGATTCCAATGAAAGTAAGATCATCTGTAAAACCTATCTGCGATAAGTGCAAAATTATCAAAAGAAAAGGTAGCATCAGAGTTATCTGTGAGAATCCAAAGCACAAACAGAGACAGGGATGACACGTTTTTCGTGTAAAGCGGAGGATACATCCCTCTGTAAGTTTGTGTAAAATTCAAGTGCGGCTGCAGTTGGAACACCAGGGTGTGTTGTTCCGGCTGATTTAATATTATTGTGAGAGTATCACGTATAATATTGCTTAATACCGGCGCCTGACGGCCCCGGAAAGGTCATGCTTTTAGCGGCATGGCTGGATGCACGCATACCTGCATCCCAATTAGGAAAATATTAACGAAAGGTTATGAAGAAAGGCACACATTTCAGGCCTGCCATGCAGGAGCTGCCGGATTCAGGAACCTGGAAAGAAAGTGGAGGAAAATTACATGGCTCGTATAGCTGGTGTAGACTTACCAAGAGACAAACGCGTGGAAATTGGATTGACCTATATCTACGGAATCGGAAGAGCAAGCGCTGTTCGTATTCTGAATGAAGCAGGTGTAAATCCGGATACTCGAGTTAGAGATTTGACAGACGAAGAAGTTAAGAAAATCAGTGTTGTAATTGATGATACACAGGTTGTAGAAGGTGACCTGAGAAGAGAGATCGCTCTCAACATCAAACGTTTACAGGAGATCGGATGCTACAGAGGAATCCGTCACAGAAAAGGACTTCCTGTACGTGGACAGAAAACAAAGACCAATGCCAGAACACGTAAAGGTCCGAAGAGAACAGTTGCAAACAAGAAAAAATAAGTTTTAAGAAAGTGTAGGTTAGTTTTTTATTATGGCTAAAGTGACAAAGAAAACGACAAAACGTCGTGTTAAGAAAAACGTTGAACGCGGACAGGCACATATTCAGTCATCTTTCAATAATACTATCGTTACATTGACAGATACAGAAGGAAATGCTCTTTCATGGGCAAGTGCCGGCGGTCTGGGATTTAAAGGTTCAAGAAAATCTACTCCTTATGCAGCTCAGATGGCGGCAGAGACTGCTACAAAAGCAGCTCTGGTACATGGTTTGAAAACCGTTGACGTATTTGTAAAAGGTCCGGGCTCAGGAAGAGAGGCAGCGATCCGCGCCCTTTCTGCCAATGGTCTGGAAGTAACCAGCATCAAAGACGTAACACCGGTACCCCATAACGGATGCCGTCCACCAAAACGTAGAAGAGTTTAATCAGGAGGTCTAATACAATGGCAGTAAACAGAGTACCCGTACTGAAAAGATGCAGATCCCTCGGTCTGGATCCCATGTATCTGGGAATTGATAAAAAATCCACAAGACAGCTGAAAAGATCAAGCCGTAAGGTATCTGAGTATGGTCTGCAGCTGAGAGAAAAACAGAAAGCAAAATTTATCTACGGCGTTCTGGAGAAACCCTTCAGAAATTACTATAAAAAAGCCGACAGAATGCCCGGTATGACAGGTGACAACCTGATGTCCATGCTGGAGCAGCGTCTGGACAATGTTATTTTCAGACTTGGCTTCGCAAGAACAAGAAGAGAAGCAAGACAGATTGTCGGACATAAATTTGTTCTGGTAAACGGAAAACAGGTAAACATTCCTTCTTATCTGGTAAGCGCCGGCGATACCATCGAAATCAAAGAGAAATGCAAAGGATATCAGAGAATGAAAGATATTCTTGAGGTAACAGGTGCAAGACTGGTTCCGGAATGGCTGGATGTAAATCAGGAGACCCTGACAGGAACAGTAAAAGAGCTTCCCTCCAGAGAAGCAATCGACGTTCCGGTTAACGAGATGCTTATCGTCGAGTTGTACTCCAAATAATCCGGATTGATAATATTTTATTTAAGATACCCTCAATCAAAATATAAACCCAGAAGGAGGGCTTGCAGTGTTTGATTTTAACAAACCGAAAATCGAAATCACGGAGATTTCAGATGATAAAAAGTATGGCAGATTTGTTGTAGAACCCCTTGAGAGAGGCTATGGCACGACTCTGGGTAACTCCCTGCGCAGGATTATGCTTTCTTCCCTGCCGGGAGTTGCTGTAAGCCAGGTAAAGATCGAAGGCGTTCTGCATGAATTCAGCTCCATTCCAGGCGTAAAGGAAGATGTGACTGAAATCATCATGAACCTGAAGAGCCTGGCTCTTAAAAATAACAGCGAGACCAATGAACCGAAAATTGCCTATATTGAATTTGAAGGCGAAGGGGTTGTTCATGCTTCCGATATTCAGGCGGATCAGGATATTGAAATTCTGAATCCGGATCTGGTGATCGCCACATTAAACGGCGGCGCAGACAGCAAACTGTATATGGAACTGACAATCACAAAGGGTCGGGGATATGTCAGCGCTGACAAAGGAAAGACAGAGGATATGCCTATTGGCGTCATTGCAGTGGATTCTATCTATACTCCGGTAGAGCGTGTAAATCTGACCGTGGAAAATACCCGTGTAGGCCAGATTACGGACTTTGATAAGCTGACTCTGGATGTCTATACAAAGGGAACGCTGGCTCCCGATGAGGCGGTCAGCCTTGCTGCGAAAGTTTTAAGCGAACATCTGAAATTATTCATTGACCTTTCGGAGAATGCCAAAACGGCGGAAGTCATGATCGAGAAAGAAGATCATGAAAAAGAGAAGGTTCTGGAGATGAATATAGATGAACTGGAGCTTTCTGTTCGTTCTTACAATTGTCTGAAGAGAGCCGGAATCAATACTGTAGAGGAATTGTGCAACAGAACTTCAGAAGATATGATGAAAGTCCGCAATCTGGGACGGAAATCATTGGAAGAAGTATTGGCTAAGCTGAAAGAACTGGGACTTCAGTTAAATCCCGGGGATGAATAAAGCTTGGCAGGGAATTTGTAGAAATAAGCTGTATATCAGTAAGACCGAAGAAGCGTGGTATACGGTTCCACAAATGGAGGAAATAGAAAATGGCTAAATATAGAAAGCTTGGCAGAACATCTGACCAGAGAAAAGCGCTGATCAGAAATCAGGTAACAAATCTTCTGTATCACGGAAAAATCGTTACAACAGAAACAAAGGCGAAGGAAATCCGCAAAGTTGCAGAAGGACTTATTGCACTGGCTGTAAAGGAAAAAGATAACTTTGAAACTGTTACAGTGACAGCAAAAGTTCCCCGCAAGGATGCCGACGGCAAAAGAGTAAAAGAAGTTGTAGACGGAAAGAAGAGAACCGTGTACGATGAAGTTCAGAAGGAAATCAAGAAAGATATGCCTTCCAGACTGCATGCAAGACATCAGATGGTAAAAGTATTCTACCCGGTGAAAGAAGTTCCGAAGGAGAATGCAGGAAGAAAGAAAAATACCAAACAGATTGACATGGTGGACAAGATGTTCACAGAAATCGCTCCCAAATATGCAAACCGCAACGGTGGTTACACAAGAATCGTAAAGATCGGCCAGCGTAAAGGTGATGCAGCGATGGAAGTTCTGCTGGAGCTGGTATAATAAACATAAGAAATAAAAAGCAGGCGGGCGACCGCCTGTTTTTTTGTGCGATACGACCGGCAAACGAACAGTTTTGCTGTGAGCGTGCCGGGCGTATTGCGGCGGAGAGGGGAAAAGCCTATGAAGAAAAAAGTCATGGTGTGGCTGGCATGCCTTTTTGCACTGGGAATGGCCGGAAGCATTACCGTTTCGGCGGAAGAAATGCCGGAGGAAAATGCGGTGCTGGAAGAAGATGATGCACTGCAAAAGGACGACGAAAATACCGATGCAGAAGAGGGCGATATAACGATTCCAGACGAATCATTGGAAACAGAGCCTTCTGTCGGTGAAGACGGGGAAAGCGCAGAGTTCAAGGGCGAAGATATGATTTCCACAGAGGAGCCAGAGGAGAGCCTTCCACAGGAGAGCGAAGAAATGATGCCGGAAGCAGCGGATGTACAGACCGGTCAGGCTCCGGCTTTGACTGAAGAAACAAAAAAATCCGGCTGGCAGGAGTCAGAATCAGGCGTTCAGTATTACATTACTGATGAAAAAGGAACAGTGACGCCGGCTGCGGGCTGGCAGGAAATCGGCGGAAGAACCTTTTATTTCAATGAAGAAGGATATCTGCAGACCGGCTGGCAGGTGATTGATGGCAAACAGTTTTATTTTAAAAAGACGGGCGCATATGGCATCAAGGGGGCGCTGCTGACCGGAATTCAGAACATAGGCGGGAAAACCTATATGTTTGAAAAAGACGGGGCGCCGGGAGAGCGCGGCGCGATGCTTACCGGCTGGCAGGATTATAATGGAAAAACCTTTTACCTGAAAAAGACCGGAGAAACGGGAATAAAAGGCCTTATGCTGACCGGCTTTCAGAGTATAAACTCTAAAATGTATTACTTTAAAAAGACAGGAGACCGCGGCGTAAAAGGAGCCATGCTGACCGGTTTTCAGAATATAGGAAAATATACCTTTTTCTTTAAAAGAACCGGAGATCGGGGAGTCAAGGGTGTGATGTTCACCGGCTGGCAGAGAATTGACGGAAAAGTGTTTTATTTTAAGAAAACAGGGGCTAAAAATGTAAAAGGAGCCATGCTTCTGGGATTTCAGAGTATCGGCGGCAAACGCTTCTACTTTAAGAAAACAGGAAATGCAGGCGTAAAAGGCATGATGTTTACGGGAAGACAGAAAATCGGCGGAAAGTACTACTGTTTTAAAGAAAACGGAGGCTATGGAATCCGCGGTGAACAATGCGACACCTGGGAATGGCTTCTCAATAAATATCAGGACGACGACTCCACCAGACAGCTTCTGTTTATCCAGTATACCGGCGGCAGCAGCGCCCAGGCGGCTTATTACAGCAAATCCGGCTCCTCCTGGAAGGAAGTGTTTACGGGAACTGCGGATGTAGGAAGCAACGGTATTGATAAAGCAAAAGAAGGCGACAGGAAAACACCGACAGGCACCTTCGCCATGACCGGCGGCTTCGGCATTGCGTCTGATCCCGGCGCCAGGATGGATTACCTGAAAGTAAACAAGTATCATTATTGGTGCGGCGATGATTCTTATTACAATACCCTGATCGATATCCGAAAGAAACCCCACAGCTGTTTGGGAGAACATCTGATTGACTATAAAGGGGTATATGATTACGGAATGTTTCTTAATTATAATCCGCAGTGCATTGTGGGAAAAGGATCTGCCATTTTCCTGCACTGCAAAGGGAACACCGGATCCACCGGGGGCTGCATCGCAGTCAGCCGCAGCAATATGATCAAGATTCTTCAGACTGCTCAGACAGGAGCTAAAATCTGTATCTATCCCAAATAAACAGGCAATAGAAAAAGGCATCCAGGCGGCGTTTTGTCCGCCGGGGATGCCTCTTTAAATGGCTTATATCTGGAATATCTTTTTAGCCTCCTGGAATCTTTCGTAGAACTGAGAATAGAAATCCTGGTTTCCGTCATAAGGATTCTGGTAAAAATTTTTCAAAAGATACAGACAGACTGTTTTTCGATAGCTTTCCTCCGCACTTTCCAGCCTCTCTGACATATCCTTAATAAAATAATGCCAGTCGATAATAAACTGCTCATTGCGTCCCGGATTGGGCGTATCAATCCATTTTAGTACCTTAACTTTTGTTTTGGGTTCTTTTTTACACTCATGAACCTGGAGAAAATAGCGAAAACTGCCATCCTCATAAAACCGTCCCAAAGGGAAAATGCGGCAGATGCCGGGTCTGAGCGGATGAATACTGCAGCGGCCTTCTTCATTTAAAAATCCACAGCAGTCTGTCTCGCTGTTCATTTTCAGATTGGGCAGGATTAATCCGTCTGCAATATTCAGTTCAATTTTATCCTCCAGCAGCTGGTCAAAAGAGCGGTGCAGACCTGTTGTCAGGCGAAAGAGATCGTATGGATCCAGCAGGATACTGCTTCCCATGCCCTGACAGCAGTCATGGCATCCCTGGCAGTCATCGCAGCCGGCCTTTACCATATCCCGCAGTCCGTAAAAGCGGCCGTCAGATACTTCATTTATATCAATGTAACGTTTCATTAGAATTCCTCCCCCGTGATAGGTGTATGAAATATTGTATCATAAATTCAAATAGAATAAAATTTATTTGTACTTGTATTTTGCAAAGTATTATGATACAATTCGACTAAAGCATTATATTTCTCATATTCTATGCGGCCAGGCCGTATCTGAAATCATTTCTGATATTTTCAATTAAGCACATTCAAAGCCAGCATTTTTGAAATGATATTCAGCGACAAAAACCGGCTGCTGGAATTGTATAATGCAGTAAATGGAACTGATTATAAGGATCCCGACCTGCTGAAAGTCAATACGCTGAAGAATGCCATCTATATGGCCGTTCGCAACGACATATCTTTTGTGATCGGCAGCCGGATGTCCCTGTACGAGCACCAGTCCACCTACAGTGAAAACCTGACGCTGCGTTTCCTGTTTTATGTATCAGATCTGTTTTCCTCCATAACCAGAGACATAAATCTGTACGGGCGGAAAGGGGTGAAGCTGCCGGCGCCGCGTTTTTTAATCTTTTACAACGGGGAAGAAGAGATGGAGGAACGGAAGATTCTGCGGCTGTCCGATCTTTATTCCCAGAGGGAAGAGAACCCGGCCCTGGAACTGGAAGCGGTCATGTTGAACATCAACCAGGGGCACAACCAGAAACTGCTGGATGATTGCCGGACCTTAAAGGACTATGCAGAGTATACGGCGAGGGTACGGAAGTATGCTAAAGGGATGGAACTGGACGATGCCGTGGAACGGGCGATCACAGAGTGTATCAGAGAAGGGATCCTTGCAGATTTTCTGAAGAAGAACAGATCGGAGGCGAAAAAAGTGAGTATTTACGAATACGATGCAGAAAAACATATCCGGATGGAACGGGAAGATGCAATGGCGGAGGGAATAGAGCGGGGCCGTCGGGAAACTTTGCAAAGGCAGATAGAGAAAAAACGTCGGAAAGGGCTGAATGCAGCGGAGATTGCAGAAATCCTGGAAGAAGAGGAGGAGACAATAAAAGAAATCATGGAGAAAATGGAAAAAGAGGAAATCCTGGTGTGAGAGGAATGGGCAGCTGCACGGTGGTGCAGCTGCCGTTTGTTTAAGATTCATTTTTATCTCGTTCTCGAAGATCATTGATGATATTTTGCAGATGCACGATTTCAGTGGAAGAGAGATCCGATACGTCCAGATATTTTCTGGTGTCACGCCCCAAAAGAAAATCTGTGCTGACGGAAAAGCAGTCAGCAATTTTTATCAGCATATCTATGGAAGGCTGAATATTATTGTTTTCCCAGTTGGACACACTTTGTTTTGTCACATTCAGCTTCTTTCCAAATTCTACCTGATTCATTTTGTATGCAATACGCAGTTCTTTGATTCGTTCATTTAACATGCAGAGTTCCTCACATTAGATATAAATATTACAATACCAGTGTATAAACAAAAATTGACAAAATAAAAATACTAAAGTACAATTATAGTTGACCAAAGAAAAAGATATACACAATAATTGGCTTATATTATGATTGCTGCATTTTAAAAAAGATATTCGGATCCTCTGCCGCAATGCTTTATTTTAGAATGCATTTTTTGATTTAGACTATCAAAATCATCTCTTCAGAAATGCTGCACAGCTGCAAGCACATATTGCTGTCAAAAAATAAAGATTATAAAATAAAATAGTCGAGAAAAGTATGAGGGGAAAATAAATTTATGTCGAAGTTCAGTGAAAAATGCAAAGCATTATTACTGGAAAATGGAACGAATGTGTATCGGCTGGCAAATGATTCTTCACTGGAACGAACAGCGCTGCAGCGAATGGTAACCGGCAGGCGGCTGCCGGGGATTGATTTTGTACGCCAGTTTTGCCGTGAACTGCGTATGCCTATGGCGGAAGAACAGTATTTAATGGAATTATATAAAATGGAAAGCATAGGCGAGGATGTTTATCGGAATCGACAGTACATACATAATCTGATTCGCTATCTTTCCAGGCTGGAAAAGGGAGGCTTTCGCAATTTACCGGATTCATCTGCGAATGAGGTATCATTTGAAAAGAAATATTCCGGCGGAGTATCGGATTTTGAATTTACGGTATATTCTGTATTGGAAAAGTGTTTTGAGTCGGAAGAAAAGATAAATATCTATACAAACTATCCGGCAACAGACGGCTATTTTTTCAAGCAGCTTCAAATGCTGAACAGAAGATATAGAAAAAATAATGTAAGCATCCATCATTTGATTCATTTTCAGATTAATACTGCCCTGACTGCGCAGAATCTGCAGATTCTCTATAATGTATTGCCGCTGACTCTTTCTAATACACTTAATTATACTTCTTATTATTACTATAGCAGAGTAAGCGATGAAGAGCTCTGCCAGTTCTTTTTTCCGTATTATATTATTACACCGAAATGTCTGCTGGAGATATCTGGTGATCTGCAGTATGCAGTTCTACATTCTGATTTGCAGAAGATTAAAGCATACATGCAGGAGCATGATCGGCTGCGCTGTTTTGTAAAGCCACTGTTTCAGTCCAGCAGTACGCCGGAAGAGGCTTGGATACAGTATAAAAATCTGATGCCGACAAATGTAAAGAAGCTGCAGGTGATAGGAGCTCAGCCCTGCTACTGGGATCTGATAAATGATCGGCAGTTTGAAAGCATGGTAAACGAATACTGTCCAGAGTTTTCACATTTTGTAAAGTCTGTCATTAGCAGTCACTGCTTTTATGAGGAGAGGGAAATGAATCTGTTTTTTACGGAGGAGGGGCTGGATTATTTTTGCAGCACCGGGAAAATGACAGGACAGATCGGGGCTGTACTTCCGGCTTTGTCCCGGAAAGAACGGGCAGATGCATTGGAAAGATTTTTGCATCATAATCCCCTGCATCATTATTATCTCCTCTCACCGAAAATATCCATTCCTCTTCATCTGAATTTTGAGGTTTATGAAAATAAGCAGTTTCAGATGATACAGATTACAGACGAGTTGAAAGTATCCATTTTTACAGTTACGGAATCCAGCATCTGCGATGCATTTTGGGATTATACCGAATCGCTGAAAGATATGGAAAATCTGCTGAGTGAGGAGGAAACGGAACAGATGGTGAGGGGGAAACTGATGAGGCTGAAGAAGGGGGGATTTGGGTTGAAAAACTATAATACTTGACATCTATTTTCAACATAGATGTAAAAAGTAAGTGCAAAATGATGGTTAGATAAAGGAGAAAAGCGAAATGAATAGTAAAAAGATAAAGGTAATTATCACGGTTGTTCTTATTGTAGGATTGTGTTTTTTGACAGCATGTGGAGGGAAAGGTTCGTCATCTGCTATTGTGGGTACCTGGATATCTACTGAAGCAGAAGAGATTAAAATTATTTTTAATTCTGACGGAACTTGGCAGTATGTTGCCGCTGCTGATGCCCATGGAACGTGGAAAATTACAGAAGGAAAGGATAATGAGATTCAGATGCCGTCAGAAACGGGTCTAGGGCAGGATATGCTGCATGTAGGAGGAGTTCATCAATTTTCAATCGATGGAAATATCTTAACGATTGAAGGTGTAGGAGAGTTTGAAAAAGAATAGACAATAGATGTGCACACTAAAGCGCACATATTGAGATGAGAAAGCAGATTGATTAAACTGATTTTGGAGAGGAGGCTGTAGAAAAATTAATTTTTGGTGCGAAAAAGCAGAATATTTAACGAATGAGGAGGAGAAAAATGGCTGTTGCATCATTGGTATTAGGAATTGTATCTATTGTATTTTCACTTATTCCGGGAACCAGTTTTGTAGGGACGATTTGTGGAATTGTCGGTATTATCCTGGGAATGCAGGGAAAGAAAATGCCGGGAAAAGAAGGCATGGGAAAAGCGGGCTTTGTCTGCTCAATTATTGGACTGTGTCTGTCACTTGCTTTTCTCGTTGCGTGTGCAGGATGTGCAGGCTGCATCGGTATGGCTGGCAGCCTTTAAGAGTATACGGTTAATTCAGGCGGGACGGGGTTATTATGGCCTCGTCCCGGTTTGGAGGAAGGATGAGAGGTATTTTTATTGGGGGACGTTTTGTTCCATATTATGGCTTAATGATTATGACGGGTATACTTGCGGCGGCGTTCGTGGGAAGACTTCTGATAAAATACCGGAATCTGGATGTTGATAAATTTTATCTGTTCAGCATTTACGTTGCGGCAGGAGGGATAACAGGAGCCAAGCTTTTGTATGTTTTGGTGTCATTTGAAAAAATAGAGTGGAGCAGACTGACAGAGCTTCAGTATTTGAATCAGTTTTTGGGTTCCGGATTTGTCTTTTACGGAGGAGTAATCGGCGGACTGGGGGCATTGCATCTGGCGTCGAGGATACATCAGACGGATATATGGCCCTATCTGGTTACGGCAATTCCCTGTCTGCCCATTGCACATGGATTTGGAAGAATTGGCTGTTTCCTGGCAAGCTGCTGCTGGGGGATTCCCTATGAGGGCTGGGGGAGTGTAACGTATGAGAAACCATGTTTTCCTCCGGCTGGCGTCTCGCTATTTCCAGTGCAGATGCTGGAAGCGGTATTGGAATTCTTGCTGGCAGGCGTATTGATTGTATATATAGTAAAGGCAGCGCGAAAAGAATACAGTCTTGCCGTTTATCTGTTCTTCTACTGCAGTATGCGTTTCGGACTGGAATATCTGAGAGCGGATACGGCGGAAAGAGGACAATACGGATGGCTCAGCACATCTCAGTGGATCTCTCTGGCTGGAATCCTCATTGTGGCGGCGTGGCTGTTTTATGATAGAAAGTGCAGAAGGAAAGGAGAAATATATGAGAGAGGAAAATAATTATTCCGTCTTTTCCATGATATCCATAGCGGGATTTACTGTGGCCTTCATCGCAGCGTTCCTGCCTTTTATGACAGGGGATGAGACGGGCTATTCTGTGTTCGAACTGGTGATGGATCTGATAAAGACGGCGCCTTCGGTAATCGAATACACGTTTTATGAGAAAGCAGCGATCGGCATTATTGTTGTGCTTGTCGTTTTGTTTCTGTTGTCGCTGATGACTGCTCTGCTGCAGCTTTTATGGAAGAATCAGAAAAAAAGCGGAATTCTCGGAGTTGTAATCGGAGCTGTTAACACAGTGGCAGCGGTATTTCTTCTGGGCTGTGTAGTATATACAGTAAATACAGTTACCTCTTTTGGTGGATGGGTCACCGAGGATCTGCAAAAAAATATGACAGCCGAGGCTCTGAAAATTTTTGGAGTGGGTTTCTGGCTCTTTTTATTGGGAAACCTTGTGGGCTTTATTATGTCGGTCATCATACTGACGCAGTGCAGAGGAAATGCCATTACAGGATATCTGTATGGAATGTCCGGCGAATATCGGAATGTTTCTATCCCGCTGAAGGATGGGGAAAAGATAGTTATAGGAAGAGATCCTAAGATATGTAATCTGGTGCTGGCTGGCAGTAAAATCAGCAGAAAGCATTGTGTTATCCGATACGAGGCGGCGGAAAATCAGTATTATCTGCAGGATTCATCGAAAAACGGCACATATATGGAAAACGGAGTACGGATACCGGATATGTCGGAAGTGGGAATCCAGCCGGGGACAGTATTTTATCTGGGCGACAGAGAAAACAGTTTCCGGGCAGAATAACGGTGAAAGTGGTGGAGAATGATTCGATATGCGATATTGACGGAGCAGGGAAACAGAGAATACCAGGAGGACAGCGTTTTCGTCTGTCAGGAAAACGGACGGCAGCTTTTTCTGGTGGCGGATGGTCTGGGAGGACATGGCAATGGAAAAGAAGCATCCCATACCATCGCTGAATGCGCCGGAAAATTTTTTGGCGAAGAGGAAGACAATGATAAATTGATCCAAAGAATTTTTCTGGAAGGCAATCAGCAGCTGATAAAAAAACAGGGTGAGATGGGAAATTTTCATACGATGAAGACCACCTGTGTCCTTGCCGTTGTGGATCACGGAGTCATACGGATTGCACACGTAGGTGATTCCAGAGGGTATCTGTTCCAGAAAAGAAGAGTTTTGTTTCAGACGTTGGATCACAGTGTTCCGCAGATGCTGGTGCAAAGCGGTGAGATTCGGGAAAAAGAAATAAGGAAGCATCCGGACCGCAACAAGCTGCTGCGGGTTCTGGGGGAAAGAGAAAAGGAAGTAAAGTACACAGTCAGTCCGGCCCTTTCCAGAGAAAATATTGATGCGCTGCTGCTTTGCAGCGACGGATTCTGGGAATACATCACGGAAACTTATATGCTGAAATATCTGCGCAGGGCAAAGAACGTAAAGGAGTGGCTTGATGCGATGAAGCTGCATATCCACAAGGCAGGAAGAAAAGAAAAGCGTGATAACTGTTCTGCAATAGGAGTTTGGTTTGACAAGGAGAAAATATGGCTATAGTGAAGTGTAATCAGGGACATCATTATGATAACAGCAAATATCAGAGCTGTCCCATCTGTTCCGGCGAAAAGAAATGCAGCGGTCCGTTCTGGAATGACGACAATCCCACGTCGCAGCCGCTTTCGGTAGATAAGGATAAAACTATTGGCGTCTATAGGGAGCAAAGGCAGGATAATCCCATTACGGGATGGCTGGTGTGCGTACAGGGCCCGGAGCGGGGAAGGGATTATCGGCTGTACGCCGGATTTAACCGTATGGGGAGAGGTTCTGATCTGGATATCTATATCGGAACGGATGAAAAAATCTCCAGAGAATGTCATTGCAGCGTGGTCTACGATTATAAAAAGAATCGTTTTTTATTGGTGCCGGGAAAAGGAAGTATGACATTTTTTCCAGACAGGGAAACCCTTTTGGAAGAGCCAAAAGAGCTGCATTTAGGAGACAGGTTTTACATAGGCGGCAGCGCATTTGAATTTGTACCATTTTGCCGGGAGGGAGTTTCGTGGGAAGAAGAATGAGAAAAGGACTGCTGGGGCTGATGATTCTGGCAGGTGCTTTTTCTGTAAAAATGCAGACGGTTCATGCACAGCTGCGGGAGATTCAGATCGAGCAGGCACAGATTTGTATGCCTGATATCAGTCTTTTCCTGACGGGCGATGCATCTTTGCAGGAGCTGGACAGTCAGAAAGTAAAAGTGAATATGGGAGAACAGGAATTTGCTGTTTCTTCTGTCAGGGATTTTGATCGAAACCAGGACAGGACGGATTACTATTTCCTTTTGGATGTTTCCGGTTCCATGCAGTATGAATATTATCAGGCGGCGTGTGAGGCCATCACAAACCGAATCGAAACACTGACGGACTGTGAGACATATAAGGTTCTGACCTTTGGAGATTCGGTAAATGTGGTGCTGGAGGATGAATATGATGGAGACAAAATCAGGGAGGCCTTCAATGTTGTTTCCGCAGGCGATGACAACACACAGCTTTTTGAAGCTTTGAAGAAATCAGCCATTCTGGCACAGCAGCGATCGGATCAAAGTTCCGTCAGAAAAGTAGCCGTAGTGTTCACTGACGGCATGGATGATGTGACAGGAAAAGCTACGGTAACCGAAGCGACGGAAGAAATAACCCGTGGGGGAATGACGGTATATGCAGTGGCGGACGGTGAAGATACAGACGCCATTAATCGGTTCGGAGAATTTGTAAGAGATACAGGCGGGCAGCTTGAAATCTGTTATGGGGCATCCTCCCAGGAAGAGGCGCAGGACATCTGGGATACCATAGAAAATACCAAGGTAATCCTGGCACAGGGAGACAGCAACCGCATTACGGATCAGATAGAAACCGTAACGGTACAAATCGAACAGTGGGGCATGAAGAAAGAAAAACAGACGGGCTGCTATGACTATATTCCCGACAGGGAAGCGCCCTGCGTCCTGGAATGCAGACAGATAAATGAAAATGAGATTGAAGTTGCTTTTTCAGAGGATGTTGTTGAAAAAGAGACGGCGTCAAACTACTGCCTGTCAGGAGAAGAAAAATGTATTCCGGATTCTGTAATGGTATTGGATGACAGATCGGTGCAGTTATATTTTGAAGAACCTTTATATTCCGGTGAGTATTCACTTGAAATCGTTAACATTACGGATGATTCCATGGAAGAAAATTCTGTCATGCCATATGAGGAGAGCATCACAGTGGAAGGAGTCAAACCGGAAGCGGGCTGGATGCAATTCCTCCGAAGCTGGGGTATTCCACTTTTGTGCGTGCTCTTTGTTCTGGCCGTCATTATTACGGCGATTTTCCTGTATCGCTATATCAGAAAAAACAGAGGTCTGCTGGTGATTGATGGAAAGATGATGCCGGCTTCCCGGGTGGATATTCAGCAGCATATCGCGGTGGAGGATGACGGACGACCTGGCGCGCTGGTTGTACTGGAAATGAAAACAGGGAACGGACGGAAAAAAACAGCGGCAAAGAAACTGTCCGACAGTATGATAATAGGGCGTTCCGGAGTGTGCGATATCTGTATTGATGATGAGAGAATGTCAAAGCAGCATTTTGCCTTGGAATACCAAAGGGGTCAGATCTATATTACTGATTTGGAGACAACGAATGGAACCAGTGTCAATGGGGTGCGTCTGCATGGCAGATACAGGCTGGAAAAAGGAGACAGGATCCAGGCGGGAAGTATGGATATGACAGTTCAATGGGAGAATGTCAGATGATAATTGAAAAGGGAATTCCGGATTTTATGACAGTATCCGTTGGTTCATGCCAGGGAGACAGAACGTATCAGCAGGATCGGCTGGCTTATTTTACCAGAGAAAACACGTTTCTTGGAATTGTGTGCGATGGGATGGGCGGCATGGAGGGCGGAGAAGAAGCCAGCACCTGTGCCGTAGAGACGCTTCGGGAATGCTTTCGCAAAGAAATATGGACGCAGCTGCATCCGGCTGAATTTTTATATCGAAGCGCCTGCCAGATGGATATGGAGGTTTTTGAACTGGCGGATGAGGCTGGAAGGCCGCTAAAATGCGGTACAACGGCCGCCGCAGTATACATAGAAGGAGACCGGCTGTTTTGGATGTCAGTAGGTGACAGCAAAATTTATCTGTACCGCAATGGGATAATGCAGCCGCTTACCCGGGAGCACAATTATCTGATGCTGCTGAATCAGTACCTGACAGAGGGAAGGATAAAAGAGGAAGAATACGAAAAAGAACTTTCCCGCAGGGATGTGCTTGTCAGCTATATCGGTATGGGGCAGCTTCCCTTCATCGATCTGAGCAAAGAATCCATACAGTTGGAAGAGGGAGATCAGCTGCTGATATGCAGCGATGGTCTTTATCGCGCGATCCCGGAAGATCAGATTGCGGTTTTAATGACGCGAGAAAAAGATGCGGTCTATGGAATGGCGGATGCCGGTCTGCTGCTTCAGGCCGCCGAACAGGCAGGTCAGCGGCCTTTGGATAATATTACAGCGATGACGGTACTGTTTAACGGGATAACGATGTGAATCGGTAGCTTTTGACACTACCGGATAAGAAGGGAGAGCAAGAAGATGAAAAAATTATTATTGGCAGCGGGAATTTTGATTATCAGTATAACTGCTTCTGTGTCCGTATACGCACAGGAGGATGATGAAAACGTTTTATTTGTTGTGGAAGAAGAAAAAGTAAATTTAATACAGGATCAAGATGATGCTGTATTGGAAGAACTGCCCCGGGATGAAACAGACAATGAGGCGGATGAAGTGATCGAACCGGATGCGGAAAGTGAAGAAACGCTGTCCCCGAATGAATCGGATCCATTAAAAGAAGAGGCTGTGGAAGATGCGGCGGTTTTGGAAGAAGAGGCGGAAACAAAAGAAGACACAGCCGCTCTGGAACAGGAAGAAAAACCGAACAGAGCACAGGCTGCTGCCGCACAAAAAAGTGTGCTTAACGGATGGAGAGAAAAAAGCGGAAATACATATTATTATAAAAATGGAAGTAAATTAACAGGCTGGCAGAACATTAACGGTCGGGTATTTTATTTTCTGAAGACAGGGGATGCTCAAAGAAAAGGGAAAATGCTGAAGGGCTTTCAAAGTATTAACGGCAGAACGTACTATTTCAAAAAGACGGGATCATCCGGCGTTAAAGGCGCGATGTTTACCGGCTTCCAGACTATCGGGGGCAAGCGGTTTTTTTTTAAACGTACAGGAGCTGCGGGAACAAAAGGCAGGATGCTGACTGGTTGGCAGAGTATCGACGGTAAACGGTATTACTTCAAAAAAACAGGTAAACTTGGCGTCAAAGGATATATGTTTAAAGGCGTATGCAGGATTTCCGGGAAAAAATATGAATTTGCTTCAGACGGGCATCTGATTGGAGAAGTCACCCTGGCGAAAGTGAAAATTGGAAGCTGGAAAAAAACCTGGGATTCTGCCTGGAATTCTACAGGTGGAGATGGTGTTGAATATACGATTACCTGGAGCCAGGTGAGCGGAGCAACGGGATATGAAGTGTGTTTTTCCAGCAGGGATATCGATGAGGAGAAAAGTGGAAAGGCATGGCATGTGGATTCATTTAATACCTCCAGCAGATCATATAAAACGCAGTTTTCCAGCTATCCAACCCATATCAAAGTGAAAGTGAGGGCTTATAAAAAAGCAAGTGGAAAAACTGAGTATGGACCGTGGAGTTCTGAGGTGAGCAGAAAGTGCGAATGGCCAAACACGAAGTCCGATCCCATGGAGGGATTTGTAAACAGTATAAAAGGGAAATATTACGCGGTACTTCCCGTGGGATCAAATAAATCAAATGTGATTATTGCATCTTCCAATCCGGCGCGTACTGAGGAAAAAATAACTTCGCCTACTTTTACGCCATATGAATGGGGATATCACTATGATATTTACGTAATCGATGGTAATACGGTCAGATGGGTAGGATATAAGCAAAGCAGGATGAGTTGCGGGCCATGCTTTGTTTATAAAAATAAACTTACTACTTATGGTTCGCGGGGAGGATATGATTATCTGGAAATCAGCAAAAGCGGTTATAAAGATGTGCATGTTGCCTCTTTGCCCAAAGATATAAAAACCGCTAGCAAGACAATAACGCTAAAACGTGCTAAGTGATGAAAGAAAAAGAGTTAGAGGTTTTAAGAAATGGAGTGGAAAATATGAATATTTTAAAATGTGAAAACGGACATTTCTATGATGGCGATAAATATGACAGATGTCCCCATTGTGGTAATACGGCATATGGTAACGGAAAAAATGAAACCATAGGGATAGATGATCCGAAACCAGGGAAAAAAGAGAGAACAGATATAGGACCAATAGATATAGACCCGGGGACACCGCCGACCATAGGAGAATTTGCGTTTAAAGGCAGATCTCCGGTAGTGGGATGGCTGGTATGCATTAAGGGGAGTGATTACGGGATGGGCTTTCCTTTGAAGGCAGGTAAAAATTTTATAGGCCGCAGCAGAGATATGGATGTGGTACTGGCAGCAGATCAGACTGTATCCAGAGAGCGGCATGGAATTATTATTTATGAACCCCACAGCAGAATGTTTATTGCTCAGCCCGGGGAATCAAGGGAACTGTTCTATCTGAATGACGAGGTTGTTTTAAATAATGAGAAGCTGAAGGCTTATGATATCCTGGCCTTTGGAAACAGCAAATTGATGCTGGTGCCCTGCTGCAATGAACATTTCAGCTGGGATGAACTGGAAAAGGAAAACATACAGGAGAAATAAGAGGTAACCACTGATGATAAATCCCAATAACCTGTGCATGGGCTGTATGAATGAACTGGCCGAAGGTGAAAGTATATGTTCAAAATGCGGTTTTTCTCCGGAAGACTATAATCGGAAGCGAAGCGGCAGGACATTGGCGCCGATGACCATACTGGCGGGAAAGTACCTGCTGGGGAAGGTGTTAGGCGAAGGTGGATTTGGCATCACCTATCTGGCGTGGGATTTGAATAAAGAAGAGAAAATTGCAGTGAAAGAGTATTTTCCTGGAGCTTTGGCATATCGGAACACAAGATCATCAGTGGAAGAATATATAACTCCGTTGAACAGTACGGCGGATACATATTATCAAAAAGGCCTGAAAAGCTTTGTGGAAGAGGCAAGGAACCTAAAAAAATTTGATGCTATTCCGGGTATTGTTTCCGTAAAAGATTTTTTCTATGAAAATAAAACGGCTTATATCGTAATGGAGTACATAGAAGGGATGACCTTGAAACAGGTAATGGAAAAACTGGAATCTCCCATGGTCTGGAGTCAGGTACTTGAGGTAATGCATCCCGTTTTGAAAGCACTGGAAAAGATTCACAGAGAAGGAATTATTCATCGTGACATCAGCCCGGACAATATAATTGTGGGCGGAGACGGGAAAGTTACCTTGATAGATTTTGGCGCAGCCAGATTCCAGACAGGAAATGAGACGAAAAGTTTAAGCGTCATTCTCAAGCAGGGCTATGCTCCTGTGGAGCAGTACCAGAGCAGGGGAAAACAGGGACCGTGGACGGATGTTTATGCAGTCTGTGCGACGATGTACTATATGATGAGCGGAATTGTTCCGGCAGAATCTATAGAACGGATTTCAGAGGAACTGCTTGTGCCGTTAAGTGAGCTGCAGCCTGACATTCCCCGGGAGATATCCGATGCTGTCAGTCATGGAATGAAGGTGTTATGGCAGGAACGCAGCCAGGATATGCAGGTACTGGAAGCGGAGTTGTATGAAAAAAGAAAATCGGGGGCTGAAGATCCCTATCCCAAATTAGAATGGATAGATGTTGTGATTTGTATATATTTAGTTATAGTGATTGTGGTTGCGATATCTGTTGTTTTATTTCTTCTGTCCTAAAAATGAAAAGGTGATTGGGGGGAGAAATGAATATGATCAATCCAAATAACCTGTGCATGGGTTGTATGAACGAATTGTCCGAAGGAAAAAAACTGTGTCCTCAATGCGGCTTCTCTATGGAAGCTTATGAACAGAAACGAAGCGACAGAGCATTACCGCCGCTGACCATACTGGCGGGAAAGTACCTGCTGGGGAAGGTGTTAGGCGAAGGTGGATTCGGAATCACCTATTTGGCATGGGATTTGAATCGGGAAAGAAAAGTGGCCATTAAAGAATATTTCCCCTCTGGTCTGGCTTTTCGCGATACCAAAATGACAGAGAAAGAGACGGTATCGATATCCGGCGGCGCTATGCACGAAATCTATGAACGGGGCCTGAAAAGTTTTACAGCAGAGGCGGAAAATCTGCGGCGATTCCAGCAGACTGAGGGAATCGTAAAGGTGTTTGATTTTATATATGAAAATGATACGGCATATATCGTGATGGAATACGCACAGGGGAAAACTTTGAAGAAAGTGCTGGAAGAGTACGGGGGAACAATGCCATATCGGGCGGTATTGCAGATTATGAAGCCTCTTCTGGAAGCGCTTGGTAAAATACATAAGGAAAATATTATCCACCGGGATATCAGTCCGGAAAATATTATTTTGGATCAGGAGGGGAAAGCAACTCTGATCGATTTCGGAGCGGCCAGAATATCAACAGGAAATGAAACAAAAAGCATGACAATCGTGCTGAAACATGGCTATGCCCCGGTGGAACAGTATTTAAGCCGGGGACGGCAGGGATCGTGGACCGATATTTATGCCATATGTGCAACCATGTACCATTTGATTACCGGAGTTATCCCTCAGGAAGCAACAGAGCGAATGCTTGAGGATACGGTGGTTCCGATCAAAAGGTTGAAACCGGAAGTGCCATTGGCAGTAACAGAAGCGATTGAAAAGGGCCTGGCAGTAAAGTGGGAAAAACGGTATCAAAATGTGGAAGAACTGGTCAGAAAATTATATGGCAAAGCGCCTGAAAATGAAAGGCTGCAAACGTTTGACGAGACGGCGGCAATACCGGAGATAGCTGCTTTTGGGCCGTGGATCTATGAGGTGTGTGAGAAATACCCGGTTCCTTCCCTATTTGAGCCGTATGTCTCGGAGGAAATGTACCAGGCGGAAATGTTGATTAAGATTCCAAGAAATATAGAAAGAAAAGAAGCGAAGCCATGGATGAACCTGTATGATTATCTGATAGCAGTATGCAAAACAAAACTGTATGTTCTGGAAAGGGTGGACGATCAGGTAAAAGAATACAGTATCCCATATGCTGATATTTTGGGCATACAGATTTTTAATGATCTTTTGATTGGGGAAATGGTACTTTTTACTTCAGGCAGAATATTCCGTATCCCTTACAATGCTGTTTCGGCTGAAATTATGAACCATTTTCTGGCTCTGGTAAGAGAAAAAAGTTTTTCCCTTCGATTTCCGGAAATTTCGAAGAAAATGTCAGCAAGACATTTTGATGAGGGATTTTTATCCCATTTTTTCAGAACCGAATTATTGAAACTGCACAATGCGAATGAACGGTTCGTTCCGATTCATTATAAACGGGAAGAGAAGCGCCAGTCCTATTCCATACCGGGATGGCTACATTTGATTAATGATGCAGAACTTCTGGTGCTGCAGAAAGGGAAGCCAGGCAAAGCAAAAGATGATGATTTCAGCGTTTCACTGCTTTATGTACCGTTGGGGAAATTGAAAAAGCTGAAATCGGAGAATTCTTTCCAATATCCGGGACTGAAGAAATATGTAATGAAATCAGAGGGAACTACTTTTCTGATACAAATGTCCATGAGGGATGACCGACTGGTTGATGTGTATCAGAAATTGTTTCAGGAAATACAGGGTAGAAGAGACAATTTGATGGATGTTTTGAATTCAATTTCCTATTAATGATCATAGATATTCTGAAACGACAGAATAGGATAAAAATATACTCTGAACTGCGATTCGGCCACAGAGTAGAAAATAAAGAAGGTGCATACGAATGATAAATCCCAATAACCTGTGTATGGGATGCATGAAAGAGATAAGTAATTCCAAAGGACGATGTCCGGAATGCGGTTTTTCGATAAGCGATTATAATCAGATGCGAAGCGACAGGGCGTTGCCGCCGATGACCATACTGGCGGGGAAATACCTGCTGGGGAAGGTGTTAGGCGAAGGCGGATTTGGCATCACCTATCTGGCGTGGGATCTGAACAGGGAAGAAAAAATAGCTATTAAAGAGTGTTTTCCTGTGGGCTTGGTATATCGGGATACAAAAAATTCAGATCATGAGTATGTGACAACTGTCCGCGGGACAGAAGATTCCTATTACAAAAAAGCGCTGGAAAGCTTTGCGCTGGAGGCTGAAAATTTAAGAAAGTTCAACCGGAACCCGGGAATTGTATCGGTGAGGGATTTTTTCTATGAAAATAATACTGCTTACATTACGATGGAATACGTGGAAGGAAAAACATTAAGACAGGTATTAAAGGAAAATGGAGGAACTCTTCCGTGGAAAGAAGTGTTGGAAATTATGCTTCCAATTCTGGATGCACTGTCTTATGTGCATAACTATCGGATTATTCATCGGGATATCAGCCCTGAAAATATTATTCTGGATAAAAAGGGGAATGCCACTTTAATTGATTTTGGAGCGGCCCGCATTCAGACGGGAAACGATACCAGGAGTTTAAGCATTATCTTAAAACATGGTTATGCACCATTTGAACAATACCAGAGCCGAGGTTCTCAGGGAGCTTGGACAGATGTATATGCCATATGTGCGACGATGTACCATCTAATTGGAGGGGAAATTCCAATAAGTGCGACAGATCGTGTTCTGGGGGACTCTCTGAAAACTCTGAAAACAATGAATAATGATGTTCCTGCGCATATTTCAGATGCGATAGAAAAAGGAATGGCAATAAAAAAGGAAGATCGATTCCAAAATATACAGGAACTGAAAGAGATCTTGTATGCTGTCGAAGAAGGCAGTACACAACCTTATAAGACCACGGCCATCAGTACATATCAGGAAGACAGACGGTATGATGGAACTTTGTATGGAAAAAGGACGTCTTATAACACGGGAGAAGATGTGCGGGAGCTTCCAGAAGACGATTTGAAAAATAAAGGCGTTTTTGGAGAAATTTTTTCCGAGAAACAATACAGATTTTTTATGCTGATTATAATATTAATATTCCTGAGTTGTTTTGGCTACGGATGGATTATGGAGAAGAAAGGGTCTGATCCGGGAAATTTCAGTGGTAAAGAGGGGATTTCGATTGAAGAAAAAGAAGAATTAAAATATAGGCTTCATGAGTTGGAATAGAGAAAGAAAAAGTAATGATAAATCCAAATAATCTGTGTATGGGATGCATGAAAGAGAAAAGTAATCCGGAAGGCATGTGTCTGGAATGTGGTTTCTCTATAAAAAAATATAATCAGATGCGAAGCGACAGGGCTCTGCCGCCGATGACCATACTGGCGGGGAAATACCTGCTGGGGAAAGTGCTGGGAGAAGGCGGATTTGGTATCACCTATCTGGCGTGGGATCTGAACAGGGAAGAAAAAATAGCCATTAAAGAGTGTTTTCCTGTGGGCTTGGTATATCGGGATACAAAAAATTCAGATCATGAGTATGTGACAACTGTTCGCGGGACAGAAGATTCCTATTACAAAAAAGCGCTGGAAAGCTTTGCACTGGAGGCTGAAAATTTAAAGAAGTTCAACCGGAATCCGGGAATTGTATCGGTAAGGGATTTTTTTTATGAAAATGATACGGCTTATCTTACGATGGAATATGCGCAAGGAAAGAATCTGAAGCAGGTTCTTGGTGAACATGGCGGGACAATGGAGTATAAACAGGTGTTGGAAATTATGCAGCCGATTCTGCAGTCTCTGTCGGAGGTTCATAAAGCAGGTATTATTCACCGTGATATCAGCCCGGAAAATATTATTGTCAGCGAGGATGGAAAAAAGGTGACATTGATTGATTTTGGAGCGGCGAGATTTCAGACGGGAGACGAAACCAGGAGTCTGAGTATCATACTGAAACATGGCTATGCCCCAATGGAACAGTACCAGAGCAGGAGCCGCCAGGGAAGCTGGACAGACATCTATGCGTTATGTGCCACTATGTATCATTTGCTGAGCGGAAAGATACCCGCCAGTGCGCCGGACCGGGCAATGGGGGATACGCTGGAGCCATTAAACAGCATAAATCTGAAGATTCCGCTTTCACTGTCTGATGCTATTTCTAAAGGAATGGAAATGAGCCAGGAGGCGCGATATCAGAGTATAGAGGAGTTGGAAGAAGCGCTGTATGCAGAGGAAGAAATCATAACAAATCCGGAGAAGAGTCTATGGAAAGAAAGTTTAGAGATTCTTGGGGCTTCCATAGTGATATTTGTAATACTTATGGTTGTAATGTTTTATTTAAATGAAACTTATAATCAGTTTTCAGGTGATAGTTTGGGATACATAGAACATGAAGAAATTTTGGAGTCATCTCCCTCAAGTAAACAGGGATATATATTAGCAGATTCCGTTGAATTTACAATGTAGATACGAAAGAGTGGAGCGGGGGAAAAGAAATGATCGATCCTAACAGATTATGTATGGGTTGCATGAGAGAATCAGAAAATCTGGATACTGCTTGTCCAAACTGTGGGTTTTCTCTAGAAAAATATAAGAAGGAGCGAAGCAGCCGTGTCTTGCCTGCCGGTACGATACTGGCGGGGAAATACCTGCTGGGTAAAGTGTTGGGAGAAGGTGGCTTTGGCATTACCTATCTGGCATGGGACTTAAATGAAGAAGAGAAGATAGCCATTAAAGAATATTTTCCGGCAGAGCTGGCATATCGGGATACTGTTCTGACCCAGCAGGAACGTGTGTCGGCATCCGGCGGCGAAAAGAGGGCCTATTATGAAAAGGGTCTGGAAAGTTTTGCCAAAGAAGCGAAAAATCTTCAGAAATTCAACTGGGTATCCGGTATTGTATCCATCAGAGATTTCTTTCATGAGAATAATACGGCCTACATCGTGATGGAATTTGTGGAAGGCAAAACGCTGAGCCAGGTCTTAAAAGAGAATGGAGGGCCGCTTCCGTGGAAACAGGTGCTTGATATTATGCGTCCGGTTCTGGAAGCATTGGCCGTGGTACATGAGTATCAAATTATTCATCGTGATATCAGTCCGGAAAATATTATTGTCAGCGCAGACAGAAAAAAAGTGACGTTGATCGATTTTGGAGCGGCAAGGCTTCAGACTGGAAATGAAACGAAAAGTATGACGATTACTTTGAAGCATGGATATGCTCCCATAGAGCAGTATCAAAGCAGAGGAAAGCAGGGACCCTGGACAGATGTGTATGCAGTCTGTGCTACAATGTATCATCTGATAGGGGGAAAGCGTCCGGCCAGTGCAACGGAAAGGATGGAATCCCCACTTACACCGCTTGCGCACTTAAATCTGCAGATTCCTCAATGGTTGTCTAATGTAATCAGTCGTGGAATGGAGATAGAAGGGGCCAGACGATATCAGAAGGTTCAGGAATTAAAAGAGGCTCTTTATAATCCGAGCCAGTCGTCTGATAACAGGAATAAAAATATTACGCAAAAAACATCAGCAGCAAGCAGGCCGCCTGAACGGAAAAAAACTGCGTGGATTGTACCGACTATCTTTTTGGAAGTGCTGGGAATACTGATACTTTACCTGATTTTCTGGTCGCCATATGGGCTGAAAAGCTTCTCTGATGAAAAGGGCAATAGATATAAAGGGCATACATATCAGGTTGTAGACGAAAATATGTCATGGGAAGAGGCAAAAAAAGCGTGCGAAGATGCAGGAGGACACTTAGTTATAATTGAAACTGCCGAAGAGGCGGCTTTTATTGAAGGGCTGGTTGAGAAAGGAACCAAAGTGTTCTACTGGCTTGGAGGGACGGACAAAGGATATGACGAAAATGATTATCACTGGATCAATGGTGAACCTCTTACTTACAATAATTGGGCTAAGGGGCAGCCGGATAATGGATTCATAGACGGAGAATACGAAAACTACATTGGAATGGTCAGGATAAAAACTCCCTATATGTCACGGGAATATACCTGGAATGACTACCGTAATGGCACGGCAGACGACCATGGGTATATATGTGAATGGGATTGACAATGGATGCAGCGTTTATGAAATATCTTAAAAAAAGAATTACATTTTCTGTTATTTTCATCGTCATATTTCGATTTTATCGTTGTCCTGTGCATTTGCTTTTTCATATAAAATGTCCAGGATGTGGGATGACAAGAGCGATACTGTCCTTTTTACGGTTAGATATACGGGGAGCTTTCCAGTATCACAATCTTTTTCCATTAGTTATTTTATCAGTGATTTATTTCCTGTTTAGAGAAAAGCTATATATAGGAAAAAGGGCAGAAATGATTCTATTAATTGTTTTTTTATTTCTATTTATTTTAAGATGGTGTTTTTGCATTGTTTGAAAAAGTAACAGTGCATTTACATAATAATTAAATGAAAAGAGGAGAAAAGATATGGCAAACACATTCATGACAAATGTTCCAAAAGATTTTGATATGAGGTATTTGGGACAAAGATTACAGGAAATTTACCAGGCAAAAGGATTCAATGTTTCAATGGTAACTGGAGAGACGAATTTAAGGATTCAGTTTGAAAAAAATTGTGGAGGAGTAAATATGCTCCTTGGTCTTGGAAGAGGCATTACAGCAAACTGTATTTTGCAAAACGGCAGTTTAATTGTGAATTATAGTGATGGAGACTGGACAGGAAAAGTAATTGGATTAGCGATAGGATGGGTTCTTTGCTTGATTCCATTTATCACTGCTATTGTTGGATGTGTACAACAAAGTAGTCTGCCAAAAGAAGTTAATAATGATATTTTGTCCATTGTTAATGGTTTGTGAGGTAAATTTATAAACAGTTATCTTTTAACGATGCTGATGACAACAGTGGATAAATGTGGGATTTTAGATAATAACTTGCACTAAAACTGAAAAAATAAATGAAAATTGTAGAAGAAATCTATATACAGTTATTGGACTCTCCAGCGGTCCCGCCGGAAAGTGGAGGAATAATCGGTTCCAGTAATGGCGAAGTCATAAATCATGTTGTATTTGACAGGGGTCAGCTGAATCATCGAGGTGGTGTATACATGCCGGATACTCAGTTTCTCAATCAGATAATAAAAGACTGGAACGAGTGTGAAATTGAATTTCGTGGGATTTTTCATACCCATGCGGCGCAGTGGCCTGAACTGTCAAATAGTGACAGGATCTATATCATCGAAATATTAAAAGCAATGCCATCCTATATACAAAATTTATATTTCCCATTAATTTTTCCGGGGGAAAAGATAAAAGCGTATTGTGCCAGAAAAAATGGAAATGTAATTAGTATTGTCGATGAAAATATAGATATTATCAAAAAAAGGGAGGAAATGCGCGATGAAAGAAATGAATAGGAAAGAAACAATATGTTCAGTGGTAATTCCGAAAGGAAAATTCTGTGGATACAACTGTGCGGATGGTTGCATCTATTGGAATCCTTATGACAAAGATCGTAATGGTCGACAGTATTGCAGTCACTATGGGAGTTATTATTATCCAAGAGAAAGACAGGGATGTTTTTCTTTTAAACGGTAGCGTGAAAAACATCTACAATAAGAATATCCAGGAAAACATGAGGGCGTTGTATGAGAAAGATAAAAAATAAAAAATTAATAGCGGCAATGCTGGCAGGGATTCTCACTATATCGACACCGGTTGGCGTTCTGGCAAGTCAGGAAGATAATACGGACGACTTGATGGAACAGTTAGAACAGAGTCAGGAAGGTGATGAAGAAGTATCCCCGACTGCAGAACCTACAGAAGAGCCGGAACAGGAACCAACACCGGAACCTACAGAAGAACCGGAGCAGGGAGAAGAAGATATTTCAGAAGACGAGGGTCTGCCGGATGGAAAAGAGACAGAACCAGAAGAATCAACACAGAAGAATACTGCCCGGCCAACGGTAAAGGCAGTGCCGACGCCGGAAGAAGAGGTGGGTGGGGAGGAACTACCTTCTGCCCTTGAAGATACGGAATTATCAGATCAGCCGGAAAGCAATAATATGCAGACGGCGGACGCGGCAACGATTCGGTATTTTTACAACAGCTCTGCGGTAAAATTCGGCGA
Organism: uncultured Ruminococcus sp.; assembly: GCA_946494335.1. Lineage (GTDB taxonomy): Bacteria > Bacillota > Clostridia > Lachnospirales > Lachnospiraceae > Ruminococcus_G. Next base: position 12,836 of record CAMMBV010000022.1, on the reverse strand, counting down.
CGTTAACATGGATGGGACAATTAATTCTTTGGATAGCCTGATGGTGCAGCGGCATATTTCAGCTTCCAAAAGCTCCAATGTGAAAAGGAATCATCCAGACTGGATTTTGTCAGGGATAAAAGAGGCGGCTGCTGACGTAAATGGTGACGGTGCGATCAATACGACAGATGATTTGTTAATATCACGCCATGTTGCGGGCTTAAATAAAATCATTACTATCCGCTATAAGATTAGCAGCGCCACATATTGCGGTCCATATATCTATGAGTATGGGAAATCTAACGTTTATTCAAAATTCCCGCAGGTGAGCAGATATGGGTATAACTTAAAAGGCTGGTATACCTCATCATCAGGAGGAAGCAGAGTTACCGCAAATTCCAGTGTGAAAACTTATGATCATACAATTTATTCACAGTGGGCAGCAAAGAGCTATCTGGTTACATACGATGCAAACGGCGGCAGAGTCGGCAGCGGCAGTAGCACAACTTACGGCAGATACGAGACGTATGGTCAGAATTATCGTCTGTATAGTAATGTTTCGCGTTCTGGTTATACCTTTGCCGGATGGTACACGGCAAGGAACGGAGGAACAAAAGTGACGACCTCCACGAAGATGACAAAAGCGTATAGCCATACTTTATATGCGCACTGGAACAGTAAGATTACGCTGAATTACAGCAGCCTTGACTTGCAGAAAGGGAGATCTACCACTGCGATTAAGATAAAGACGGCATCATCCTCAGCAGAAAAGATCAAGTCGGCTAAAAGCAGCAATAGCAGTGTTGCAGCGGTGAGTGTAAAAAATGGCGTTTTGACGGTAACAGGGAAAAAGACGGGAAGTGCCACAGTTACGGTTACATCTACAAATGGGGCGACAGCGAAGGTTACCATTTATGTCAAAACGAAAGTAAATGCGACCAAACTGACGCTGAATCATTCAACACTCAGCCTGAAAGCCGGGTACTCCTGCAGATTGACGGCGACAATGACTCCGGTGACGGCAACTAACAGTGTGACCTGGAGTTCTTCCAATAAAAATGTTGTAAGCGTATCGTCCAGCGGTACGGTAAAGGGTCTGAAAAAGGGAAATGCCGTGATTACGGCGAAAACATCCAATGGGAAGAAAGCCACCTGTACAGTCACGGTGACGGAGGAAGTAAAGGTTGGAACTCCGACGATTTATGCCTGGAAAAAAACGGCGGACACAAGCTGGAATGCGACAGGAGGAGACGGCGTGGAGTACACAGTTTCCTGGAGCAAAGTAAGCGGCGCTTCGGGATATGAAGTTTATTATTCCGAAAGAGATATTGATGCCGAACAAAGCGGACGAGCATGGTATACGAAATCTACATTCACGACAGGTACCAGTTTTAAAACCCAGTTTGCCAGCTATCCGACTCATATCAAAGCTAAAGTAAGGGCGTATAAGATTTCCGGCGGAACGAGAGTCTACGGCCCATGGAGCTCTGAAGTCAGCAAAAAATGCGAGTGGACGACGAATACGGTATCTGCTAAGACGGCATATAAAGAATTTCTGTCACATAAACAAATTAAGTGGTACGATCAGTATTATTCAACAGATGTACTGAAGTTTGCAGCGGCAGATTTCAATAACGATGGTGTATCAGAGCTTTATATTTATAATACAAAAGCTTTTGGTTATCAGGGCCACTACCGAATCTATAAGTACAGGAATAATCGCGTAGAAGAAATTTATTCATTTGATAATGGGGCAGCCATGGAAAAATACTATCCATCAGAAGGAATATTTGTGGACGGAGGCGGCCGTATGGGTGAATACTATACGAATTACGTGTATATGGATAAAAATGGAAATTGTAAGACAAAGTTATGTGAAAAAAGGATTGTGACTTCCACAACCAAGTATGAGTATTTCCTGGGAGACGACACCGGAACAAAGGTTTCCAAGAGTATCTTCCTGCAAAAGAAATTTGATCTTTTGTATTCGGCCAGTGCAAAGACGGTCAACCTGGTAAGCAATACCTCGGCCAATCGAAACAAATATTTAAGCTAAACTGGATCTTTGCCGCTTCATCAGTTATAAATAAAGACTGGTGAAGCGGTCTTTTGTGCGGCACGTCCGGAAAGCGGCTGTCGTGCCTGCACGGGCAGACATTTGCCGGGCAGCGGCGATTACTGGCGTCAGTGCCAGCAGCATGCTATAATCAAATAGTAATAGCCTGATCAGTGAAAAAAGGAGGGGGAAGTATGAGAAAAAAGAAAATATGGCTGTCGTTTATTTTTCTTTTGCTGGCTGTACTGCTGGCAGTAATGATCGTACTCTTTCTGGGTATCCGCAAGGCAACGCAGTATACGAAATATGTAAGCCTCGGTGACCGCTACTTGCAGGAAATGCAGTATGAGGACGCGATTATCGCTTATAAGGATGCCATCCATATTGATGAAAAACGTGCAGGAGGTTATCTGAGGGTATCTACCGTCTATGAGACTACAGGGGATTATGATCAGGCCGGAACAGTACTGTTAGATGGTTATGAAAAAGCGAAAGGAAAAGACAAAATTCAGGAACGTCTGGTCGTGATCTATCCGGCAGTATCGGAAGAAATACAGGTGAAGATCAAAGAAACGATAGATGAAGATGCGCTGAACGAGCCGGAAGAGAATTCTTCTGAACAGGCGGAGGATCAAACAGAAGAAACAGACTATACTGTTGCGTATGAGGAAATTCTGGCTGAATACAAAGAGGCGGCCGAAAACAATTTTTCAAGCGAAATTTTGGAACAATCCCGGCATATCAATGGAGGGGTGTGGAATTTCAGCGGACAGGAAAAGTATTCTGTTTACTATAGATATGTAGATCTGGCAGGAGATGGAGAGCCAGAGCTGCTCATCTCTGTGAACGAGAAAGAAGCGCCTTACGAAATACTTGATATCTACACATTGGTGAACGGAAGCGCTGTTCGTGTGATTCCCAGTGGTGGTTCTGTTGGATACCGTGAACTGTATTCCGTATGTTTTGATGGCCGCATTAAAAATCTGAGTGGCGGTGGGGTGAACCATACAGAATATACGTATTATAAATTAGGAGCAAACAGCGCTGATCTGACAATGGATGAGAAATATGTCTATGATAGCAGTGCAAACCCTGCGTATATCCATATAGATAATTCGGGAAATGAGACTGCTATATCCGAAAGTGACTTTGACGAAATGACGGTCAGGAATGCCCTTACGGTATAATAAGGACAAACGGAAGAACCCAGTGTTTTCAAGGGTTTCAGCGTTTGTCGTTGCCTATTCAATTCCTTTTCCAACCTTGATAGTCAACGAAAAATCTGTCGAATGATGGGAGGTGTTACCTAAAAGACAAAATTGAATATTACAGCAGCGGTGCGGTATTTTACCGGACCGCTGTTTGTCAGGGCGTTTCATCTGATCTGATGGGCGCCCTTTTTTTGCGCCCATTTTCAGAAGGAGGAAATTCACATGGAACTTAACGAAGAAGAAAAAAGGCAGTTGTTTCAGGTTGACGGCGACTGCCAGGCCAAAGTGCTGGATGAACTGTATATGACAGCCCGTTTTACCCGTAACCCGGAGCAGCGTGATATGGTGCGGGGCCTCATGGCAAAGCTGCGGGTTCTGTCGGATGAACAGTTCATGGATCTGGTAAAGGACATCCAGAAGAATTATCACCTGCCTTACCCTCGCACTATGGGCGAGCGGATCGCACTGGCCCGGCAGCAATCCGGGGCTGAAAAACTGAAAGGCCATGACATTATGGCCCTGGAGCGGTTTGACCCGCAGGTACGCCACATGGTTGTCTTTGATGTGCTTTCTTTTGAATCCCCTGTCGGCTATAAAGGCGATAAGATGCGCCTGTTTCTCACGGATGAAGGGTATCAGAAAGCGTTGGAGAATCAGGAACGTGGCTTTATCAAGCTAAAGAACCATGCCAAGGTACACAATGGCTATTTGAATTATGATCATAAAGACAGAGATTTGTAGCTGCTGCTCAGTATAAAGACTTGCCAGGAAGGAGGATGTCAAATGGCAGTGTTCAGAGTTGAAAAGACAAAAGATTTTACGGTCATGTCCAATCACCATCTTCGGAATGTGTCGCTGTCTTTGAAGGCAAAGGGGCTGCTGTCGTTGATGTTGTCCTTGCCTGATAATTGGGACTATACGACTAAGGGCCTGGCCCATATCTGTAAAGATGGGGTGGATTCTATCAGCAGCGCGATCAAGGAGCTGGAAAAGCAAGGGTATCTTACCCGGCAGCGGCTCCGTGACGCGCATGGCAGACTGGGCGATATTGAGTATGTCATCCATGAAAAACCTATGCTTCCTGATGAGCAGGACGCTATTCTGCCACCTAAACGGGAAAATCCAAGACAGGTAAATCCAAGACAGGTAAAACCTGTTTTGGGAAAACCTGAACAGGAAAAACCCGCCCAATTAAATATACAAGAATCAATTACTGAAAAATCAATAACGGATAGATCAAATACCTATCAATCAATCTATCCGGATTCCGGAAGGACACCTTCTGACAGTACAGAGATGGATAGGGATAGGATAGATCGGATAGATGCCTATCGGCAAATTATCAAAGAAAATATTGAATTTGAGGCTCTTGTCCACCGGTATGGGTATGAGCGTGTGGACGAACTGGTTGAACTGATGCTGCAGACCGTCCTCTCTAAACGCCCATACATCCGCATTGCCGGAGATGACTACCCCCGCGAGGTGGTAAAAAGCCGTTTCCTGAAAGTAAATTTCTCCCATGTGGAGTACGTGTTTGACTGTCTGGATAATAACACGACCAAAGTGCGGAATATCAAGTCCTACCTGCTGGCGGCTCTTTACAATGCCCCGACTACCATGGACAGTTATTACCGTGCCGAAGTCAACCACGATCTTTATGGATAACGGGAGGACCGCTTGTGATAGAAAAGATCTCAGAAAGGAGGCCGAGCGCCATGAGAAGCCATGAAACGCCAAGACCATGCCGGGCTTGACTCAGGAACAGATCACTCAGGCACGGGAGGCTGATCTGTTACATTATCTGCTTTCCTACGAAAGCGGCGTGCTGAAACGGGAAGGCGCCAATTACCGTCACAGGGAGCATGACAGTCTGGTTTATGTGGCAAGCAAGAATTACTGGTACTGGAACAGCCGGGGGCGAAAGATCAACGCTGTGGATTACCTCATGGAAATCCGGGGATATAGCTTTGTGGAGGCTGTTGAGCGGCTGGCAGGCTGCGGCGCCCCGGCTGTTTCCCATTATACAGCTTCCGGCAGCCGGGAACAACGGAAACCGGTGGAGCAAAAACCTTTTCGCCTCCCCTGGGTAAAGCGGTGTGCCACCTTTGCTGTTTCTTACCTTCAACGCCGGGGAATCCATTCGGACATCATCAGCCGGTGTATGCGGCTGGGCCTTTTCTATGAGTCCCGATATAACAACGAGGCGGTTTGTGTTTTCGCTGGACGGGATGATGCCGGTACAGGCCGGTTTGCCTGCGTCCGCAGCATTGCGGGTGACTTGAAAAAAGACATCAGCGGCAGTGATAAGCGGTTTAGCTTCTGCTACCCGCCGGATCAGCCGGGCAGCCGCCATCTGGCGGTTTTTGAGGCCCCGATTGACGCTCTCTCCCATGCTACGCTCCAAAAGCTGGAGGGCTGGCAGTGGAATGGCTACCGGCTTTCCCTGGGCGGCACCTCCCCGGTGGCCCTGGTCGCTTTCCTTGAGCGCCATCCGGAGATCACCCGTGTTGCCCTCTATCTGGATAATGACCTTGCGGGGCGCACCAACGCGCGGAAGATCAGGACGCTGCTGAAAGCAGATCAGAAATTTTCTAAGCTCCGGGTTTCGGTCAACCCTCCCCGTTGTGGGAAGGACTACAATGAAAAACTGCAGCACACCCTTCAAGCGATCCGCGAAGAAAAGCACGCCAGCCGCCAGAAACAGGCGGCTGTTTCAATTTAGGAGGAAAACTCAATGAACAATGACAAATCCGCGATTCAGGTAATCGCCGGGGCTGCCCGCTGCCCGGAATACAGTCCGTCCATGGTTAAGGCCCTGATGAAAAAGCTGGAAACCAACGAAAAAGCCTTTGCGCTGCTGATGAATGTTACCCCTTCCACAGTACGCCTTTGGACAACGGGAGCTGCCCGTCCCTGCGGCATGGCCCGGAGGCTGATGCAGATTTACGAAACCGGCCCGGAGGTCATAAGCAAAATCGCAGGCGAGGGGGTATCAGAGGAAAGGAGGCCGCCAAGCGGGTGAATCAAAGAATCAAACAGTTTTTTCTAAAAAAGCGGCATGAGCCGGCTCTGCTGGCTGCTGTCGCAAGACGGTTGGGTGTGTCCCTTCCAGATCTGCGGGACTGGTGCCCGCTTTTATCTTTGCAGGCACTTCTTGAAATAGAAAACAGCACGTTCCCTGTGGAGGAATGGAACCTGGCGCTGGCTTACCTTTTAGGCAGGCCTTGCGCCTTTTCTTATGTCTTTGAGGCAAAAGCATATACCAAAACGGTAATAAGGAGGTGGTGGCTTTAGATGGCGAAGGAAATTGTACATGAAGATTTCGGCGAAAAGATCGGCGGTGCCAAAAAAGATCTTTGGGCTGCCCGCGGCCTGTACGTTGATGACCTGCTGGGGATGAATGAGCGCGAGGCCGAAAAGTACGTCAAAAAGGATAATGTCTGGAAAAAGCCGGATTATAATGCCTTGCTTCAATCCGGCGTCCCGGTGGATATTCTGTACTTTCGGAAAGTTGTGCGTGACAGCCTGAACGCTTCCCCGCGGTACCTGCGTTCCGATGATACGCCTGAAAAGCGTCTGGCGCGGCAGAAAGAGTATATCGCGACTGTCCGGCAGGTGCAGGAAGCCGTTGAGAAGGTCCAGACCGTCCAGGAAGCGATGGATGTGTTTGAGGTCCTTATCATAGACGGCGGCTATTGTGAGCGCGTTTCCCACGGGATCGGCGGCGGCTACATCCGGGCCACCCCAAAGGGGCGGGATAATCCGGTCATTACCGATAAGCTGGTAAATGCCCTGTACTTCCGTGGGGAACAGGATTTCGAGCGAAAAATTGTCCGGGAGGCTGTAAAAAAGCAGTTCGGCGTTCCTGCCGGCCAGAAGGTTCCCCGCGGGTATGACATCCGGTTCAATGACGGCCAAAGAACCTACTCGAAAAATAACGACTGGCTTCCCGATACCTACTATGTCACGAAAGGCTATACGATCCTGAAAACGAATTTTCCCACCCGTGAGGAAGCCCTGAAATGGACACAGGATTTTGCCAGACAGCGCGGGGCCGGCGGAAAGCAACGGTTTGTCCCGCAGCAGCTTTCCAACGTCCGGCGTACCGGCCCGGATTACCGCGGGAACCGTGATGTGATTGGACAGGACTATCTTGACGCCTTTGCGTTCCGGGGCGGTGAATTTGGAAACTGGATGACGCAGAATGACCGGCGCGCGTCTCTGAATATGGGATTTGACGCGCTCAAAGATCTGGCGGCAGTCCTCAGGATCAGCGAAAAGGATATTTCCTACCAGGGAACACTTTCGATTGCCTTTGGCGCCCGCGGCAGCGGCAACGCCGCCGCCCACTATGAACCGCTGCGGAAGGTCATCAACCTTACCAAGATGCACGGGGCCGGTTCCCTGGCCCATGAGTGGTGGCATGGCCTGGACGATTATCTGGGTGTAAAGATGGGAGCCAAAGGATTCCTTTCCGAGCAGCCTCACCTTTATGAGCCATTCAAAAAGCTGATCGAAACCATGAAATATAAGCCGGAAACGCCGGAGCAGGCCGCGGCGCGGGCCGAGGCACAGGTGGAACGCACCCGGAAAAACGCGGCGAACTGGCTGGATTCGGCGGTACTCCCCTCGCTTAAACGGATGGCAAACGATGAGGCGCACATGGAGACTTATTCGGTCCTTCGGGAGGAATTTCTTTCAGGCGTCCCCGGATCTGTGGAACAGCTAAGCGCTTTTAAGAAATCTGTCACCGGGCGTGTGATCCCCAAAAGTGAACGGGAACGCCTGGAGATTTTCGAGCGTATGCTGTCCGGGATGCAGACGCAGGACCCTCCGCAGATTGGCCGTGTTGAAACGGATTACTATAAAAATTCCAAGCGCATGGGACAGGAATGTGAAAAAGACGGCGGTTACTGGGAAAGCAATACGGAAATGACCGCCAGGGCTTTCGCCTGCTACATCAAGGATAAGCTGGCGCCTGAAATTTCGGATTATCTGGCAGGCCACGCCGACAGCGCCGTTACTATTGTCACCGGTAAGGATGGAAAAACAGAAATCCTGAAAGCCTTCCCGGAAGGTGAGGAACGCAAGGCCATCCATGCTGTTTTTGATGAAGTTTTTGCGGATCTGAAGCGGCAGCATTTTCTCACTCATTCCGACCACCCGCAGACCTTAGAGGCTGTCCGGCCAGCGGCAGTACCTCCGCCTTCCCGCTTGGATTCCATGCCGGCCATTACGGATGCGGAGCAGCTTTCCCTTTTTAGCGGGGAAAAGCCTTCTGTTTTGGGGCAGCTTTCCGCTGCGAAGGGACAGAACAAAATACCGACGGCGCCAAAACAGGCCAAAACCCATGAACCGGAACTTTAGGAGGTGAACTTTTGGAAGAAAACAAGGATTTTCGTGCTTACCGGTACGGAGATAATTTGAAGCCCGGCTATGCGCTAAAGATCGAACACAGCGTGACCTGTGAGGAAGCAGATATTTCTGCCTTGATTGCCATGGGCACCGAAAGCCTGGAAGCGATGCGCCAGGGAAGCATTGACGGCGAACAGAAAGCCTATGAGATCGTTGTGGCTGCGGCAAAGCAATGGGAAAAGCAGGCAGCCGCTACGCAAACGATCAACCGGGCGCTGGAATACCTGCGGACCCCGGAGGTCGCTCACACCGCCAATCAGTGGCAATCAAGGGATAACTGGAAAAACAGTGAGGAAATCAGCAATCGCGTTTATAAGATGACCTGCAGTGTTTGGGAAGATACAAAATATGACCGGGAAACGAAACAGAGTGTGCCGGTTGCCTGGTATGTCACCTGGGATGTCTATGTAAATTCCCCTAAGAAGGGGTATGGAGAAAGAATTGCCGGGCAGAGTCAGAAACGCTATACAGATAAAAATGCTGCCATGAAGTATCTGGAAGGCCGGAAGAAAGCCTATTCTCATTTGTTCACGGAGATTTCCCCTCCGGTCCCAGAGCAATACAAAGACCATTTTACCGTACATGGCGCCCTTTTGCCCGGATATACCGTGGAAGGACAGGAACCGGAAAAGACTGTAACTGCGCCGGGGCGTGATTCGGGCAAGGCAGAACGGGCTTCGGTGCTGGAAAAACTCTCAGACGCAAAGAGGCAGGAAAAAGCAGCACCGCCAAAGGCGCCTGACAAGAAAAAGGAGGATATTCATAGATGAAGGTTTTAATGGTTGAACCGGGGAAAATTCCCCATGAGGCAGACATCGAGCCGGGGCTGAAGTCTTTGCAGGCGGCGGTAGACGGTCTTATCCAGGCAGTATACCCTTATGAGGACCCCGTGGCCCTGATTTGCAATGAGGAAGGAAAATTCCTGGGGCTGCCCTTGAATCGTGCTTTGCGGGATGACGCCGGTGAGGTTTACGACATCATTGCCGGTAATTTTCTTATCACCGGGCTTGGTGAGGAAGATTTTTCAGATCTTTCCCCTGACCTGATGGAAAAATATAAGGAGCAATTTCTGGCGCCGGAGTCCTTTGTGCGAATCGGCGGCAAAATTCTTGCGGTCAAGCAGCCGGTTCCTGGGACAGAAAATAAAGATATGACACAAAAGCCGCCCCACAAATCCGGGCCGGAGCTTTAGGAAGGAGGTCAAAGATGCTGACAGCGACACGCGGCCCGTATTTGCTGGTGGTCCAGCAGGACGATTCCCCATTCAATCCCCGTGAGGATGACAATTTTGGGAAAATGGTCTGCTTTCACCGGCAGTATAGCTTGGGCGACCATCATAATTACATAGATAAAGATGATTTTCTCCGGGATCTGTATCTGAAAACTGTGGGTGATGATGAACGGGGCGCCCACCGCTATGAGCGGGCGCTGGACCTGATGAATTACAAAATCAAAGCGCCTTTTGGTTCTCCTGATTATGAGCGTCAGGTGGATGAACGGCTGATGAAAGTGATCTCACAGAAATATCTTATGCTGCCGCTGTATCTTTACGACCACAGCGGCATTACCATGAATACCACGGGCTTCTCCTGCCCCTGGGACAGCGGGCAGGTCGGATGGATCTATGCCTCCAAAGAAGATGCCCTCCGGGAGTTTGGCGGCAAATCCTTTACTGCCGCCACCCGGAAGAAAGCTGAGGATTGTATGCGCGGCGAGGTGGACTATTACGATTCCTACCTTCGCGGCGAGGCTTATGGTTATGAACTGTATAAAGACGGCGAGCTGGAGGATAGCTGCTGGGGTTTTATCGGCAATTTTGAGGAAGCCTTAAAAGGTATTGAAGAATATCTGCCTGACGCGTGCGGCGGCATGACGGGCGAACTGGAGGAAAGGGATTCTCCCCGTTCCATGCTGAAAATGTTTCTCGACCATGCCCGCGTACAGGTAGCGCAGGCGGCTAAAGACTTTGAAAAGGCACCCCGCCAGCAATCCCTCCAAACGGAGGCCCGGTGAATGCTGCTTATTATAAATGTGAAAGGAGGATGTGATTGCAGGAAGAACTTGAACGAAAGTCCATATCCGTTACCGTCCAGGCCACAAAACTGACGGGCCGCGTGATGAAGGCCGCGATTGCCGCCGCCTTGCGAAAAATTGAAAAAGAACGCAGTACCCCGAAAGTGGGCAGGAACAGTATGCGCCGTCTTACCGCCCAGACGCCGGACGCCCATAAGATCGAGGTTGAGGACAGGATTCGCTCTTTTGAACGATATGCGAAAAAATATAAAGTCCGTTACCATGTGGAGAAAGATACCAGTGTTTCCCCGCCAAAGTGGACCGTGTACTTTAAGGCAAGCCAGGCCGATGCAATCGAAGCCGCTTTCAAAAAGTACACGCAAAAGACAGTGAAGCGTGAAAACAGGCCGTCCCTTCTCTCTCAGCTATCGAAATTCAAGGAGATGGCAAAAAAGATGGCCCGCGATCCCGTAAAGAACAAGGAACACGGAGGGCCGGAACGATGAAGATGGCGGATATTCTGAAAAAGTATGTGCTTCCAAACCTTCCTTATCTTATATTCCTTTGGTTCTTTGCCAAGGTTGGCGAGGCGGTACGGCTGGCCCCAGACGTTGATGCTTCCACAAAGCTGCTGGGGCTGGCGGATGGCTTTACCCTGGCATTTCAGACTTCTATGCCCGGCGCGGCGGTTGACTGGCTGATCGGGCTGATCGGGGCCGCGGTGGTGCGGCTGGTGGTTTATGTGAAAGGGAAAAATGCTAAAAAGTACAGGAAGGATGTGGAGTACGGCTCGGCCCGATGGGGAACAAAAGCGGATATTGCTCCCTTTATGGACTCCAAGGCTGAAAACAACATCATTCTGACCCAGACGGAGGGGCTGATGATGTCCGGCAGGCCTAAAAATCCGGCTTATGCCCGGAATAAAAATGTACTGGTCGTGGGTGGTTCCGGTTCCGGTAAAACTCGGTTTTTCATAAAACCGAACCTGATGCAGCTCCATTCCTCCTATGTGGTGACAGATCCGAAAGGGACTGTCCTGGTGGAATGTGGAAAGCTGCTCTCCCGCGGCGCTCCCAAGCTGGGCAAGGACGGAAAGCCCTTACGCAATAAGAAAGGCAAGATCATTTATGAGCCTTATCAGATCAGGGTATTCAATACGATCAACTTTCGGAAGTCGATGCACTATAACCCATTTGCGTATATCCACTCTGAGAAAGATATATTAAAGCTGGTTACAGTGCTGATCGCCAACACCAAAGGCGAGGGAAAATCCGGCGACGATTTTTGGGTGAAGGCCGAAACGCTGCTTTACACGGCGCTGATCGGTTACATCTATTATGAGGCTCCCAGGAACGAGCAGAACTTCTCCACTTTGGTAGAAATGATAAATGCCATGGAAGTCCGGGAGGATGATGAATCGTTCAAAAACGCGGTTGACCTTCTTTTTGACGCTTTGGAGCAGAAAGACCCGGACCATTTTGCCCTCCGGCAGTATAAAAAATATAAGCTGGCGGCGGGCAAAACGGCTAAGTCGATCCTGATTTCCTGTGGAGCCAGGCTTGCGCCATTCGATATTGCGGAAGTCCGGGAGATCACCATGTATGATGAGTTAGAGCTGGATATGGTTGGGGACCGGAAAACAGCACTGTTTTTCATCATCTCCGATACAGACGCCACGTTCAACTTTCTGGTGAGCATGGCCTATACGCAGCTTTTTAACCTGCTTTGTGAAAGGGCAGATGATAAATATGGAGGCCGGCTGCCGGTGCATGTCCGCTGTCTGATCGACGAGGCGGCAAACATCGGGCAGATCCCAAACCTTGAAAAACTCATGGCAACAATCCGGTCAAGAGAGATCTCGGCCTGCCTGGTGCTGCAGGCTCAGAGTCAGCTAAAAGCGCTCTATAAAGATAATATGGATACCATCATCGGCAACTGCGATTCCAGCCTGTTTCTTGGAGGCAAGGAAGAAACCACCTTGAAAAGCTGGAGCGCCCTGCTTGGGAAAGAAACGATTGATATGTACAACACCAGCGTCACGAAAGGGACGCAGGAATCCCACGGACAAAACTTTCAAAAATTGGGTAAAGATCTGATGTCCATGGACGAGCTTGCCGTGATGGACGGCGGGAAGTGTCTGCTGCAGGTGCGCGGCGTCCGGC
>CAMMBV010000021.1 GCA_946494335.1 uncultured Ruminococcus sp. | reverse complement strand
TTACGTAAACGCTAACCTCATGCTTCGCCTCCGGCTCACATTCGCTAAGCTTTTTACTTATTATCGGCGGCTGCAACGCCGGGGAGTTCTTTGCCTTCCAGGAATTCCAGGGAAGCTCCGCCGCCTGTGGAGATATGTGTCATCTTATCGCCGAATCCCAGCTGATTAACAGCTGCCGCAGAATCACCGCCTCCGATGATGGTTGTCGCATCGGTCTGAGCCAGCGCCTCTGCCACTGCGATGGTTCCCTTTGCAAGAATGGGATTTTCAAACACGCCCATGGGGCCGTTCCATACGACTGTTTTGGCTGATTTCACCGCGTCTGCAAAAAGTTCGGCTGTTTTGGTTCCGATATCCAGACCCATCATATCCGCCGGAATGGAATCAGACGGTACGATGCTTGTCTCAACCGGTGCGTCGATAGGATCCGGAAATGCGCCGGTGATGGTGGTATCTACAGGAAGCAGCAGCTTCTTGCCCAGCTTCTGCGCCTTTTCGATCATATCTTTGCAGTAATCCAGCTTCTCATCATCCACCAAAGATGTGCCGATCTGACCGCCTTTGGCTTTCAGGAATGTATAAGCCATACCTCCGCCGATAATTAAAGTATCGCATTTTTCCAGCAGATTTGCAATAACATTTAATTTATCCGCTACTTTGGCTCCGCCCAGAATAGCTACGAAAGGTCTCTCCGGATTGTTTACCGCATTGCCAAGGAAATCAATCTCTTTCTGCATCAGATATCCCACCGCACAGGTATCCACAAAACCTGTAACGCCCACATTGGAGCAGTGAGCTCTGTGAGCGGTTCCAAACGCATCATTTACAAACACATCGCACAGGGATGCCAGCTCTTTGCTGAATTCTTCTCCGTTTTTCGTCTCCTCTTTGCGGTAACGGGTATTTTCAAGAAGAATAACTTCTCCGTCTTTCATTTCTGCTGCGGCAGCCTTGGCATTGGGGCCCACAACTTCCGGATCAGCGGCAAATTTTACTTCCTGGCCCAGCAGCTCGCCAAGACGCACTGCTACAGGCGCCAGAGAAAGTTCCGGTTTTGGTTCTCCCTTGGGTTTGCCCAGATGGGAGCAGAGAATCACGCGTCCGCCGTCCGCAATCAGTTTTTTGATTGTGGGAAGCGCTGCCACCAGTCTGTTTTCATCTGTGATTTTTCCATCTTTTAACGGAACATTAAAATCACATCTGACCAGAACCTTCAGACCCTTCACATTGATATCATCCACAGATTTCTTATTCAGCATACCATGCCCTCCTTTTATTGCAAAAAAGGTCCGGTCCAATCAGACCGGACCCATTTGGATCTTTTATTTCTTATGCTAATTCTGCAAAGTATTTGATCGTACGTACCATCTGGCTTACATATGAGTTTTCATTGTCATACCAGGATACAACCTGAACCTGTGTATCGCCGTTTTCCATCGGAGATACCATTGTCTGAGTAGCGTCAAACAGAGAGCCGTAGGTCATGCCGATAACATCGCTGGATACGATTTCTTCGTCATTATATCCATAGGATTCTGTAGCTGCATTTTTCATTGCCTCGTTGATCTGATCAACAGTAACATTTCCTTTTACAACTGCAATCAGGATAGTAGTAGAACCTGTCGGAGTCGGTACACGCTGTGCAGAACCGATCAGTTTGCCGTTCAGTTCCGGAATAACCAGACCGATGGCTTTTGCAGCGCCTGTGCTGTTGGGAACGATATTAATTGCACCTGCACGTGATCTTCTCAGATCGCCTTTTCTCTGCGGTCCGTCCAGAATCATCTGATCTCCTGTGTAAGCATGAATTGTGCTCATGATACCGCTCTGAACCGGTGCCAGATCATTCAGCGCTTTTGCCATGGGAGCCAGACAGTTTGTTGTACAGGAAGCTGCGGAGATAACCGTATCTTCCGGTTTCAGTGTGTCATGGTTAACATTGTATACGATAGTGGGCAGGTCATTGCCAGCCGGTGCGGAAATAACAACTTTTCTTGCACCTGCTTTAATATGAGCGGAAGCTTTTTCCTTGGATGTATAGAATCCTGTACATTCCAGAACAACGTCCACACCGATTTCTCCCCAAGGAAGTTCCTCTGCATTTGCTTTTGCATAGATTTTGATTTCTTTTCCGTCAACAGTAATGGAATCTTCTCCTGCTTTTACTGTATCTGCCAATGCATATTTGCCCTGTGATGAATCATATTTCAGTAAGTGTGCAAGCATTTTCGGAGAAGTAAGGTCATTAATTGCCACTACCTCGTATCCTTCTGCTCCAAACATCTGTCTGAATGCCAGACGTCCAATACGTCCAAAACCATTGATCGCTACTTTTACTGCCATCTTAATTCCTCCTAAACATGATATTTGCATATACATATATGGTGAAGTTTTCTGCTGATCAGTTCATGCAGATCTCCACTAAATGATATTTTACAGAATTTGTCATAAAATATCAAGTAAAACTTACATTGAAATTATCTTTTGTTTTTTGTTACAAATGTATAAAAACAGGTACACCATTCTTAAATTCAGCCCGGTAACGAAATCCGGCTGCTTTCAGAAAGTCTTCTATCTGACGGAAACTGTGTCCGATTCCCGAAGGTTCATGGGCGTCCGACCCTGCTGTCACAATGGTTCCGCCCAGCTCCCGGTATCTTCTGATCACGTCATAGTGGGGATTTGGAAAACCAAGACCTTTTTGAAGCCCGGCCGTATTGACCTCTATCCCGCGTCCGTCCTCTATGACGCAGCGCAGTATCTCATCCAGTATGTCGGCATATTCAGTATATCCATATTGCTCCGCTTTATGCACACCGTACCGCACAACGTAATCGATATGCCCCACAACCTGATATTCTTTAAAGGCCTTCAGATTATCCAGCAGGGATTCCAGATAGGCCCGGTACACCTCCCGGTCCTGCCTTCCTTCAAAAACCTCCGGAAAATAGGGATCTTTGCCGTACACCAGGTGAAGAGAGCCTATGACAAAATCAAAGGGATAGCTGCGGACGTAATCATAATGACGCCCGGCAAGATGAGGCTGCATACCAATTTCCACGCCGATGCGGATATCCAGCCTGTCCGCATATTCCTCCCGCAAAGCTTCCATATAAGGAATATAGCGGTCCGTATCCAGAATAAATTCCGGCTCCTCGCTGTCCGTGTCCATATGATCCGTAAAACAGATGGATTTCATCCCCAGTCCAATGGCACGGTCGGCCATTTCATGGGGATCTGTCCGGCTGTCGCCGGAAAACCAGGTATGCAGATGATAATCCGGCATCATAGGATAGTACCTCCTCCCGCAACATATTCTCCCTCATAAAATACAAGGGCCTGTCCCGGCGTCGCTGCACGCTGGGGTTCATCAAAGGTGCACACAATTTCATCCTCCCCTGTCCGCGTAATGCTGCAGGGAGCCCCTTTATGATTATAACGGATTTTCGCGATTGCCCGGAATGTCTCACCCTTTCCCGGTGCAGCCATAGCCATGAAATTAAGCTTTCCAGCCTTTACCCGGGCGCTGAAAATCTCATCATTGTCTCCGATTACCACCTCGTTGGTCTCCGGGCAGATACGGGTCACAAACACCGGACGCCCCATGGACAGATTCAATCCCTTACGCTGTCCAATGGTATAATGGGTAATCCCTTTATGTCTTCCCAAAATCTCCCCTTTGGAATTGACAAAATTTCCTTCCGGCATTTTCTGTCCCAGGCTTGCGTCAATAAATCCGGCATAGTCATGGTCAGGAACAAAACAGATCTCCTGGCTGTCCGGTTTCCCGGCTACCGACAGACCCAGTTTCTCTGCCGTTTGCCGGATCTGATCTTTGCTGTATTTCCCTACCGGCATCAGCGTATGCGAAAGCTGATCCTGGGTCAGATTATAAAGGGCATAGGTCTGGTCTTTGGCCGCCGTCACAGAATTTCGGACGGCAAACCGTCCGTTTGGCAGCTTTTCCACTCTGGCATAGTGACCGGTGGCAATATAGTCGGCCCCGATATCCAGACTCCGTTTCAGCAGGGATTCCCACTTCACGTACCGATTACAGGCAATGCAGGGATTGGGCGTCCTGCCGCTTACATATTCGGCGACAAAATAATCAATCACCCGCTCTTTGAACTCTCTTTTAAAGTTCATAACATAGTGGGGAATCCCAATAGCGGCAGCTACACGCCGGGCGTCTTCCACCGCCGACAATCCGCAGCATCCCCCGTTTTCTTCCTGTATCCCCGACTCCTCATCCTGCCAGATCTGCATCGTCACGCCAATCACGTCGTATCCCTGCTCCTTCAAAAGCCAGGCTGCAACGGATGAATCCACACCGCCGGACATGCCTACTACCACTTTTTCCTTTTTCATTAATACTCTTCTTCCTCTTCTTCTTCCCCTTCATGGATATCAGATTTCGGTTTTTCCAGTCCGTCAATCTTTATTCCGTGTTTTTCCGCATAATCCCAAAGCGCCGCATGAATGGCCTCTTCTGCCAGAAGCGAACAGTGCACCTTCACAGGCGGCAGACCATCCAGGGCTTCCATCACCGCCTTGTTTGTCACTTTAAGGGCTTCCTCGATGCTTTTTCCCTTTACCAGCTCCGTGGCCATGCTGCTGGTAGCCACGGCAGCGCCGCAGCCGAAGGTCTTGAATTTACAGTCTCTGATGATCTTGTTTTCATCAATATCCAGATAAATCCGCATGATATCGCCGCATTTGGCATTGCCTACCGTTCCCACGCCGCTGGCATTTTCGATTTCTCCTACGTTTCTCGGATTCTGAAAATGATCCATTACTTTTTCACTGTACATAAGTATCTCTCCTGTCTCTTTTTACTTTTAAACCTGTCTTTTTATAAAATCTTCATACAACGGCGACATGCTGCGCAGCCGCTCCACAATTTTCTTAATCTGTTCTATCACAAAGTCCAATTCCTCTTTTGTCGTCTCGTCACTTAAGGTCAGCCGCAGTGATCCATGAGCAATCTCATGGGGCAGGCCGATGGCCAGAAGCACATGAGACGGATCCAGTGACCCCGAGGTACAGGCGGAACCGCTGGAGGCGCAGATCCCTTCCATATCCAGCATAATCAGCAGGGACTCTCCTTCCACAAAGCGGAAACTGATGTTTACGTTGTTTGGCAGTCTCCTTTCGGGATGACCGTTCAGTCGGGTATAGGGAACCTCCTTCAGTATTCTGTGAATCAGATAGTCCCGCATCTGCGTCTCTTTGCGCCGCCGCTCCTCCATGGTATCGGCAGCCAGCCTGGCAGCCCTTCCGTATCCCACAATGCCCGGAACATTTTCCGTACCGGCGCGGCGTTTTCTCTCCTGGGCTCCGCCATGTATAAAGGAGCGGATTTTAACGCCTTTGCGGATATATAAAAATCCAATTCCTTTGGGGCCCTTAATCTTATGAGCGCTTGAAGAGAGCATATCGATATTCATGGCCTTTACGTCAATGGGCACCTGTCCAAAGGCCTGTACCGCATCTGTATGAAAAAGAATACCGTGTTCCCTGGCAATCTGGCCGATCTGTGCAACAGGCTGTATGGTTCCGATTTCATTATTGGCAAACATGATGGAAATCAGAATCGTATCTTCTGTAATGGCCGCTTCCAGTTCTTTGATGTCCACCAGCCCGTTTTCATCCACGTCAAGATAAGTAATTCTGGCTCCTCTTTTTTCCAGATACTCGCAGGTATGCAGTATGGCATGATGCTCTATTTTCGTTGTGATGATGTGATTTCCCTTTGTTCCATATGCCTCAAAGGCCGCCTTCAGCGCCCAGTTATCCGCTTCTGTACCGCCCGCCGTAAAATAGATATTTTCCGGCTCACAGTTGAGCACTCCGGCAATCTCGCCTCTGGCGCCGTCAACTGCATTTTTGGCGGAAGACGCCAGCTCATAAATGCTGGAAGGATTGCCGTAGACTTCCGAAAAATAGGGAAGCATCGCCTCCACTACCTCGGGTGACGTCTTTGTCGTCGCTGCATTATCCAGATATATCATTTTTTTCATCCTGTCACACTCCTAATTATTACATATTATGTTCGCAGACCCGCCCTTTTCCTGAAGTCTGCGGCTTTCGTCCGCCAGCTGATCCAGCATAATATTATCCACCGCCTGTGTAATGCTGTCGTTAATTCTCTGCCAGACATAACGGGTAACGCAAAAATCCGCGCCTTCACACCCGTTTTCCTCCTGATTGCCGGGACAGGTCACTGCTTCCAGACTTCCCTCCAGCGCTCTTAAAATATCTCCCACGGAGATCTCCCCCGCCGGCCTGGCAAGACGGTACCCCCCGCCGGCTCCCCGGATACTGACTACCAGCCCCGCTTTTCGCATCAGCCTCATCAGCTGCTCCAGGTAGCTTTCTGAAATATTCTGACGTCTGGCGATACTTTGCATGGACACTGCCTCTGCGGATTCATTGGCCGCCAGATCTATCAAAGCCCGCAGCCCATATCTGCCTTTCGTTGATAATTTCATCTTTTCACCTTCTGTCTTCAATTCCGAGTATTTTACTCGGATTTCTGACGTTAGGATATCATTATTCCCAGGTTCTGTCAAGTATCTGTCACGAATATATTTTTAAAAAAGACATGGAGGCCGCCATGCCCAAAACGCAGCGTCTTCTCACTGGCACATTTCTTTTGACCGCCGCCGGTCTCATCAGCCGTTTCATCGGCTTTTTTTATAGAATATTCCTCTCTCACACAATTGGTGCACAGGGACTTGGGATTTATCAGCTGGTCTTTCCCCTTTTCAGTCTGGCCTACGCATTTACTGTCATGGGTATTCAGACCGCGCTCTCCAAATGTATTTCCGCCGAAGCTGCCACAGGGAATAAAGACGGCGCCAAAAATCTGCTGATCACAGGAAGCGCTGTCTCCTTTGTCCTGTCTGTTTTCACCGCCTTTCTTGTCTTCAAAGGCTGCAGCTGGTTTTGTATTCACATTCTGACAGAGCCTGACTGTATCCCACTCATGAAGCTGATGGCATTCACCATCCCCTTTGGCACACTTCATATCTGTATCATTTCCTACTACTTTGCGGGAAGAAATACCTGGATTCCTTCTGTGGGACAGCTGCTGGAACAGATCCTGCGGGTTTTTGCCACCTGGATCTTTTACCGGTTCATGCTGCAGCAGGGTATGGAGGCCACGCCGCTTCTGGCAGTTGCCGGAACAGCCGCCGCAGAGGTGTTCTCTCTTCTTTTCATTCTTTACTTTCTGCAGAAGGATTTCCGGCTGGAGGGATATCATTTCCGTCTGTCCGCTCCCTGGAAAAAATACTTTTTCGAAATCATGCATCTTTCTGTGCCTCTCACCGCCAACCGGATCACACTGAACCTGATGCGCAGTGCAGAGACAATCCTGATTCCCATATGCCTTGAACAGTACGGCTTGTCCTCATCAGAAGCGCTGGCCGTCTACGGCATCCTGACAGGCATGGCTCTGCCTCTCATCCTGTTTCCATCCACGATCACACAGTCCGTTTCCATCATGCTGCTGCCCGCCGTGTCCGAATCCAAGGCGCGCCGGGAATACCGCCGGATCTCCTGCACTGTGGAAAAGACCATACGCTACGGCCTGTTCCTCGGTATTCTCTGCTTTGGACTGTTTCTGACCTGCGGTGATTCCATGGGCACGCTGCTTTTCCACAACGAAGAGGCGGGAAGGTATATTTCCATTCTCTCCTTTTTGTGCCCTTTTCTCTATCTGTCCGCCACACTGTCCAGCATTTTAAACGGCCTGGGAAAAACTGCTCTTCATTTTATTCACAATCTGGCAGGGATGACGCTGCGCATTATCTGTGTCCTTCTTTTGATTCCCCGGCTGGGAATTGCCGGATGTCTGTGGGGAATTCTGGCAAATGAAATTCTTCTTGTGATTTTATGTGCAGCCGCACTGTACCGGGAAAGGGTTCTGGCGTTTTCCCCCTGGGATTCCCTTTTCAAGCCGTTTTTCTTTCTGATAATTGCTGTGGGATTTTCCTTTTTTATCGAAAGCCTGGCGTCTTTGTGGCTGAACGACTGCCTGAAGCTGATACTGAAGCTTTCATTGATCAGCGTCACATATTTCCTGCTTTTACTGAACTTTCATTTGATACATTTGCCGAAATTTCCTTCCTCCCTTCATTTCAATATCGACAAGAAATGAAAGTTGTATTATAATAAATTCGCGAAAAAACTCGATCTGACAAAGAGTGAAAGGACCGGACAAAGATATGAGCATTGAATTAATAAAAAAATTACCGACTCCTGCAGAGATAAAAAAAGAATTTCCGCTGACGGAAAAGATTGTGGCCGCCAAACAGAGGCGGGACCGGAGTATCCGTGAAGTTCTGACGGGAGAATCTGATAAGTTTCTTGTGATCATCGGCCCCTGCTCCGCCGATAATGAAGACGCAGTCTGCGACTATACCAACCGGCTGGCGCGGGTTCAGGAGGAAGTGGCGGACCGTCTTATCCTCATTCCCCGCATTTATACCAATAAACCCCGGACAACGGGTGAGGGCTATAAGGGAATCGTTCATCAGCCGGATCCCTTAAAAAAACCGGATCTGCTTCACGGTCTGATTGCTGTCCGCAAAATTTTCATGCGTTCCATAGAGGAGACGGAGCTGACCCCCGCTGACGAGATGCTTTATCCCGAAAACTGGCGGTACATTGACGATCTTCTCTCCTATGTGGCCATCGGCGCCCGTTCTGTGGAGAATCAGCAGCACCGTCTGGTTTCCAGCGGTATGGATGTGCCTGTGGGTATGAAAAACCCCACCAGCGGCGACCTTTCCGTCATGCTGAATTCCGTCGTCGCCGCACAGCACGGTCACAGCTTCATTTACCGCAACTGGGAAGCCCATACCCCCGGCAATCCTCTGACTCACACGATTCTGCGGGGAGCTGTAAACAAACACGGAAACGCCATACCCAACTATCATTATGAGGACCTGAAACTGCTTCTGGAAAAATACGGTGAACGGAATCTGAAAAACCCGGCCACTATTGTGGACGCCAATCACTCCAATTCAAACAAGCAGTTTAAAGAACAGATCCGTATTGTCAAGGAAGTACTCCACAGCCGCAAGCTTTCTGATGATATCCGTCATCTGATCAAAGGCGTTATGATCGAAAGCTATATTGAAGAAGGGCGCCAGGAAATCGGTCCTGACCATGTTTACGGAAAATCCATCACAGATCCCTGCCTTGGATGGGAGGATTCCAGAAATCTTATCCATACCATTGCAGAACTGTGCTAAAGCAAAAAAGAGTTCCACCGGGAACTCTTTTTTACTTTCTGGGATGGGCTTTTACATAGACATCCCTGATCTTGTTCATATTCATATGGAGATACATCTGCGTGGACGAGATATCCGCATGGCCAAGCATTTCCTGAACGCTTTTAAGATCTGCGCCGTTCTGAATCAGATGAGTGGCAAAAGAATGACGCAGTGTGTGAGGCGTAATATCTGTCATGATATTGGCAGCCCGGGCATATCCCTTCAGAAGTTTCCAAAAGCCCTGCCTGCTCATGGGATTGCCGGAACAGTTTGTAAAGAGCATCCCGCAGTCTTTGGCCCCCACCAGCGCTCCTCTGCCGTGTTCCAGATAATCCTCCAGCGCCTTTTTCGCTATGCTGCCAAAAGGTATCATCCGCTCTTTACTGTTTTCCGTACATACCAGATAACCCATTTTCAGGTTCACATCGTCCATTTTCAAATGTACCAGTTCACTGACCCGTATTCCCGTAGCGTAAAGCACTTCCAGCATAGCCTTGTCTCTTAAGCCCTTGGGTGTGTGGGCAGACGGCTGTTTCAGCAGAAGATCCACTTCCTCCACTGTCAAAATCTCCGGAACCTTTTTTTCCACCTTGGGTGGTTTCAGGTTGTCAGAGGGATCATTCCCGATGATTTGTTCCTTCAGCAAATACTGAAAAAAAGCCCTCATGGCCGCCACATTTCTCGAAACGGTCGAGGGAGCGAATTTTTCACGTTCAAGATACAGCATATAGGAATTCAAATGGGTTTGGGTCACCTGAACAACATCTGTGATCTGAAGCGTCGCCAGATACTGTTCCATTTTTTTCAAATCTCTTTCATATGATACTTCTGTATTCTTCGATGTCTTCTTTACGTTATGTAAATAATCAATAAACTTACGAATTGCATCTGTCATGGAAAATGATATCCTTATCTTATGTTATTTAAGCAACTCACCCTTCAAATATAATATATTATAAGCATGTTTTTCAGGAAAAGCAAATGCTATTTTTTCCTTAATTTACGCCTTTTTTCTGCTGTTCACAGCAAACCACTATATATCGCTTTTTTATTTTTTTCAGTCACCACATATTGTAAACAAAGTCCATAAAATTTTTTCAGGAAAATAGACGCATCCACAAATTCGAGTTTACATAAGTCTCCACCAGGATACCCAGAGCCATAACAAAGAGAAAAATCAGGCACAGCAAAAGGGACCAGCGAATTTCGCGGGCTGACATGGTTCCATAGCGGGGTACCAGGCGTTTTTGTTTTCCCATCATGAGAAGGAAAAAAATTACAGCCGGAATATAAAACAAAAGCTGTGAAACAATGCCTGCCATGCAAAACAGAAACCCCTCCACTCCGGACTGCAGCAAAAAAACAGTGGCAAGACCTCCGCCCAAAAAACCAAGCCAAAGCGCCACCAGCACTGCCAGAATTTCCCCCGCTCCCGCCAGTCCCGCTATAATACAGACCCCCACAAAAATGCTCTTCTCCCTCAGCAAAAACAGGGCGTATTTTTTCAGGTCCTTCCAGGTTGTCTGATACTGCCCCAGTATCGCATAAACAGATATGTATTCCCGAAAATCCTCTCTCTTCCACATCTGGTTTCCGGCCAGGGCACCCAGCAAAAATGCCCCCAAATAAAGATAGATAAACAGCCGGACAGAAACATCCGGCTTTATTTTGGTCCATCGCATTTTATGTCCTCCCCTGCTCCTATCTATCATATGCCGCTCCCGGAAAAAATAGCACTCTCAAAAACAAAAGAGCCATAAACCCTTATAAATATAAATGCATTATATTTACAGAATTTATGACTCTCTTTGTATAAACTATTTATTTTGCGTAATCCACAACGCGGCTCTCACGAATTACATTTACCTTAATCTGTCCCGGATATTCCAGTTCTGTTTCTATCTGCTTTGAAATATCTCTGGCCAGAAGCACCATATCAGCGTCAGTGACATGATCCGGCAATACCATGATACGAACCTCTCGTCCTGCCTGAATCGCATAGGACTTGTCAACTCCTTTGAAGGAATTGGTGATATCTTCAAGCTGTTTTAATCTGTTGGTATAGGTTTCCAGTGTTTCTCTGCGGGCGCCCGGTCTTGCTGCTGAGATTGCGTCGGCAGCCTGAACGATGCAGGCAATGAGCGATTCCGGCTCCACATCGCCGTGATGAGCTTCCACTGCATTGACAACAACCGCAGATTCTTTGTATTTTCTACATAAATCAACACCAATCTGGATATGTGATCCTTCCACTTCATGGTCGATGGATTTTCCAATGTCATGTAATAAACCGGCACGTTTCGCCGTGCGGACATCCACACCGATTTCCGCCGCCAGCACACCTGACAGCTGGGCAACTTCGATGGAATGCTTTAGGGCATTCTGCCCGTAGCTTGAACGAAAACGCATTCTGCCTAAAAGTCTTACCAGTTCCGGATGAATTCCGTGAACTCCTACTTCCAACGTGGCCGCTTCGCCTTCTTCCCGAATGGTAGATTCCACTTCTTTTCTGGCTTTCTCTACCATCTCCTCGATTCTGGCCGGATGAATACGTCCGTCCACAATCAGCTTTTCCAGTGCAATGCGCGCCACTTCCCGTCTGATCGGATCAAAACCTGACAGCACCACCGCCTCCGGCGTGTCGTCGATAATCAGATCTATCCCGGTTAAAGTCTCCAATGTACGTATGTTACGTCCTTCCCGTCCGATGATTCGTCCTTTCATCTCATCGTTCGGCAGCTGAACAACTGAGATCGTCGACTCTGCTACGTGATCCACAGCACATTTCTGTATGGCTGTCACCACATACTCTTTTGCCTTTCTGCTGGCTTCTTCTTTTGCCCTGCTTTCCAGTTCCTTGTAAAGCTTGGCCGTGTCAATTTTCACTTCGTCTTCAACAGCTTTTAAAAGATAGTCCTTTGCCTGTTCGGAGGTCAGACCTGAGATTCGTTCCAGTTCCTGTACTCCCTGTGCATGTAATTCATCGACTTTCTTTTCTTTTTTTCTTAGCTCTGCTTCTTTGTTTGTGTATTCCGCTTCACGCCGTTCAATGGCATCCGCTTTTCTGTCAATGGCTTCTTCCTTTGACAAAACGCGCTTTTCATATTTTTGCAGTTCGGCTCTTCTTTCTTTGGTTTCTTTCTCCAGCTCGTTTTTCGTTCTGAGAGATTCTTCTTTTGCCTCCAAAAGGGCTTCTCGTTTCTTTGTCTCAGCCGTTTTTAATGCCTCATCTATTATGCTTCTTGCTTTTTCTTCCGCTGTGCCAACTTTTTCAGCATCCTGCTTCACTTTATTGGCAACCGCAGCCTTGCAAGTAATAGGAACCGCAATAAGCAGCGTGATTACTATAGCAACAATAATCCCAATGATAGTTGTCACCACAGGAGCACCTCCTTATTTAGTTTTCATTGTACAAATACAACACTACAATTTTATATGATTTTGGTAATTATGTCAAGTACAGGCTCCTGATTTTCTTACGTCTTTTTTATTCACCAATCTCCATATATTCCTTCAAAACCGGCCAGATTTCTTCCCCCGAAAACCCTCTGCGCCCCAGATATGCCGCCATATTGCGGACTGCCTTTTCGTCTTTGAGCTTCTCCGATCTCATCCTTTTTTCTATGAGACCGCGGACGACGGAATCATTCTCCTCTTCCCACTGACACGACTGCAGGGCCTCTTCCAGGATATCTCTCTTAATCCCTTTCATCTTCAGTTTCCGGGCAAGATTTCTGATACTCTCTTTTTCCCTGCCGGCTTCCAGATACCGGGCGGCATACCGTCTGTCGTCAATATAACCAAATGACTTTACGTATGCGATGGCTGTCTCCTCCGCCTCAGGAGGATAAAAAGCTTTTTTTAACTTATCCCGCAGTTCTTTTTCCGTACGGTCTCTTTTCATCAGCAGGTTCATGGCATACTTTTTGGCCCGCAGGGGAAGCACGGATTTCATAATTTCATCCAGGTTTTCCTGAGAAATCGGTTCTCCCTGCCGTATCCCATAGCGGGACAGTTCCCCAAAATACAGTACGAAAGCCGGCTCTGCGTCCAGATAAATCCTGAATTTTTTCTTTGTCACAGGAACAATTTCCGTCACCGTCATTTAGCATCACTTTCTGTTTCTGCGGGCTGCTCTTTCGCTTCCTCTGCATTTACATCCTCTCCCAGATGGAAATGCTGGCGTACTCTTTGCTCCACTTCATTCATCACATCAGGATGCTCCCTCAAATACTGCTTTGCATTCTCGCGCCCCTGACCGATTTTTTCGTTATTATATGCAAACCATGCACCGCTTTTCTGGACAATGCCGCAGCCGCTGGCCAGCTCCAGGATATCGGCTTCCCTGGAAATTCCTTTTCCGAACATGATATCAAATTCCGCTTCCCGAAAAGGCGGTGCAATTTTATTTTTTACCACTTTGATGCGGGTACGGTTTCCAACTACCTCGCCGCTTTGCTTGATCTGTTCCACACGGCGCACATCCATTCGGATGGAAGCATAAAACTTCAGCGCCCTTCCGCCTGTAGTAACCTCCGGGTTTCCATACATCACGCCCACCTTCTCACGAAGCTGATTAATGAAAATAACCACGCAGCCGGATTTTCCGATTACGCCCGTCAGTTTCCGCAGCGCCTGGGACATAAGTCTTGCCTGCAGTCCCACATGACTGTCTCCCATCTCTCCGTCAATCTCCGCTTTCGGAACCAGCGCAGCTACAGAGTCCACAATTACAATATCCACAGCCTGAGACCGCACCATAGTCTCTGTGATCTCCAACGCCTGTTCTCCGTTGTCCGGCTGTGAAATATAAAGATTGTCGATATCCACACCGATATTTTTGGCGTATACCGGATCCAGCGCATGTTCCGCATCAATAAATCCGGCAATGCCGCCCCTTTTTTGCACCTCGGCCACCATATGAAGAGCCACTGTGGTCTTTCCGCTGGATTCCGGACCATAGATTTCAATCACTCTTCCTCTGGGCACTCCTCCCAGTCCCAGCGCAACATCCAGGCTGAGGGATCCTGTGGGGATGGTTTCCACATTCATATTCGCACCGGAATCCCCCAGTTTCATCACCGCACCTTTACCGAAATTTTTTTCTATCTGTACAATTGCCGCATCTAATGCCTTCTGTTTTTCCTCATTTATCATATTATATCCTTCTCCTTTTGCGAACTTATGTTCGTGTCCTTTCATCATAGTAGTACACTTTTTCCTGTTTGTCAAGTTTTATGGCGGGAATACCATCCGGATCCGAACGGCAGAGAATCGATATATGTAGTATAGCCGAAAAACCCCGGTCTGTAAAGCCCGATTTAATCGGATAGGGGAAGCTTCTTCCCTATCCGATACCGCGATACCACGTCCATCTCGCGGTAAACCGCTCGATGACCGTTGCCCGTCGGATGCCCGCCCGTGCAAGCACGGCGGTCGCCCTCCGGGCGTATCGCGCAAAAAGACGCAGCTCCCATTACAATGGGAACTGCGTCTTACCGGCTTTCTCATCCGGCCAGCCAGTCATACATTTCCTCATATTGTTCGGCCGAGTGAGCCCACGAGAAATCAGCTGCCATGCCTCTGTCAATAATTTTATTCCACTCTCTTTTTTTGTCATAATAGATACGCTGCGCGTAACGGATCGTACTCAGCATTTCATGTGCATTGTAGTTCATAAAGCTGAAGCCTGTTCCGCTGCTCTCATATTCATTGTAAGGCATTACCGTATCTTTCAATCCGCCTGTCTCCCGAACAATAGGCACCGTTCCGTATCTGAGACTCATCAGCTGGCTCAGTCCGCAGGGTTCAAACAGGGAAGGCATCAAAAACGCATCGCTGGAAGCATAAATTTTATGCGACATAGGTTCTGAATAATAAATATTGGCGGACACTTTATTTCCGTATTTCCACGCAAAATGCCGGAACATGTTTTCGTACTGTGCATCGCCTGTACCCAGCACAACAATCTGCACTGCATCCTGACACAGTTCATCCATGACATAGGATACCAGGTCAAGCCCCTTTTGATCCGTCAGTCTGGTGCACATGCCGATCATCATGGCCTTCGGATTGACCTCCAGCCCCAGCTCTTCCTGGAGAGCCGTTTTATTTTTCACCTTTTCCTTTCGGAAATTTTTGGCATTATACCGTTTGAAAATATGGGGATCCGTCTCAGGATTATATTCATCGTAATCAATACCGTTTACAATACCGCGAAGGCTGTTGCTCCGTGCCCGCATCAGGCCGTCCAGTCCTTCGCCATAAAATGGCGTCTTGATTTCTTCTGCATACGTATTGCTCACCGTAGTAATGGCATCAGCATAGACGATACCGCCTTTCAGATAATTGGCATCTCTGTTGGATTCCAGCTTGTCGGGCGTAAAATAATAATCGGATAAACCGGTAATGTTTTTGATTGTCTGTATATCCCATACTCCCTGGAATTTCAGGTTGTGTATGGTCATAACAGATTTTATTCCCCAATAAAATTCGCTGCCCTGAAAACGCTCTTTCAGATACACAGGTACCAGCCCCGTCTGCCAATCATGGCAATGAATAATATCAGGCCTGAATCCAATTACCGGAAGAATCGACAGCGCGGCTTTGGAGAAAAACGCAAATTTCTCCAGATCCCACGGCATGCCGCCGTAGGGCCTGTCTCCGCTGAAGTGTTCTTCATTATCTATAAAATAAAACTTGATGCCTTCGTACTCTGCTTCCAGAATTCCAACATATTGCTGTCTCCAATTCAGATCCATATAGAAGCTTGTAATAAAATGCAGGCTGTCTTTATATTCCTGTTTCATACAGGCATATTTCGGAATCACCACTCTTACGTCAAAATACTCTTTTGGAAAACATTTCGGCAGCGATCCGACAACATCCGCAAGTCCGCCCGTCTTTATATAAGGAACTGCTTCCGATGCTACAAACAATACATTTTTCATGTGAGAACCTCCCTAACATTTACACCTATAATTAAACATTATATCGTATTTTCATATTTTAGGAAAGCCTTATCTTACAATTTGACTAAATATTTTTATATTCGAGACGAATTTTATCAGCAATTAGTGCAATGAATTCTGAGTTTGTGGGTTTTCCTTTGCCCGTACTGACCGTATAGCCGAATAATTCATCTATGGTATCCATTTTCCCTCTGCTCCATGCCACTTCAATGGCATGACGAATCGCCCGCTCCACGCGGCTTGGAGTCGTCTGATGTTTCTTTGCAATTGTCGGATATAAAATTTTTGTGATGGAATTCAGCATTTCCATATCCTGGACCGACATAATGATGGCATCTCTCAGATACTGATATCCTTTAATATGTGCCGGAACTCCAATTTCATGTATAATATTGGTCACATCCATCTCCAGATTTTTTTCGATATAATCATTCTTATTTTCACTGGAGCCAATCTTTCTTACGTCACGTGCTCTTTCCCGGTTCACCGCCTGATTTTTTATGTGCTTTATCCGATTGATAATCATATCATTATCAAAAGGTTTCAAAATATAGTAATATGCTCCCAAGTTAAATGCATCTTCTGTGATTCTTTCCTGTCCCACCGCGGATACCACAATAAAAGCCGGATGTTTCTTCATTGTCTGATCCTGGTTTACTTTTTCCATGACAGTCAATCCATCCACCTTCGGCATGATAATATCCAACAGCACCACATCCGGCTCTTTCTCTTTTATAATGTTGTATATGTCTTTTCCGTTATCTGCCTGTCCGACCAGTTCCAGATCATCATCCTCTCTGATAATGGAACCCAGCAGATTTACAATACGCTCATTATCATCTGCGATTGCAATATTTAACTTTTCCATATTACTCCTCCTGCATAACATATTTTTTAGCAGGGCGCCCCTGACAGATACTAATTTTTCTGCCTTGATACAATTATAGAAAGGTTGATATTTCAAATCAAGCAGAATTCCCAATTTTTGGAAACTTTCGTTCGACATTGCCTACAGAATTTCTATCGAAAAACGTGAATTTTTGTAGGTTATCGCAAATTTTTCGGTTATTTTATCATATTTTAAATTCTTTTGATATAATACGTCACTTTTTGGACGCTGTTTTTCTTTGACAGTTTTCCATATTAATTTTTTATATTTTCCAGAAAATCACAGATTTTTCCCGCAGCATCCGCCTTACAGTATTTTTTCTGATTGAAACGCAGTTGTTCCAGCAGTTCATCATCCATAAACAGCTCTTTTTGTCTGTGCATTTTCTTTCCCAGACTGTTATAGCTCATGCCCCTTCCGGCAAAAAATTTAAGATTTCTGCTTTCGCACCCCGGTATGGGTGAAATATGAAGAAGCGGGACACCCAGCACAGCCGCTTCCGTGGAGGACAATCCTCCCGGCTTGGACAAAAACAAATCACAGATTTCCATATAACGTTCCATGCAGCCTGTCTTCCCCAGAATAATATACTGCTGATCACTTCCGTATTTTTTCTTCAGTTTTTTATACAATCCGTAATTATTGCCGCATACCGCAATACATACCCAGTCTTTCTGCCCTCTCAGTCTTCGTTTTATCTTCTGCAGTACCCGCTCCATACTGCCGGCCCCGATACTGCCTCCGGCCACCAGAAGATATCGGGTGTCCTTTTTTCTTCTGCCGGCCTCTCTGCGGGAAACTGCCTTTTTCTGAAACGCTGCCCGCACCGGTATTCCCAGCGGTTTTATTTTCTCTTTTTCAATTCCTTTTCTGACAAACTCCTCCGTCAGCTCCTCAGAAGGAATGATATAATAATCACAGTCTGTTTCTTCCGTAAAAGGAATGCAGGTATAATCCGTTGCTATAAACACGCAGGGTGGAAGCCGATACCCTTTTCTTTTGAGCCATGTAATCATTTCGGCGGGAAAAAGGTGGGTCATCACAATACAGTCAAAGGAATGTTCCGCCATGTATTCTCCCAGTTTTTTTGCAATTTTTGCATTGGCATAATAAACCGGCGACTGCAGCGGAATCCTGCGGACCACCTCCCCCATTTGATACAGCGTTCCGAAGGCTTTGGGACATCCCTGCACCAGCTTGACATAGGCATTTCCTACCGTCCGGTCAAGCGAGGGACCTGCCAGCAGATACGGATCCAGGAATACGGTATGATGCCCTCGCCTTTCCAGCTCTTCTTTTACCGCTTCGGCCGCTGTATTATGACCTCCTCCTGTCTTACATGATAAAATCAACACTTCCATAATAATCTCACTTTACACTTTTCCCTTTCTTCTTCGCTGGCGTGCAGCCGCCAGCACACCAGGCCTGTAATGATCAGAAAGCCGGCCTGCACTGCCCTGATCTTTGTTCCCTGCACGATGAGCAGCGCTGAGAAAAGATACACGGCTGCCGTCCTGTAAAAATGGGGCGTGATTCTCAAAATCAGAGAGAAAAACAAAAATCCCCCCGCCAGCACCGCCGCCGGATACATCATGGGAAACAGTCCCAGCAGGCTTCCGAAGGTCACTGCAATCCCCTTTCCGCCCCGGAAATGATAAAACAGAGGAAATATATGGCCTGCAACCGGCGCTGCCAGCACCAGAGCGCCCGGAAAGAGATCGGACGATGGCAGCGGCGGATGAAGCCGGAAAAAAGCGTATACCGGCAGAAAGCCTTTCAGAAGATCCGCGCACAGGGTCAGAAAGCCGCACCAGAAACCGCCATAGGTAAAGGCATTGGCTGTTCCGGGATTTTTATCTTTGCTTTCCGCTGTAATCTCTTTTTTGCAGATAAGCCTGCCAAAGACTCTGGCAAAAAGAATACTGCCCGCCAGATACCCTGCCAAAACTGCTGCCGTCCAATTATATTTCCACATTTTTTTCTCCCTTTTGTTCTTTTCCTCTACGGATGTACGAAACTGATGGCAATACAGGAAGCCCCCACATGGGTGCCGATCACCCCTCCCACCGGAATCAGACGGCAGTTTTTAAGGTTATATTTCTCCTGTGTCAGCTGCATAAATTCCTGCCCGAAGGCCCTGTCACGGGTATATCCGAAATAAACCGGATGTCTTTCGTCAAAACCTCTCGTTTCAAATTCATGCCATAAGTACTGCATCGCACTTTTTCTTCCTCTTGCTTTGCCCAGCATCACCAGCTTTTTGTCTCTCAGTTCGATAACCGGCTTGATATGCAGCGTATTTCCCAGGAATGCCAGCGCCGCCGGAACTCTCCCGCCCATTTTAAGATATGTCAGCGTATCCAGCATGCCGCACACTGTCAGTTTTCCTCTCAGCTCTTTCAGATATTCTGCGATTTCAGCAGCCTTTTTCCCTTCCCGGCGCATTTTAACCGCGCTCTCCACCATATACCGCTGCGTGGTGATGGCCTGTTCCGAATCCAGAATACAGATCTTTTCATATCCACAGATTTTTTTTGCCAGCTCCGCCGCATTGATAGTTCCGCTCAGACCGCTGGACAGAGTAATGACCAGCACTTCCTCATTCTTCTCTCTGGCCTCATTAAAATACTTCAGGTATTCTTCCGGAGAGGGCTGGCTGGTTTTGGGAAGCTCTTTTTGTGTCTTCAGCAGATCAAAAAAAGCGTCAAAATCCTCCTCACTGTTCATGGGACATTCTGTCTGACCATACTGAATTCTGATGGGAACAATCTGTATATCCATTTCAGCTGCCTGCTGCGCCGTTATATCGGCGGCTGTATCTGTAATAATCTTCATACCTGTTCCTCCAAAATGTAATTCTACGTACAAGTATACACGATTCCTGTTAAATTTTCATCCGTTTACCGTCATCTTTTACGGGCTTTTATTGACAAAAGCAAAACTTCCGGATATGATTAGGAAAAACCATAAATACTGGAGGGATAAGATTGAGACAATGTATGGATGCAGACAATCTGCACAGACGGTTAAAAAAAATCATCGGACAGGTACAGGCCATCGACCGCATGATTGACGAAGACATCCCCTGCGAAGATATCCTCTCACAGATTAATGCTGCAAAATCCGCTCTGCACAAAGCCGGTCAGGTCATACTGGAAGGACATATACAGCACTGTGTCCGGGACGGCATCGAACACGGAGACGTGGACAAAACCATTCAGAATTTCACAAAGGCTGTGGAGCGTTTTGCCAACATGAAATAATATTGTCATAATTCAAAAGGAAACTGCGCGGCAGTTTCCTTTTTCTGTCAATCTTTCAGCCATTCTTTCAGGGCTTTCATCTGCTTTTTCGCATCCCTGCACCCAATGTCATAAACCTTCTGCAGCTTTTCGCTGTCATGGCTCATGCGTGCAATGGTCAGCGGTACGCTGGGACGGATTACAAAAATCTCTCCCCTTTTCTCCATTTTTCTGATGTCGCGCACCGTCCGGTTATACGTTTTATATCTGTTCCTGACAGCCCGGGCAAATTCAGGATATTTCCGGTAAAATACCTCCGCGGTTTTTCCCTTCTCCGGCAGCTTAACATACCCGTCATGCCTTGTCAGCACAACCACATTTTTGTCAAAGCCCATTTTCTGAAAAGCTCTCACCGGTATACTGTCCGTACAGCCGCCGTCCAGCAGCTTTTTTCCTTCCCAGTGTACGATTTTGGAAACGTAAGGCATGGAGGCGGAGGCTTTCACAATATCAATCCCACTTCTCATATCTGTTATCCGCAGATATTCCGCCTCCCCCGTTTCAAGATTGCTGCAGCATGCATAAAATTCCGTTTCAGAACTGTTAAATGCATCATAATCATAGGGATCCAGTCTTTCCGGCAGATCGTGATAGCAGAATTTATCACCTACGATGCTGCCTGTCGTCAGAAGGTTCCAGAAACTCATAAAATGTCTGTCTTTGCAATACTTCTTATAGTACCGGATACTCCTGCCCCTTTGTTCTGACACGTAAGAAGCTCCGTGGATTGCTCCTGCCGAAACGCCGATTACTCCATCAAAATGTATCCCCTCCTCCAGAAACACGTCCAGTACGCCAGCGGTATAAATACCGCGCATGGCGCCGCCTTCCAGAACAAGTCCTGATCTGCTCATATTGCATCCTCCCTTTCTGACAATTATCCGGGTCATTCCAGATCCATCGCCTGCATGGTTTCTGTGTTGCCGTACTTATAAATCAATTCCTGGCCTTTTATTGTAACTTTGGTTCCTTCCGGTATGGATTTGGTAATAAATGCGTTGCTTCCGATAACGGCGTCCCGTCCAATATGCGTATCGCCTCCCAGAATAGACGTACCGGAGTATATGGTTACATTGTCCCCGATGGTAGGGTGGCGCTTCACGCTGCGAAGCCTTTGACCGCCCCTGGTGGACAGAGCTCCCAGCGTCACGCCCTGATAAATTTTCACATTATCACCGATCACCGTCGTCTCTCCGATTACAATCCCCGTACCATGGTCTATGAAAAAATATTTTCCGATTGTGGCCCCTGGATGGATATCGATTCCGCTCCTGTCATGGGCATATTCCGTCATAATTCTGGGAATCAGGGGCACCTCCAGCAGATAAAGTTCATGGGCAAGCCGGTAAACAGTAATAGCCAGCATGCCCGGATAGGCGAATATAACTTCATCTTTGCTGTATGCAGCCGGATCGCCGTCAAAAGCCGCCTGTAGATCCGTCTCAAGATAAGACCGTATCTGAGGAATCTTTCTGAAAAAAGCCACCGTTTTTTCCCGGGCGGCTCTTTCAATCTCCGCCTCATCCTTATCCGCCATATAATGTTCGTATTTCAGTACAAATACAATCTGTTTGTTCAGGTTGTACATTGCGTCCTCTATCAGCAAAGACAGATGATTGTTGACATCATATATTTTGTATGATTTATCTCTGTAGTATCCCGGATAAATAATTTTCAGCAATTTTTGAATGATTTGAATAATCATTTCCTTATCCAGCTGATTGAACAGATCATCCATTTTATCGATAGCTCTGCCGTTTCCGTAGTCTTCCAGGATATACTGTGTAATAGCTTTTACTTCTTCGTCAACGATTTTTACCATAATTTCTCCTTAAACAGAATTTACATTTACTCTGTTTATTGTAGAATATTTAACGGTCTCCGTCAAGTTTATCTGTATATTATACTCCATCCACCCTGTTAACAGGTCTGCCTGCCAGGTATTCTTTCAAATTATGAAAAGCAATATCGATAAGTCTGCTTCTTGCCTCCCTGGAAGCCCATGCGATATGCGGAGTAATGACGCAGTTTTTCGCTGAAAAGAGGGGATTATCTTTACGCGGCGGCTCTTCTTCCAGCACGTCCAAAGCGGCTCCCCCGATTTCACCGTTATTTAACGCGTCCGCCAGATCCGTTTCCCGTATCAGCGGACCCCGGGCCGTGTTGATCAGAAAAGCGGAGGATTTCATAATCTTTAGCGTTTCCCTGTTAATCATATATTCCGTCTCTTTAAAAAGAGGACAGTGAAGGCTGACTACATCTGATTTTTCAAGAAGGTCTTCCAGGGAATCCGCCCAGGAAAAATCAATGCCCTCTTCTGCTTTTTTTCGGCTCCTGCTCCACGCCATTACTTTCATGCCAAGAGCATTGGCTATTCTGGCTGTCTGCTGGCCTATTTTCCCAAATCCTATGATTCCCATAGTCTTCCCTGCCAGTTCAATTACAGGATAATCCCAGTAGCAAAAATCCCGGCATTCGCTCCATCTGCCCTGTTTTACACCGTCACTGTGTTCTTTTACATGACTGCACAGCTCAAACAGAAGAGAAAACACCATCTGAGCCACAGAATTTGTGCTGTAAGCCGGAATATTGGTCACTGTGATATTCCTTTCCCTGGCCGTCTCAATATCCACAACATTGTATCCGGTGGCCAGCACGCCGATATAAGAAAGCTTCGGCAGCGCTTCCATCACCTCTTTGGAAAACACTGCCTTGCTGGTCAGCACAATCTGTGCGTCCCTGCACCGCTTTACCACTTCTTCCGCTGCCGTTCTCTCATACACACGGCATTCTCCAAGTTCCCGAAACATATCCCAGGTAAGATCACCGGGATTGATGGTGTACCCATCCAGAATTACTATCTTTTTCATAAATATTCCTCATCTTCACATTAATAAAACAGCGCTCCCATATATTATACAGGCGCGCTGTTTTCATTACAATATTTATGTTATTTTCCCTGATTATACCGGTCAATCTCATCGTCAATGACGGGATCTACATGGGGATACAGACAGCCTGGACCGCCGTAAGTGATACAGGGAATAAAATGACCGCCCGGTGCATATTCTTCACATGCCCTTCTCACTTCAGCCCGAATGGTTTCTTCCGTAGAATCAGCCTGATCCACAATGGCAGCGTCGATGCCGCCCATCAGAGTCATACGGCCCTTTAACTGTTTCTGCAGTTTGGGAATGTCGTTCTGCGGCAGTACGCCCTGCCAGATATCAACTCCCAGCTCTACCATGTCTTCCACAATCGGTTCCATGAAAGAATCGGCATGATGCATTACGATTACGCCTTTTTCTTTCATATAGCCGTAGGTTTTCGCATACTGGGGCTTGATGAATTCTCTCCAGGTATCAGGACTGATAAACAGCTGATGCTTGGACCCCCAGTCGTCGTGGGAAAGCATGATATCCGGTTCCAGGTTATCCACAATCAGTTTCATATACTGATAGCGATACTCACCGATGGCATTGGTAAGCTCCATCATCGCCTCCGGCTCCAGCAGGAAGTTAGCCAGCATATCCTCAAATCCCATCAGAAAATGAAGCCGTTCAAAAACACCCGTAGGCATAAAAGCCATAAACAGCTTGCCGCTGGCTTTTATTTCATCTGCTTTTTCCTTAAAAGGTTTCCACAGTTCCGGATCCGAACAGTTTTCCAGAAGCTCCGGCATTTTCAACTGCTCTTTCCACTCACAAACGTCACTGATAACCTTGTTCTCTTCTGTTACATGAGGCATTGCTGCCAGCTGATCTTCCGGCCACAGGATCATGGTTCCAAACCGGTCCATCAGCGGATCCATTCCCCGATGGCGGTTTCCTCTGATATAATTTCCAGCCGGATTGGGGGGATAAAATACGGTTCCTTCAAACTGTTTCAGCAGCCGGGACGGTTTACCGTCCACTTTAATTGTTTCCAGTAATATTTCTTTCGCCGTCAATTTTCTCTCTCCTTAATTCACAAATCTCCTTAATTCGCAAATCTTTCTGATCTGCCAATCAACTGATCGCCACGCCAAAGCGTTCCATATTATATTTGTTAATCTCGTCAATTACAATCTCTTCCACATGGGGATAAATGGTTCCAGGGCCGCCATAAGTGATTCCCGGCCAGAAACCTTTCAGATGACCGTACTCTTCGCAGGCACGTCTGGTTTCCTTACGGATCTCCTCTTCTGTGGCGTCTTCCCTGTCGATTACAGAGTCGATGCCGCCCATCAGCAGCATCCGGTCGCCCACTTTCTCAGAGATGGCCGCAATGTTGTTGGTATTAAGAACGCCCTGCCAGATATCAACGCCTATCTCCGCCATATCCTCCACAATCGGCTCCATATAAGAGTCTCCATGATGCATAACGATCACACCCTGGGAATGAAGATAATCATACAGCTTACGATAAGGCTCTTTAAAAAATTCTCTCCATGTTTCAGCCGACATGAAAAGACTGTTTTTTGCTCCCCAGTCATCGTGGGATATGATACAGTCGGGATGCAGATGCTCCACTACCAGCTTCATATAAGTAAGACGGTACTCGCAGATCACATCGATCAGTTCGTGCATGGCTTCCGGTTCCAGAAGGAAATTCATCAGCGTATCTTCAAAAGTCATCAGCATATGCAGCTGCTCGAAGATACCGGTTCCCATTACAACCATAGTCAGATACTGATCCTGGTCGATTTTACTTTTTGCCTCCAGGGCATCCTCCCATCCATCGGAACATTTGCCGATCAGATCGGGCACCTTTACATATTTTTTCCACTCTGCAACATCCTTGATCACCTGATTCTCCGGCGTCACACTGGGCACCGCCGCAGGTGCATCTTCCGGAAACAGAATAAGAGTACCCCACTGATCATGGGATGTTGTCCCGCGGACACGGTTGCCGCGGATCAGTTTAAAACATGGATCTCCCGGAATACCGCGAAACATGGTAAAGGAATTGCAAAGGCATTCCGGTTTTCCGTCTTTTTTCAGCGTCTCCAGCAGATTCTGCCTGGGAGTCAGCATACTGTCACTCTCCTTTCTTTACCTTCTGTTTTTCCATAATAAAAATAGAAAGCTTCAAATATAGATTCTGTACAGGCTCTGCAACGCTGTCCGCGTCCAGACCTGTGATTTCTTTTATTTTGCGCAGCCGGTAATAGAGCGTGCTTCTGCCCACATAAAGCTGCGCCGATGTAGCCACGGTATTGCGTTCCTTTAAAATATACGTGCACAGAGTTTTAAACAATTCCGTCTTATTTTCTTCATCGTACTCCTGAAGTCTTTTCAGTTTATAAGCACACAGATCCTCTGCTTCAAACTCTGTACAGCAAAGATCAGCAATATAATCCATTGCAATATCGTCAAAACTGTAATACCACATAGTATCATTCCGTCTGCGGCAGTATTCCAGGGCCGTAGACGCCTGGCGGTAATAGTGTTTTAAACGGGTAAAATCGTGGAATTCATTGCTGAAGCCGGCTTTAAACAGTCCGTCTCTTAAAATGCTGGCAATATCCGAAGTGTAATGATCATTCACAGACAAATTGATAATAATGCAAATTTTGTCTTCATGGTAGAAAGCCTTGCTACCGTCTACTCTGGCCTCTACATAATTGCATACGCTGGCAGATGAGCCGGGACTTTCTCCTTCCTCTGCATCCATGCGAATGCAGATATAATGGTCATTTATCCGCCATTTGCACTGTGCAATCCGTTTTTCAATCTCAGAATTTGAAAACTCTTTTCCCTGGATCATCTCTGTCAGCATTTTGTACAGAGTCCGTTTGTAGGTATTGTCAAGATGTCCCCTTCTGGCCAGCGTCAGACGGATCAGGTCAGCCAGATACTCCGCTGCAGCAAACTGCCCGGGTTTAA
Organism: uncultured Ruminococcus sp.; assembly: GCA_946494335.1. Classification (GTDB taxonomy): domain Bacteria; phylum Bacillota; class Clostridia; order Lachnospirales; family Lachnospiraceae; genus Ruminococcus_G. The sequence goes on along the minus strand of CAMMBV010000021.1, from coordinate 29,110 downwards.
GGGGGTTTTCAATTTCACAGATAACAAGCCGCCCTTCGTAGCCGCCGAAGGCATCCCAGATATTGACATAAATATCCCGGTAGCCCCTTAATTCCGCCGAAAATATATGGGCATGCTTCGTTGTCAGCGTACTTAAATATTCATTGTCCGTCTTAAGCTCATTCAGCTCTTCCAGGGGTGTGATCCACAGACCCGTCATCTCATCCTTTTCCCAGGAGATCATTCCTTCTCGCCAGATTGGACAGGAAATCACCCGCAGCTGAGGATCATGGACGAAAAGAGGATTTTGAAAATACTCATAGCTTATCCTGCACAGTTCATCCACGCTGCCCTCATGCATAACCACATTCTGCAGTTTCTCCGCCCAGGAATTGTGTTTATGAAATGCCTCCAGACACAGGTTTGTCACTTCCAGCAGATCTTTTTCGCCCGGTACCTGGATAATGGTATGGAAACCATTATCCCAGGCTTTGGGCATATCACCCAGCAGGATGAGGGAGCAGTGACTTTCCGGCACCGGAATTTTTTCTATCTCTTCCGCCCTCACAACATAGGCAAACCGTGAAGACAATTCCATCCCCGGACGGTAAAAACAGATGCCTTCCAGAAGCTGTGTATCTTCTCCTGTATACAACTGTACGTCCGGCATTTTTTCCACTATCTCATCTGCGATCATCTGCAGATTTAACAAAAATCTGATGTTCTCATCCATTTCTGCTGATTAATTGCTTTTCTCTCTTGCTTATGAACGGGATGCGATTTCAGCCGCATACTGGTTTACTTTGTCTTTCGTCAGTCTGAATCCGAAGATCAGAGCGATAACGGCAATGATCAAAGCGATGGCAGGAATTACCATAAATCCAATACTGATCGCATTTTTCAGCTGTTCAGAGGCAGCTGCCGGATCAATGTCAGAACTGAACTGTCCCATTGCAAGACATGCGGAGATGATGACACCACGGGTCATAATGGAAACTTTCAGCGGAACATTCTGCAGACCGCTGATCCATCCTGCCGCATTCTTTCCTGTCTTCCACTCACTGTAAACAATGGTATCACCATAAAGAGCCGGTGTACATGCGTATGTAATGCCGTATCCGAACATGGCAATACTCATCAGTATAATAACGACAGTGACATTGTTATAGAAGAAATAAGATACAATCAGAAGGATTGCCTGAATCGCCATTACACCGATTGTGGTGGTTCTGGTTGTAAACTTGTTGCTTAATGTTTTACTCAGGTACGCACCGATAACACAGAAGATGTTGGTTACCAACATATAAGTGGACAGCATTCCCGCGCTGTTAGCAATATATGTAAAGTAATAAGTAGCAACACCCATCAGTACGAAGTTGAACATAAATTTCGCCAGATCGGCAATCAGAAGCGCGATCAGAGGCGGGTTCTGAAGCAGCGCCCGGATCAGGTCCATTCCGCCTGTTTTATCCTTTGCAGGCGCTTTCTGCTGAGCGGATTTATCCGCTACCTGTACCTCTTCATATCCGTCAAACATACGGAAATGAGCATAATAAAGAACTGCCATAATAACACCGAGTACGAATGCAGCCGCACCATACTGGTTTATTTCACCGATAAAGCCTGCCATAACTGCAGCCAGACCGGGTCCTACATAGGAAAAGATAACCTTTGAAAAGTTTGCCCATGCTGCTCTGGTAGCAGAAAGCTGAGAACGTTCCTCCGGTGTTCTTCCTGCAACGGAAATCATGGATACATTTGCCACATAAGCAAAATTCCATGCCACATGACTGGAGATTGCCGCAATGATGATAATAATTGCCGACAGCCAGCCATCTCCTATTTTAACAAACTGGAACGCATATAAAAACGGTACCAGCCATGGAATCACAACCAGCCAGGAACGATAACGCCCCCATTTCAGCGGTTTGATACTGTTCAGGATAGCACCGTACATCCAGGAAAGTACCGCGTCTACAGTACTTGCCACTGTGGTGATTAAAGTTACCATTGGAAGACTGAACTGAGCAAGGTTCGTCAAAAAGAAATTGAAATAGTAACTTTCAATGTTGGACATCAGGGTAAAGCCGCAGTCTCCAACGCCGTAGAAGATCTTCAGAGCCTTACTGAGTCCTTTTTTGTTGCTTTTTTCACTCATACTTAACTTCCTCCTTCTCTTGTCCATATGGACATAGTGTTTATACAGACAGAACACGGCATATACTGCTCAATTAAGCATTCTGCTTAAAATATACGCCGTTTCCCCTCTGCAAATGTGTGTAAAACACACACTCCATAACTGGATTATAGTATAAGCGACTGTTCAAAATCAATAAGGAGAAATATAATAGACAGAATTGTCAAAATGTAAACCCTTGAAAAACTGAATATGGACATTGTGTTCAATACCCTGTGATCTTTTTCAAGGGTTTTACAGATCATTTAAGTTCAGGAAATTGCTGACGTCTGAGTTCCGCCAGCCTTTTACAGAACATCTGCGCCTCTTTTTTCATGCCGCCAAATATGCTCATATCCATTTCCCTCACCTGCCTCAGTCCGATCTTCCTGACGGCATCAACTGCTGCTTCTCGCTGTGTCATCCTTTCCGGCAGGACAGTCTGACAATTTGCACCCTCAAGATCATCATATGACAAAAAACACTGATTGAAATCCATAACCGGATACAGACATATATATCTATTGGTATCGTTATCAACAAGAAATCCCCAATTTTCCGGATGCCGGTCTGTATTTCCCGTAAGATAATCCAGCATATTCATTCCATAATAAGTTTCCGGATCAAGAGCCTTACATACTTCAATTGTATCCAGATCATGATTACATGCGTAGACATCAAAAGCCATTTTGGAAACCATTGAATATCTTTTCGATGTGACCAGACTGCTCCTGGTCACACGCTCCCCTTTAAAACTGTACTCCTCATATCTGACCTGTCGTATATCAAAGCACTGACAGATCCTGCTTGCAAGCAGTTCTTTTCTGACTGCGTCTTCATCCCCGTCTTTCAACAGATGGAAACCTTCTTCTTCTCGGATCCACGCTTTCGGAAAGCATCCTTTTGTCGACAGATCCGGGGCAAGCTCCTGATTGGTCACTGTCATCTGCCGGCCTCTCAATGAAATCTCTACCACCGCTTCATTCAGCGAATTGTCATACAGATTCAATTGCTGAAAAGTTACACTTTCTCCCTTTCTTCTTACCCAGAATACATCGGTAAGAGAAACACAGTGGTAAGATAACGAGATGTCTGCGCGATCCCTGTCCGTTACTGCCTGTGCGGCTCCTATGCTGTTTAAAATCTCTTTTGCATATTTCCTGTCTAGTGACAAAACACGTGAAGCACACCAATGATAGAAATTATCCAGATTGTTCAGTCTTGTATCTATGTTGAAGTCCGTTTCTTCCTCATCCAAATACAGATCATATGGCATGAACTGTTCATTAATAATCTTTGCATCCCCGGTATCAGATATTTCTGCCACAATTTTTTCCATATGCATAATTTGATATGCTGCACCAGTTCTTTTATCTGAAGAAGTGTTAGAGTCTAGTTCAAATCTAAAATCCGTATTCAGTTGATTCATATTCGTTCACCCCTTTTTTCCATCATTTTTCAGCAAAAAATGTATATTTTACGCTTCTTGATCCTTCACCTTCCAGATAAGACCAAAAAACAAAATACAGATCCCTGCCATCAACCTTTGCCAGCTTAACAGGTTCTTTCAATCCGGTACCTGTACTCTTAAAATTAAGGCATGTCACCATAATTTTATTCCCATTAGTTTCTGCCTGTATATCCTGTTTTCCGGATTCATTTTCAGTAAAATTCAATACAATCGAAAAAACAGCCCCTTCATCTCCTTGTATATCAATTTTGAAATCTTTGTCTTTTGCAAACAGAAAGACCTGACCGCCGGCAATAATATCGTAATTACCTGAACTTAAAGAAATCAACATCTGCTACACCTCTTATATTTTTCTCCGTTTTAGTATCTAAATACTATCATAAATTCTCTGGCTTTGTAAAGCAGGTACTATCAACCAAACTTTATGCCCGCCCTGCATTTTCTGCTACTATAAAAAACCCTTACAAGCGACGTATATTCATCACTTATAAGGGTTTTCCTTTCAGGATATCAATGCATATTTGATCGGCTTAGTTTCCAGCCATCTGTTTTGCAACTTCTTCTGCAAAATTCTCCTCTTTTTTCTCAATACCTTCTCCAGTCTCATAGCGAACGAAGCCTTTGATATTGATCTTGGCGCCATTGGCTTTGGCAACCTCTTCCACATATTTGGAAACGGACTGTTTTCCATCCTCTGCTTTTACGTATACCTGATCCAGCAGACAGATTTCTTTCAGCTCTTTGTTGATACGTCCGTTTACAATGCCCTCTATAACCTTTTCCGGTTTCTGAGATTCTTTCGGATCATTCTTGATCTGGGCCAGCAGAATTTCTTTTTCATGAGCAATGTACTCTTCGCTGATCTCAGAACGATTTGTATACTGAGGTCTTAAAGCTGCTACCTGCATGGCAACATTTTTGGCCATCTCTTTTACAGCATCGTTGACAACATCTGTTTCAACGTCAACCAGAACTCCGATTTTTCCGCCCATGTGAGTGTAAGCGGCAATCATACCGTTCTCCTCTGTTACCTGAGCGAAACGGCGGATGTTCATGTTTTCACCGATAGTTGCAATCTGATGAGCCAGGGCTTCAGATACTGTTTCATTGGTATCAAATTTCCAGGGCTCTGCCAGGAAAGCTTCAATATCTGCTGCAGATGTCTCAAGTGCCTGCTCTGCCACCTGTGCCACATATGTCTGGAATTTTTCATTTTTAGCAACAAAGTCTGTCTCTGCATTTACTTCCACTGCGACAGCCTTCTTCTCATCATCAGACACTTTCAGCATAACGATACCCTCTGCTGCGATTCTGCCTGCTTTTTTCTGAGCTGTTGCCAGTCCCTTTTCTCTCAGGAACTCCATTGCTTTGTCCATATCGCCGTCTGTAGCTGTAAGGGCTTTCTTACAGTCCATCATTCCGGCGCCGCTGATTTCTCTTAATTCTTTAACCATTGCTGCTGTAATAGCCATGATGATTTTCCTCCTGAATTACGAAATTTGAATTATTACTCTGCCTCTACTGCAGCTTCTTCTGTTTCTTCCACTGCCTCTTCCGGATATACGGCATCCTCAGCTTCTCCCTGTTTTGCTTCAATAACAGCGTCAGCCATTTTGGAAACGATAAGTTTTACTGCACGAATTGCATCGTCATTGCCCGGGATTACATAGTCCAGTTCTTCCGGATCGCAGTTTGTATCACAGATACCGATCAGCGGGATTCCCAGAGTATGTGCTTCCTGTACGCAGATTCTTTCTTTTTTCGGGTCTACGATAAAGATGGCATCCGGGATTTTTTTCATCTCTTTGATACCGCCCAGGTTTTTCTGCAGCTTGGTCATTTCTTTTCTCAGTTCGATGACTTCTTTTTTCGGAAGCACGTCAAATGTTCCGTCTTCTTCCATAGCTTCAATCTCTTTCAGTCTCTGGATTCTGCTCTGGATTGTTTTGAAGTTGGTCAGCATACCGCCCAGCCATCTCTCATTGACATAGAACATACCGCAGCGCTCCGCTTCCGTTTTAATAGCATCCTGAGCCTGTTTTTTTGTTCCTACAAACAGAATGCTTCCGCCGTCTGCAACAATGTCAGAAACTGCTTTATATGCATCGTCAACCATTCCTACTGATTTCTGAAGGTCGATGATATAAATACCATTTCTTTCCGTGTAAATGTACTCGGCCATTTTCGGGTTCCATCTTCTTGTCTGATGTCCGAAATGTACACCTGCTTCCAAGAGTTGTTTCATTGAAATTACGCTCATGTTCTTATCTCCTTTTTGGTTTGTTCCTCCGCATGCTTCGACGCTTCCCTGTGACCTGAATGCAGGCACCATACAGGTTACTCACATGCGTGTTTTTTCGCGACTTTATGATTATAGCACGGGAAAAAGGCGGATTCAAGCATTTTTCCAAATTTTACGTGCACCTTTTTACATCTTTTACGTTCCCACAGGCTGCAGCAGGATCTCATGCGTTCCGGCGGCATAGGGCGCCAGCCAGTACAAAGTGCTTATCACTTTGATTCCTTCCGGCGTTTTGTAATACCCTACCTCCTGAAAATCAGGGGAAACATCACTGACCGCGTCTCCGAAAAATTCATCCGGATTTGCTGCAATCAGCTGATTAAATCCATCGTTCACCATCTGCTGTGCCGTCGCCGTATCCGTATTCAGCAGCTCTTCCAGTGTATAGGTATGATCGCTGTTTAAATCTATGGTCTCACCAAACTCCCGGGTCATCCCATGAGCTCCTCCGTAAAATTCATCACTGAGAAAGCGAATGGAAACCAAAGACCCTTCCTGATACATAATCTGGGCCTCCTGCTTTGCCCAAGCATTGGTTATTCCGTCCGCCAGCATATCATCCTGGGTGCTTTGAACCGTGGCTGCCATCTCCTCAAAGTGTGCGTTCCACTGATCTACCGTCGGTGAGGAAGGCGAAAACCGGGGATACTGAATATCTTCATTTCCCTGATAAGTCATAATCTCCGCCTGGTAACTTCCTTCTGCTGAAGTTTCCTGTGCCTCCCGGGTTTTTGTAAAATCTGTAATGACCACGTTAATCTCTCCGAAGGGCTGTGCTCCTCCGCCGTTTATCCATTCGAAGGCCTCAGAAGAAGTCACCTGTGTACTCTTTTGAAGCCGCACCAGACTTCGCAGACTGTCATCCTGTTCCGTCAGCGGCGCATCCCAGCCCAGCCGGTCCGGATCAAATCCCAGCGCCCGGACATTGCCGGTAAATCTTAGGATTGTCTCTCTGCCTTCCTCATATCCATGTGTATCATAGGTATCATCCATTTGAAAACATGCATCGGCAATATCATCGGAACCTGCCATAGCGATCCCTTCTCCTTCCTGACGGAAGGTCCCGTTTTGATATACCGCCTGGAAAAGCTCCCAGGAAGCGCCGTCCGCCAGATGACTGGCTATGCCTGTGGCCTCCATAAAAATGCCCATATGGTCATCATAAGATTTGGCGAAAAATTCCATGCGGGCCGGACAACTGATGTCGTCCAGAGCTTGGTACTCTCCGCTGACCGTCAGCTGTGCGGACAGTTTCCATTCGCCGCTTTCTTCCTGTTCCAGCATATTCAGCACAAACACCTGGGATAACAGCTGCGTATCCTGACTGGAAAGCACAATAGCCAGGATTTCATCCTGCCCGTCCTGATCATAATCATACAGATCTGCGCTTAAGATGCCTTCATCCTCTATACAGCTCATTTTGACGTTATTATCCTCATGGATGAACTGTATCACATAAGAATTGTCGGACAGATAAGGATATCCCAGCACATCCATGGCAATGGAAAGCGCATCTTTACTTTCCTCCTCTTCTGCCTCAGACTCCTCTATCAGCTTCTCCACCTCTGACAGCCGGCGTTTTATCGCTTCTGTCCTGGCTGTCTCTTTTGCCGGAATTGTTTCCAGCGCCTGGGTAAGTACTTCCTGTGCCTCCTCATACCGTTTCGTCTCCGTCAGAACGGTTGACAGCTGAAGATATGGCTGCGCCTGGCGCGGATTAATCTCAATCGCCTCCCTAAAACAAATCTCAGCATCTTCATAATTCATCTGTGCAAGATATTTTTCTCCCAATGACATCTGTTCCGTATACTGCTCCTGCTGCGTCACATTTTTCCAGACAACAACGGCAATCACCGCAAGGAGAACTGCCATCGCTGCAATGATCACCGCCCATATAATTTTTCGTTTCCTGTTTTTCGGATTGTTGTCTTCCTGCGGAAACTGTGGAGCTGCATACAGAGCACTGCCGCAGTTTTCGCAGTAACGGCTGCTCTCGTCATTGTACGCACCGCAATGTCTGCAATACATTCCCTGTTCCTCCGTTAATAATAACCCATAGCCGCTTCGTAATCAGATATCAATTTTGCATTTCGAAGCTCTGTCTTTGTCAGCAGCTGATTATCATCAAAGCTGGCAGCCGGAATACTGGGCACATACCAGCTTTTTCCTCTGAAATAAGAATCCAGCGCATCATCCTCAAACATCCGTCCATGCCTTGCATAAATCTCATTTCTTGCCACTCGAAGTTCCCACTGACTCAAGCCTGCCAGATCCGCATTGCTCAGCTGGCGGGTTGCGCTGTCAGCAATCACATAATCACCGCTGGAAGAGGACGCCGCCGGAACCTGCGTGGGTACTGGTGCAGCCGTTGGAACCGCAGTAACCGCCGGTGTGGGAACAGGCGTTGTGGCCGGGACTTCTGTCGGCGCCTGGGTAGGCGTCACCGTCACCGTATCCTCCGTTTCACTCTCCAGATCCGGATTTGTTTCTTCCGCCTGCGCATCTGCCGCTTCTACCGTAACATCATCCTCACTGTTCAGGTCAACCAGAGTCTTAACACCCCAGATGATACCCACCACAAGAACTACTGTAATGACTCCCAAAAAAGCATACAATATCTTGTCTTTTTTATCATTTCCGGAATCACGACTCGATTCTCTGTATTTCTCCTGATAGAATCGTTCATCCGGCCGATACCCGTTTTCCGGCCGCCGGTTTTCCTGCCGGTTCTGCTGATTCTGCCAGGAAGCTGCACCGGACTGCTGCCGGTTCTGTTTCTCCTGCACATATTCTCTGCGGGGCTGACCGGAATTATTCCCCATCCTTACTGTAGCGTCATCCTCTGCCTTCGTACCGCATTCAGGGCAGTAAACATCTTCCGGTCCCAGCTGTGCACCACACTTTTCACAATACATGACTATTCTCTCCTCTCATCAACACTTATCTTTTTCCCTGTCATAATATAGACGCCGCTCATAAGAGCCAGAACTACAAAGCATCCCAGCATTGCGTAGTAGGCAGCTTCATTTTTCATCAGCAGTATCTGCGTCAGAGCGCTGCCCAGAACAGACCACAGATTGGCGGCCATATGGGCCGTAATGGCCACTCTCAGGGAATTTGTCCGGCACATGATAACGCCAAAAGCCAGCCCCAGAAGTCCTGCATAGACAAACTGCACTACATTTCCATGGTAAATCCCAAATATCAAAGCCGAAAGAACCACCGCCCAGACACTTCCCAGATAGTCCTGGATTCTTTTGAGGATAAGTCCCCGAAACAGAACTTCTTCCACCACAGGAGCCGCCACTCCCACCACAAGAATCATAAGAAAAATACTCTGGTTGCTGAACGCCGCCTCTTCCAGCTGGGAGTATCCGGGAAACAGCTTGTCCAGACCGCTGTAAGTTATCAGTTCATTTAAAACATGACTGGCCGTAATGGCAAAGACAACCGTCATAAAATAAACTCCCTTTTTCTTCAGAACACGGTTAAGCTTTGGTTCCCCCAAAAGACGCTTTTTCCTCAGCCGGGTATCCCATTTATAGAAAAGGCCCAGAGGAATCAATGCCAGCACGTTGGAAATTCCCGTTATCAGCACTGCCTTCTCCATGATGAGATCATTGACTGCTTCAAAATCCATTCCGCCCTGCTGCATCGTGTACCAGCTGAACAAAATTATGGCCGCCGCCTGCGTTACAACAAAGGATATCCCATAATGAATCCCTATCGGATACAGCACCCGCCAGATCTTCTTCAGCGGACTGGTCTTCATCTGTACAGGAGACTCTTTTGTCTCCTCCTTTTCCTGCTCCTGTGCATCCTGACCGGACCGGTACCGGTCAGACAGCACTTTAAGCTCCTCCACGGAATTGGCAATATAAATGGCGCCGGCTTTGGCCAGCTCCGAAGCGCCTCCATATCCATAGGCTGCTCCAATACACTGGATACCGCATTTTAATGCACCTTCCACATCATGAGAGCGGTCTCCCACCATCAGAACATCTTCCCGGCTGTCCGATGCATGGAGCCTGAGCAGAGCTTCCTCAATTACATCCTCTTTCTGCGTCCGGGTGCCGTCCATATTGGCTCCCACAATTTCATCAAAATACTGATCAATCTGAAAATATTCCAGAATCCGCCGGACATATATCTCCGGTTTTGATGAAGCTACACAGAGTATCTTTTTTTCTTTTTTCAGCATGTCCAAAAGCTCCGGAATTCCTTCATAGAGCTGATTTTCATAAATTCCTGTTTTGGCATAACGTTCCCGGTATACAGCTACCGCCGTCTCTGCCTGCCGCTGGGGCATATGGCAGTATTTCATAAACTGTTCCTTTAAGGGCGGCCCCACGAAACATTTCAGTTTTTCCAGATCTGGTTCATCCACGCCAAAATGCTGCAGAGCATACTGAACACTTTTGGTAATGCCCTCCGCTGAATCTGTCAGTGTGCCGTCCAGATCAAATAATATTATCTGTGACATATGTCTGTCTTCCTTTGCTTAGAAATAATCATCAATGCCGTCAGCCATCCCCTTGACCATCTTATTCTGATAAGAATCACTGGCCATATTCAGGTCGTCCTGGCGGTTGCTCATAAATCCCATCTCCACAATGGTGACAGGTATGGTACTCCAGTTGATTCCACTCATGGTATCCGTATGCCAGATACTTCTCTTTTTCGCCCCCGTGGCTTTACAGAACGCATCCAGTACTTTCTGGGAAAGGAGTCTGGATTTGCTGATGTTCGTCTTTGTCATATACGGATTTGAATTGGTAGGTGCAATTGTCAGCGCACCGGAAACAGAACTGCTGCTGTCGCTGTTGGCATGAATACGAATCAGTATATCCGCTCCGGCATTGGCCGCATTTTTCGCCCGCTGTGAATTGCTGATGTCCACGTTATGAACCGTGCGGATCATATACACTTCGTACCCTCTTTTTTCCAGCTCTTTCTCAAGTTTTTTCGCCACGGTCAGATTCAGTTCATATTCGTTGAGACCGGACCACTGACCGTATGTACCGGAGGATACTTTCGGCTTCTTTTCGGAAGCCCCCGGACCGATAGGCTCCAGACTGCTGTTTCCGTGGAGCTGATGACCTGCGTCAACAGCCACTGTTATTTTCTTCTTCCCCGGAACATAAACGCCGTCCGGATCAAAATAATACTGTTTTCCGCTGATGTTCTGCCACCCGGTAAACATCGCTCCCTTCAGACCTGCCGTTCCCGTTTGTTTAAAATAATATTTTTCTCCGTCAATACTCTGCCAGCCAAGGAGCATACGGCCTTTAATTCCATAATCGCCGGTTCTTTTAAAGAAAAAGGTCCTGCCGCCGATTTTCTGAAAACCGGTCAGCATCCGCCCCATTCCGGAACCGCTGGACAGGAAATAGCAGGTCTGTCCCCCAATACTCTGCCAGCCAATTAATGCCTTTCCTTTCACACCTTTTTCGCCGGTCTTTTTCATATAGTAGGTATGATTGTTAATGGTCTGCCATCCCGTCAGCATCCGCCCTTTTTCTCCGGCTTCTCCCGTTGGACTGAAATAAAATTTTCTGCCGCTTATGCTCTGCAGACCTTCAAACATCACCGCAGATTTAGTTCCGCTTCGTTTGAAATAATAGGTCTGCCCGCTTATGCTCTGCCAGCCAATTAAAGCTTTTCCTTTCACACCCTTTTCACCGGTTTTCTTCATATAATAAGTCTGTCCGTCTATGGTCTGCCATCCCGTCAGCATCCGTCCCTTCTCTCCGGCAGCGCCCTCAGGATTAAAATAATATTTTCTGCCGCTGATGCTCTGCAGACCTTCAAACATCACTCCCGCACTGGTACCGCTCTGTTTGAAGTAGTAAGTCTGACTGTTTATACTCTGCCAGCCAAGGAGCATGGCGCCTTTGACACCAGGCTGCCCTGTCTTTTTCAGATAATAGGTCTGTCCGTTTATATTCTGCCAGCCGGTTTTCACAACCCCACGCTCATCAAACATGAAACGGTACTTCCCTATTTTTTCTGTGGTGCTATTCAGATAGGAACCGTCTGAACCCCGGTATTTAAGTCCTTCTTCCGTCTCTTCCCAACCAGCCGCTCTGCTTATGGCCTGTCCGCTTTGCGGAAGTTTCTGCATCTTCTCTTCCGGTTCTTCTTCCAGCGCTTCATTCGTTTCAGTCAAATCCTGCGTCAGGTCCTCTTCCATACCTGGTTCCTCTGATTCACTGCTGTCCAAAAGGCCGGAATCATCGCCGTCCTGTTCATCTGCAGCCGGCACATCCGGCACGTCTTCCCTTTCAATTTCTCCCGGATCTTCAGAAGTTTCATCTGTATCCTGTACCGTCTGCTCATCTGCGCCCGTCAAAAGACTCTCTTCCGGAAAAGCCCAGACCATGTTGGCAGAAACCATACAGAAAATTAAAAATAATAGAATTCCTTTTCCCAAAATGCTTTTTTTCATATGCCACCTCTTTTCCCATTTGTGAAGATTATACCATACTTCACTGAATAATCAAAGAATTCCGTTTATTTCCCTTCTGTCTATCCGGATAATTTCCCAGGGCTTCATGGAGGATAAGTTGCCCGCGCTGTCTTTCGTCTCAATGGTTATGACGCTGCGGCCGGTCCCAATGCATTTGCTTTCAATTACGATTTCGTCTCCTTCCCAGCTGTATTTTGCTTCTTTCCCATTCACCATGCAGGAAAGGATTCGCACCACATCACAATTTTCAACGCGAATCCGTGGAGAATATACTTCTTCCTCTTCCACGTACCTTTTTTCATCATATATAAAACGGGTGCCGCTTTTATTGACTGTAAAAATACGTTTTAAAACGGAACGGTTGCCAGCCTCATCCACAGCCTCAACCTGGAGCAGATATTTTCCGTCTTCCTCAACGGCTTCCATTTCGTATATCAGCCCTGTTCCCGTCCGTTTTAAATCTGCCGGTACATTGTTTTTTTCTTCTTCGTTTCTCTTAAGCATGATTTTGACCGCCGACTCATTTATGGCATCATCTGAAATAATAATCTTTGGCTTCACCGATACACGGGCCGCGGTAAAAGGAGCAACATTTTCGATCCGGATTTCCGGCAAAGTTTCATCCGCCGTCTCCTCTGTCTCAGCGGCTGAAACGTCCGCAGGTTCGGCCACAGACTGCCGGAAGACTTCTTCCTCCTCCCTTTCCTGTTCTTCCAAAACTGCTTCCTCTTCTATGATCAGCTCTGTCTGCGGTTCTTCTGTCACTGTCTCTGTTATTACTATTGTTTCCTGCTGCTCATTTTGCTTATTTCCCTCCTGCGCCCTTTCTTTCTCCTCTTTTTCTTTCTCTTTCCCGGCTTTCCATTTTTCTGTCTCCTCCCGGGTTCCGCTGAACTCTTCTTCCCAATATGTCTCTGTCTTTGTGGTCTCCGTTATTGTCTCTGAAACCGTTTCGCCGTCTACAGACAGGGACCAAAGCCCCAAAGACAGAAGGATAACCGGCGCCGCCGCCCGTTTTTTCAGATTTTTCACGTTTGCATCGCCTCCATTCGTTCTTTCAGAAGATTATAGTTTCTGGATTTATCCGCCCCCGGCAGCTGTGCCGCTTTTTCCAGCAGCTCCTCTGCTTTTTTTGTTCCGCCTCTTTGTGTCAGTTCCAGCATGGCGTATTCGCAGTAGACTTCCACATCGTCCGGATCCGCTTTCAAAAGCTTTTCATAATACCTGGCCGCCGTATTCTCCTTTTCCAGCTCCTCGCAGATACAGGCCATGCGATGCAGTATTTCGCAAAGAGTATTTTCAGGAAGTTCCTGCTTTTCCAGTTCTTCATAAAGATTCAGGCAATATTTTAAAGATTCTCTGTCTCCTTCAAGCATGCCCGTCAGGTAGCTGGCCTGGGCCAGCAGCATCTGGAATGAAAGCATCCGTTCACTTCCCGGACCTTCTCTTTCTTCCGCCAGAGCCAGCCCTTCTTTTGATAACTGTATACACTTTAACAGAGGCTCTTCTCCGGCATTTTCAAAGTAATATCTGTTTGTCATCCATACAGATGCCAGCAGCTCCAGAAGTGTCTCTCTTGAAAACATGCTTTCTGTTTTTTCAGATCTTTGATAAATTTCCTCCAGCGCCTTTGCCGCCTGATCCCATTTTGTCTCCCCTCCCCACTGCGTCAGAATACGCAGAAGTTTTTTGTCCCACTTTACATCAGGGTATTTCTCCTCCGGAATCCTCCCGTACCAGAGCGCGGCCTGTCCATAATCCGGAGTGAAATTTTCATCCAGCGGATTCCCCTGCAGATACAGCCGCCCGATGCGGAATCTGATTTCATAATGCTCTTTTGTCTGCACCGGATACATTGCCTGAAGTCCCTCGATCCGGCGCAGGGCATCCCCGGTTTTTCCCGTCTTCACCCCTTCTTCCAACATCATCACATAGGTTTTTTCCCGTTCCGGGTACAGCAGCGCCGCATCGTAAAATCGCTTTTCTTTCACTGCTTCCAGATAAGACGCACTTCTCCCCATGGAGACAAACGTGTTCAGAACCATCAGTCCGGTCAGTACCGCCGCCGTTCCTGCTGCAAGCCTGGGGCGCTTTTTCTTCTCTTTCATCTTTTTTCTGCACCAGATCAGCTTTCCTCGCACCTGTTCTGCTGTCCGGTACCTTTTGGCCGGATTTTTACGACGGCATTTTTTCAAGATTCTTTTCAGTTCCCGGGGAAGTTTTCCTGCAGCGATTACTTCCATCGTCACTCCCAGACCGTAAATATCCGACAGGATTCCTGTCTCTCCCCGATATTGTTCCGGCGCCGCGTATCCTTTTGTTCCGGTGAATTCTCCCCGGCTTGCGTCCCCTTCTCTTTTTGCACAGCCAAAGTCAATCAGTTTCAGGCTGCCCTCAAAGGTCAGCATCAGGTTCTGCGGTTTCAGATCTCCATAAATCACAGGAGGTTTACGCGAGTGAAGATACTGCAGAACATCGCAGAGCGCAATTCCAAAATTTAAAACCTGTTCCGCCGTAAAAGTCCGCCCGTTTCTGCCCAGCGTCCCCAGATCGGCGCCATCCAGGTAATCCATGACGATACCCTCAGCCCCTTCTTCTTTCAGATATTCCACAATTCTTGGAATCATGGGATGATCCAGGTCTTTTAATATCTGTGTTTCACAGGTTCCTTCTCCGGCTCTGTCAAATATTTTTACCGCCCACTTTTTTTGCAGCCGGACATCAACAGCCAGAAACACCCGGCCGCCTCCTCCCCGCCCCACTTCTTCCAAAAGGCAGTATTTTCCCATCAGCACGTTTCCTTTTTTCAGGTCGATAACAACCACCTCCGCCAGTATTTATTTTTGTTTATTGAAAAATGGACGATATGTCCTGAATTTGAAAGATGACCTTACGGTCCAAGATTTGTTTCCAGAATATCACAGAACCTGTCCTTTGGCAAGAGCCGTATCTTTTGCGTACCGTTGGCAACAGACTGCTCTTTTGCCAACGGTACGCTATGTAATTTTGCTAAATAGTCAATCACTAATTCAGTTTCCGCCAGATGAACAACATATCCCGGCATAACCAAAGTTGCCTCCTCGTGCCATAAAATAAATTTACTTCTTTATTTGGGGCAACGCTGTAATATGCTCCGAAAAATCTTCCATAAGTCTTTTTTCTTTTGTTTCCATATTATTCTCAAACTTGTCATGATTTTCTGACCACACTGTTATCATATTTTGGATAAATTTGTCTTTCCTGCTTTGCGGATACTCATATGGAGGTAATCCACACCAAAATAGCAGCATTTCCTTCTCCATTTTGTGGACATGACTGGACTGTCTAATCCAGGTTTCCTGATATTTTTTTATATCAACCCATTTTGACACAATCGCGCTGAGCCATATTGCTATTATTATACATAATGCAAGCGTGCTGAAAGCTTTTGCCCAACTCCATTTATTTCGTATAAAAAATAAAAGAAATAGAAAACATGCGATTCCATGTATGCCCACAAATAACAATTTGAAATTACGATTCATTTTTTTATTCTTTTCACTTTTCCTTTTAGCCGTTTCGTAAGTTTCTATCACTAAGTTCTCAATGTAGACATCCCCATTTTGTTTCTCCCACTTCTCTTTCCATTTTGACAGAATCTCTTCTCGTTTTTCTTGTAGTTTTGTTTTTTTACATTTGATCATTCCCGTTGAATCTCCTTTCCTGACTCATCTCAGCAAAGTTCTGATCATTTCCCATGCTTCTTATTTTATCCAGCCAGTCATAAATATCCGACAGATTATAAATTTTTTTATCATTATCGTCTGTTACATTTGACAAAGCCGCCGCCATAAGCGCATATTCGTTTTCCAGCGATGTACTGAATATACCTTGATCATCTGTATTGATGGAGACCGGGATCTGCGGACATTCTTTTATCTTCTGTGTATCATGAACAAGCCCTTTATTAAAGAACCGCACGATTGGATGATCTTCATACTTTCGGAAAGTCCCGATCAGACAGTTTGATGATGGATTTGTCTCAATAGCAAGTCCTCGGGAAGCGATATCGAACTGCATGGCTCGTTGAATTTCAGCCACTGCATTGGCATAGTTTTTCGTCATATGATATTCTGAAATCATACTGCCTGTTTTACGACTTTTTTCATCAAAATGATACCGAAAATACAAATCAGATACTTCCGGCAATTCTCTTAACTGATAATTATCTGGATAACATTCATTTATAAGATAGGGCTGTCTCAGGGCTGCCGCCTGCCATCCTTCAAATCGATGGCTGCTGTAAAGGGAAGGATCGTCTCCCCTCAGTTTCCATGCATTGTAGTAATTATGGATATCCGCCTTCACAGGATGCCCCTGCCCGCCATAAAGCTGTTCAAATATTACCGCAAACTCCGAAAAAATCCAGTCTTTCAGGCTTTCATATCCTTGTATCCCATATTCAGCCAGCTTATGATAAATCCAGACCAGATTATCTACATAATCCTGAAGAGACAATACAACATGATAGCTTTTCTCTTCATACCACTGTTTCACATCAATTCCTAACGCCAAGGCATGCCCTAACCGATCACCATAATCCAGATTGAGATAATTTACAGCTTCGTCAATGGCACGCAGACCATCTGCCGCATCCAGAAAATCTTCGCCTACATGATACGTTGCTCTTAACTGCGGCAGTTTTTTTAGCCCGTTTATCGTCCGGTAAATATGTCGATGTGATTTCAGATACCGAAAAGCTGTTGCAAAAACTTCAGGACGGCATCCAATTTCGCTGGAAGCCGCATCAATTCCAAATATACGTTCTCCCGCCAAAGGATATCTCTCCCGTACCCCGGCAATTGCACGGGCCATTTTCATAACCGTCCGACGTTTTCTTTCATGTCGGCAATAAAAATAGTCCAGTGGTCCACTGGGATTTTCCGGCGTTTTTATAAAATGCAGAGTATAAAAAAAACGTTCCTCCACAGGTGCCTCTTCTAATTTAAACGCGCTGATTTCACGGTCTAAACGAATAACATTTCTGTAGTTTTCTTCAATACTTTCTGAAGGCGCTATCCTCAACTCCATCCGACGGATATTGGGAGACAGCAAATTATCTCGAACAGCTGTTTTCACAAAAATGTTGCGGTAAATATCGTCCACAAGGAAATCACCTTTACGCTTCTGATACCGCCAGAAATTAGCAAAACCCACGTTTTGATTGGACTGCACCATCTCTGAGCGTATGCTTTCTTTAATCAGAAGATATGCATAAAAAAATTTAACATACCGCTGAAAAATCCCTACCGGATTACGATGAATCATATTAAACATTTCATACATCAACCAGCGCTCTCCGGCGAACAAAAAATTCAAATCTTCCTCTTTCATTTGATTCCAGTGCAGAACGCCCAATGCATAATCCAACCCACCATAAGCAAAAGAAACCTCACGCTCTGCTTCCATACGCATAACGTCAATGCTGGACTGAATATTTTTCAATTCAATTTGGAGCATATCTGTCTGTTCCAACATTTTCTGAGCATTCTCCAGTGTGATTTCCTCCCAGATCTGTTCATAATCATATCGATTAACAAAAAACTGCTCCATGCTTTCCAGTAAAATAGTTGTTGAAGTGTTTCTCCACAAATCATACACAAACACTTCATAACTCTGGCCGATATCTTTCTCCAATTGCTGTAGTATCTCTTCTGTTTTGAATTTGGTCTCGCCAACAGTAGTTTGCAAAATAAAATTATCTTTTTTTAAAAGCAACCAAATTAAACGATCAAATCTGCATTTTGCTTGATTTTTTAATCCTTCTCTAATCGAGGAAACCGTCTCTGCCGTGACAGTTTTCTCTTCGCCGCATATGCAGGTTCTTAAAAAATCTTTTATCTCAATACAAGATTCAACAAAAGAAAATTTCACTCGATATTGTCCTAATTTTATTCTTTTGCCTGACAATTTCCCAAAAAGCAACAGACGAATTAATGCCGCCTGGAGATATCGCTCATAAACGGGATTCTCCGTATAGGTTCCTGTGTAAAGAATATTCGTATACCTTCTCTCCACTTGGTATGAGTCCAGATTCCTCTTAAAAGGAAAACTGTTCAGGTTATTCATCAGCCCAATCCATGAAATGTGAAAAATCGGTGCAGCTCCATTAAGATGGGAATGATTTTCTGAAATCCCTCTCTTCATAACCGCATTGAGATGCTCGTTATCATGGCCAATAATTCCCGGCCATGTAAATCCTCTTCGCATAACGGATTCATGGGTAAGCTTTCTGGCAAGAAAAGCTGTCACCAACAGATCTTCACTTAACTCCACTGTCAATTCTCTCCAGCCCGGCAGCATTGAAAAACGACACCGTATATCATTATTTGTGATATCAAGGAACTTCCTCGATATTACAAATAATATTTCGAAAACATTCAATTTTCTGTCCAACACCCGTCCCTCTTTCATTGCATCCTGGCAGCAGAGAGATACCAGATGATTAAACATATTCGTCACTTCATTTTCACTGCGTTTCGGTATGTAGGCTGTGGCAATTTTAGTAAATTCTTTTACACTAAAATTATCATATTGGATTTTCCCTTCTATCACATTTTGTGACGAAACGTTTTTATACAGTAGTTTTGCAATAAGACTAATATAATTCATATAACATCATCAATTCCGGTTTCTAAAATATTTTGCTCAAAAAAGGATTTCCAGAAAAGACATCTTTTCTTTTTTACCGAATCCAGTTCATCGCCTTTTTCGTCAAACCAGTTTTCCATAAAATATGCCGCTACTGGTGAGGAAGAAAAACGCTCCTGGAAAGAAATCTCAACTTCCGAACCTTTTCGATAAAATTCATCCTGCTCTTTCAACTGTTCATTTATATTCATATATATTTTTTGAATTTCTTTACATAATGATTCAAGCTCTGTTTTTTTTACATATCTGGGAAAGTTTTCATTTGCGTATCTGTGCACGCGTTTCAAAATATTATAAGACATATCAAACCAGTGCAAAGGAAACGGGAGCGTATTTTTTCCATACTTCATCTCCCACTTTTTGTATTTTTCAACCATAGAATGTTTTTTTACTTCTTCCTCCACATCTTTCCTTATCTCTTCATCTTTTTTATCCCTGCATTCATCCTGTGCTATTTTTTTCCAAACTTCTACCAATACATCAAGCAAAGCAGATTCAAATTTTTCCAACCGCTCGGTAATCCCATAATAATTTGAAATGAAGTTCAAAACATTAAAATACCCTCTACTATTTCTCGGAAAACTGAGCATTATAATGAGTTCTTCACTTTTTCCTTCTTCATAATCAAATTTTAATTTATCCCACAATTCTTCTGTAGTATAATAAGAATCTCGCACATCTGTAATCATGCAATACAGCACTTCCATATTACATGCAAGGCATCCGAGATCTTCCAGCGATTCTATTTTCAAGTCTGGTAAATTAAAACCAAATGCCCGAACATACCACAACCACCTATGTCCATAATAAATAAGTTTGTCAGAATTTAATATTGCTTTTTCCATATCCTCCTGCGCATCTATAGATTGTTCATTCTCCACCAGAACTATCGATAACATATCCTCTGCCCACTCTACTGCTACATAGGGGCCTATTAATTCCTGCATTTTCCCTTTTTTTGTAATAGGCTCATTACTGTTTTTATAATTAACATGCAGTGTTTCAAGTAAATATTCTCTGGTAAAAGCATAGGAAAAATAAGCCAGCAGACAATGTACCAACGGTTTATATAAATTATTTTTGATGCGTCCCAGTGTATAAATAGCCTCCACCAAATTTCCGTAACTGTATTCATTTGTGGCATCTTCGGATGTAGTTACATATGAATGACTCTCCGACTCGTCAACGTCATTCAGAAAATATATAACCGCATTTTTGGCTCTTCTTACATCCATTTCTGTCAGATGTTTCCAGAATTCCTTTACATTTAATGGAAATGGCCCCAGCTTATCTACCGCAATACGCTCCAATAGATCTCGCCGCATCCAGTCCATATTCTCAACCATTTCCTGTATCACATCGTTTCTGATTTCACATCCCTCTGCTTCCGTTTTAGGCAGATGTTCATAAATATCCGCAATCTGGATATGGTTTAGCTTGTTCAGCAACAGATAAAAGTTTGTGACCTGGCGCATGGAACCAGGCTGATAAAAATGCTTTTTGATCCCGGCAGAGTCAAATCGTATACCCGTCCGTCGGTAAATTTTTCCCAACAGCGCCTGTTTCAAATCTGTATTTTCACGTTTTATGCCGGTCATTTCATCTGTATAACGATCTCCCAGACTGGAAATGTAGACACGATAGTTAATAGGTAATACTTTATCCAGGTATTCCGCCGCCAGTTTGTTTGCATAGTCTTCACCATCCGTCAATATCTTGTCCACTGCTGGGAAAATATTGAAAAAATGTTTCACTGCCAGCCTCTGCATCTGTGAATAATCCACCGTCACCATGACAATGACATTTTTCACCATCAGATATCGATTGATTTTTTCCAGCATATCGAAACCGTTTTCGGTGTTCAGATCAATATCATCAATAGAAATAACTATATAGTGTTCCTTCCCGCTTTTGCTGTATTTTTCCCCTGCGTTTTCCATTGTACGAGTAAAAATTTGAATCAGCCGCTGAAAATCTTTTTTTACCTTCTGACTGCTTGACAGACTGTCAAGCGAACTCAGATAAGACGCTGAAGATACAGGCAAAATAGTTTCTTTATTCATCGCCTGTATTTCGCAGACAACCTGATAAATTCTTTCAAGAATCTTCAGAACCTCTCGCTTTTGATAATCGTAACTGTCCTGATTATAATATCTATTGCCGCTGCCTTCCATATCAATGAATTTCTTGTAAATCTGGGCAAGAACAATTTTAAATATATCTTCTCCCTTTTCCAACAATTCACCGTCTATACAGTCCAGACATGTAAAAATCACATCCCGGCCGTCCAGAAACCTTTCAAAATATCTCAGCATTCTTTTATCATGACAATTATAATTTTCCAGGGCCCCTAAAATGGACATCATAACGGAAGACTTTCCGCTTCCCCTGCCGCCTACAAAAGATAATACATTTACCGGATTATTATATTCTTCAATTTCCCGATTACAAAAATTATTATTAATGATATCTTCCAGCATCTTAACGATCATCCGGTATGCATTGGCATGATAAGACCCGGAAAATTCTTCTATATTTTCCTTATAATAACCCGTATTGCGAATTTTAAGCAATTTCCGCTCCAGCGTTGTCTTTTGTTTTTCTTCCACTTCATTTGCCCCCATTGTTATCGTTCTCTGAGACTTTCTGCCTCCAGATGATACTTTTTATATTTCTCATAAGATCCTGCTCTTGCCCATGCTTCCGCCAGATTTTCGTAAACCTTCCAGACATGCAGTTTGCTTCTTGCAGCTCTTTTGTACACTATAGCGTTGTCCTTAAACATAAAAGGATAAAAACCATCCGGTTTATCATTTTCTTCATTATTATAGACAGTAATCGCATTCTCAAAAAAAGTTATGCTCTCCATATAATTTCCAAATTGAAAATATATCCTTCCTTTATTCCGATATGCCTTGAACAGGTATGCACATTCTACCGGCTGCAGCGTATTTAAATCTTTTTTGCATCCCAAAATCTCGATGATTTTATCCAGATACCACAACGCCTCATCATATTCTCTTTCATTTAACGCGAAAACAGACAGTTTAAAAGCTGCTCGATAATTGTCAGGATCCACCTTATACGCTTTTTGGTAATTATCACGACTCTTTCTCGGACGAATTAAAATATATTCATAATATCGTCCCATCCGATACAGAAGATAGCTGCTATAAGACCTGCCATTGAGCAGACGCAAAGCACTATTGAAACTTTCCATGGAATCCACTTTTGTTTTATCATCCAACAGTTCAAAAAAAGCCTTAATTGCATAAGCTCCATAGAATTCGGAATCAATCTTCAGGATACGATTAATCTTTTCTACTAACTCTTTGTGGGAATAATACCCTTTTGTGTGAAGGTATGATTTTGTCGCCTTATCAGAACCCGTATACCATTTTTTCCGGATTGCTTCCCACTGTACCGTAAACAACTGATTCATCCGCCGCAGACAATTAGCCTGGGCTGTAAGAATGTATTTCATCGACAGCGGATTTTCTGCCACCTCATCCTTTTTTTCCAGCTCTAAAAATTCCTGAAGGGATCTTTTAAATCTTCCATGCGCCTGATCCATATCCTCATAGATCAGCTTCTCTTTTGAATCTGCAAAATATTCAATTGCATAGCTGCCTTCCATCAGCTGATATTTATCATATATATCAGATATCTGATTTAAAGTTGCCACCACAGCAGAGCCCAATATTTCTTTCATCTGTTCCAATGCTTCTTTAACTGACTGAGGCGAATCATCATCCAACAGCCATATTTTGAAATCGGTTGGATCGTAATCTTCCCTGCCTTCCAATATCTCACACACAAAAATTCCTATTAAACGAAAATAACCGGACATTTTCCGGTATCTCTTAATTTCATCTGCTTTGTGTACAATAGTTACACACCTAATCCCCTCACTCATCAAACCATTCTCCAGTCTCTTTATTTAGTATATTAATCAACGGCTTTATACGTTACCGTTTTATCGTATTAAAGTATCCAGGCAGACTTTACCTTTCTCTACTTTTCATTGTACTGCAGCAACATATCGATAAATTTTGCCAGAATTTCACGTTTAGCAGCCGAAAGTTTCCGATAGCTTTCTATCAACATTGTTTCTCCAGCGTCATTATTGCATTTCTCATCAGGATTTACAGATTCCGAAGGCTCTTGGAGCAATTCACCAATTGTAACCCCCAAAGCATTACAAATGGAGAGAATCGTATAGATTTGAGGATTCGTTTTCCCATTGATAAGATAACTGAGAGTTGAGGATGAAATCCCTGCTTCTTTTGCTAACGAATACAGCGTTACGTTTTTTTGTTCGCATAATTTCTTAATTGAGTCAATCATGACTGCAACCTTCTCTTCTGAATTATACATGGTCTATCTCCGGAATTTTTTCTTTTGAAAGAACTTCAGATATGAAACTGAATAAAAAGAGAACAGTATCAACTATTTCACGATGAAAAGGACACTGTTCCCTTGTTTACATTTTGTCATTCTATAATTGTCACTAACAAATTGCCCATTCTTATCTGTTTACCATTTCTTCCACAATTATTGTAACATATTACCTGCAAATTAATTTATCAATTTATCGAAACATCATATCAATTTATTCATATTTTCAAAGTTCCGTTTCACACCCCTTTTCCCTATTCCACTCTTTCAACCCACGGTAATAAAACAGTTTCAGGTTATCCTCAATAATGAACGGAACGATATTATATTTCAGGCACTCTTTAAACATGATCAATCTGCCCACACGTCCGTTTCCATCCCTGAATGGATGGGCTACATTCATTTCCACATATTTTTCAATGATCTCATCAAAAGTTGACTGAGGCATTTTATCAATACTTTGTAATGCAGCTTCCAGATACATCGCAGGCGTAAACCTGAAATTTCCTTTGGACAGATTCACCTCGCGAATTTCACCAGCAAAATCATAAATCTCATCAAATAAATATTTATGAATGGCTGCAAGACTTTCGTACGTTCCTGGCTCCAGTTTTTCCAGTAAGCCATTTTCAAACATTTCTTTGGTTTTATATGGACAATATACAACAAAACCGGACTTCACATACAAGTGAAAACAGGCATGCTGGAACCGTTTCTCCCGTGATAAGATTTTTAATTGGCAATGTTCCACCTGCCCAGTCCACTTCCATGGCGTCTCCGGGTTTATGCTGGATCCTCATCGTGGCCTTGGATTTTTTTGCTGGTTCACGGTGAATCAGATAAACTTTTGTTCCGGCGATCTGTGTGATGTTGTGTCCAAGGCTATGAAGCCTAAGGATTTCGCGATAATCTACCATGACCATCGTTCTCCCTAAATGTGATAGTCACACGAATGTGTGCCATACCCATTATAAGAATGACGTTGGTTACATGCTATCTCTCTCCGAGAGCAGTGATCTAAATCTCCTTGAAGGATGATCAGATCTCCTCTACAACATTGCCAAATAACTGTCCAGCCTTTCATTCACATATCTTGCAAACAATTTTTCCATTGCTTCCAAATTATGTTTGACATGGTATTCATCAAAAGCATTATAATAGGTAATCCGATCTGCAAATTTAATATCGATCGGAGGATAACCCGCTTTCATTAATTCCAGATTCACAAGTAACCGGCCCGTGCGGCCGTTTCCATCGATAAAAGGGTGGATACCCTCAAACTCAATATGAAACCGTGCAAGCCGGGGGATGATATGCTCTGTGCTGCTCCTATAGTCATCCAGCAACTCTTCCATCTTAGGCTGGATAAGATAAGGCTGCACCGGTTCATGCTTCGCTCCCATAATTCTTACCGGAACTCTTCTGTAAACCCCACGGTCATCTTTTTTATCAGCAAGAACCAGATAATGGATCTGTTTTATTACGCTTTCTGATAAAGGCACCTGCTCTTTTACTAAATCCTGTACAAAGTAAAAGGCTTCTTTATGTCCCACCGCCTCCATATGATCTTTCAGCGGCTTTTTGTCAATCGTCAATCCGCGCAGCACCATATCTGTTTCTCGAAGAGTCAGCGTATTTCCCTCAATCGCATTAGAATTATAAGTGTATTCAACTACAAATTCCTCCGTGAGACGTTCCACCTCTCCTTCTGTCAGCGGGCGTCTGGAGTTCAATTCTGTTTTCTTTCTATCAATCTTCTCCAACAGATTTTCTGTAGTCTTATATCGTCCATCCTCTGGTTTCTTTGCATCTTCTGGTATTTTCCAACTACGTCCTTCACGGGTAACGCCTGGTATCTTCCCTTCTGAACAAAGTATCCTTACTCTTCTATCTGAAATGCTCCATTTCTCTGCTGCCTGTTTTACTGTTATATACATAAATCTACACCTCATTTCAAACAGCAGTATACCCTATTATCGGAACGATATCAACGGTACCGGAACAATATTTTTTGATTATCGGAACAATACAAAAGTCCGAAAGATATCATTCAGAAGTGCACCCTTGATGAGATTGAATCCATTCACCGAAATCCGGTTATTGCTGATCTTTTCCACCGCATGAAATACATGGAGTGCAGCAATCCCTTCAGAGAGCAAATGCCTTTGTACATGCGGCAAAGCATAGATGTGGTTATGACGCAAAAATCCTCGTCAGGCTTTATAGCTTGGCGAGGAAATGTTTATTGCATTTTTGCGGCAGGAGATTTTTCCAAAGTATCTTCAATGTAGCGGTTCAGAGACATGTTATGCGCTGTAGCGTAAATAACCAGACGTTTGTGAAGTTCCGGTGAAATGCGGATATTAAAGCTGCCTTTATAGGCAAGTTCCGGTTCTCTGCCCTCTGCTTCGCACAGTTCCAGATAATCATCGACAGCACCATGAAAATCATGAATGAGTTCTTTTGCAGTTTCACCTTCGTAAGAGATCAGAGAGCGTATTCCCATAACTTTGCCATAGAATAGCCCATCTTCTTCCGAAAATTCAACGCTGCCAATGTAACCTCTATATTGGATTGTATTATTCATATGAGTCCCTCCTGTTCTAAGATTTCTATCAGTCCTAAAATGAAAAAATAAATTCTACATTTCCAAGCCATAGTGAAATTTACTATTACACATACTTGATATTCATGCATAAAATGCCTGAATACACTGACCGATACACTGGTTCACACTCTGCCTATTTCTGATTTCAGTTCTTTCCCCAGGAGCAGCTTGTTATAGTGAAAAAATACCGGAATAATCACAGCCTGCTTTTCACTTTCATGATAAACAGCTTTCCAATCCGTATTTCCCATATATTGGAACGGAATTCCAAAAAGTGATTCCGCCACAAGGCCGCATAGAACCTGCTGCTCGAGGTCAGAAAAATAATTTTTTACATATGGATATATACCTCCCCAATTTTGTTTCTATATCTAAATGCATCACACTATCTCAATCAAGCCGAACCTTAAGAAAATCGGGAAAAGATAGCTTGCCCCAAATGTTCCAACCTTTTTCGGTCCGGTTATCTTTTCTCCGGAATGCTGTATCGCTCTGACCCGCCCCGCAAAAAGCATCACTGTGGCTTTAGTGATCGATTTTTTCTTCCGATCAACAAAGATCTCATATCCCTTGACCGAATATGAAAATCGCTTTCCCTTCACCGTAGAAAAAGGATAGCCTGCAAACACTTCTACTGTTTTCCACAATATATCCTCCGGAACCTCTCTGGCATCCATTGCTTCCCTTAACTGTTTTACGCAAGCTTTCCGGCGCCAATAAACTCGCAGACGCTCCGCGTTGGCACTGATTTCCGATGCCTGATAAATCCCTTTCGTATACGGCAGATAAGAATGAACCGATGCCCTGCTCAAATTAGTCTCCTGCATAATCTCCGTTACACTCAATCCCCGGTTCTTCAGTATGTTTACAGTATCTGAAATATCTGTCCGATACTCTCCCGCCGTAATCAATACCTTTCTGATCTTAAGTATAGTAGTATCAAACTCATCTGCTAAAAAACGCAGGCTGACAGGTTTTTCCTGATTGCCGTCTCGATATGCAGATACCACAGCATCCTTAAATTCTTTAAAAATCCTGTCCGCATCATACCCCGGACTCTTTTTCTTTCTTCCGCTCATTCCTGGATTCTCATTTCAATCTAATCAGTTATTTCCTGCTGCAGAAGTTTTACCCCCTGCAGCTACATTTCTCAATCACGCTTAAAAATATCCCTCGTATAAACTTTATCTTTCACATCGTCCAATTCTGCGCTGTACCGTTTTGCCATGATCGCCTGTGTGTCAGGCCTTTCATTCAGGCCAGCCGCTCCAAAATATCCGATTTCTCAATCTCCTCGGCGGACGGCTTGAACTAACTATTATTTTATGCTTTTTAAAGAATGAAATGCGCTCTCCCGACTGTCATCCAGTTTGACAATATGGATAATGTCGCAAGGTCTCCCTGCCTTTTCCTTTTTCTCCATAATCTTCCTGTATTTATCAATACGACTGGACAATGGTATCATCCAGTATATCCCGATACTGGTATCCTCAAAGC
This sequence comes from uncultured Ruminococcus sp., assembly GCA_946494335.1. Lineage (GTDB taxonomy): Bacteria > Bacillota > Clostridia > Lachnospirales > Lachnospiraceae > Ruminococcus_G. The sequence goes on along the minus strand of CAMMBV010000021.1, from coordinate 1,520 downwards.
AGTAATAATGCGGTCTATTCCCCGCCTTATTTCCTTTGAGATACGGATCCGACATATCTTCAAAAAACTTATCTTTGATAATATAAAATCCCGTTTTCTTCATTCATTTATCCCCATTATGGAAAAAGCCCCTCGCCTTGCGGCGAAGGACTATACTTTCGACCCAACCATTTATATACCGCATATTGGTCAGCGGTAAACTTTCAACCCGACCATTTATATACCACATATCGGTCAGTGGTAAACTTTCATTGTACTTACATTCTAGCAAGCGCAAAGAGGAAAGTCAATAGAACTTTCCAGTAAAAGTTTATGCAAAATCATATAATTTATTCGAACTCCTTGCGGACAGATTGAACTGTCCACCTCGGGTCTTCGACAGTTATAATTGAACAAATTTCCTACAAACCGCAGAAATGCGGGTCGATTGAAAAAGTAAATTCCATTTTGTAAGATTAAATTCCATTCTGAAAAAGTAAATTCTACCCATAGTGGAAAGAAAAACAATTTTTATCATTTTTATTTGAAATTGTGGCGGTTTCGTGTATAGTAGAAATAGAAATCTTTGATTTCTGCCGGATTTTTAGGCATAAACGTTCCAGGGTGGAAAACAGATCAATTTTTAGAAACGGTTAATTCCACCCCTGGCAGGCCGTATAGAGCTGCCTTTGCATGTATTTCCGGCTGCTAAAAATTTATTTTAAGAGTTCTGGACTCAGGATGATCTCATCACAGGGGATTCTCCTGAGTCCAAACTTTTCCAACGTCTCTGCCCCATGCTGAAAAACAAAGGTGTCGTAAGGGCTTCTGTTTCCCATGGCTTTGCGCAGATAGGAGTTGATGTGTGACATCATCAGGGAAATTTGATCCTGCGTATAGAGTGCAAGGTCTGTGCCCTTGGGAATGATGCGCCGTATAAATTCGTGGTTATTCTCCGCAGCCCCTTTCTGGTATGGGGCAGACGGGTCACAGTAAAACAGGCGGGTCCGGCGATTCCCCTGGCTGTCAAACTCAATCCGGGATGGATTGGAAAATTCACTTGCGTTATCAGCCAGGATAACCGGAAAGAGCTCCATGAAGATATCCGGTCTCAATTCCAGATAAAGACGGTCAAAGATATCGATGACCGACTGGGAATCGTTGGAATTCCGGAGGAAAGCCAGCATCAGGGAGGCGTTTACAAGGTGTACCGTAAGGAGGACTTTTCCACCCTTTATCCCTTCAACAGAATCAATTGTTTATGATACACTAAATTTACCGAAAAAAAGCGTCAGAATTCCCTGAAAAAAGCGAGAGAAATTCCCTAAATAAAGCGGGACATATTGATTCCCCTTTACATTATATTTATCCTTTATCTAAGCACCACCAAAGATAAAGGAGGAAAGGAAGATGCTCACTATGTCCCAAATCAATCATATCAAAGACTTGAGCAATTGTGGATACCGGATCAGTGAAATTTCTAAAAAAACAGGTGCTGATCCCAAAACGATACGCAAGTACCTTGCACAGGATGACTTCTC
>CAMMBV010000020.1 GCA_946494335.1 uncultured Ruminococcus sp. | reverse complement strand
TCCGGAGAACAGCCTGTCTTTGATAGCGTGGATGCTCTGTTTGACAAATTGGAGGCGGATTGATGGCATATGAGTTTACGTTTACTCCTCGTTTCCAGAAACATTTTAAGGATTTGACCGCTCAGGAAAAGAAACAGCTTAAAAACAAGCTGGAATTGCTGTCTCAGAATCCTTCCCATCCGTCATTACGGACAAAGCGGATTCAAGGGACAACGGATCTATTTGAGTGCAGCGTCAACATGGATATTCGCATTATCTGGTATTATGAGGGAGACAAAATAATCATTCTTGTGGATGTCGGACACCACGACATCTTAAAACAGTTTTAACAGCAATGAGGATATGTTCCGAATTTTATATATTATTCGGAACATATTTTAATGTTTTCAAGTTTTTCTCTTTTTACAGGTTCTCCAGCACCACTCCAATATCCCCATCAATGCAAATCGACCTGTCCTTTATTTCCGAGGGCGCAAACGCCTCCCCCAAATTCACGCAGGCGTACACCGCCCTGGGATTCTGATAAACCATCTGCCAGAAAGGATACATAATAATCCCCGGCGTGTTTTGTTTATTGCGCACCAAAAAACTTGTATAACATGGTATAACCTTTTTATTATTTTACAATAGTATATTTTGTACTCCTTGCGTTTCCGTTCTGCTTTAACAGGTTACTTTTTACCAGCTTCTTCAGGATTCTGGCTGCAGTGGAAGCACTCACTTCAAACAATCCGATTACATCATTTCTTGTAACAGCTCCATGCGTCCGGGCATATTCCATTACTTTTTCGTCTCTGTCACTAAGCGGTATTTCCGCAGAATCATTTGCAGAAGGCTCTGTCGGAGACGCAAAATCATTTCTTATTTCATATTTTGCGTTAATATTCGGCAGTATAATCTTAAAGGCATTTTTTGTAGTTTCAATCACAGGCTTTTCCTCCATGCCTTCGTATGCTTTCATAATCTTTCCCATCCCAGTCCCATAAGCCTCAATCAAACGCAGCCGATAGAACACGTTTGCAAGATCCTGATTCCGACATACGGAAATACCAACCATAATATCTTCCAGTTCGATTCCCGGCATCAATCCTCCAATGGACACAAATTCAATTCTGTCAGTATAAATACTGATAAGCGCACTGGCACTAAAAGAATAATCCCGGTGAACCAGTAAATTCAACAGTGCCTCCCTGACGGCAACTTCAGGGTAGTCCCTGGTGTCAATCCGCAATAGTTTTTCAATAGTCGCGCGGGTCTGATTACGGAAGTCAATGAAATCATACACTTCGTTCATCTGCTGCAGCAGCGACCCGGTAAATTCCCGACGATCCTTAAACACCATCTGGTCGGTACCCTGAAAAATAGCGACCTTAATCGTATGGACGCATTGGTCGGATAGGAGCAGCCCCAGATTACTGTAAAGGTTATCCTGATCGACCAGCTTCATTGTACGCATTTGCTGCGGACCAAATTCTATATTCCGAAGCTCAAATTCTTTTCTTGCAGCTTCAAATGTAAGTTCCTGATTCAGACAGCGCATCGCTTCAAAGCGGTCTCCATCCGTTTCCTTAATCATACGGCGGATTGCCGTATCAGTAGCCGGAACCGAGGAATAGCCTTGCCTGACATATATCCCCTCCGGACGCATCCCCTTTTTGGCAAGATAATAAGGGCGGTCTGTTCCCCGCTGAATATCCACAGCGACAATTTCTTTTCCATCTTCTTCAATCGTTTTATAATGCAGGAACATCGTTACATCCGGCTTAATCGCGTCCCTTACCATATTGCTGATTTGCAGAGATACGCTGTCAGGATCATCCACCCCGACTACCGTACCGTCATCCTGTACGCCAATATATAATTTCCCGCCGTCACAGTTAGCAAAAGCAATGATTTCCTTCTTGATGTCGTCCACAACAATTTCTTTCAGCTCTATGGTCTCACTTTCACGAAAAAGCATACTGCCATCTCCTTCATTCTCATTGATGATTCTATTATAGCGAATCGGTTCAATCGTGTCAATATCCCTGAAGCGATAATGGCACGATTGTGAACTAATACTTTCACAATACGCATAAATACAAGCATATTTCAGCATCCTATCAGCCCAGAAATCCACTTTTTCTCTGGTAATATAGTCAAATTCAATCCTTTCTATTCACTATTCTAACCACCAATGACACGATTACTATTGCTTTTCATTTTAATTTTTTTAATACCTCCCCAATATCCCCCTCAACGCAAATCGACCTGTCCTTTATTTCCGAGGGTGCAAATGCCTCCCCAAAATTCATGCAGGCATACATCGCCCTGCAATTCTGATAAGTCATCTGCCAGAACGGATACTTAATAATCCCCGGTGTGTTTTGTTTATTGCGCACCATTGAATCTCATAAATTATTAAAATGACTCATTTTAAACAATTCATAATGACTGTAATCATCATCTCTTTTTCTTCCGGTCTTGATTCTGCAATCATGATTGTCAATGCCACCAGAGTATGATCATCAATGAGTTTCTTCCCTTCTGTAAACAGAACGCCGTTTTTGTCCAAAAAATATAAAAACATGGTCGCTGCAATTCGTTTGTTTCCGTCCAGAAAGCTGTGGTTCTTTGTTACAAAATACAACAAATGTGCTGCTTTTTCCTCTAGCGTCGGATATATCTCCTGCCCTGCAAAGGATTGATAAATATTTCCGATACTCCCGGCAAATGAATCATCCTTTTCCTTTCCAAACAGTTCGGATTCGTTTCCGAATTTCATGCTCGCAATAACGTTTTTACATTCCTCGTATGTAAGGATATAGTTTGCCCGACTGCCGGAAGGACGCTGCATATTTTGATGATCATAAGAATCCAGCAATTCCAGAGCTTCACTATATTTTTCTATGACGGACAACACCTGTCTGCTGTCTAACTCATTTTCGGTACGTTTCATAATCCGTATCACTTCTCCTAATTGATTGATACGGTTATTATTTACGGCATATCCCTGGATAATGTATTGCTTTAATATGGAATTTGCCCATTTGCGAAAAGCCACGCCTCGTTTTGATTTTACACGATAACCAACTGAAATGATAACATCCAGATTATAGTATTCTGTCATATGGGTCTGTGTTTTTCCTTCAATCGCACCATGGGGAGTGGTAGTCGCAAATTTTGCGACCACCACTTGCCCTTCCAACTCCTCACGTCTGGCGTTGGCAATATGCTTACCTATTGTTTTCACATCTCGGTCAAACAACTCTGCCATTTGAGCGCGGTTGAGCCATACTGTTTCTTCTTCGGGAGTTACAGGAACCTCCAGTTTGATTCCATTATCTTCAAATAATACAATTTCTTTTTCCAAGTATTTATCCTCCGCCTATTCTTTATATCAGTGAATATTTAAATTATATCATTTTTGAAGAACATGAAAAGCACACATTCCATCTAATAGCAAGGGCGAAGATACTTTTATAAAAATTCCAGCGTCTTTCCAATATCCCCGTCAATGCAAATTGAACGGTCCGCAATCTCTTTCGGCGCAAACGCCTCCCCCAGATTCACGCAGGCATACACCGCCCTTGGATTCTCTGCCGTCATCCGCCAAAAAGAAAATTTCACTATCCCCGGCGTATTCATACCGGTACCCAGTTCCAGAAACAATATCTTTTTGCCTTTGTGCTGCTGCAGAAACTGCGTATATCGCCGGGAAGCAGCGTGCCATCCGTCGTCTTCAACAAAGGTATCGTCGGCTCTCAGATTCATGGTCATGGGGCTGTGGCAAAGGGGACAGTGGGGAATCAGGCCGGAAGGGATCCGCATATTTTTCTGCTGCTCCACCATTTTTCGGACTGTCGCTTCGTTGTCGTAGGTTTTGGTGTGACAGGGTCGGCTGCACTGCCATAACCCGTAATCTCCCTGGGTATAAAACAGTCTGTCTTTGTCAAATCCGGCGCGTTGAAAACAGTGATCCACATTTGTTGTCAGAATGAAATAGTCTTTGTTCCTTATCAGCGCCAAAAGCCTGTCATAGACAGGTTTTGGCGGGTTGAGATACCGGTTGATATAGATGTACCGGCTCCAGTATGCCCAGTGTTCCTCCAATGTATCAAAGGGGTAAAATCCTCCGGAATACATATCAGAAAAGCCATACCGATCAATGAAATCCTGGAAATACCTGCGGAAGCGTTTTCCCGAATAGGTGTAGCCGGCAGAGGCAGACAGGCCGGCGCCGGCGCCTATAAGGATGGCGTCCGCCTGTTCCAGCGCTTTCTTGAGACGCTCTGTTTCACTGCAGTAAGCGCTGATAGATTCTGCGGTCCAGGTCTTTGAATACATTAAAAATCACCTCCAGCCTGTTTGGATTTTCAATGTTTATTTGCGTACTGCAGAGATACGCTGGCGTATATGGTTTCCATTTACCGCTTCGTCCACCATGGCAGCGGCGTAATCGGCATAACTGATGATGCTTTCGCCTTTGCTGTTCAGTGTCAGTTCTTCGCCGCCCAGGATATATTCCCCTGTGCGTTCGCCGTCGGCCTGAAAATCACCGGCAGGACTTAAATAGGTCCAATTTACATCACTGCGTTCACGCAGTTCCAAAAGCGCCTTTGCCATAGCGGCAGCCAGGGGTTTGAAAACATCCGGGAAATCCGGGCCGTCCGCCACCTGTACCGTATGCTCTGGATTTACATAAAGACTTCCTGCGCCGCCCACTACCAGAAGACGGGTATCTGTATGGGAAAGAATATCGCACAGGTGTTTTAAAGAAGTGCTGTGCTGGGGATAAGTCTCATCCGTCCATGCACCGAAAGCATCTATGACAACATCAAAACCAGCCAGGTCAGAAGCAGTCAGATCAAATAAATCCTTTACGATAACGTCTTTTGCAGCGGACCGGTTTTCACCCCGCACCACGGCAGTCACATCCAGACCGCGATCCAAAGCTTCCTTTACAATAAGTTTACCAGCTTTTCCATTTGCGCAGATAACAGCAATTTTCATGATAAATACCTCCAATAAATCTATCCTTTTGTTTTTTGTTTCTTGTGGGCTGCCCTTTGATGGTTTTATCTTATCATTGCATTTTGAAACTGAAAAGTAAGCACAATATTGTGGCATAGTTACCTGGAGGATACCATAAAGAAGGAACTTGTTTTTTGGCGCCGCTGCCATTATAATAAGGTGCAGAAAAAGGGGTGATCATAATTATGCTGACAGGCAAAAAGCTGCCGGCCTGCCCGGTGGAAACCACACTTATGCTGATTGGAGATAAATGGAAGGTTCTGATACTGCGGGATCTGATGCCGGGGACAAAACGGTTTGGAGAGCTGAAAAAATCCATCGGAAATGTGACCCAGAAAGTGCTGACGGCACAGCTGCGTGACATGGAAGAAAACGGACTTGTGGATCGCAGGGTTTACGCAGAAGTCCCGCCCCGTGTGGAGTACAGTCTGACGGAGCTGGGACGAAGTCTGAAACCCATACTGGACGCCATGTGGGACTGGGGCGAGGGATATAAGAAGAAAAACGGGGATTAAAAATCCAGGGACTTCAGTATATTTTTGCCGATTTCGGCGGCCTGGCTGCCGGAAATCCCGTCGCTTCCCTCTATATAGACGGCGAAAAATACAGTGTCGCTGCCGGTCTCAAGCCAGCCTGTGAACCAGCCGCGGATTTCCTTTCCGTTTACCTTTCCGCTTCCTGTCTTTGCGTATAGAGCGCCGGTCTCATTCTCTTCCAGGTACATTGCGCCTTTCACCGTCTCAACATTTCTTTCGTCAAATCCCATGGTATTATCATAAAGCTGACGCAGCAAAACCACCTGCTCCAGCGGTGAAATTTTCAGTGAGGATTCCAGCCAGAAATCATCGGTGCTGCCGGTGACGGAGCAGTTTCCATAATGGATCCGGGCAAGAAAGTCTGCGATCTCTTTTTTTCCCAGTTCCCGGTCCAGATCCTGGAAATACCAGTTTACAGAGTTTCTCATGGCGCTTCCAAGGTTCTGATCCTGGTTCCAGGCGTCAAATCCGTAATTTTGGCCGTCCCATCTGCGGGTCTGATGATCCGGCGTGATCACACTGTTTTCCAGAGCGTTTAAGGCTGCGTAGATTTTGTAAGTGGAGTCGGGAGAGTATCTGGTCCGGCTCATTTTTTCATTGTAAATGAGGTATTCCCCGCCATCAAAGCTGCAGGCGGCGAAGCAGCCGCGGGTTTCCTTAAAAAACCGGCTTAAATCGGTTTCTCTGACAGAAAGGGGTTTTTCTGGCGTATACCGGTCACTGCCTGCGGCAAAAACATGCAGGAATGACAGAAAGAAAAGAGCCAGAAAAGCAGAAAGCGCCAGGGCAGCCATACCCATCCTGCCTGTTTCCTTTCCGGAAGGGGAAAACCGGGCAATGCACTGCAGCCGGATTTTCAGCTGCTCTCTGGAGTCGGCCTGGCAGCGGATTTCATGAGAAAAAGAAGGCTGCATGAGTCTGGCAAAATGAAGAAGCGTATAGCCATAATCCAGAACCTCCGACTCCCGGCAGTTTTTCATGACAGCGTGATCGCACCAGATTTCCCGGTCCAGGCGGATATGACGAAAGGCGGCGCGGACAGCCGGATTGAACCAGTAAAGGATACGAAAAAAAGATAAAATATAATTCAGATACAAATCTCTGTGACGGATATGAATCAGTTCATGGAGCAGAATATGACGGATTTCCTGCAGGGAGAACTGCTCCGCCATGCCAAAAGGAATCAATATAACCGGATGGAACAAACCGTAAGTCATGGGAGAGTACACATCGGATTCAAGCAGGGAGATGTTTCGGTGTATCAAAAGGCAGGCTTTGCATTCTCTGAACAGATCTGCGACGGCTGTATCCGGTTCTTTTCCCGTTTTTTTTAAGACATGCAGCTTTTTCGCGTTCAGGAAAAAGAAAAAAAGATACAGGGCAATTCCCGCCGCCCAGATTCCACCTGAAATAAGGGAAAGAAAAGAAAGATCAATGCGGGAAACAGATTGGGAGAAATCCTGCATCCAGGAGGAGCCGCTTATAGTCGATACATCTTGGACGCTCCCAGACGGCGCGTGAGAAAAGGAAGGGGCTGCGCTGCTCCAAAAGGATCCAAGGGTTCGGAAAACAGAACCGGGAAGCCATAAGACTCCCAGGTAAGCAAGAAAAATCAGCCAGATTCTATACTGGCACTTTACCGGCAGCTTTACGGCGAATATTTTCTTAACCAGCAAAATCGCGCCTGCCAGCAGAGCACAGAGCACATTTCCGGCTATAAATCGCATCATAAACATAAGCTATTCCTCTTGCCCTTCCCGCTTTTGATCCAGAATCATCCGCAGCTCTTCGATGTCTTCCGAGGTAAAAAAGTTCTGTTCCATCAGATTGGACACCATATGATGAAAGGTTCCCTGATAAAATTTGTTCAAAAAAGCATGAGTCTGTCTGGTCGTATAAGCTTCTTCTTTAAAAAGGGCGTGGTAAATAAATGTGCGCCCTTTCTTTTCATGGGCCACTGCGCCCTTTTTCTCCAGACGCAAAAGGAGCGTATGGACGGTTTTGGGACTCCATGCGTTTTCATGGGAAAGTTTTTCGGCAATGTCCGGTGTGCTGATGGGTTCGTATTTCCAGATGATTTTCATTACCTCGAACTCAGCATCGGATATTTGCGGTATGGATTTCATGACAGTGTTCCCCCTTACGTTTGTAAGATACAGCGTATCATCTTTGGGAAGATTCGTCAATAATCTCAAATAAATCACTAATTGGGCAATTAAGTATTCTGACCAATTTCTCCAAATTTTCAAAACGTATAGAAGATGTTTCATTATTCAAAAGTTTAGATAAATTCTGATAACTCATATCCATTTGTTTGTATAACCAATATTTCGTGTGCTTCTGTTCGTCTAATATGTCTAAAACACGCAAGCGGATCATTCAATCAACCTCCTGTTATCTGGGGATTATATATGATATATTTCGCTTGCATAACTCATTTATACATTATATAATGTACACATTAGATAATGTGGAAAATAGATAAAAAGGAGTGGGAAAGTGGTATGGCAGAAGTTACGTCAATCCGTCCGGCTGATTTGCGGGCGATAGAAGGAAACCTGAAAGCAATTTATCAAAATATTGATACGCTTAATGGAAATGTAGGAGTCGTAAATGACAATGTAAACAATGTGAATAACAATGTTAAAGTTGTATTTGATGAGATAAGCGTACTGGCAAAAGATTTTCATGATTTTGTTCAAATGCAGATAAAGGAAAATCGCCTGGGACAAGCTCATACTAAAGTGGTTCAAATCAGACAGGAACTGGAAAAAAAGTATGGGCATTACGATATTGTTCGCAGAACCGTGACAGGTATTCTGCAGGCGGATGATTTGGGAATTGTCAAAAAAAGTACTATAAGCGATGCAACTGAAGAAATTATGATTTCAACTCCCAATTATTGGCTCGCTCCTTGTTTGGTGGCACTTGCTGCATGGATTAATGACCAGCCGGAACTTGCGGAAAAAGCAGTAAGGGAAGGAATCAAAAGAAACGACGAAAAAACCTCTCTTTTCTTCGCTTTGGTTTGCAGGAGAGCGGAGCGAAAATCTGCAGCACTAAAGTGGACGCAAAGGTATCTTGCAAATCAGGATGAGGAAAAACTTGATCGAAAGAGTATCATCATTTTGGATGCTTACGCCAGCGGACTTTTGGGCGCTGATTCAGAAGGGGTAATCGCTAAACAGATGGACGAATGGATGGAGCACCTTATGGAAAAGCCTGGTTTTGTCGAGAAACAGGCAGAGCAGTGGTCAGAAGCTATAAACTTAAAACGGAAACCGCTGGAATCAGACGAGTATACATTTCTTTGTAAATACAGTAAAACGTGGCCTGTTCTGCAGGATATTATGGAAGGCGCCAGACTTCATTCGGAAATTTTTGATTATTTCACAGCGATATTTGAACAGGAAGTTCCAACGGATTCATTGAAAAAGCAATTGGACTCGATACTTGACAGTCTTGTAACGGATTTTGATGATGAAGAATTGCCGCTCCGAAGAGAAGAGAAATTCGAGCAGTTCATTATTGATTTTAATGGCGATGAAGAGCGTGCCAGAAAAAATATGGAAATCGAACAAACAGCATTTGAATCATATAAAGATTTTACGCAGCTTTTGACAGATGCTGCCATGAAACCGGAAAGTTCACATGCAAGTATTTCAACGCAAAAGTTTGCAATTGCCCTTTCTAAGGAATGGATTAGTAATGCCTATAATGACGTAATTGCACAAAATCGGATGAAAATTCCAAATGAGATAGAAATTAATGTAGATACTTTTAACTCAAAAACGACAGACGGTAAAAATGAAAAAGAAATTATAACAGAATTCCATACACTGATTGACAGAGAAAAAGCGAGTGCTCTTTCTCAATGTACGCTTTCGTCCTTTGATCAATTTTGTCTGTATGGAGGCGCGGTGATTGGTTTGCTTGGGATTTTTATGATGGTTGGAAACACTTTTTTGGGCTTAATTGCAACGATTGCCGGACTTGGGTTGATTCTTAATTATTTTTCAAAGAAAAAGAAAAATGAGATAAATATACAAAATATCACATCACAATTTGAACAAAAGCGGATAAATGGGTCACAGATTATCAGCGCACTAATGGCAGAAATAGTTGATTTTCGATCTGATTTTGCAGAAAAAGATTCTGAAAGTCAAAAAGTGATTGATTTTCTTGAACAAATCAGCCCTGAACAATACGTAAGAAAACTGGCGAATTCTAATCGACGAATTAAAATTTCTGTGTAAAGACGGGATAACCCTAAAGAGAAAATAGAAAAGTTAATGAGGTGGATAACATGCAAAGGAGAAAATTTGTATCCTTAGTTATTGCAATATTGTTGGCGCTTAACTGTTTCGGAGCAGTTTCTGTCTCAGCCGCTGAGAAGCAGGCAGAGACGACAGCAAAACATTATAACGTTATGCTGGTGATTGATGGAAGCGGATCGTTAATGGGAGGCGCAGGTGATGGCACGGATGTACAGGGATACAGATACAGGGCTTTGGAACTTTTTCTTGGCGTTTTGACAAATGAAGGTAATCGGGTTGGGGCGATTGTATTTAATCATGAGGCTGAAATGCCCCTGGATACGGGACTTATGGATGTTCCTTCAATGGCAGACAAAAAGAATTTTGCGAAAAAAATCGAAAATACCGGTGTACAGGGCGATACAGATATTGGAGGAGCGCTTCAAAGAGCACTGGAAGAACTTCAAGGTCAAGAGGCTGAAGAGGATATACCAAGCTGTATTATTCTTTTTTCCGATGGTGAAACAGATCTTGGAAATGACACTGCGACCTATGAATCCCTGAAGAAAAAGGATCGGGCAATTCAAGAAGCTAAAAAGCTGGGTATTCCTATTCACGGCATCTGTTTAAATACCAATAATTCTGCGAATACACAGGAAGTTAAAGGTATTGCAGATGGAACGGGGGGATTCTATCAGGAAATTCAGAGCGCCGCGGATTTGGATGAGGCATTTCTTAAGTTTTATAGTTTGATTTATGGGGAAGCAGTGATTCCTGGCGGAGAAGAAGAATCTCCCATTGAAAAAAAATTTAAAATACCATCAGAAGGAATTGTTGAAGTAAATATACTGATACAAAGTACAAGTCAAACAAAGAAAATAGCGCTTACGCAGCCGGATGGGATTGCATATTCAGATGCGGAACTGGAAGCAGCGAGCATTTCTACAGGTAGCTACGATGTCATTAAAATTGTAAATCCGGATGAAGGTGTGTGGACTTTGACAATCGATGATGCACCGGGAACGAAAATAAAATTTGATTGGATTTATAATACAGATCTTTCCGCTGAGATTGCATGTGAAACGAAGGAAGTTACACTGGATGAGGAGACTGAGATACGCGGATATCTGTTGAGTAAAGGGAAAAGAACAGATAATGAAAAAGTTTATAAAGAGTATAAAGGGACCTTGGTTCTCACTAACACAGAGACAGGAGAGAGCGAAAAGTATCCAATGGAAACAGACGGGTCGTCCTTTGATACAAAGGTTAAGTTCCCAGAATATGGAGTTTATGAAGCAAGTATTCAACTGACCTGCGGAGACATAGTACATACCAGTGAAAAAACGGTAATTAATGTAGGAAATGAGCCGCCGTACGCAGAAAAATCTGTTGTGAAGAAAAGTATTGCGCTATTTCCATTTGGCCATGCAGAAGGCACTATTCAATTAGGAGAGTACATAACGGATCCGGAAGGAGAAGAACTGAATTATGAATTGGGGACATATTCCTATGATGTGGGAAAGGTCACACTGGAAAATGACGTGCTGCAGGTCGATGCAGAAGGAGCGAATAAAGGGACAGTTGTAGTGAAGGCCTTTGATCCGCAAGGAGCATCAACAGAGGTTAGTTTTGAATTCAGTGTAAGAAATTATGGGAAAATCCTGGCAGGCATTTTCATTCTAATTGTAATAATTATTTTGATTGTGCTCTTTATAAAAGACAGGCGAAATAAAGGAGCGGTATTTACAGGGACAGTTACGGTTTCCAGCTTTGATAATGTAACCGGGAACAGTTCCCAGCCATGGCCGCAAACAGGCATAAGATATAAGCGGAATCTGAGAGACTGGCAGGTTGTAGAATGTGGGATTCAGGGGGATTTTGTTGCCAGATATGCGGCAGGAAGAAAGTCTGTAAACGGGAAACGAGCCGTGGAGTTATATTTTGTATCAAAACAGGAGTTTGAGACGGAGAGCGGACAGCAGGTAAAAGAATATAAATTTGTATACGGCGATGATATCCGCTTTTTTGCACCGGCAGCAACTGAAAATGATCATATGATGCGCGGTATTCGCGTGATTATTTCTGAAAATTTAGGATGGTAAAACAAAAGAGATAACAATCTAAAAATGCAAACGATAACAGGAGGAAAAAACATGTATCAATCATTATTATTATCTACAGGCGGCGGTATTATCAGCAACGTACAAAAATCTCTGCAGGATGATGCGCCGGTGGTAGTAATTGGTGTGGGAGGAACCGGAGCCAGGGCTTTGGATGCGCTGAAAAAGAAAGTGTACCGACAGCTTCAGCCGGATAAACCGACAGATACAATTCCAAGATATGAGCATATTCGGTTTATGGAGATCGATTCGGATGCGGAATGGGTAGCCGGAACGAATCTGGACGATGATCAGGAATTTGAAAATCTGCAGGATATTAATGTGAAAACAAAATTTACAGATAAAAATATACGAAATGATCTGTTGAGAAAACCACAGTTTCAATGGCTGGAAGCTGAAGTTATAAAAATACCGAATAGTCTGCATGGGGCAGGCGGTATCCGGCAGTTGGGGAGATACATGGTAATTAATTCTTCCCAGCGTGTCTATACCAAAATTAAAAATAACATATCCAATGCAGTTCAGGGGCGTCAGGCAAGTGACCTGGTAATCCACATTATGGCGGGAATTTCCGGTGGGATGGGAAGCGGCTGTTTTATCGATGTCTGCTATATTGTCAGAAAGGTTCTGCAGGATATGGCGATCGGAGCGGCTACCGTTTTTGGCTATTTTTTTCTTCCGGATGTGCTGACTACAATACCGGAAATCTCTTCAGATAATCTTAAAATTACAGCGAATTACCGCAATGGGTATGCGGCTTTGACGGAATTGGATTATCTGATGAATTTGAAAGAAAACCGAGGAAGGTTTGTACAGGACTATGATGGCTTTTCAGTGGATACGGATCAGGCGCCCGTGGATCTGTGCCATCTGGTTTCAGCGCTGGATGCCAATGGCAACATGAGAGCGGACGGATTCAAATACTGTATGAACGTGGTGGCTGATTATGTGATGTCTTATCTGGCGAAAGCGGAAGGAAACGATGCGATTACACCAAAAGGTCATCTTGCAAACATTAACATGGGTATGGATCTTCTGCCGGTAACAAAGGGTGCGTATAATCGTTATTGTGTACTGGGAGCATCAAACATGGAATTGCCCATGCGGCAGGTGGCAACTTACCTTGCGTCACAGTTATATGGCAAGATGGGACAATATCTGAAAAAGTGTCCTTCCGATCAGGACGTCGTCAGTTTTGCAGAAAATACCATGGAACTGACTGTTCCGGGGCTGAAAAGGATGCTGCAGGAGAACGTGGTGATGGATACAATGGTGCCGCGTCCGGAAATTTCTATCCCCAAGGGTATTACGGCTTCCCATGTCCACTCGGAGCATATTTATAAACCTATGCAGGACTGGCTGATACAGCAGACAGGAACACTGGAGAGAAATTACAGGGCGCTGGATGCAGCGATTACGGTTTACAAAAGGGATCCAGAGGCAACAGCGCTGATAGGTAAATTATACAATAAGTTGGAGGATCTGGCGCTAGATTCAGAATATGGACCCTATTATGCAATTCGCCTGCTCAGCAGAGCGGGGATGGATCTGGAGAGGCATTTGCAGGGGCAGCATATGGAAGCGGAGAAAAAAACAAAGGAAGCGGAGCACCAGGCTGCGTTCCAGGGAGAGCAGGTGGAGGAAAAGAAACAGGCGTTTACCAGTTCCAAAAATACTATCATTAACAGAAAAGCGGAAGACCGTGCGTACGATGAATACCGTGATGCAATGGGAATCTGGTACCGGAGGAAACTGGATGCAGAAATGTACCGGTATGTGGACAAAGTAATCCAGGGACTGCAGAAAAAGGCCGCAGAAATGTACCAGATGTTTTTTTCTAGATTGGAAAGACTGTTGGACGGTCTGGAAGAAACTTTTCAGGAGAACCGCTTGTATTTTGACGGCGGTCATGGGAATGATCCCGCGTCCGACGGTTTTACACTTCGGATCATGGAGTTCGAGGATATCAAACCTCATTTGGATAATGTCCTTCAGGAAGAAAAGCCCGGGGATGCAATGATCAGTATGGTGCGGTATTTCCTGGCTCATACAGACGACTGGATCTCGGAAGAAGAGTATCGGATTAATCGTATGGTAAACGGGTTTGTTTCTCAGCATTACCAGGCGGAACTGCAGAAAGGAATGCAGCAGTACATTGTGGAAAAGTATCCAGGAAAAGCGCCACAGGAGCGAGAGCAGGCGCTGGGGCGTGAGATGTTTCTGCCTCTGCAGCGTGCCTCAGAACCCCAGTTTTGGTGTTCATCGTCAGTGAGTGTGGGAAATACTTATCACAATATCAGTCTTTCTTATCCCACAGCATCCTCCGACATTTCCGCCGCAGTAGAGTCGTTTAAAAAGGTTCATTCGGAAGTGGAGTTAAGAGGAGGAGGAATTCGGGATCGGATCTTTATGATTCGGTTGTATGCAGGGATGCCGCTGTATGGATATCATGGACTGGAATTAATGAAAGAGCGATACGATCTGTCCCCCAAGGTGGGGCTACACCTTTACGGAAAAGGGAAACTTAACTGGAAAAATCTGCCCACGCCCATTCCATACAGCCTGAATCCGGAAGCGGTAAGTAAAGGCAGGGAAATTGAAGCAGCATATGAAAAAGGAAAAGAAATTGAGATTATAAAGATAGTTATTGAACAGAAAAATAAGGTAGTTACTGAACAAAAAAATGGAGAAGAAACGATAAAAGAAAAAAAAGAGGAGGAAACGATAAAAGAAATATTCCTGAAAAAACCGGTGTTGGAAGATTCGGTAGTGCTGGAACTGCTGCAGGATCTTTGCTGCCTGGGAGAAAGGAAGGAGACGGAGGATTCCAAGCTTAGTGACCTGGTAATCCCTGTAGTACGGGAAAAATATTTGCTGGAAGACGGGGAACTGTCGGTTGTCAAGCTGGATGACTGGATTACCCGGATAAAGCAGCTGAAAAACGATATAGCACGGGGAAGATATGAGGCGTATCCGGTAAAACATTATAATTCGGAAAAGATAGCGTTGGATAATATCATTCATTCACCGGTGATGACAAAAATTCTATTGGATACAATAGAATTGTATGAGGGGGCTGAGTTGGGTCTGAAACGGTTGGAGGCAATTGTAGGAGGAGTGGAGAGCAATGAACAGTATATGCGGGACTTTTCCAATGCGTTGTTTACCGGGATCCTGCAGCAGAGTATTGGGAAAATTTCATACTTCTATGTGGAGCGGCATATAGAAAGGGAAGAAATTCTTGCCTCGAGAGCCATGCTATTTGGTAATTTTCTGTTTTATCAGGCTTATGTATCCTTTAAGGAGCTGGCGGATGATATCCGTGCAGAGATTGTCAGACAGGCAAATGAAAAAATCAATCACCTGCAGGAAGGGGATGACGCCATTGCAAAGAAAATTAGTGATAAGTGTACACCAAAGGATATGGCGGAACTGGAAAAACAATACAGAAAGCTGAAAGAAAAAGATGATATCAGGAATTTTTACAATAAATTTTTAGATATTCTTTATGATTATATAGAGCAGTTCCGTTAAACCATCATAGATATGCTGGGAAAGCCGATGCCTTTGATAAGGCAGAGGCTTTCGCAAATTTTACATGGAAAGAGAGAAGAAGCATGCCGGAAGAATTAAACCCCGGAGAATCAAAAATACGCCAGCTGTTAACAGAATGCAGCGAATACATTACAGGACAAAAAGATATCGCAGGAAAACGTTTTGCAGGATACCATTGCGGACCGTATAGACCTGTTTTATTTCTGGCATTTGGAGATGCATGTGATGAGGAAAAAATACAGCTGTTAAAAGAAACCGTTGAACTGGCATGGAATAATATCCAGGGTAATCTGATTATTATGAAATATCCCAGATCAGTGAAAAAAGAAAAACTGATCCGGGAAATGGAAGAGAATATTGTAAAACTAAGATCAGTATCAGAGGGTGTTTTTCAGATTTACAATGATACCAGAGTTTATCTTTTCCTGGAAGGCGAGGATACCAGACTGGATGAATATATAGAGGTTTTGAATGGAGACCTGAATCTTTATTTAGAACAGATTCAACTGGTTGTCGTTATGCTCCTAAATGAAAAGACAGCGGAAAAAAGGGAAAAGGCACAAAAGCAATTATCGGCTCTTTCGAAATTAAAAAGAGAAAGAAAAATTCATGGGGTGCTGGTACTTAGCAATGTTCTGCGAAACGGTCGTTTTCTCAGCGAAGAAGCTGAGAAAAATCAGTATCGTATTGCGGCAGATGTTGCTTTTTTGTCAAACTCATATGAGATAGCAACAGGGGAAGAATACAAGATTTCACGGGAGATAGAAGATACGCTGCTGCAGGACGAACAGATGTGTACGGCTGCTTATATTAAATGTAGTAAGCCATCGAAAAAAATTACCCAATCTACGTTGAGAACAATACTCCATATATATGAGAAAAGTGAGCAGGCTGTTTTAGAGAGTGAGGGGTTTGACAGCTCCTCCCACGGATTTCGCAAAAGACTGACACGAAAGACAGAGGAGGGAATTTTTGGACTTGAAACATTTATGCAACAAAGGCTGGCAGATAGTTTTCCTGAAAGTGTACAATTGGAGGACTTTCCCTATTTTCCTGAAATGCAAAATATCAGGAAATACGGAGTGGAATCTTCTGTCGAACTGGAGCATATAATGCGGGTCAATGTACAGGGGCTGGGAATATGGGATCTTTTTGTAAAATATAATTATCTTAATAAAGTGGAAGATTATGTTAGTGGAAAATCAGAGGAGATTTACGAAAAAGTAAAAGACTACCTGAAAGATGAATTTTCATATACAGAAATTCTTGCTTATGCAGAAAATTCTTCTGTTTGGGAAGCCATTTTACATGATTTGGAGGAACCTGCCATCGTTGCAAAAAGATTCAGTGGTGACGACGTGGATTCTATTTTGTGTAAACTGGCGGAGGATAAAGCGCGTCAGCTGTTTTTGAAGAAGGCGGGGAATATTTGCATCCGTGCGCTCCTGGACTACTATGAAGAATGCAGAAAACATGCAAAACTTATAAAAGAAGTCAGGGGATTGGTTGATCTTGGATATCAACCGGATGATGCCATCTGTCGTTATTATGAACATAGAACAGAAGAACTGTTTCCTTTCGAGAAAAATCGGAAGGTATTGGGGAAATATTGTACTGCCATAGGATTATATTGCGAATGCCTGAAAACCGTATTTAAGCAATTTGTGGGAGAGAATGCAGGCGTTTATTTGACGACTTTTGAAAGAGAGTTGGCAAATCGCAGTGAAAGCGATACAACCATGAGGATTTTAGACGAATTGGGATTTCAGAATCAGAAGCTGAAGGATGAATGCCGTTTTCAGTGTGAAAAATTCCCGGAGGGAAATTCTTATTGTATTGCATTTGCGGAGGCGGAGTTTGTGGATGCATTAGAAAATCAGGAAAACTTTAAGGGGAAAGTGTTCCGGACAAGCCGCCAGGACTCGGTGGAAAGAATTATGATTTGTCCGCTTTCCTGTGAGATATATACATAGTGAGAGGCGAATCTGGATGAAATTTATAAATGACACGTTAGGAGAAATCACGGGCAGTGACTATCAGGTTTTTAATGGGAAAATTACTGTAAAAATTCAGTACAAATCAAGACCAAAAGGATTTTTGCTCTGTGTATCGGACGTTTTTTCCGATCTGATTCCGGTAAAGGATCAGAGGCTTATGAGACAGTTGAATGAATGCACCGATAAAAGCGGCAGAAAGATTTCCTTTATTTATCAGGAAAAGGAGTATCAGTTTTTTTATATTGACGAAGATAAAATCCGTACCAGAGGATCGGAACTGACTCTTCCCGGAAATGTAAAGTCACCTGCCCGAATTGATATTTTCTGGATTGACGATCAAAAAAATGCGCATATGGAACAAGAGGCAGTAAGTAAATTAATTATACCGGTTTCTATAGCGGTAAAACTGGTACGCAGACAAAAGGGAATATTTAAGAAAAGCTTTTTTTGCGATATATGTATCCGCTGTTTGGCAATACCCAAATTGACGGAGCCTATCCTCTGTTACCGGGTAAACAGAAAAGAGGATGTGTTTTATCCGATTCCGGAACAGCTGACAAAGGATGGCATAATTACTTTAAAAACCGCGGAGGAATATACGGATATTACGGTGGAAGTTTTTGAAAAGTACAGAAAGTTTTACCGGCTGCAGTAGCGGCTGACAGGAGGACAACATGGGATTATTAAAAAAAATCTTTGGAATTACACAGGATCAGGAAGAGGAAGAGGACGTAAAAAGCAGACCAGAAGTAAAAAAGATGGATTGGAATAAAATTGTGTGTCCCTATTGTTTTGGCGAATTCAGTCATAAGGAAGTTCATTTTCGTTCGATGACCGTTAAAAGCAATGTAATGGATGATGAGACGATTGAAGAACTCTGGGGTGATGACGAGCAAAAGATGGAACAAGAATTGAAGAAGAACAGAATTGCCAGGAAATTCCAAAAACAGATAGAGGATCCGGAATTGAAGGATTTCTGGGCGCGTTTTCATATTACTCCAGATCAAAGAGAGGACGAGGAATGGAATTATCCGGTGATTCGACCTTCAGATAAAGAGATGTTGTATCATGGTACAGATGAAGGCTTGATTTACAGCGATGGATTTCTTATGAGGGTAAAAGATTGTTATTCTGAAGATTCAACAGTACGTCTGTGTCCACATTGCCATAACAGGCTGCCGTCAACATATGGAAAACATAAAGTGTTATTTATTTCTGTAGTTGGTATTACCGGATCCGGTAAGACCGTATATCTGAATCAGCTGTTGGAAAGTCTGCAGAAGCATTTATCATGTGCCGGCTTGATAACAGCTCAGACCTTTAATCTGAGGCCTAATGAAAGAATAGCGAAAAACAGTTTTCTTCCCATGAGTACGCAGGAAGGTATCCTGTATCCGCCCATGATGATAAATATCATTCCGAATGGGGGAAAACGCGGGCAGGATGAGACTACGTTGGTTTTTTACGATATTGCAGGCGAAAATTGTATTAACACGGACAGGCTGTATAGATTTGGACCATATTTATTAAAATCACAGGCGATTATCATGCTGATGGATCCCAAGCAGTTTCCACAGTTTGATGAATCGGCAGGAGAGAATCCGGTAAGCAATGTAGTAGAATCCTTGATAGATTTTTTTGATACCAGTGGAACATCCCAGCGGCCTTTGATGGCAGCCGTCCTGTCAAAAAGTGACAAATTGCGTGAGATGATGGATGATTTTACCATGGATGAGTTTATTCAATCAGAAAGTGTAATTTTTAAAAAGATACAGTGGAATTCTGCAAAAAAGGGATTTTATCTTGACAGTTATCGACAGATGAAAGGCGCCATGATCAGTTTAATGAAAAAACTTGATCCGGAGGAAATGATACAGGGACAATTAAAAAAGTTTTTCCATGAGACAGCTTTTTTTGCGATCTCTGCTTTAGGCGTAGAAGTTCAGCCGATGTATAACATTGGAACAGACGAAGATCCCATTTATATTGACCTGGAAAAGGATGCGGAGCAGGCAGTACAACTTTTGAAAAAGGAACAAAAGCATGGTCCAGTGCAGGAGCCTCCGCTATATAAGGGAAGAAAACAAGTGCTCCTTGGCAAACATCCTGATACCGGAGAGGATGTAGTTCAGTCTTTTGAGGAAATTCGGCTGAGTAATATGCATATAGAATATTGGCTGAGTGAAAATCCGGATCCTTATAGAATTGAAGAACCGCTGTTGTGGGTATTATATCGTCTGCATGTAATTGCCGGGGTGGATTCATAGAAGGGAGGAATGGAATTGAAGATACAGCAGATCAGTCGATTCCGTCTGGGAGAGCAGGAAAGAGACGCAGGATATCAGATATCTGGTGCTTCTGATCAGGTGGATTCTGTTATGGAATCAGAGTTTACCGGTATGTATATAACACTGGAAATAGGGGTTGAGCCAGGAACCATGATGCCATACATATTGGACGGTGGATATAACATGGAGGGTACCCGGTTCTATTTGTCGCAGATTTATGCAGAAAAAGATTTCAAAGGCAGACCCACTCCATATGTACACGGTTTAATTCTGGATAATGATCAGATGAAAGAGCAATTTTCAAAACCGGAGCACTTTTTTCGGTTCAGCAGTGCGAATTTTCATAATTCCTGTAATTCCAAACAGCAGCATAAGGAAAAATTGCCGGAAATAGATAAATTAAAGGAAGAAGATGTTCCAGAATTAACTGTGGGAGGAGTCAGGGAAAAATATCATTTGACGGATGAAGTATATGAGGATTTAATAAGGCATTTTTATGAAGCGATATTTTCTGAAGGAAGAGTTAATTTGGCGTTTGGATGGGAACCTTCGTTACACTCTTTCGAGGAAGTGATAAAGGATATGATGTTTCTGGTCTTTTCAGTAACACCGCTAATTCTGCGTCAAAAAATCACATTTTCCAGTTATCAGATAAAGGGTATGAGCAATCGAATGTTTACTGTGATTCCCGTGAAATATTGTGAAAAATATAAAGGCGCATGGTTTAACTTGACAACCGGTCAGTCGAGTCAGTTAAAAGATGAAATCGAAGGCACAAGATTTAAAACCCAGTTTATTACATATCTGAGACCAAATGGGCAGAAAAAGAATCAGGAATTTTTATCATATGTGGATAATTATTTAAAAGCTATTTATAGACGTCCGGAAATGAAACCGCTCTCTGCTATTGCAAATGCAATGGTACCTGCCTTTTACGCGTATGGCTGCAGTTCTGATAAAAAGATTTTGGATACTTATTACAAACCGATAAATGCAGGAAGAATATTGAACTCCATTTGTCGGATTAAAGTAGATGAATCACGCTTTGTTTCTGATCTTCTTACTGTTTTGTTAAAACTGGCTATTGAAAAGGAAGCAAAAATAAATGACATTCAGTTTAAGAACCTTCAAAAATATTATTTGCAAACAGATTCAGAAGATTATGAAGCAGTATTTATCCAGGCATTGTCAGCCAGAGATATGGAAGCTGTAAAGGCGCTCTTTTTGGAGTCATTAAAAGAAAAAAGTTCTTTAAAGACGGATCGATTTATTGCCGGACTCCTGGGAAAAATTCCGAATCAGCAGGAGATTTTGACAGGGAGAGTAATTCAGTCCATTGCAGATAGATATCCCATTACGGAATCAGAAGAACTGCAGGACTTTTATCTGAATTATACCAGTAATCTGTATACGGATACGATGGGAAGAGAAGAAACTTCTGAACTGATAAAAAAGGCGCTGGAATTCGTTAAGAATAATCAGTCGGAATACGCTCATCAGAGGATAGCACTTTATCTGGAACGGCAGCTGAAGCAGCTTATAAAATACAGACTGGTATTGGAAAAAACAGTTTTGGAACGTCTATTTCAAACCTGCGTGAGCTATGGACAGGAATATGATCTGGAAGAAAATGTTCTTGCATATTACATGCAGGTATATCTGACAGAAGATGTGCAGGAGGCTGTAAAATATTATGGATATCTTCAAGGATTTAATGCAGAAATCGGTGATAAAGTAAACCGGAAACTCTGTGCAGAAAAAAGTAAAATTCAGGATGAATATTATTGCTGCAGTGTGCTGCCTGGATTGAGAAAAAAATTGAAAAATCCGGAGGATTATATTGAACAATTGTTAAAAGTCAGTACATTTCCTTCTTTTGAGCATTCTTATGATGAACTTATCAAGGATTTTAAAAATAAAGCAGAAGCATATTTGAGAGGAGCTAATGATGAAGAGACAGTGAGAAAATTCGGGCGTCAGGAAGCATACATAGAAAGAGGAGAAGATGGCAGGGTTTTATTGCTTCGTTATCAAAAACTGAAAAAAAGGACACAGTTAACATTTTTTCAAAAAGAAATCAATGAAAAAATAAAGCAGCGAATGACAGTGGAATCTAACACATTAGTCCGGGATCCAGAAACTGTCGGTGGAGAAATCTTAAAAGGGATTTTAAATCAATATTGGGAATTGGTGGACCTTAATACAATATCATCGAAGTTTTATGCAGAAGATTTTGAAGAGGTTAGATGCGGTCATGATAAATGCAAGAAAATTGAGCAGTATTATAGGGCATACATGGAGTTTTGGTCAGGGATGCATTCATCATTGAATTATCAGCCTTCTGTGGAGATTCTTACTGTGCTTACCACTACAGAATGTTTAGATAGTCTTGAGGTGGTCAATGAACGGATTAAAAGATTAATTGAGAGAACCGGAATTCGTGATTATACAATGTCTTTAGATGTGCTTCTGATGAAATATTATAATTTTGCAAAAAAGAACTTTGATAATACAGATTTTTTGAAGAAATTGAAGGAAGATCAAATATATGAGTTGTTGGAGCAAAATTATAATATGGTATTGATTTATCCGGAACTGTCTGAAAAAATGCGGCGATATATGAAATCAATAAAAAAGAAAAAAAGATCAAAAAAAAAGAGAAGTTTTGGTAGAAGAAATATCAAGATTCCTGTTTTGATTGGAATTGGAATACTCTTGATTCTGATTGCTGTGTTTACTGTTTTTATGATAAGACGAGGAAAAGATAAATCACAGGGTGATAACGGAATGGCACAGGAAGAATATTTTGAGGGGGAAGTTAGCGAAGAATCTGTCTCTGACAATATGATAGATAACCTTGTTCCAGGGCAGGGAGAAGAATAAGGATGCAGGAGAGCAGGCAAGATGCTGAATTGTGATGTAAAAGAGATAGTTTTTAGCAGTTATGCTGGAAATGTTTATGAAGTACAAACAAAAGTGGAAAGGAAAGGATATTTTCGAAACTATCAGGTCATGCGTTTTCCCAACAAAGATAAATATCAATTATATATCCTGGATTATTACGGTTTTTCTGATGGAGGTAAAAGCTATCGTAATTGGATGGAAGGTAATTTTGAAGAAAGCTTTGGGGGGCGCATAGAGGATTCGTCTTTTATCTGGCCTGTTGATTATGTCAGTGAATATGAGCGTGGAATATCGGGAAAATCCAGCCTGGGTCTCTTTTTCAGTCAGAAACAGCTGGATGATGTATTGCAGGTGGCGCTGCCGTCAGAAGAAAAATTTGTGGTTCAGCTTTTTCTTCCTCTTTTTCATTCGATTAAAAAACTTCATGAAAAAAAGGTTTATCTGAATGGAATTAATATAGATCAGTTACTTTTTTCAAAGAAGGATGAAAAAGTAAAAATACAGGTATTGCATAATTGTATCTGTGAGACCGGGGTTGGAAAAGACGCAGAAGAATATCTGACAGAGGGAGCCAGGTATTTATATCAGGATAAAGCATTCAGCCTTCCTTTAGGCAGCGGCTGGAAGACATTGAAGCTGGGAGCTTATGCGCGTTGTAACGATATTTATTCTTTGGCATCTATTCTTTTTTATGTGATTATTGGAAGGCATCCATTGAATGGCAGACTTTGTGATGATTTGGAAGATAAAGAAGGACGTAGAATAATTTACAATCAAAATCCATGCTTTATTTTTGATAAATTTGACAAAAGGAATGAAATTGGACAATTTGCGGAAGAAAAAGAAGCTATTGCAAAATGGGAGAGGCTGAATCAGGAAATTAAGGAATTGTTTTGGGATTTATATACATTTCCTGATTTCAATGACACTGAATTAGAGAAAAAGACTGAAAAACTCGAATGTTTTCAACTGGATAGTTGGGTTGAAATATTAAATAAAATAGCATGTAAATAAAAACACTATATTGGAGGAAGGTATGTGGAAGAGAAAAAATTGTTAGGAAAAAATGCTTTGAAATATATACTGGAGGAACAAGGCAATGCAATTTTAGAAAATCCGGAAAAACTGGAAGCAGAAATAGCGGCTCAGGATCCGGAAAATCAGATATATGGGATGCGGATGGCCTTGTTCTTGCAGGCAACCCAACTTTCGAAAATTTTACAGGATGAGGCTCAATTTTACAGGTTAGGTTCGGCGGGATATGAAGACATTCTTGTCAGGGGAATGAGAGAAAGCGGTTTTACCTATGAAACGATAAAAAATTTGGGCGATGATTTGATTGCAGCATTAGGTTATAAAAAAGACCAATGGAAACTTCCTAATATATTATTTAAATTACCAAATTTGCAAATGAAATCTGGAATTTTGCAGGAAGATTCAGAGTCGGCCAGGGGAAGAGAGGCTTATGAGTGTGCTATAACATGGTTGAAATCAGATGAAAGTCTTCATGTTACAGATACAAGTATTACGTTGAAGCCAACAATGAGTACTGAGGCGGTGTGGGCTCGAACATATCTGGAGAGAGCTTATGAGGACGGCTGCAGAGAAGCCGGACGACTGTTAGGCCTTTGTTATTATTATGGTGTCGGAAGAGAAAAGGATAACGAAAAAGCATTTTATTATTTAACACATTCAGATGGACATAATAAAGGCGCATACTCAAATAAAGCCCGAACGGTTTTAAAAGAATTGGTGGATCAACAAAGACAGGAAAAAAGAAAACGGCTGGAAACAATGGCTTTGTCAATATTTGTCGTGGTAATCGTAATAATTGCAAAATCGTTGTATCATTTCAGATATTTTCCTCTATTAATAACGGCAGCAGTATGTAATACGCTTGTAAGTTTTTGGACTTTAATTATAAAAGAGGGCAATGAAAATAAAAGAATTATTATTTCATGCGCGTCCCTGGCAGTCTGGAGTTTGACAGTGCTGCAGAGTTGCTGGTAAAGAGGGAGAAAGGATGAAAAAGATAAATACGGATATAAGCTGCTTGACGTTTATATTACCTGTAATCTATTTTATGGTTCAGGCAATTCTTGATAAAAAATATTTGTTTTTAATTTTAGCAGTTTTAGGAATGATTTTCTGGACAAAGGAAAATTATGATGTGCAGTTAAATGCAGCAAAAATGACAGAGATTGATCGGGAAATCTGGGCGGAAAAAGAAAGAGATTCATGTATTGCGTTAACGGTGATATTGTGGGTTAGCTATGTAGGTATTTATGACATTAAGCAGATATCGGGAATTTTATCTTTATACAAATATTTTGTATGGATAATAATATGGATTTTTGTATGTACTGCACTGGACAGAATAAATAATTTTCTGATTGCCAGTCATCTGAAATTAACTGCAGGATTGTTGCTTGCATTTTTTGCACCATATGTTTTTCGGTATAAAGCATTGGGTTTGCTGATTCAGGGCAGCATGGTTATTGTATTGATGACCTATTTTGTTGCAATGAAGCGGTATCTCTGTAGAAAAACGGATAAGAGGAAAAGCCTGATTCTTCCGGGATTATACATATGTGCATCTGGAGTATTGTTTGGTTATACCCTGTTTTCATTTTATTTTTGGAAACAAATGGATACTTTTTATTATCATCCGCTAGCTGTAATAAAGGTACATTGGATTATTCCAGTTGCAGTAGCCATAGCAGCCATTACGACAATGTTAAATATGGAGAATTACTCCGAGAGATATCTCGGAGGAGGACTTTTTCTGCTTCTGTTCTTTTATTTCATATATCAAGGCGGATGGATTAAAGAATTCTCAATTATGGGGATTTTGATTGGAATTTTGTTAGGTGAATGGTTGATAAAAGTACTCAATCAACAGGGCTTTTTAAAGAAAAATTGGGGAGTTCCGGTATTTTATATTTTTTGGATTCCGATTGCATATTTATTGGAAGAGAGTGTTGTTAAAAAGAAATATCTGATCCTGTTTCTGGCAATTGTAATGGTATTGTTGGTGAAGAACATTGTGGAAGAAACAGAGGAGATAAAGAGAACTTCTTTCTTGAAAATCTTTTTGGCATTGCCATATTTAATATTGATTTTTGAATATGGAAGCAGAGAAAATAAAAATATTCTCATGCTATCGGGAGGGACGTTAATAACCGTATTATGGTTTGTAAAAGTCGCATATTTTAAAGGAACACCAAAAGGAAAGAAAGCAGCGGGAAGTATTGCATTTTTATGCCTTTGTGTGATAATCCCTGTGCTGGTGTCAGTAAAAAGGGTGAAGGAGGATGCAAAGTATCCGGAGTACCATTTAAGTACCGAGGCAGACGGGTTATCGGTAGGAGCAGAGCTTACTGTGAATTTGAATGGGTTTAAAAAAGGTACGAATGTAAAGTTTGATTGGGGAAACGGAAATGTGGAAAAAGGGCAGGGCAACAAGGGATTAAAGACTACAATTAAGAGTGGACACTTAAAGATGACTGTTTCTGAAAAACAAAAGGAGGAACGAATCTATCATAAATTTTTCCTGATTTGGGATGTAAATAAGAAATAAACAAATGAAAAAAGGAAATGGAGGAACGGATATGGATGCAAAAAGTAAAGCGGATTTTATCAACAAAGTTGCAGGCGGTGAGGTTATTTCATGTTCTGCATGCGGTGCAGCCAACAAGCCAGGCAATAAGTTTTGCTCTTCCTGTGGGAAAGCGCTTGGTGGATTGCAAAACGAGGTTACAAAGCCGTCTGCATTTGGGCAGACGCCAGAAAGCAATTCAAATACAGCAATAAATAAATATGTGGAACCTAAAAACGTGTTTGCGCAGGGGTTGCCGGACTGGAACATTGAACCGCCGCAGGTAGTAGTCAGGAGGAAATAGTATAATGAAAAAAGGAATTTACTCACCGCCGCATACATATTCAGAATGGACTGATATACTGAGCATGCTAAAAATGCAGGCAGATGATGAAACAGTTTTAGAAGCAATGAAACAGGGAACAATCGAATGGCAGACAGGAATCGCAGAGCGATTTACAAAACGACTGGCAGATGCAATTAATTTCAGAATGAATCAGGCGACAGATAAATTTCAGAAAGAAATGGGACATGCAAGAGGCCAGGAGCGGGTTATCGTTCAGGCACTGTTGGCTCTTCGCAGAGAACTATGTTTTTTGACCAGAGTAATGGATATTCCGGCTATTCCGGAAAAAGAACGCCCAAGGTACATACAGCTGGTCATCAGCCAGGCAAACAGTATACAAAATTCTCTGGAAGATTCCGCGAAAAGCGACAGAAGCGGAAAATTGTTAAACATAGTAAGAAATAACAGAGTAAATGAGTTTTAGAAGAGGATTTAACGAATGAGCGATGTGAATGAAAGTAAAGAACTGTTAAGAAGATATTCTATAGCAAGAATCCCATTTATTGCCATAAATACCATAGAAAGGGCTCGTACCTTAGAGGTTTTAAAAGAAATTGCCGAAGAACTGACTTTATCCTTTTATGTACATACATTGTCAAAAGGTATTTATGATATAGCAACAGAGAAAATTATTAATAATGATAAATCTGTATACAGTGCTATTGAGTTTATGAGTGAGCAGATGAAGCGGAAACAGTATTTGACGCTGATCTTGACAGAAATTCCTGATCTTAGTACAGATAACGGGGATTCACGGCAGATTCTGGACCTGGTTACACTGGCCAACGAAACAGGGGGGCAGGTTATCGTATTAACAAATAATGCAATATGGAATCAACTGCAAAGATTGGGGATGGTCTTGAAAATAGACCTTCCTAATGAGGATGAGATGTATACTATTATAAAGAAATATATTGATGACTATCGTTCGGAGATTCCTATTGAGTGGGATAATACTGACATCAGGGAAGCGGCGTCGACTTTGGCGGGAGTTACACGTATAGAAGCTGAAAATGTGATAGCAGCATTAATTGCAAACAGAAGCATTAAAAAATCGGATTTAGATGAAATAAGGTATGCAAAAGACCGGCTTTTTTCAGATATATCCGGTCTTGAGAAAATCGATGTTGATGAAAGCGTGAAAGATGTGGGAGGTCTAACCGGTTTGAAAAAGTGGCTGGATGAGAAAAAGGAACTCCTTACGCCGGAAAAACGGGATGAATTAAAATCAAAGGGTCTGCAGCCACCAAGAGGAATTTTACTGGTTGGTGTTCCAGGATGTGGAAAATCGTTATCGGCGAAATCTATTTCAGCCAATTGGAAGCTGCCTCTATATCGGTTAGACTTTGCGACTGTACAGGGAAGTTATGTAGGACAGTCAGAGCAGCAGCTGAAAGATGCCCTGACCACTGCTGAAAATGTTTCTCCTTGTATTCTCTGGATTGATGAAATTGAAAAGGGTTTGTCAGGAGCAGGGAGTTCAAATGATGGCGGTGTGTCAACCAGAATGGTAGGGCAATTTCTGTTTTGGCTGCAGGAGTGTAAAAAACAGGTTTTTGTTGTCGCTACGGCAAATGATGTGTCGATGCTGCCATCGGAACTTTTGAGAAGAGGAAGATTTGATGAACTGTTTTTTATTGATTTACCTACAGCAGATGAAAGAAGAGAAATCCTGTCATTATATATGAGAAAATATTTAAAAACGGAGTTTTCCGGTCATGTTGCAGATAAAATTGTTGAATTAACGGAAGGGTTTACCGGAGCGGATTTGGAATCTACGGTAAGAGATTTGGCTTATAGAAGTATAGCAAACAACAGTTTTGTTTTAAATGAAGAGGAGATGGTGACAGCATTCAATAATGTAGTACCATTATCGCAGACAAGTCCCGAGAAAATAGAATCGATCCGTGATTGGGGAAAGGAGCGTGCTGTTCCAGCCTCAGGAAGACCGATTGGAGAAGAGGAATTATCGAAGAAAACGACTGGACCAAAAACAAGGAAAGTGCTGGTGTAAATATTATACAAACATATGTGAAATGAGGGAAAAATGCCAAAACCAATATTAAAACAACCAAAGAATTACGAGAACACTGCAGATGTTTTAAGTGCAACTTATCAGAGTGAGTCGCGAAATGAGAATATTCATATGAATAAAATGAAAGTGGATAGATTGCTGAGAAAGAAACGTTCTCCGGAATATATGTCCATATTGCATAAGTTAGATGCGGGAGGCCATGCGCACAATCAAAATAAAGTCAATGAAATTATAGAAACAATTCGGAATGAGTTTCCGGAAATAGATGTAACAGGGGTTCTTTTGGGATATGTTTCCAGGTGTTATTTGGGTGATCCGTATGAAGTTCACACATTAGATTTTTCAGGACAAATTATTGAGCATTATAAAAGGGGGCAGGGGCTGCCAGCTGGCTTGGAAAAGGCACGATCTATTGCGCTGCGGGGCGGATATGAATTTATTGAGGTTTATATTGACTGCTGCCGGGCCGTCAGTTCAGATGGTACAGTTTCTGTAATAGCGTGTTAATTGAAAAGGAGATGAGAAAAAGTGATTCAGGTTATTACAATGAGTTGTGTTTTAATATTGATACTTATAGTATTAAACGCAGTCTTAAATTCTATATGTGGATTAGAATCATCCGGGGAGTCTGGGAAAGTCTTGGAGGGAAGTTTGACAATTGTTATTCTGTACTTTGTTATTATTGGTTTGTTTGGGAGCACTCTTTCAGTGGAAGGTATCCCTTTTGTAGATCAACTCGATTACTATAAAAGTCTTTCTGATTTATTTCACAATAATCTCAAAGTCTTTATTTTGGAATGTACGGAATTAATCTCACTTACTTTTGTTATTTCTTATGTATCAAATATAATACCCAGCGGTTTCGGAGGAACTGGTTATTCAGGAAAAATAATCAGAAGTATCGTCGTGGCTTTAGTTGGAATTCTCGTGAATCATTACTTCTTGTTAATTGTTAAACAGACCTTTGTTTTTTCCTGGGCAGTTACTGTACTGCAGTGTTTTATAACAGGGACTTCTCTGGTTCTGACTCCGGCAATGATAATAGGACGTATATTGAAATTGGACCCCGAGAACAATGTTGTTTCCTTTTTAGTAAAACAATTACCACAGACTAAAGTTGGAAAGGCCTTATCGACAGCAACAACGAATTCTTTAACATTGATATTTGTAATTATGATTTTTGAAAGCCAGTGCGGAAGTCTTTCTTCAATATTAGGCCAAACTCCAGTACTTATTTCTATGGTTGCTCCGTTGCTTATAATGTTTATTGGTATAAGAATAATAATTAAATCCATTACGAAATAAGATTTCAAAAATATATCCTCAACTATGACTATTGACTTTCAACCTTACGTATGTAATACTTTGAAGAAACAAGAAAGCGATCATTTATCAAGGGGAGGATATTATGAAAGCAAAGCTGAAAAAGAAAATTCTGATACCGATGATAATCCTGATCCTGGCCGTTTTGGCAGCGGCGGCGACAGTCGTATTTTTCAGTCTGGGAAAGGGAAGGACGCCCCAGGAGCTTCTGACAGAGTACATGGGATACATCGAAGAGGGAAAATACGATCAGATGTATGACATGCTGGATGAAATCAGCGCGTCCCGCATTTCCCGGGAGGATTTTACTGCGCGGAATCAGAACATCTATGAAGGGATTGGGGCTTCTGATATCAAAATAAAAGTTTCCGACACCCGCAAAGAGGGCAACGAACAGATCGTATCCTACACATTCCAGTGCAGCAGCCAGGCGGGAGAAATAAAATTTGATAATGAAGTGTCTTTTGTGAAGGAAAAAGGGCGGGGATACTGTCTTTTCTGGGAAGACAGCGTGATCTTTCCTTACCTGGAGTCATCTGACAAAGTACGCGTCTCCACAGAAAAAGCGCAGCGGGGCAGTATTCTGGACCGCAATAACCAGATGCTGGCGGGAAAGGGCGTGGCCTCTTCCGTGGGGCTGGTGCCGGGAAAAATGAGTGAATCGCCTCAGGCGGATCTGGAAAAGCTGGCGTCTCTTCTTGATCTGGAAGCTGAGGATATCACGGAGGCGCTTAATGCATCCTGGGTACAGGAGGAGTCATTCGTACCCATAAAAACTCTGCCAAAGGAGCAGGGGCTGGAAGCGGGGGCCACCACGGATGAGGAGCTGACCAGGCAGCTGCTGGAAATTCCGGGAGTGATGATTACAGATAAGGAAGTCCGGTATTACCCGCTGGGAGAAAAGGCGGCTCATCTGACCGGATACGTGCAGAACGTGACGGCGGAGGACTTGAAAGAGCATGAAGGGGAAGGGTATACCTCGGACAGTCAGATCGGGAGAAGCGGTCTGGAGGTTCTTTATGAGGAAGAGCTGAGAGGGCAAAACGGCTGCAAAATCTATATCGAAGATGAAGAGGGAACGGAGAAGATCGTATTGGCCTATACCCCAAAAGAGGACGGGCAGGATATCCGGGTCACCATCGATGCACAGCTGCAGGAAAAACTGTATGACGAATACCGGGAAGATAAAAGCTGTTCCGTGGCCATGAATCCATACACAGGAGAGGTGCTGGCGCTGGTGAGCACGCCGTCCTATGACAGCAATGATTTCATCCTGGGAATGTCCCAGGAGAAGTGGGACAGCCTGAATGAAGATGAGAATATGCCCCTTTACAACCGGTTCCGCCAGACCTTTGCGCCAGGCTCCGCCTTAAAGCCGGTGACGGCGGCCATCGGGCTGTCATTGGGAGCTTTTACGGCGGAGGAGAATTTTGGAAGATTGGGAACCAGCTGGCAGAAGGATTCCAGCTGGGGCGATTATTATGTGACCACCCTTCATGAAAGTCCTGTGGCGAATCTTGAAAATGCCATGATTTATTCCGATAATATCTATTTTGCCCAGGCTGCGCTGAAAATCGGAGCAGAGAATTTTACAGGCGGTCTGAAGGCCGTGGGCTTTGGGCAGGATCTGCCCTTTGAGATTTCCATGGCTTCCTCCCAGTATGCCAACGAAGGCGCCATTGACTCGGAAATCCAGCTGGCGGACAGCGGATACGGTCAGGGAGAAGTGATGGCCAATCCCCTTCATCTGGCCTGCATTTATACCTCATTTTTAAATGAAGGGAATATGATAAAGCCCAGGCTTTTATATGAAGAAGAGGCAGGGACAGAAATCTGGATTTCCCAGGCCTTTTCCGCCGATGTGGCAGCTGCGGTACTGGATGATATGATTCAGGTGATCAATAATCCGGAAGGAACGGGATATGGAGTTTCCCGGGATGATCTTGTGCTGGCAGGAAAGACGGGAACGGCAGAAATCAAAGAAAGCAAAGAGGATGATAAGGGAACGGAGCTGGGCTGGCTGGGCGTGATGACGACAGATGAGAATCTGGAATCCCCCATTCTTCTGATGACCATGGTGGAGGATGTAAAGGACCGGGGCGGCAGCGGCTATGTGACGGAGCACAGTAAAAACGTGCTGGACTGGTATTTTTCTGATAACGGAGAGGTAGCATCTGTAAAGGAGGACGCAGCAAAAATGAAGACAACGGGAACCTTTACCTCATCGGAAATTGATGAGGCGGTATTTCAGAGAATAAACGGAAAATCTTATGTGGAAAATCCGGATATCAGTCTTGATGAACTTCGTTATCTGCAGGTAGACTATTATGATTTCAACCATCAGGTACAGCAAGGAGAGCTGGTGGCAAACGCGGCTTTAGAGGAGGATCTCCTCTATATATTTGAGAAGCTGTTTGAGGCGGAATATGAAATACAGTCTCTGCGGCTGATTGATGACTTCTGGGCGGGGGACGGACAGACCACGGATGAAAATTCCATGGCGTCCAACAATTCTTCTGCATTCTGCTACCGGCGGATTGCGGGAAGCAGCCGCCTGTCCAATCATGCCAGAGGATGCGCCGTGGATATCAATCCGCTGCAGAATCCCTATATCCGGTTTGAGAACGGGGAGCCGGTACATGTGACCAGGGAGGCGGCTGTTTACGCGGACCGCAGCCAGATACGGGAGCATATGATCACCCATGAAGATCTGTGTTATCAGCTTTTTAAGGAGAGGGGCTTTACCTGGGGCGGCGACTGGGAATCGCCGAAGGATTATCAGCATTTTGAAAAACAGGTTTAAAAAACCGGGAGCGGCAGGAAAAATCATCCATACCGTTCCCGGTTTTTAAAACTGTTATTTATTTTTTTCAACTTCCGCCATCTTCATAGCGCGGACTTTTAAGGGAAGTCCGAACAGAGTGATGAATCCGGATGCATCGTGGTGATCATAGAGATCGCCGGTGGTGAAGGAAGCCAGGGATTCACTGTAGAGGCTGTAGGGAGAGGTGGTTCCCGCTTTGATGATATTGCCTTTGTACAGTTTGAATTTTACTTCACCTGTCACGTACTGCTGTGTCGTGTCTACGAAGGCCTGGATGGCTTCCCGCAGGGGTGTAAACCATTTTCCTTCATATACAATCTGAGCAAATTTATTGCCCATATCTTTTTTCACTTCCATGGTGGCGCGGTCTAAAACCAGCTCTTCCAGCTGCTCGTGAGCGGCCATCAGGATGGTTCCGCCGGGGGTCTCATATACGCCGCGGGATTTCATGCCTACCACACGGTTTTCCACGATATCGACGATGCCGACTCCGTGTTTGCCGCCCAGGGCGTTAAGCTCGGTGATAATCTCGGAAACTTTCATTTCCTTTCCGTTTAAGCTCTTGGGTACGCCGGCTTCGAAAGTCATGGTTACGTACTCGCCTTCCTCCGGCGCTTTTTCCGGAGATACTCCCAGTACCAGAAGATGATCGTAGTTAGGCTCACTGGCCGGATCTTCCAGTTCCAGTCCCTCATGGCTGATGTGCCACAGGTTCCGGTCGCGGCTGTAGCTGTTGTCTGCGGAGAAGGGCAGGTCAATGCCGTGCTGACGGCAGTATTCAATCTCATCCTCGCGGGACTGCATGGTCCACACGTCGGTCATTCTCCAGGGAGCGATGATTTTCAGATCGGGAGCCAGCGCTTTGATGCCCAGCTCAAAACGAATCTGGTCATTTCCTTTTCCTGTGGCGCCGTGGCAGATGGCGGTAGCGCCTTCTTTTCTGGCGATCTCCACCAGCTTTTTGGCGATAACCGGACGTGCCATGGAGGTGCCCAGCAGGTATTTGTTCTCATATACAGCGCCTGCCTTTACACAGGGCATGATGTAGTCGTCACAGAATTCATCAATGATATTTTCTATATATAATTTGGATGCGCCGGATTTGGCAGCTCGCTCTTCCAGACCGTCCAGTTCATTTCCCTGTCCGCAGTCGATGCAGCAGCAGATAACTTCATAATCGAAATTTTCTTTCAGCCACGGAATAATAGCTGTTGTATCCAGTCCGCCTGAATATGCCAGTACAACTTTTTCTTTCATAATAGTATCCTCCTATGTTTTTTTCTTGTAGCTCCGAAGAATAATATACAGTATTTTCTTCGGATATGCAAGGGGAAAATCGGGAAAAAACAAAAAAACTTGAATAATATTCATTGTTGATGTATAATTATACAACGACAAAAAGGACAGCCCCGAAAAAGGGCGAAAGAAGGCTTTACGAAAGCTTTTTCTTGGTATATGATTAAAAGAGTGTCCAAAAGGACCAGGAATGATGAGAAAGAAGCTAAGGAGACATGAAAAAATGATAAAAGCGGGGATTATCGGCTCCACTGGTTACGCCGGATCGGAGCTTGTCAGACTTTTAATGGGTCACAGGGATGTGGAGATTGTCTGGTATGGTTCGAGAAGCTACATAGATAAAAAGTATTATCAGGTATACCAGAACATGTTCCAGATTGTGGAAGATATCTGCAAAGATGATAATATGGAAGAATTGTCCAAAGAAGCGGACGTGATTTTTACGGCAACGCCCCAGGGACTTTGTGCTTCCCTGGTAAGTGAAGAGATTCTTTCCCGATGCAAAATTATAGATTTAAGCGCGGATTTCAGGATTAAGGATGTGGGAACCTATGAGGAATGGTATCATCTGAAACATCCGGCGGTACAGTATCTGCCGGAGGCGGTTTACGGCCTGTGTGAAATCAACCGGGAAAAAGTAAAAGGCGCCAGACTGGTGGCAAATCCGGGGTGCTATCCCACCTGCAGCACACTGTCCGTCTACCCTTTGTTAAAGGAGGGGCTGATTGATGGAAATACGGTGATTATTGACGCCAAATCGGGAACCTCCGGAGCCGGAAGAGGGGCAAAGGTGGATAATCTGTACTGTGAGGTCAATGAAAACATCAAAGCCTACGGGGTGGCTTCTCACCGCCATACACCGGAGATCGAGGAGCAGTTAAGTTATGCGGCCGGCTATCCTGTCACCATTAACTTCACGCCCCATCTGGTACCCATGAACCGGGGCATTCTGGTGACGGCTTACGCTTCTTTGAAGGAGAAGGTTTCGGAAGAGGAAATCCGCAGTATATATAACCGGTATTATGATAAGGAAAAATTTGTTCGTGTGCTGGATCCGGATCTTTGTCCCCAGACCAGATGGGTCGAGGGCAGCAATTATGTGGATGTAAACGTAAAAGCGGATCCCAGAACCGGCCGGGTAATTATGATGGGAGCTATGGATAACCTGGTAAAGGGAGCCGCCGGCCAGGCGGTGCAGAATATGAACCTGATGTTCGGTCTGCCGGAGGATGCCGGTTTATACCAGGTTCCCCTGTTTCCGTGAGAAAAGGAGTGGGTGTGAAATGAAAAGAGTTGAAGGAGGCGTAACGGCGGCAAAGGGCTTTATGGCCGCCGCCGTGGCCGCAGGAATAAAAAAGGAAAACAGAAAAGATATGGCCATGATATACAGCCAGGTTCCCTGCGCGGCAGCGGGAACCTTTACCACAAACGTGGTAAAAGCGGCTCCTGTGAAATGGGACCGGGAGCAGGTATATACGCAGCCCTTTGCCCAGGCCGTAGTCTGCAACAGCGGCATCGCCAACGCCTGTACAGGAGAAGAAGGAATGGCCTGCTGCGCCATGACGGCGAAGGTGGCCGCAGGGGCATTGAATATACCGGAGGAACGGGTGCTGGTGGCGTCCACCGGTGTGATCGGGCAGCAGCTGCCCATGACGGCCATCGCCCAGGGCGTTCACAGTATGGCTCCCATGCTGTCGGATTCTCTGGAAAGCGGGACAATGGCGGCTCAGGCGATTATGACCACGGATACGGTGAAAAAGGAGACAGCCGTCACTTTCGATCTGGAGGGAAAAACCGTGACCATAGGAGGGATGTGTAAGGGTTCAGGCATGATTCACCCCAATATGTGCACTATGCTGGGATTTATCACCACAGATGTGAATATCTCCAAAGAGCTTTTGCAGGAGGCGCTCTCGGAAAGCATCCGCGACACGTTCAATATGGTATCCGTGGATGGAGATACTTCCACCAACGATACGGTGCTGCTGCTGGCCAACGGCTTGGCTGAAAATGCGCAGATTACAGAAAAAAATGAAGCATATGACCGGTTCTGTCAGGCGCTTAATGAGGTCAATACATATCTGGCAAAAGCCATTGCCGCTGATGGAGAGGGCGCTACGGCCCTGTTTGAGGTAAAAGTGATTCACGCGGACAGCAAGGAACAGGCGGTGACGCTGTCCAAATCGGTGATCACTTCTTCTCTTACAAAAGCGGCCATATTCGGCCATGACGCAAACTGGGGAAGAATTCTCTGCGCCATGGGATATTCCGGCGCACAGTTTGATCCCGACAAGGTTGACCTGTATTTTGAAAGTGGAGCCGGGAAACTTAAAATCATAGAAAACGGAGTGGCTGTTGATTACAGTGAAGACGAGGCCACAAAAATACTTTCGGAAAAAGAAGTGACTGCCGTCATTGATGTGAAGATGGGGGAGGAAAAAGCCACTGCATGGGGCTGTGACCTGACCTATGATTATGTGAAAATCAATGCGGATTACCGCTCATAACAGGAGGATAAAATGGTAAATCATAAGTATCTGGAAAAAGCGGAGGTGCTCATCGAGGCCCTTCCTTATATACAGCGGTTCAACCGTAAAATCGTAGTGGTAAAGTACGGCGGAAGCGCCATGGTGGATGAAACACTGAAGGAAAATGTGATTAAAGACGTGGTTCTTTTGAAGCTGGTAGGTTTTAAACCGATCATCGTCCACGGAGGCGGCAAGGAAATCAGCCGCTGGGTAGGCAAGGTCGGCATGGAGCCCCGCTTTATCAACGGACTGCGCGTGACAGACGAGGCCACCATGGAGGTGGCTGAGATGGTGCTTGGCAAGGTCAACAAGGAGCTGGTGACCTTCGTCCAGTCCCTGGGAATAAAAGCGGTGGGCATCAGCGGAAAAGACGGAGGTCTTCTGCAGGTGGAGAAAAAATGCCCCGACGGACAGGATATCGGCTTTGTGGGAGAAATCACCGATGTAAATCCCAAGGTTCTCTTTGATCTGCTGGAAAAAGATTTTCTTCCCATTGTGTGTCCGGTAGGACTGGATCAGGAATTTCGGACATATAATATCAATGCGGACGACGCCGCATGTAAAATCGCGGAGGCGGTGAAAGCGGAGAAACTGGCTTTTCTTACGGATATTGAGGGGGTTTACCGGGATCCTGCGGATCCGGAAAGTCTGATCTCAGAACTGCATGTGCAGGAAGCCCAGGCGCTGATTGACAACGGAAATGTGGGAGGCGGCATGATTCCCAAGCTTAAAAACTGCATCGACGCCATCGGCGAAGGCGTAAACCGGGTCCACATTCTGGACGGCAGAATTCCCCACAGCCTTCTGTTGGAGATCTTTACCAACAAAGGTATCGGAACTGCAATTTTAAGGGAAGATGAGGAGAAGTATTACCATGAAGACGAATGAACTGATGGGAACATCAGAAGAATATATTCTGCACACCTACAACCGTTTTCCGATTGTGCTGGATCATGGAAAAGGCGCATATCTGTATGATACCGACGGAAAAGAGTATCTGGACTTTGCGGCAGGCATTGCCGTCTGCGCCCTGGGACATTCCAATCCGGAATATCTGGATGCTTTGAAAGGGCAGATGGATAAGCTGATGCATGTATCCAATCTGTATTACAATGAACCCATGATGGAGGCAGGGAAAAAGCTGATTGACGCCAGCGGCATGGACAAGGTATTTTTTACCAACAGCGGAACGGAAGCCATAGAGGGCGCGCTGAAGGCAGCTAAAAAATATGCCGCACAGCGGGACGGACACAGCGGTCATGAAATTATCGCCATGGAGCATTCCTTCCACGGCAGAAGCGTGGGAGCGCTGTCAGTGACGGGGAACGCCCATTACCGGGAGCCCTTTGAACCTTTGATGGGCGGGGTGAAATTTGCAGAGTTTAATAATCTTGAAAGTGTGGAAAAATTAATTACCGATAAGACCTGCGCTGTCATTTTGGAAACGGTTCAGGGCGAGGGAGGCATTTATCCGGCGGATCCGGCATTTCTTCAGGGGGTGCGAAGAATCTGTGACGAACACGACATCGTCATGATTCTGGATGAGATCCAGTGCGGTATGGGAAGATGCGGCCGGTACTTTGCATGGCAGGAGTACGGCGTGCAGCCGGATATCATGACCTGCGCCAAAGCGCTGGGCGGCGGCGTGCCGGTGGGCGCTTTCGTGATGAATCATAAAGTGGCCGCGGCATCCCTGGAGCCGGGGGATCATGGTACGACCTACGGAGGAAATCCCTTTGTCTGCGCTGCAGTTTCTAAAGTATTTGATCTGTTTGAACAGTATAATCTGATCTCTCACGTGCAGGAACTTACGCCTTATCTTGAGCAGAAACTTTCCGGGATTGCGGAAAAATACGACTGTATTTCCGGTCGCAGAGGAAAAGGCTTCATGCAGGGGCTTGTAATTACAGGCCGTCCGGTGGGAGAAGTGATTGCCCGGGCCATGGAAAACGGCCTTCTGGTAATTTCGGCGGGCAGCGATGTACTGCGCCTGGTTCCGCCGCTGATCATTACGAAGGAGCAGATTGACGAGATGGCGGAAAAACTGGAAAAAAGTCTTGCTTAATCTTTCTGTTTAAAGCTTTTGTATACGGTTTGGGCGATGATTTTGGCGCCTTCGCTGTCCGGATGGACGCCGTCCAGTGAAAAATACCGGGACTGGCCGGTCAAAGCTTTGTTGATGTCGATGACGGTGATATCTCTTTCCCGGGCGATTTCTTTCATGACGATGATCTCCTGTGCCAGATTCTCCTGATGCATGGAGAAACGGATCTGTCCGTCTCCTTCCAGTGAGAATACAGGCGGAGGCGTCAGAATATAAACCTTCGGATGGGAAGGAAGGGAAAGATAGTAATCCGTCAATGCGGCGTAGGCATCACGGAAGCTGGCGGCATCTTTCCAGTTTTGCGTTTTTGTATCGTTGGTGCCCAGCATGAGAAAGACCACATCGGGAGAGAAAGCGGCGCTGTCTTTGAATGCTTTCTGGTCACGGTAGGGTTTGTCACCGTCTGACTGGACAGTGGCTGAGTTGACACCGAAATTTTTCACAAGATAAGAATTTTCAAGATACTGCTGCAGCCGGGCAGGATAGCATTCCCGGCTGCGGTTTTTCAGGTAAGCGCCCCAGGTGATGCTGTCGCCCACACAGGCGATGCGTACCGGCTTTGAGCGGAAAAAACAAAAGTAAGAGATGGCTGCCGCCAAAACGATGGTCAGAAAGGCGGCGGTGATGATTCTTTTTTTCATAGGCAGGCCTCAATTCTATTTATAGTCATAATTATATTGTAAGATGATGAATACAATTTGTACAGAACAAAAACCAAGAGATTATTTATTTGACAATTATAAGGCGCTCCTTATCCTGCTGGTGGTGACGGGGCATATCATTGAAGCGGCATCGGAGGAAAACACCTTTTTATACTGCCTGAAATGGCTTATTTTCAGTTTCCACATGCCGGCTTTTATTTTCATTTCCGGCTATTTTTCCAAAAAGAAAGCTTCTTTGGAACAGCTGATCCGGAAACTTGTGGTTCCCTATCTGATTTTTGAGATACTGTATTATCTTTTATACGTGTTTGTGATTCACAAGGAGACCAGACTTTACCTTTTGTATCCCAAATTTACCCTGTGGTATCTGATGGCGCTGTTTGTCTGGAAACTGATTACGCCCTGGTTTAAAAAGATTCCCTTCTATTTTGGCATTTCCGTGCTGGCGGGTCTTTGGGCGGGATTTTCAGGGTTGGATGACAATTTTTTAAGCCTTCCCAGGATACTGGTATTTTATCCCTTCTTTTTGCTGGGCACTATGACTGACAGGGAGAAGGTAAGAAAAATCAGAGAAAAAATTTCAGCGAAAACAGCGGCGGCGGGGTTGGCATCAGCCGGCATTTTTCTTGTCTTTACGGCATTGAAAAGTACGCTGCCTCCTCAGATCTTTTACGGAAGATACGATTACGCTTATCTTCATCAGAGCACGCTTCAGGGGATTTTGGTGAGACTGGGCTGCTATCTGTTCTCGGCCCTGGTCACCTTCCTTTTGCTGGCTGCAGTTTCTGAAAAGCAGAGCCGTTTCTCTGTTCTGGGTGAGCGGACAATGGCGGTCTATCTCTTTCACGGACTGGTATGCGTCTGCATAAAAGGGGGCTGGAAACAGCTGCCCTATCTCGGCATGGCGGCCGAATCCACATTGCTGCTTGGCATCAGTGTGCTGCTGACTGTTCTTTTGTATCAGAAGTTTTTCACGGATCTTCTGAATAAAATGCTGAATCCCCGGCTTTCCCTGAAAAAAAGGACCCGTCCCATGGCATAAAGAAACCGCTCCCTGGATACCCTAAAAGAAAAAGGAAACGGGGGTTTTTTATGCTGGGGATTTTTACAGCGCTGCTTTCCGGCGCGCTGATGAGCATTCAGGGAGTATTTAACACGGATGTGACGAAGCAGGCAGGCTTGTGGGTATCCACCGGCTGGGTGCAGCTGACGGCCTTTCTGGTATGTGTGGCTGCATGGCTGGCTACCGGAAGACCGCAGATCGGCGCACTGTTTGCAGTTGATCATAAGTATGCGCTGCTGGGAGGGGTGATCGGCGCTTTTATCACTGTGACGGTGATAAAAAGCATGGGAGCGCTGGGGCCGGCCCAGTCGGTGATGCTGATTGTGATTGCCCAGCTGGCGGTGGCATATGTCATCGAGCTGCTGGGTATTTTTGGCGTGGAAAAGCAGAGCTTTGAATGGCGCAAGCTGGCAGGCATGGCGGTTGCCATCGCGGGAATTATCATTTTTAAATGGGAAAAATAGCTTGTATTCAGCGGGGGAATTCGTTACAATGAGGGTAACGCCGATGGCGTTGGCTGTGTAAAATCTGCGGGACTTTACGGCAATTTGCGTAAAGGAGTGACGGCAGATGAGAGTAAATAAATTAACAGGAATCATACTGCTGCTTGTTATGGCGGCAGGCCTGTGGGGCTGTAAAGAAAAGGTTGTCTATCAGCTGGAGGATGCCGGGGAGGAAGCAGCAGTCCGGGAAGGAACTTCAGAGGAAGAGAACGAAACAGAGCCGGAGCAGGAAAAAGAAGCAGAACCGGAAGAGGGGACCATTGTCGTCCATGTCTGCGGGGCAGTGGTTCATCCGGGAGTATATGAGCTGAAGGCGGGCAGCAGAGCGGCTCAGGCGGTGGAAGCGGCAGGCGGTCTGACAGAAGACGCCATGGAAGAAAGCCTGAATCAGGCCAGACTGCTGTCCGATGGGGAGCAGATCAGAGTGTTTGCCGCCGGGGAGGTACAGGAAGGGGCTGTGCCGGCCCAGGAAGGAGAAGTTTCGGGAGGAAAGGTCAATATCAATACGGCCGATCTTGAAGAACTCACTTCTTTGAACGGAATCGGTGAGACAAAGGCGAAAGCCATACTTGCCTGCCGGGAGGAGAGGGGCGGTTTTGGGAAAATCGAAGATATCTGCGAAGCAGATGGAATCGGTGAAAAAACTTTTGAGAAGATAAAAGACAGTATTACTGTAAATTGAGGAGCGAAAAATGAGTAAGAGAGTACTGGTTGTGGACGATGAAAAACTGATCGTAAAAGGCATCCGCTTTTCTCTGGAGCAGGAAGGAATGGAAGTGGAGTGCGCATACGACGGAGAAGAAGCTCTGGAAATGGTCAGGGAAAATAAATATGATATGATTCTTCTGGATCTGATGCTGCCGAAGGTAAGCGGACTGGAAGTATGTCAGCAGATCCGGGAATTTTCCCAGGTGCCGATTATCATGCTGACGGCCAAGGGAGAAGATATGGATAAGATTCTGGGGCTGGAATACGGAGCTGACGATTATATCACAAAGCCCTTCAATATTCTGGAAGTAAAAGCCAGGATAAAGGCCATCATGCGCAGAACCTCCAAAACGGAGAAGGAAGACAGTGCAAAGGTAATTGAAGTTCAGGATATGAGGATAGACTGTGAAAGCAGACGGGTATACATTCACGGAAATGAAGTGAATCTTACTGCCAAGGAGTTCGATCTTCTGGAGCTTCTGGTTCATAATCCCAATAAAGTGTACAGCCGGGAAAATCTTCTCAAGATCATCTGGGGATATGAGTACCTGGGCGATGTCAGGACAGTGGATGTACATATCAGAAGGCTGAGAGAAAAGATTGAAAGCAATCCCAGCGATCCGAAATATGTACATACGAAGTGGGGAGTGGGTTACTATTTCCAGGCGTAGTGTAAAAGGAAGATTTAAATTTATCAGAAGTCTGTGGTTCCGTATTATGATCATTCTGGTTATCATCGGAATCGTTCCCAGTGTGGCAGTGGAAAAGGGAATCGTCAGCAGTTATGAGGACCGGGCTGTGTCCCTGCGAAGCTTTAACGTGAAAAACCAGTGTGATATTCTCTGCAATCTTCTGGTTTCGGAAAACTATTTTCAAAGCCCTCAGGATGCGTCGGTGGAGGGGGAACTTTCCCTTTTTTCCAACATATACAGCGGCAGAATTCTGATTGTAAATGAAGATTATGAAATCGTATTTGATACGTACGATCTGGACCGGGGAAAATTGTTCATTTCGGAAGAAGTGGTTCAGTGTTTCCGGGGTAAAGAAACGGGCCAGTATGACGAGAGAAACCGTTATATTGAAATTG
The DNA here is from genome assembly GCA_946494335.1 of uncultured Ruminococcus sp. Lineage (GTDB taxonomy): Bacteria > Bacillota > Clostridia > Lachnospirales > Lachnospiraceae > Ruminococcus_G. The sequence goes on along the minus strand of CAMMBV010000020.1, from coordinate 17,719 downwards.
TCATCCCCATACAGAGTACAGACGGAAGTTCCAAAGATATCCTGGGAGTGATGCTGGTCAGCTGCTCTACGGATGAGATTGCAGCCAGCATTGACATTCTGGAACAAAAGGGAATGCTGCTGTTGGTGATTATCACGATTTTGGTGCTGGTGTTTGGATACGTATTATCCAGCATTTTGATGAAACCCTTTGCCAGGGTGACGAAGGCCATAGAAGATATTACGGACGGTTATCTGGATGAAAATATTTCCGTGCCGGATTATACGGAAACAGAGCTGATCACAGACGCGTTCAATAAGATGCTGGGCAGAGTGAAAACGCTGGATGAGTCCCGCCAGGAATTTGTCTCCAACGTGTCCCATGAGCTGAAAACGCCGCTGGCATCCATGAAGGTGCTGGCAGATTCCCTGAATATGCAGGAAAATGCGCCGCTGGAGATGTATCAGGAATTTATGCAGGATATTACCCAGGAGATAGACAGGGAAAATAAAATTATTACCGATCTTCTGTCTCTGGTAAAACTGGATAAGAAGGCAGCCGATCTGAATATTGAAATGGTCAATATCAATGATCTGCTGGAACTGATCCTGAAGAGACTGAAGCCCATAGCTGCCAGACGGCAGATTGAGCTGATTCTGGACAGTTTCCGGCCGGTAAATGCGGAAATTGATGAAGTGAAGGTGACGCTGGCTTTTTCTAACCTGGTGGAGAATGCCATTAAATATAATGTGGAGGGAGGCTGGGTGAGAGTCTCGCTGAATGCAGATCATAAATATTTTTATGTGACAGTGGCGGACTCGGGAATCGGAATCCCGGAAGACAGCCTGGATCATGTGTTTGAGCGGTTTTACCGGGTTGACAAGTCTCATTCCAGGGAAATCGGCGGAACGGGTCTTGGCCTGTCCATCACAAGAAGCGCCATTCTGACTCATCACGGGGCGATTAAGGTTTACAGCAAAGAAAATGAGGGAACTACATTTTCCGTTCGTATCCCCTTTACGTATATAGAATAGAAAAGGAGAGGCATGAGAAAGCGTGGATTATATATCTGCCTGTTTTTGCTAGTGCTTCTGCTGGCAGGCTGCAGCGCAGCGGATGAGGAGGAGCAGGTAAGCGGGTATCAGATCTATTTTGTAGATGCAGAAAAAACAAAGGTGATAAGTGAGGCAGCGGACATCGATGAGTCGGGAGATCTGCTGAAACAGTTGACGCAGCAGCTGTTTGAACAGCCGCTGGGAGAAGCCCAGACCAGTCTTTTGCCGGGAAAAGTAGAATTGCTGGAGTACCAGATGAAGGACGGTGTCCTGCGTCTTGATTTCAGCAGGGAGTACCAGGAGATGAACAGAACAGAGGAAATACTGATCCGGGCCAGTATTGTGAAAACCCTTGTCCAGGTGCCGGATGTGTCTTCTGTGGAGATACTGGTGGAAGGAAATCCGCTCTTGGATTCCTACGGGGAAGAGGTTCCTGCTATGACCGGAGATTCTTTTGTGGAGAATTCAGGAAAAGAAATCAATGCCTATCAGCTGGCGCATCTGACCTTGTATTTTGCCAATGAAAGCGGCGATGGTCTTGTGCGGGAAGACAGAAATGTTTACTACAGTACCAGTATGCCGCTGGAGCGTGTGATTGTGGAGCAGCTTCTGAAAGGTCCAAGGGAGAGCGGCCATTACCCCACCATACCTTCGGAGACGAAGATACTGGGGGTGACGGTGGCGGATGGTGTGTGTTATGTAAATCTTGACAATTCCTTTTCGGCTATGGCGCTGAACCAGCAGGAGGAGATTCCGATCTATTCCATCACCAATTCGCTGGTGGAATCCGGTTCTGTGACGGAGGTACAGATCGCCATAAATGGAGAGACAAAGAAAAATTACCGGGAGCATGTAAGTCTTAATCAGATGTTCCATGCAAAACCGGATCTGGTAGTACAGGAGGAGACGGATGAATAGAAGGCCCTTATGTTGGCTCTTGATCTGTTTCGCTGTCTTTATCGGACTGCTGGAATTCCTGGGGGTTACCCATGGCGGAAGCCCCCCGGGAAATCAAAAACTGCAGAAGCTGGCTTCAAAGGAAGCCGGTGCCCGTGCGGAAGGTCTGGTAGAGCGCTGCGAGACAAAAGGGGAAAATTCTTATCTTTATTTAAAATCAGCAAATCTGGCCATTTCGGCCGAAACATTTTCCAATTTATCAATCAGAATACGAACCTCAAAAGAAAAGATTCCGGAAATCGGGAGCCGGGTGCAGGTACAGGGATACCTTTATGAGATGCCGAAAGCTTCCAACCCGGGGCAGTTTGATATGGAGTTTTATTACCGGATTCAGGGAATTGATCTTTTGATGGAAGGAGAAAACTGGCGGATGACGGCGCGGCAGAAGGTTCCTGTGGGGGAATTCCTGCATCGTATCCGGGAACGCCTGAAAGAGACGCTGGTGCGCCTTGCGCCGGGGGAAGCGGGGGAACTTTCCGCCATGCTGCTGGGGGAGAAGAGTCTTCTGGAGGAAGATACAAAACAGCTTTATAAAGTAATGGGTATTTACCACATTCTGGCTATTTCAGGTGTTCAAACTTTATTCTTGGCACAAATGTAAATTTGAAAAAGCCCGGAAATACGCCGTTTCTAGTAAGTAAGATGTCCTTTATTTACATATTTTCTCTGCAATTTTCAGCTTCATTTTTTGCGATTGTCCTTTTAAGGACTTCAAAGGGGTAGTAGGTTTCTTACAAAAAATGGCGAAAGTATATAACCTTATGGCAAAAATACAATTTAACAGAAGGGAGAAAAAAAGATGGGGATAGTTGCAATTCGTTATTATAATGTATGGTTTTATTTACACTTACAATCGGAATCAGATGTGGTGAAGTTCTCATATTTATCGAAACGTATAGATTCAGGTGAAAATTTTAGAATGACAGATATACATAGGTGGTGCACTGTACAAAAAATAAAATATAGAACAAAGTTTGTATATAGAAAGGATTTTCCAGTAACAGCAAATTTTTGGAACTTCTATTCATATATACGTTCGAAAATTGAAAAAGTATATTTCAGTATTAGCGTCGGGTAAATAACCTCTGATAATAAGAAAAGTAGGCTACCATCTGCGAACAAAAAGTTTACTTTATACTAGTTTATATTAATTAGTATCTTCTTTTTATACAATGCGGCCAGAGTTTGGCCGCATTGTAATAATAGTTTAATAGTTGGAATTTTTAAAATTGTTTGATATTGTCAATTTTTTGCATTATTAGTACAGTCTGTTCCAATGTCCAAATGATATGCGAATAATGTGATATCTGAGCGTGGGAAAGACTTGTTTTACGCCTATCTTTTAACCATTTTTGCAGTGGTTGATAACCTCCAATATAAAATTCCCATAGAGTTGATGGAACATTATCAAAATATTGTTTTTTATTGATATAAATCCGGTTATTTTTATATGCGGATGCTGGCGTTTTTTCTACTGCACAGTCGCCTTCTCCACAAAATGGATATTTTGATTTTGAGTCGGATAGTTTTTCAGTATCTTTCATTAGGTGAAGATTAATAAGCTGTTTGCCAAGGGTTGAAAAATTTTTAAACATTTCAGCATCATCTGGTAATGGAATTTTAGGATACTCCAGTTTTAAATAAACAGAGTATTTTTGCCTGTAATTTGGAGAATATAGTATTCCATATAGGTAACCCATTACATCAATCGGTGAGAAGTAATTTGAAGTTTCACATGATTCAGTTTCACTATAAATGAGCCCGGTTGCATTAGCTATCATTTTCAGAGCCCCTGGTTGAAAATTAACTTGTTTGATAGTTTTTCCCATATTTTCATAGTAAGTATACAAAGGAAAAAGTGTATCAATACTTACGCTGTCTGATCTAATATATCCGTTTGATACAGGCCCATCTGCGATAAAATAATAGCCGATAGGAGTTTGTTCAGGTTGTCTGTTTACAGTTACGAAACCAATATTATCTGTATTAACCATAAATTGCATTACTTCTTTACGAGGACGACAGTAAAAACCACGAGACTTCCCGGTATAATATGAATATCTGCTATCAAAACATCTATAAGATACTTTGCATATTTTAGAAGGATCAAGTTTTCCAGATATAGTATTTTCTTTAAGATCTTGTTGTGCCCATTCGACTTTCCAATCTTGTACATCTTTTCCTAAAGCATACTTATTTCGTGCATTTTCAGCTGGAAGTGACATAAAATCCGTAGCAACTTGATAGGCTGTTTCGGGGTCTTCATGTAAAGTTAATGTATCACGTGAAGTTACCATGCCAGCTGTCTGTAAGCCGAATAAATCTTGGACGGAAATTCCTTTATCATAATCATCCTTTAACGAATAATCTTTTGGTATAAAATATAGTGCTGGACTCCGCAAATTAACTTTTATAAAAGGTATGTTTGTTATCGAAGTTTTATTTAGATAATCATATTTTTCGTTTCTCAAGCCATAACAATCGTGGTACAATACTTCAGCGTAAGTGCTGGATTTTTTCTTAGTTTTAATAGCCAATATTATGCATACTCCCTGCATAATATCAAAAACATTTTCATCTTTCCCCCCATCAGGAGTTGTTTCATGTTTTTTTGTATTACCGTGAAGATTTAGAATTATAATATTATCATATTCCATAAGAAGGTTCCAACGCATACCTCGAAAAGTAGGATTATCTAGAAAACCGTGAGGACAAATATAAGCCATTATGCCATAATTGCTTCGATGTATAAAATATTGGGCATAACGGATAAATTTAACATAGTCATCGCTCAGCCATTTGGAGTTGCGTTCTTGGAGCTTGGTTTTCCCTCCTGGTTCAACTTTATAATCTTCAAGTAATTTAATAATCCAAGTACCTTTATTGCTGCTTTCTCCTGCATATGGAGGGTTTCCGATAACAACATTTATTCCGGTGTTCTTTTTTACTCCATTTGCTGAAATGGATTCATATGCAAGCGGATCATCAAAAAGGTTAAACTGCGGATCGGAATTTCCCGGTTCTTCCAATGAATTAGTAAGATAAACATGTAGTCGTTCGTTACTATCAAATTGGTATCCAGTATCTTTTAGTATCATAGCCAACTTCATATGCGCAACAGCGTAAGGGGCCATCATAAGCTCAAAGCCATTCAAACGTGGTAACAGATGCTCAGAAACGTAAGCATTCCATTCTGCCTGAATTTGCGCTTGAGGCATACTTTTTTTTGCATCACAGAAATTAGCATATATCTGGAGAATGGTTTGGCGTAAAAACGTACCAGTTCCTGTTGCTGGGTCAAGAATTTGAATTGCAGGAACTTCCATTTCATCTTCGACCATAGTCTTAAAATAGCCGTCTCTGCGCTTTTTGCTTTCACGTTTATATTTAATTTTTTTGATTTCAGTAGATGCAAGTCCATCTTGTACATCAAATTCGTGCTTCAAAATATCATCTACAGCACGCACTATGAAGTTTACTACTGGCTGTGGGGTATAATAAACTCCTCGCTGCACACGTTGCGTCTTATCATACTCAGACAGGAATTCTTCGTAAAAATGGATTACAGGATCTTCACGACCGCCACCAGTCTGTCTGTTGAAATCAGTGATGATTGAGTCTGTTTTAGTATGCAGAAGCAGATCTACGATATTTCCAACTTCCAGTTCATCAAAGGAAAGTTTGCTTTTGGCGCTATTAGAACCCAAGCACTCCTGTAACAAACCCTTAAGGAATGGGTTGGTGTTAGGGATGCATTCCACTGCTTCCGAAGCATTAAAGTCCTCTTGGCTCTCATCCATACATCTTGCAGAGAAAAGACCATAAACGACAGTCTGAGCGTACATATCTGCAAACTGCTGTTCAGTCATGTCATGAACAAGGGTAGCTCTAAATTTTTCAAAAAGAAGGTGTACATATCCGTTGGAGGTTTCGATTTCCATAGTGGAGAGTATGCGGTCACGGATATTTTGAGCCTCTTCCGCAAGTCGGATAGTAAGCGTGTGAGAATCCTGAATCGTCTGACGGTAGCGGGTTGTAAATGCGGATGCCCAAGCTTCGTGCCATGCTGCTATATCAGATGGATTGCTCGGCCATGCCAATTTTGCCAGACGCTGTTCAAAAATGTTAATCTGTGTGAAGTCTTCAGCAGCAGGTTCGCAAGAAATCATCTTTATCTGAGGCAGGCCCTTTTCAGCATCTTCGAAATGGGCAGCACCGATGGTCACCTTATTTCGTTCTCCCCATGTACAGAGGAATAGAAGATCTTTCTTATCCCATACCGCATGGTCGGCATTTCGGCGGGCAGGAATCAAGCCGGAAAGAATTTTCCTCAATGCAGAGACCTCAAAACGGTTGCTCTCGAAATTTACGAAAAAGATACCCCACCGCTGCTCATCTACCAGCGGACGTAGCTGTTTCAGCGAAGAGATTTTAGCAAAGGCTTCTTCCTTCAGGCCCAAATCGGAAGCATCGAAATCATATGTAATATCATCGATATCATAGTAATCGTCCGGATCGATTGCCCAGCCCAGATTTTCTGAGAAATAGGTCATCAAAGACTCTATGTCATTTACTTTTCGCAAGTCTTGTGCCATGCTGTATACCTCCTTAGCAGAGTTCCATCCAGGTGACCAGTCTCGGCCTGACGCCGAGGGGGGCCTGCACGGAGCGCATATAGTTTTTCTTAATGTAGTTTTCTATCGTTTTTCTTGCATCGGCAAAGCCAGCCTCATCCGTATGGATTTTTCTAGGTTCTTCCGGTGTACACTGAATTGCTTTCCAGATATCATATGTGGATTCGATTACCTTTTTGGTTTCCGGGTCAAGCATATACCAGCGATACCAGCCGTCTCCATCAGTCCATGTACCGTCAGTACGCTTCATCGGCAATTCGTAACAGAAGAAGAATCCCGTGAAAGTAGAAGCTTGCTTACCAGAATACAACTTTTTAGGCATTGCCTCAACAAGATCCGGGTAGTCGGGCTGTGCAGCCAGGAGTTCCTGATACGCAAGTGCCATTTCTTCATCCCAGGAGGTCTCGCCTTCATACTGGGAGTTAAATTCCTTCAAAGCATCAAAGTCATCCTCTGGTGTGAGCAGTTTCTTTCCTTCGATGCCGAATGTCTTAGAAATGCGGAGCGTTTTCTTCGATACCGTTTGGTACAGATTGAGAAGCTGCTCCAATTCTTTAGGTGGGAGGAAGTTCCAGTAATAGGCGTTTGCACGATCAGCAGCAAGTTCCGGGTGATCTGTAAGAAGACGTTCCTCTATCGCAGCATCACGGCGGCGATCAATACGACCGATGCGTTGCATTAAGCGCACCGGATTCCAATGTAATTCGTAGTTGATTAGACAGGACGCATCCTGAAGATTCAGACCCTCAGCGAGTACATCTGTTGCAATCAGAATACGGATTTCATCCTGAATGTCAGCAGAGCAAGAATCGTTGTAGTATGGGCTGAAGCGTACCACCATATCATGGCGATTGACCTTGGATTGACCGTCAATCTCATACAAGCCGTCAAATCCGGCTTTTTGTAACTCCCGATAAATATATTTTGCAGTAGACCGGAACTCGGTGAAGATAATAACCTTTTTGCCTTTAATGTGCTCATCTTCTGTGAGGATACGCTTAAGTTCACGGATTTTATCATCCTTGCTGGAATCGAAGTCCATAATATCCTCAATGAACTCTGCCAGTACCTCCATGTCCAGCAAGGTGTCATCTAGCATAGCCCTGATGTCAAAATCTTCAGCGCTGAGATTGTCTTCTACATCCCACACATAATCAGGGAGATCGTCTTCAAGTTCTTCAAGTGTGGACTGCATATTATTTTCTATAAATTTTTTTACATATTCTAAAACATCAGCTTGGCGATTGAGCGTACGCTCAATAAGACGCATATTACCCTGTTCCCGGTAGTCATTTAAAAATGTATACAGGCGGAAATATATACGGACACATGTTTCTTCAAAAGCAGCAATTGAACTTTCAAAACGTTTCAAGAGCAGCTGGCGGATCAAATTAACGATCTGTTGCTGACGACCTGATACCATTAAGTCAATTTTTGACTTATCCCCAATGTAATACTCATCTTCATACGGTGAATATACGGCGAGAGACAAAATGGGTAGGCTACGCCCAGTCTGTTTATCTTTACGGTAAAAGGAGTCCACAAAGTCATCTATCAGTTTTCCGTATGAAATGCGGAGGGAGTAATTTGCAACCGTAGGGGCCTGCCTGATAGAAAATAGGACTTTGTCACCCTCTGTAGAGGACAGACTTCTTTTGACATAGGCACGACTGCGTTGCACAACAAGTTCATTTACCAGAATGTCAGCACGGAAAATATCGTCCGATACATCTACGGCATCCGTAACGTTGGTGCCAGTCTGACGTTTAAGATCGGCCTCCATCTTTTTAAAGTGTCCGGCAAGGCTGTGGATACCAAGTGGTGCAGCGGCAAAATAGTCATCCTGTCTGTGTGTAAATAATTCAATCAAATGCTGCAAATCAAGGAAACTATTATTGATTGGGGTAGCAGTCAGCATGAACATCTGCTTCTGATGACCACCAGCCATCATATCAAATAATTTACGGTAACGGTTGGAGGAACGGTTGCGAAAATGGTGCGCCTCGTCAATAACGACAATTTCAGCTTGTTCCTGAATCTGATTCATGAGATTTTCATTTTTCTCCAAGAGAAGGTCTGTGTGATTGATAATTTTAAAAGGATAGAACCCCTCCAGGATTTCGGGAATGTATTTTTTGATGGTGGTTTCCCAGACAGATATCCTCGCAGCGGCTGGTACAATTAACACCACATTTTTCCTCTCTTTTTTAACAAAACGCTCGATAATCATCATACCTACATAGGTTTTACCGAGACCCACACCATCACAAAGGAAAGCGCCAGAATATCGATTTGCAATTTCTACCATACTGTTATAGCCGTCACGCTGATACTGCGAAAGCCCTTGGTAAATAACAGAATCGTGCTGCTCCCACTCGGAGATCGTTTCTTCACGACTCTTAAAATATTCATACATAGAGCGCATGTATACATCATATGGACTGAATTCCTTGACGTGATTTTCGATAACAGTGAGGATAGCTGTAGTGATGTCTTCCCCTTGCTCCCAATGTTCGTCAAACCACTTTTGTAGTTGGTCAATGTCATTACTAACCTGGACATTCAGTTCAATATTCTGGGTCAGTCCTGCCTTTGTAAAGTTACTGGAACCTACAAGGGCATAGCCGGACGGAACATTCATGGCCTGGATAAATTGCTCACGATAGTCATCACGGAAATATGTAATGTATGCTTTGGCGTGAAATTTGTTCTTATCATAAACACGACATTCAATTTTTCCGGATTTCATTGCATCTAAAATAGCCGGAACGCCTACTAAAAACTCATTTCTTTCATGTTCCGCATTTATGCTGTCATTGAAACGGGAAAGCATTGATTCCACAACTTTATCTATAACATCTTTGGTTCGTTTTGTTACTTCATTTCCTAATATGATACGAATTTTATCTAACTTTTGCCAATGAGTATCTAAAGCAAGTAATCCGCCAATTTCTAAATAACCGGTAGCGATGTCCATCTGTTTTGAGACATTGCACCAATCTAACAGATATTCTTTAACAGACTGTTGTTCTGTAGAATTGTCTACAATGTATAAATCTTTATGTGGCATTGTGTGTCTCCTTTCACTCATGAATTGTCTTTTGTTAAGAATTTTTTACCACACTATTCCAAAATGCCAAGTTTATCAAAAAGAACTTTATTTCTTTTTTCGGAGTCGTTCCATATCTTGTCATAAGAAATCACCTCAACATATGCATGAAGATCCTTATTATAAAAATATGCGCCAAGGTTATCTGGTGTTTTTGTATACGACATTCGTTCGAGCACTCGATCCAATGAACTCGTAATATCGCAAACAGCATATAGATAAAATTTGGTTGTTTCCGAAGCCCGGATTGGACGGTGACGACTATCTTTAGCCTTGCCGTCCTTAATTTTTTTTGCGTAATCTAATAGCTGTGTTATAGGGTTGTCTTCCATGTTGTAATCATTTCGCATTGGTCGTTTAAGTTCAAATATGGTTATGGTATCATAAGCCATTCCATTATTCTTGCTTTCGGCCATTACTACGGGGCTATCAAGAACAAGTAAATCGGTTCTGTCTTCACCTGGCGCATTGTCAAATGGTTTATCAGAGGATATATATTGGCAGAAAGATAACTTTTCATCTATCAGCCATAAATTATGATTTTCATACGGTATATCAGCGGATGTTGTCCGCATAGGATAAATAAGTTGGTGCATATATTTTTCTAAATTAAATTTACCATCATCTTTTATGTCCAATCCATGTCTAAAGAGATTAAGAATAATTTTTCTATGAATAACATATTCTGCTAATGCTGCTCTATTGACGTCACTTACTTTTTCTATCGTGCCCTGAAATTGTTTTTGATACTCTGCAGAAGATATCTCACCTCGTTCGAGCATAGTCATAAGATTAGTGCATTCTGCTTTTGTCTGATTTTCAAAATCTCTTTTTATACCATATAGGGCATCATCCAACTGTTCATTTGTGAGGCCCGGTTTTAATTCAGAGATCCTCTCCGGCATATAATGTTCGAGATGTCTGTATTGCGGAGCTATAGTAGTTGTATATTCCTGAAATCTTTTTTGTTTACGTTCCTCTACACCGTTCAAATATTCTTGGAGATATGCATAAACAGCTTTTGAAGCAGTTTTTACAATTTCATCAAGGCCAGGATAGTCCGGTAATAAAGCGCTACTTTCTTGAGAAATATTAAAGGATAGTCGATTCATATCCACATTTTCATCTAAATAACTGCTTGTAAGGACGCCGAGATACCAGTAACCTTCAAGTTCGAAGATGTCGGAGTCCAGATTTACGATGAATTTTTCTAGGTTTTTACTGTCAACTAATCTATCATTTGCGCAAAGATAGAGATGGTTCCTATGAGGAAACGCTCTGTCGTTTATTTTTATATTTAACAGTTCAAACTTATGGCTGCCAACAGTAAAAATGCTTCTATTGTCATCAGTAGAAAAACGATCTTTAAAAATTTTGTTTAAAGATATTCTATCTGTGTCATCGTATATATGAATATCGGGACATTTGTCATTAAGGAAATATACAAAGCAATGTTGGATAATACGAGTGGCGATAGTATCCAGATGTTTTGGCACCTCATTTATATACCCCTTAGTGTAATCAATTAATTTAACAATGGTTTGGTACTCCGTTGCTTCCGGAGAATCTTTAAGGATATCTTCAATTTCTAAAGCATTTAGAGAAAATTCGAACTCACGAGTAACAAACTCATCATTATCTTTGTATGTACTAGTTATTTCTACAGAGGAAAAAGCTTTAAGCCATGAAAATCGGCCAACGCCTTTTCCGCCAATGGATATTTTGTATTCAGAATCGGCTTCCATAAATGATGCCATGTTAGACTCATCAAACCCAATGCCATTGTCTGTAACAGAAAAACCCTTAATTGTATCCTGATCAGATTCAGCAAGTAAGGTGCGTTCTCGTAATACTTCTATTTCTATTTTTCCCTGAAAGTCTCCATATTTCCGACGGCGTTCATCAATGGCATTAATTGAATTAACGATAGCCTCATATAAAGGTACAAGGGGTCTGTTTTTTGGAAGCGAAAAATTTCGTACTTTTCCACGTAGATTTGATGAAAATGATCTTGCCATTAGTGTTACCTCCACTTTTTCCCGGCGCTTTAATATTACATAGGCCGTGATAATATAAAAGAACCATACTGTATTATCCGATGATGTTTGTAGAACTGTTCTAAATACTAATGATGCATTTATAGCTACTTGCATTTTATTGTATCATAGGAATATACAATAATTTTGGTTAATTATTTTTTTCATGATTCCTTTTTAAAACCAATGCCCTATATTATTTTCAGACAGGGGACAGTTGCATTCAAAAAAGATAATATTATACTCATTGATCCATATAGTATAGCGATCATTTTTATAATAAAGGGCTAGTCTTTATCATCCGGAACAAGTTCCATAATATCGCCAAAGTCTACATTCAGAGCCGTACAGACCCGGATTAAGACGTCAAGGCTTACATTTTCGTCTTTTGCCAGTTTGGAAATGGAGTTGGAAGAAAGAGAAGCCATTTTTGCAAGTTCCCCTTTCTTTATTTCCCGGTCGATCATTAATTTGAACAATTTTTTATAGCTTACTTTCAATGGAACACCTCCAAAGGCGTGATTTTCTTTAATTATATCAAAACTTCTCTATATCCACAACATAATCTTGGCGTTCGCAAAGAAAATTGAGACGTTGACAAATAGAACGTATGTTCGTATAATATAGTCATCGCTACAGTAGGAATCGTTGATACGAAATCATAAAAGATTAAACAGACACTTTCCCTTGCGTTTAATCTTGGTTGGGAGGCATGATGATTAATGGAATGCGAAATAGGATCAAAAGCCTTCATCATTGAAAGCAATCGAATTATTCGAGAAGTAACCATAGTTCGTAAGAACTCAGATTTTTATGTGGTACGGTTCGACAGCAATGGGTGCATCCAATTACGGAAAAGTCGGGTATTTTCATCAGAAGAGGCTGCAAAAGAGCATCTTTCAAAGAACAGACATATTTCTCAGACATCCGGGAGACGGTCACCATATCAGTATTGGCATTAAAAAGTGAAATGTTTAAATATTGGTGATTGACAATCCCAGATATTTTTTGTATACTCATGTTAGCAAGAAAGCGAACAAGCATAAAAGCTAATGAGTAAAAAGAAAAAAAGAGAGAAAAACAAAAGTACAAACGAAAGAGATGAAAAGGTGAAGGATTATGACGTATGCGAATTTTGGAGATTTTATAAGCAGGAAGAGGATCGAGAAAAAGATAACCATCAGAAAAATGGCGGATATGCTCGGAGTCTCTGCACCGTTTCTTACGGATGTTGAAAAAGATAGGCGAAATCCTTTCGACATTGAGAAGCTGAATCAACTCGCTCATATTCTGGAACTGACAAAAGAAGAAAAAGATGAGATGCTCAATTTAGCTGGCAAGAAAAGAAAAGCTGTTGCCCCAGATTTGCCGGAGTATATTATGCAACGGGATTATGTGAGTGCAGCACTGCGTACAGCTAGAGACTTGGATGCTGGCGAAGAAGAATGGCAGCGTTTTGTTGAAGAACTGAGAAAGCGAAAGGGGTAAGTGCCTATCTATGTATGTAGCAGAAATTATGCGAAAAAGGTCAGGGGCTCCGGTATTGAGCCGGAAGGAGATTGATGATATAGGGGAAAACTTGGTCTCAGATTTTAATCCGGCTGCAATGCAAATGCCCCAAGAGATAGATATTGATCTTTTCGTCCAGGATTATCTGGGGGCAGATCAGGATTTCCAATATTTATCTCATTGCGGTGTCTATCTGGGAATGACGGTATTTAACGATACCGATAAGGTACCTGTATACGATCCCGTTCAGAATCGGGCGGAGTATATCAGTGCAAGGGCCAATACGATTATTATTGACCAGACGCTTTTAGAAGAAAAGCAGGAACACCGGTATCGTTTTACGATGGGACATGAAGCAAGCCATGTGTTCTTACATACTCCATATTTTGCCTATGATCCAAATCAGATAACGCTGATGGATCTGATGGGCGGCGGGAAAGAAGCTGCAATGATACAGTGCCGGGTGGATACAAAAAAGATGAATTGCGAGCAGCAGGCCGTCTGGACAGATAAAGAATGGATGGAGTGGCAGGCGAATGCGTTATCTTCCGCAATTCTGATGCCAAGAGCGATGGTTCTTAAGGTTGTGCGGGAGATCAGGAAAAAGCCGGGATTCTGCCAAAAAACGGAAACGCAGCGGTGTTATATTGAGGCAGATACCGTTTCGCAGGTGTTTAATGTGTCATTTCAGGCAGCAACCATTCGCTTAAAAGAATTAGGAGTCATGAGACAGGAAATCTATATGACACAGCAAGTCCTTTGTTTTATGCGGGACGAGCAGTTTGCCTATATATAAAATGGAATATAGCGGGTTTCTAAGGAAGCCCGCAAAATTTTTAACATAAATGTTCGCTAGTTAGCGAACAAGTAAATGAAGGAGAAGGTATTATGAAAGAGTTTCAAATGGATATTCATCTGAGTTGTCCGTGGTGTGGAGGGAGCGAAATATTGGCGGATCGCCGCACAAAGGCTACAATTTCCGTCCAGTGTGCGAAATGTAAGAAGATATACAAAGCAGATCTGGATTCCTTAAAAACTGAAAAAGCCAAAGCCCAGAAACGTATGGGGCGAAGAAGATAGAAAAGCTGACTGGCCGTAGGGACAACATGATGGTCACCATTGAGGGTCGGAGCGAACTGTAAATGTTTACAGTTGTGCTCTGATCCTTTTTTTATCGGTTTTTCCACATTGGCGTTTTTCAAACCTTTTTTATATATGAACGGAGAATAAAGAGTTAGAAGGAAATTTTGCGAAAAAGTTTTTAAAGCGGTCAAAAGGTGTCCGGTTTAACCAATAAATTAAAGCCACGGAGCAAGGGAAAGGAGGTGTGACACGATGAGACCCAATGAACGAAGGGCGGCGATCTACGATGCGCTTTGCATCAGACGCCACGATACAGTAGAAAATCTGGCGTCTGAGTTTGGCGTGAGTGAGAAGACCATCCGGCGTGATATTGAGGAACTATCGTGTTCATACCCAATCGAGACGGTTCGTGGCAGATACGGCGGTGGCGTGAAGGTGGCGGATTGGTACCACCAAAACCGGAAGACGCTCTCGCCGGAACAGGCAGAACTTCTAAAAAGGCTGGCCCCCTCTTTGGAAGGCGATGATCTCGCTGTTATGAATAGTATCATTTCCCAGTTTTCTCCGTATTGAGACCAGAATACGGGAACACCCCCGAATGATTATGAAAGGTATAGGTGAATGATGATGAAAAAAGTTTTTATTTGTTCTCCCTATCGTGGCGATGTTGAGAGAAATGTAGCACTTGCGAAAGCCCATGCACGATTTGCAGCCCGTTGCGGGTACTGTCCTGTGGTTCCGCATCTGATGTATCCACAGTTTCTGAAGGATTCCGATCCGGATGAACGGATTCTCGGAATTACCCTGGGCGTAGAACTGATGAAGATCTGCGATGAAGTTTGGATCTTTGGAAGCACCATCAGCAATGGGATGGCGTTTGAATTGGAACATGCCAGCAAGCTGGGAATTCCGGTTCGTCTTTATTCCGATGATGGTAGTCGGATTTATCCGGAAACCATGATGATTGATGACCGCATTACAGATGCATTCCGTCAGGCAGTTTATAAGCTGAGATTTGCGTAAGAAAGGATGTCACATATGAATGAAATTTATAAGACCCTTGCAGAAGGATATGAAAAGCTGGCCGCTGGCTACCGTGCTTTGGCAAAAGACCAGAAGGATGGAAAAGCGGTAGTAGAGGAACCTGCAACCCAGACAGAACCGGGAAAGAAGCCGATTGCCATTGAGGATGTCAGGGCGGTACTGGCTGCCAAGACACAGGCCGGGAAGCGCAGAGAAGTGAAGGAACTTCTTCTGAAATACGATTCCGGGAAACTTTCTGGCGTGAAGCCGGAAAACTATGCGGCACTTTTGGCCGATGCGGAGGCGCTCTGATGGGCGCTCACGCACGGTTCTCTCCCTCGGCAGCAAACCGTCTGATCCATTGCCCTCCCTCTCTAGTGCTGGGAGAGGCATTTCAGGAGGAAGAGAGTCCGTATGCAGCGGAAGGATCTGCTGGCCATGCATTGGCAGAACACCTGATTAAAAAGCACCTGAAACAACAGACCCGCCGCCCGGTATCGGATTACTATTCCGATGACCTGCTGGAAGCGGTGGACGATTACGTCAGTTTTGTGATTGGCGAGATCGAAGAAGCGAAAAGGCAGTGTGCCGATTCGGTTTTCTCCGTGGAACAGAAGGTGGATATTTCTGATTATGTACCGGACTGTTTTGGCACGGCGGATATGGTGATTGTGACGGACAAGCTGGTACACATCATTGACCTGAAGCTGGGAAAGGGTGTTCCGGTGTATGCGGAGAAGAATCCACAGCTGATGATCTACGGGCTTGGCGTGTTGGAGATCGCAGAGATGCTGTTCCCGGTGGAGATGGTACGCCTGACTATCTTTCAGCCAAGACTTTCCAATTCCAGCACTTGGGAGATTACTCCAGAGGAACTGAAAGCGTGGGGCGATGAGGTACTTCGGCCCGCCGGGGAATTGGCTCTGAAGGGCGAGGGCGATTTAAGTGCTGGAAGCTGGTGCCGATTCTGTAAAGCAAGGTTTACCTGCAGGCAGAGAGCCGAGGAAAATCTGAAGCTGGCCCAGATGGAGTTTAAGGAACCTGCACTCCTTACCGATGAGGAAATAGCGGAAGTATTGAAGCAGGCCGATGAACTTTCCAAATGGGCGGCCGATGTCTATGCCTACGCACAGGATCAGGCCATTGCCCATCACAAGCAGTGGAAAGGCTTCAAGCTGGTGATGGGAAAGAGCAACCGGAAATACACCTCAGAGGAGGAAGTGGCGGCTGCCGCAAAGGCCGCAGGCTACACCGATATTTATAAGCATACCTTGATCGGGATTACCGATATGGAGCGTCTGATGGGGAAAAAGGAATTTGCCCGCATCCTCGGCGCTCTGGTGTACAAGCCCGCTGGGAAAATAACGCTTGTGCCGGAGTCGGACAAGCGAGAAGCCATTCAAACATCAACCGCAGAAGCGGATTTTCAGAAGGAGGACTAAACCATGTCTAAGAATATGAACCCTACCAAAGTAATCGTACCTTGTCGTTTCTCTTACCTGCATTGCTGGGAGCCGGATTCCGTCAATGGCGGTGATCCCAAGTACAGTGTCTCAGCGATTATTCCGAAGAGCGACACGAAAACCATCAATGCCATCAAGGCTGCCGTGGAGCAGGCTAAGAAGGACTCCATTTCTAAATGGGGTGGAAAGATCCCGGCCAACCTGAAGTTGCCGCTGCGTGACGGAGACATTGACCGTCCGGATGACGAAGCCTACGCAAATAGTTACTTCTTCAATGCGAACAGCCGTCAGGCCCCACAGGTGGTGGACTCTCATGTACAGCCGATTCTGGATCAGAGCGAAGTGTACTCCGGCTGTTATGGAAAGATCAGCGTGACCTTCTATGGATATAACTCTAATGGAAATCGTGGGATTGCTGCCGGACTTGGCAATATTCAGAAACTTCGTGACGGAGAAAGCCTTGGAGGACGCACCACAGCAGCAGAAGATTTTGAGACAGAAGAGGACGAAGATTTTCTGGCTTAATTGATTAAAGGCAGAGTGGGAGAAAATCTCTCCCCTCTGCCATACATAAACAAATGCCCCCGCTCGTCTGGCTATATTCGGCAATGAAGCGAAAGCCGGAAGCGGGGGACTTATCCTTCGATTATTTCTTGAGCCCACTGTATCTGCGGCCCCTGTCAACAAGACTATTATACTACAGTCCACTTGAGTATGGAATACCGTAAATAAAAAAATTTAGCGCAACTAAGGAGGGAGCTTTTATGGCGATCCTGTCGATAGATATTGAAACTTATTCGGATGTGGATCTGTCCAAATGCGGCGTGTATGCCTATTCGGATAGTCCGAACTTTGAAATTTTACTTTTTGC
>CAMMBV010000019.1 GCA_946494335.1 uncultured Ruminococcus sp. | reverse complement strand
ATCATCATCGGAGCCGTAGCGCTGGATATGAGAAAGAACGCAAGAAAAGCATAAAAGATGATAAAAAATCAGAGGGTGTCAAAGCGGCACCCTCCAATTCATTCAAAATATTTTTTTACTGTCTCTTTTAAAATCCTTACATCCTCCTCCAGCAGATCAAAGGGGCTTTTTCCGGCGCTTCGAAGAGGCAGCTGATCGTAGTAGTTTTCAAGGAGAATATATCCTGTGTAATTGTGTCCGGCCAGCCACTTCATGGTGTCGAAAAAGCCGGAATCACCGGCGCCCAGCAGACTGCCGCTCATGGCTTCCCGGCCATCCTTGACGTGAAGCTGGCTGCACATACGGTGGTACAGTCCCTCCAGGATTTCAGTTTCCCGCATTCCCCGGAACAGATGATAATTCTGACTGTCAAAGTAAAGATAAAAATTTTCCATCCCAACGCAGTCATAAAATTCTTCAAATTCATCCCGGTTCATCAGATTTTCAGCAGCAACATCAATGCCATACTCTCCGGCGGCGGCGCACAGATAGCGGAAAGCAGCTGCGCTGTTGGATAAATCTTCCCGGCTTTTTATTTCGCTTGCTGCAAAGCCGGGTACCTGGATGACGGAAACGCCCAGCGCTTTTGCCGTCTCAACGGACCGTCTTAAAAGATCCCATACAATATCGTATTCCGCCGTTCCCCTGGGGGCATGCATGGGGATATTGTCAAAGTCATTTAAAGCGATGGCGCAGTATTCAACGCCGTATTTTTGCTGCTCATCCAGATAGATTTTCTGCATTTGGGGCCATGTGAGGGGGTAATCGTTCTCGTACAGGCCAATGCGCAGGGACAGGGCGTCAAGTCCCGCTGAGGCGGCAATTCGTGCCGCATAAAGGCCTGCGCCGGGCAGTCCCCAGTCGCAGGCTCCGATTTTAATTTTCTTCATAACAGTGCCTCCTTATTTCATCAGACACTTTCCTCCGGATCGGGGAGAGTGTATTTTTTTCGGTAGGTCATGGGAGACAGACCTACATATTTTTTAAACTGAACGTTAAAATGGCTCAGATTGTCAAAGCCTACGGAAGAAGCGATCTCTGTGATGGATTTGGAAGACATGATCAGCATGGACTGGGCCTCCCCGATTCGCCTTCTTACAATATAATGCATGGGAGAATATCCCAGCTTTTTCTTGAAAAGATGAGAGAGATAGGAGGGACTGATAAAAAACTGTTCGCTGATCTTCTGCAAAGACAGATCCTCCGAATAATTTTCATCGATATACTGCTTAATGTTTTTCAGCAGGGGATCCTCTCTGGTGTGCTCTGTGTTGGGCTGTCCGTACTGCTTGAAGGCATGGATCAGAAGCGACAGCAAAGCCTGGGTCAGGTACTGATTGGTCTCCTGGTGCTCTTCGTTTTCAAAAGCCAGGGAATCAAAGATGGACTGGAAGATGGCGTCCATCAGCACAAAGTGCTTTTCCAGCTTTAAGATCGGTTTGATGTCAGCGGGGATCAGATGGTTTTCCGGAAGCCCCTCCAGCTGAAGATTGTCGATGGCGATGGAGAGCATGGAAAGCTCATGGTTGTACTGCGGCACCTCGTCGTGGAGCACCCCGGCGTTGCAGATGATGATATTTCCTGCTTTGATCTCATAGCATTCATCGTCTACGATATAGGAACCGGAACCGGTGCGGATGAACAGCAGCTCCAGTCGGTCCTTGTGGTTGTGAAGAATCCGGGAATGCTGGCTGAAACCGATGGTAATATAGCTTGCGGACAGCAGACGGGGCATTTTATTATCTTTAAAAGACGGTGTGAATGAATTTTTAGCGAAACACTGTATCATAATAATCTGTCCTTTCTAACTTCTACCTTTATCGTCATTATAAAACAGTCTTTTTGGAAATGCCAGAAAAAATATTAAAATTGTATTGCAAAACTTTTGATTCCATTTTAGAATGTTTTCGTGTCTGTATAAGACACCGTTTTATGATATCACCAGAAAGATTAAATTCGACAGGCAGCCGGCCCGGCAAAAATCCTCCCCCGGAATTATTGAGGAGATTATTATGAGAAAAAAGAGTAATTATACAGGTTTTGGGGAGAAGCATCTGGCGAATGAAAATGACGAATACGCCAAAATTTCCTGGAAAGAAAAGCTGTCTTTTTGTTTCGGGGATCCGGCGCTGACAATCGTCTATACGCTGACAACGACGCTGTTGATTTATTTTTATACAAATGTAATCGGAATATCCGCGGGCATTGTGGGAATTGTAATGCTGCTGTCCCGTATTTTTGACGGTTTTTCTGATTTCATTATGGGGATGATTATTGACCGTACTCATTCAAAATACGGAAAGGCCAGAATCTGGATACTGAGGCTGGTCGTGCCGTATGCCGTTATGGCGGTGCTTTTGTTTACCGTACCGCCCATCGGGGTTGCGGGGCAGACTATATACATATTTCTTACTTACAATTTAATGAATACTGTAATTTACACGGGCATCAGCCAGCCCTTCCACACACTGGGTTCCAATATGACGAGAGACAGAAGTGAAAGGGAGACGATCTGCAATATACGGATGGCTCTGTCCATTACGGGAAGCATGATTATTACGGCTCTTACGCTGCCGCTGATCAATCAGGTTGCAGCTGTTATCGGCCATGAACAGGCGGCCTGGATTCTGGTAACGGCGCTGTATGCCATTATTTCAATTCTGATTCTTCTGAACACATTTTCCAGCACGCGTGAGCGTGTACGCGTTTCTGAGCAGTCGGAAGAGAAGGTATCGGCGGCTGATGCGCTGAAGCTTCTGGTGAAAAACAGGTATTTCCTGATTTCTCTGGGACTGATGCTGTTTTATACCGTATATCAGATTATAATCGGAACGGATCTTACTTATTACTGTCAGTATATACTGGGTGATGTTGATCTGGTTATGCCTATTTCTCTGGCGGAAAAGATACCTATGATCTTTGTGATTCTGTGTCTGCCTTTCCTGATTCCGCGGTTTGGAAAAAGGAATCTGATCGTGGGCGGATGCATCATGGGCATCATGGGACAGCTTCTGTTTATAAATAATCCGGCCAGCATACCCCTGGCCGTTATCACTGCAGTCATGCGCGGAGTGGGGATGTCTTCTTTTTACGGAGTCAGCTTTTCTCTGCCCAGCGACGCCATCGAGTATGGGCAGTGGAAAACAGGAACCCGCATAGAAGGACTTATGTTTGCTTCTATGTCTGTGGGACAGAAATTCGGTTCCGGTATTACCAGCGCCGTGCTGGGTATGTATTTTGCACGGGCAGGATACGACGGAACTGCGGCAGTGCAAAGCGCCGCGGCCAACGCGGCCATTTCCAATGTCTATCTGTTCGTTCCGCTGGCAGTTTGGATTATAATGCTTGTGATCGCATGTTTTTACAGTCTGGATAAAGACTATGGAAAAATGATGAGTGAGCTTGCGCAGCGGGAGGCCCGCGGCACACTGTAAAGCGGGCATTAAAAGCGGGGGCGGAACAGCCGGGCTTTGCCGCAGCAATTTAATCGGGTGATAGAATGAATCGGAAAAGGTTTCCGGAGCATCTTTGGGTGCTCCGGAATTTTTTTGAGGATTATGACTGCGTTTTGACGAATCAGTCAAAAAAAATCAAAAATAATCACGAATGTTTAAGGATGAGAATGATAAAATATTGGCAAAGATGCGGTAAAACCTGAGTTTTTTCCATATTGCACATTGTGAAATACAGCTAAAGAAAGTGTTGACATGGACTAGGTGACAGAATATAATATTAATAGCGTACAACGATTGATAATCGGGATATTATCATGCAAAAAGTGTTGCAAAAAGGTGTAATTGCATCGTTTTTCCGGATAATAAAGTACGGGAATTGTTGTAAAAATTTTTCAAGGAGGAAGTTTTTAAATGGGAAAAGTAAAAGTTGGAGTAGCAGGTTATGGTACAATCGGACAGCGTCTTGCTGACGGCGTTGCACGTCAGGAAGATATGGAGCTGGTAGGTGTTGTTGACGCCGCTCCTACACTGGCAGTGCGTGCATTAAAAGAAAAAGGTATGCCATATGATCTGTACCTGGTAAACGGTGCAGACAAGACACCATTTGAAAAATATAACATTCCGGTCAGCGGAACTATGGATGATATACTTGACAAAGTTGATATCATGCTTGATTCTGCTCCGGCAGGTATCGGCGCTAAGAACAAAGAGCTTTATCTGAAAAAAGGCGTGAAAGCGATTTTCCAGGGCGGCGAGAAAAATGATGTTGCCGATGTATTTTTCCATGGATACGCAAACTATGAAAAAGGTGTTAATAAAGACTACCTGAAACTGACCTCATGTAATACAACAGGTCTGATCCGTTCTGTTGATTGTCTGGACCGCGCTTACGGCATTGAAAAAGTAGCTATTACCATCGTTCGCCGTGTGGCTGACCCGGGTGACTATCACCGTGGACTGACAAATGCTCTGCAGATGGACAAGGCTCCTACTCATCAGGCAGTTGACCTTATGACTATCATGCCTCATGTAGATGCAACCGGTATCCTGGTACATACACCTGTAACACATGGTCACTTCATTACAGTTGTGGCAAGCGGCAAAGAAAAAATCACAAAAGAGATGGCTCTGGAAGCATTTGAGAAACATCCGCGTATCCGTGTCGTAACACTGGACGAAGGTTTCATGGGCAACGCATCCTTCTTCAAATACGCACGTGACCTGGGACATACCAGAGGAGATATGTACGAGATCGGTCTGTGGGCAGACAGTATCGTAGAAAGCGGAAACGATATCATGTATGCAATCCACATTCCTCAGGAATCCGTTACTATTCCGGAGACAATGGACGCTATCCGTGCAGCCTGCGGAATGCAGACGACACGCGACGAAGGAACCGCAATGACCAACAAATATCTGAATATCGGTGCTTTCAAAAATCTTTAATTAATTGAAAATTCCGGACCGGGGCTGTGCAGACGGGACGTTCGCCTGCACGGCACCGGATTTTCCGGCCTGATAAACTTAAAAAGGTTATTTGCGGGGGAGAACATAATGCGTTTCGGAATAAAAACATTAGATGATTATGATCTGAAAGGGAAGACGATCCTCTGTCGTGTTGATATGAATCAGCCGGTTGACAGGGCGTCCAACACGCTTAAGAGCATTAACAGAATCCAGGCATGCGTGCCCACGATCAAGGAGATGGTGGACAAAGGAGCCAAGGTTGTGCTGATGGCGCATCAGGGCAGTGATATTGAGTATAAAAACTTTTATACCACTGAGCCCCATGCCAAAGTGCTGACGGATCTGCTGGGGCAGCAGGTTAAATTTATTGACGATGTGTGCGGACCGTCTGCCCGCAAAGCTATCGCTGATCTGCAGGAGGGAGAGATTCTCCTTCTGGACAATGTCCGTTTCGTTTCGGAAGAGCAGACATTATTTGAAATGAAACTGAATCTGTCTCATGAGGAACAGGCCAAAACGCTTCTGGTTCAGAAGCTGGCTCCGCTGGGCGATCTGTATGTGTGCGACGCATTTGCGGCAGCGCATCGCGATCAGCCGTCTCTGTGCGGCTTTGAACAGGTTATGCCGTCTGCGATGGGCAGGCTGTTTGAAGCAGAGTACTGTGCTGTGTCTTCAGTTATGGAGACTCCGGAGCATCCCTGTGTATTTATCCTGGGCGGTTCCAAGATCTCCGATGCTTTTATGATGATGGAAACGGTTCTGAGCCGTCAGGTTGCCGACAAGGTGCTGACAGGCGGACTGGTAGCCAATATTCTTCTGGCTGCGGCAGGAGAAGAAATCGGCAAGGGAAGTATGGACTTCATCGTGAAATCCAATTATGCTGAGTGGATTGAAAAAGCAAAACCGCTCTATGAGAAGTATAAAGATAAAATCGTGCTGCCCTGTGATCTGGCTTATGTGGAAGACGGACAGCGAAAAGAAGCAAGTGTTGGTTCCATTCCGGCTCATGCAGGTCTTGTGGATATCGGCCATAAGGCAGTGGAAGAGTATGAGAAGATCATCCTGGACGCCAAGACAGTCTTTGTAAACGGCCCCATGGGAATCTTTGAAGAAGAAATTACGGAATACGGCACCAAGATGGTATGGGAAGCCATGGCAAAAACAGAAGGCTACACATTGATCGGCGGCGGCGACAGTGTAACAGCTACCGAAAAATACGGCCTGAAGGATCAAATGTCCTACATCTGCACAGCCGGCGGAGCGCTGATCCGTTTCGTATCCGGGGAAGAGCTGCCTGTAGTAAAAGCGCTGCGTCATGCGGCGAAGACATTTGCTTAGGAGAATATCATGAAATTAGAATTTGGTTTTGGAACTTCGGTTCAGACAGTGGAAGTACCCGATGAAAATGTGATCGGAGTGCTCCATGCAAACCAGGTTGAACATGAACTGATGGGAGAAGAGGAAGTGCGCCGCGCACTTTCTCATCCTATTGGAGCGCCTCTTTTAAAAGACGTGGTAAAGCCTGGAGAAAAAGTAGCGATCGTTACCAGCGATATTACACGCCCCATGCCTACTTATGTGGTGATGCCGCCCCTTTTGGATGCGCTTTATGACGCGGGAATAAAAAGGGAAGACATCACTTTAGTGTTTGCACTGGGAAGTCACAGAAAGCATACGCCGGAAGAGATGAAAAAACTGGCCGGCGAGCGGGCTTACGGGGAAATCACCTGTATAGACGGGGATGCCTCGGACTGTGTACATATGGGAACCACCTCTCATGGCACGCCGGTGGATGTGGTTCGCGTCGTTGCCGAGGCGGACAGAAGGATCTGCCTGGGAAATATTGAATACCACTATTTCGCCGGATACAGCGGAGGAGCCAAGGCAATTATGCCCGGCGTATCCACCCGCGATGCCATCCAGTCCAATCACAGCCAGATGGTAAAACCGGAAGCGTGTGCAGGACGGCTGGAAGGAAATCCGGTAAGAGAAGATATCGAAGAAGCGGGGGCTATCTGCGGAATCGATTACATCGTCAACGTGGTGCTGGATGAGCATAAAAAGGTCATCATGGCTGCGGCGGGCGATGCAGTAAAGGCACACAGAGAAGCCTGCCGTTTTCTGGATAAGATATACAGAAAAGAGATCCCTGAAAGAGCGGATATCGTGCTGGTATCCCAGGGCGGAGCGCCCAAGGATCTGAACCTGTATCAGACACAGAAAGCTCTGGACAATGCCAAACATGCGGTGAAAAAGGGCGGCGTTATCATTCTGATCGGATCCTGTAAGGAAGGTCTGGGAGAGCATGTGTTTGAAGAGTGGATGACGAAATCTCCGGATGCACCATCCATGATCACAAGAATTGAAAAGGATTTCCAGCTTGGAGGCCATAAGGCGGCGGCAATCGCCATGGTCCTTGAGAATGCAGATATATATCTGGTGTCAGAGCTGCCGGATGATTTCGTACGGCAGATATTCCTGGAGCCGAAATCTTCCGCTCAGGAGGCGCTGGACTGTGCCTTTGACAAGCTGGGAAAAGATGCAAAAGTTCTGGCAATGCCTTACGGCGGGTCGACACTTCCCTGCGTCGCAGAATAGTAAAATTAAATATCAAGGAGCGTAAAAAAATGGATTATGCAAAAGAGTCTCTGAAACTTCATGGCGAGTGGAAGGGAAAAATTGAAGTAGTTTCAAGAGTGCCGGTAGCAACAAAAGAAGACCTGTCTCTGGCATACACACCGGGTGTTGCACAGCCCTGTCTTGAGATCCAGAAGGATGTGGACAAGAGTTACGATTACACAAGACGTCACAATATGTGTCTGGTTGTAACGGACGGAACTGCAGTACTTGGTCTTGGTGATATCGGACCGGAAGCAGGCATGCCTGTTATGGAAGGAAAATGCGTGCTGTTTAAAGCATTTGGCGATGTGGATGCATTCCCGCTGTGCATTAAGAGCAAAGACGTAGATGAGATTGTAAATACAATTTATATGATCTCCGGAAGCTTCGGCGGAGTAAACCTGGAAGATATTGCAGCTCCGAGATGCTTTGAGATTGAAAGAAAACTGAAAGAAAAATGCGATATTCCGATTTTCCATGATGATCAGCACGGAACTGCCGTTATCACGCTGGCAGGTGTAAAAAATGCGCTGAAACTGGTGGGCAAAAAAATCGATGAGATCAAGGTTGTTGTAAACGGCGCAGGCGCCGCTGCAATTTCCATCACAAAACTTCTTATTTCCGCAGGCGTTAAAAATGCAGTTCTCTGCGACAGAAAAGGCGCTATCTATGAGGGAAGAGCAGAGGGTATGAACCCGATGAAAGAAGAGATGGCGAAAATTACCAACCTGGACAAAAAAGCCGGAACACTGGCCGACATGCTGGTTGGCGCAGATGTATTCATCGGCGTAAGCGCACCTGGAATGGTTACTACTGAGATGGTAAAAACCATGGCGAAAGATGCAATCATCTTTGCATGTGCAAACCCCACACCGGAAATTTTCCCGGATGAGGCGAAAGCAGGCGGCGCAAGAGTTATCGCAACCGGAAGAAGCGATTTCCCGAATCAGTGCAATAACGTACTGGCATTCCCGGGTATTTTCCGCGGAACCTTCGACGTACGTGCAAAAGACATCAACGATGAGATGAAAATCGCAGCGGCTGACGCAATTGCAGGACTTATCAGCGATGACGAGTTGAACGAAGAATATATTCTTCCGGCAGCATTTGATCCCCGCGTAGGAAAAGCTGTAGCGGCAGCGGTAGCGGAAGCAGCTAGAAAATCTGGCGTGGCCAGAATCTAAGATAATTTTTAAAAAATAAGGAGAAAAGAAAATGGATGCTGAATTAAAGAAAAGCTTACAGAAGTTTGCAACACAGATCCGCATCGGCACCGTTGAGTCCATCAAATCCCGTGGATTCGGACACATCGGCGGAGCTTTAAGTGTTTGCGATGCACTGGCGGTACTTTACGGATCACAGATGACTGTGGATCCGAAAAATCCGAAAATGCCGGAAAGAGACAAACTGGTTTGCTCCAAAGGCCATGCCGGCCCGGCTGTATATGCTACTCTGGCACTGAAAGGTTTCTATCCTTACGATGAAATCAAAACACTGAATCAGCCAGGCACCAACTTCCCCAGCCACTGTGATACCAACAAGACACCGGGTATCGATATGACAACCGGTTCTCTTGGCCAGGGAACATCTACCGCATGCGGTATTGCTCTTGCTGACAAACTGAGAAAACACAATAACCGCACCTTCCTGATCGTGGGCGACGGTGAAATCAACGAAGGACAGTGCTGGGAAGCATTTATGTTTGCAGCTGCCAAAAAGCTGTCCAATCTGGTTGTTCTGATTGACTGGAACAAGAAACAGCTGGATGGTTATACAAAAGACGTTCTGCCCAATGAAAACCTGGATGCCAAAATGGCAGCATTCGGTTTTGAAACTGTTAAGATCAATGGAAACGATGTGGAAGCTCTTTACGAAGCTCTGGAAAACACCAAAAAAGGCGGAGACAAACCGTACGCGATCGTAATGGATACCGTAAAAGGCTGCGGTGTGACAGAAGTAGAAGAGACAATGGGCAACCACAGCATGACAGTAGGTGCTGAGAAATTTGACGCATGGTTAAGCGAGCTCAATGACAAACTCGCTGCTATGGAATAAGCGGAGGGAATAAGATGAATATAGTATATAATGGGGAAATGGATTCCCGAGCATTCAAAGATGTTCTTGGAAAAACAATTCCGGAACTGGCAGAAAATGATCCTGACGTTATTTATCTGGACGCTGACCTTATGAGCTGTATCGGTACTGCAAAATGGGGAGCAGCAAATCCTGACAGAGCAATCAACTGCGGTATTGCCGAAGCAAACATGATCGGTGTTGCAGCTGGTCTGGCTTCTCAGGGCTTCAAACCGATTTGCCATACATTTGGTCCGTTTGCATCCCGCCGTGTGTTTGACCAGGTATTTCTGGCAGCGGGCTACACAGGAAACGATATTACAGTAATCGGAACAGACGCAGGTATCTGTGCTGCTTTCAACGGCGGAACACATATGCCTTTTGAAGATATGGCTCTGTACCGTGCAATTCCCACAGCAACTGTAATTGATATTGCAGATGCAAACCAGCTGGAAAGCGTTCTGCATCAGGTTGCTGATATCAAAGGCGTTAAATATATCCGCTGCAGCCGTAAGAGCGCAGCCAAAGTATACGCTGACGGCGAGACAGTACCGGTAGGAAAAGGCGTTACCTTAAGAGAAGGCAAAGATGCTGTTGTATTTGCTACGGGCATCATGATTCATGAAGCATTCATGGCAGCGGAAGAGCTGGCTAAAGAAGGTATCGAAATCGCTATCGTAGATATGTTTACTGTGAAACCTCTGGATAAAGAGTGTCTGTTTAAATATGCAAAAGAGACAGGCGCTGTTGTAACAGCAGAGAACCACAATAAGATCGGCGGTCTGTACAGCGCTGTAACAGAAGCTCTTGCAGGCGAGATGGAAGTACCGGTTGAGTACGTTGCTGTAGAAGATGTTTACGGTGAAGTTGGTCCTCAGGATTATCTGAGAGAAAGATTTGACCTTACATCTGATCACATTGTGAGAAAAGTTAAGAAAGTGCTTTCCCGCAAAGCAAAATAATGATAAGGACACAGTATAACTAGGAGGATTTTCCCAATGATTATTATCGGTGAAAAAATCAATGGTTCCATTCCGTCTATGGCAAAAGCGATTGCAGCTAAAGACGAAGAGTGGATCAAAGACATTGCCAGAAAACAGACAGAAGCAGGCGCTACCTACATTGATGTATGCGCATCTGTTGATGAAGAAGTTGAAGTGGATACTCTGAAATGGATGATCGGACTGGTGGAAAGCGTTTCCGATCTGCCCATCGCAGTGGACAGCCCCAGCCCCAAGGTACTTGCAGAAGCATATAAATTCTGCAGCAAACCGGGTATCATCAATTCCGTCTCCATGGAAGGTGACAAAATTGATATCCTGTTCCCCATCGTAGCAGCAAATCCGGGCTGGGAAGTAGTAGCCCTGCTGTGCGACGACACAGGAATTCCTCAGACAGCAGAAAAACGTCTGGCTGTATTTGCTGAGATTATGGAAAAAGCAAAACAGTACAACATCGATCCCAGCAGAATCCATATCGATCCGTTGATCGAGATGCTGTGTACATCAGAAGATGGTATTTCCATGATCGTAGAAGTAATCTCCACAATCCGGAAACAGTATCCGACGATTCACATTACAGCAGCAGTCAGCAACATCTCTTTCAACCTGCCGGTAAGAAAACTGGTAAATCTTGGATTTACTGTACTGGCAATGAATGCAGGACTGGACAGCGCGATCCTGGATCCGCTGAACAGAGACATGATGGGACTTATCTATGCCACAGAAGCTCTTCTGGGTCTGGATGATTACTGCATGGAATACATCAGCGCTTACAGAGAAGGCCTGATTGGACCGGTTAAAGATCAGTAATCGGAATATAACGTAAATAACTGCCGTATCCGTGACTTTAAGCTGCGGGTGCGGCAGTTTTTTGCGCGATACGCCCGGCAAGCGGTTGCCGTGCTTGCACGAGCAGACATTTGCCGGGCAACCCTATCCGATTGTTTTTACTCTTATATCGAACGATTTGAGGCATTAGTTTCTGCTGATTCGATCGAACTTATTGATTTTTATAAGAAAATCGAATATGATAAAAGTAAAGATAAGAAGAGGAGGCGTTTACTTTGATTGTTACTGCAACTGAATTTAAAACAAATTTTGGGAAATACCTGGAGCTGATTGCAAAAGAAGATATTTTTATTACAAAAAATGGAAAAATCGTCGCGAAAGTTGTAAATCCACAAGTTTCTGCAGTTGATTCCCTGCGCGGCATGCTTAAAAACGCCCCATCAGAAATCAGTCGGGAATCATTGAGGGAGGAGCGGTTATCGAAATATGAGGATCATGTGTGACACGAATATTATCCTTGACGTGCTGCTGGAAAGGGAGCCTTTTGCAGATGATTCTTCACAGGTATTGAAACTTTGCGAAGAATATCGGATTAGCGGTTTTGTAACTGCCTCATCCGTTACGGATATTTTTTATCTGGTCAGAAAATATACTCACAGTACGGAGCTGGCATATAAAGCGGTAGGAAAATTGCTGGAAATCGTCAAAGTATGTGATGTTACCAATGATAATGTCCTTACAGCATTCCAGAAGAGAGCAAAAGATTTTGAAGACTGTCTTATGGCTGTCTGTGCACAAGCTGTCCCTTGTAATTATATTGTAACCCGCAATAAAAAAGATTTTGAGGAATTTGATATTTCCCTTCTTACTCCTGCAGAATTGCTTATTAAGCTGAGACAGTAAAAAACATCAGCCCTATCTGCATCGCTGTCGCAGATAGGGCTGATGCTTTTTGAAGGTCACAAAAAGACTCAGAACATGCAGGCTGAGAGAGGAAATGTGTCAATTTAATAGACTTTTCAGATTATTAGTGATATAATGAATTTGTCCATTTAAAGCGACAATGTGATAAAGCGTAAAGGAACAAAGAGAATGAAGATAGTAGTATGTATGAAACAGGTGCCTGCAGGCACCAAAGTGGATATTGATCCTGAAACAGGGACGATGAAGCGTCTTACCAGTGAAACGAGGACAAACCCTTATGATCTTTTTGCGCTGGAAACTGCGCTGCAGATCAGGGAGAAGACAGGCGGAATTGTGACGGTGCTTACAATGGGGCCGGCCCAGGCGGAGGCGATGATGAAGGATGCCTATGCCTGCGGCGCCGATGAAGCGGTCATTCTTTCGGACCGGAAATTTGCAGGAGCCGATGTGCTGAGCACGTCTTACACTCTGTACCAGGGAATTCAGGTGCTGGGAGGAGCGGACCTGATCATATGCGGAAGACAGACCACCGACGGTGATACTGCCCAGGTGGGACCTGCCATTGCAGAGCATATGCATATCCCCCATGCCGCATGGGTATCGGGCATTGAAGAAGTAGATAAATCATCCATCTGTGTGAAACAGAAAATGGGACGGGTGACACAGGTATCAAAAATCAGTTTTCCGTGTCTTATCACGGTTGATAAGGACAGCTGTGTTCCGCGGCTGCCTTCCTATCTTTTGAAGAAAGCGACCAGGGACAGAAAAGTACGTATCCTGGGATTTGGGGATCTGCCCAATCAGGATTTAAGCCGTTACGGTCTGATCGGTTCTCCTACTGCCGTTGAGCGGATGTTTGCGCCTCCCGAGACGGAAAGACAGGTATATCTTAAGGGAGATGCCAAAGAGAAGACGGATGCGCTGTTTCGTATTTTAACGGATAAAAAAATCATCTGAGGGAGAGTGTAATATGGAATTTTTGACTTTTGATGCACAAGCCTGTACTCTGTGCGGCAAGTGTGTGGACGCATGTCCCTTTGGTGCGCTCAAAATGGAAAAACATGGGATTACGGTGGGGGACACCTGCCGTATGTGCGGTCTGTGTGTACGGCAGTGCCCGGAACGGGCCATTCACTTTGAACAGCGTGCCAATGAGGCGGATAAGGAGAAGTGGAAGGATTTCCTGATATTTGTGGAGCAGGAGCAGGGGATGATTCATCCCGTGGCCTTTGAGCTCATCGGCGAGGCCAGAAAAATGGCGGCAAAGGTGGGATATAAGGTAAATTGTGTGATTGCGGGAGGAGAAGGGACAGTTAAAAACGCTCATTATCTGCTGCAATACGGAGTACATAAAGTATACGCCTATGAGCATAAGGAGCTGGAATACTTCCGGGCAGACTGCTATACGGATGTGGCGGCGGACTGTATTGCGGCCACAAAGCCCAGCTCAGTGCTGATCGGAGCCACAGAGCTGGGACGTTCTCTGGCCCCCAGGCTGTCAACCCGCTTTCATACCGGATTGACAGCGGATTGTACATCTTTGGACATTAAGGCAAACTCTGATATGGTTCAGATCCGTCCGGCCTTTGGAGGAAATATCATGGCCCAGATTGCCATTGCAAAATCCAGACCCCAGTTTGCCACGGTGCGCTACCGTGTCATGGACAAGGCCGAAAAGGTAAAGGAGCCCACGGGAGAGGTGGTTGTCTGTCAGGTCACTGACAAGATGGCCGCTTCCGGAATACAGGTTCTTTCCTGTGAAATCCTGGAGAAGAAGAAAGGCCTGGAGGAGGAAGAGATCATCGTGGTGGCCGGAAGAGGCGCTCAGAGTGAGACGGGAGTGGAGCTTTGCAGACAGCTGGCCAAAACGTTGGGAGGACAGCTGGCGTTTACCCGTCCCATGGTGGAAAACGGTTATGGAGATACCGCCCATCAGATCGGGCTGTCGGGAAGAACGGTGCGGCCCAAACTGATCATCACCTGCGGCGTATCAGGAGCCATTCAGTTTACCTCCTGTATGAACGCTTCAGAATGTATCGTGGCCATCAATCAGAATCCGGAAGCACAGATTTTCAAAACGGCCCACTACTGTATCGTGGACGATCTTTACCAGATCGTTCCCCGGCTGACGAAGCTGGCAGAAAAACGAAAGGAGGAGGAAAAAGATGGCTTATCCGTATAAAAAGATGGATGAATCAGATTTCGCCTATATTCGTTCGGTGACTGCCGATGACCGGGTGTGGGTGGGAGAAGAGATTGAACAGGAATATTATCGTGATGAAATGCCGGAATACGGCGTCTTTCCGCCGGAGCTGTATGTGGAGGCGGTCAATAAGGAAGAAGTATCGGCTATCATGGCTTATGCATACGAGAAAAACATACCGGTGGTGTGCCGTGGCGCAGGAACCGGTCTGGCAGGCGGAGCTACCTGTAAATACGGAGGCATCATGCTGTCTGTGATGCGTATGAACCGCATTTTTCCGGTGGATCACAAAAACCAGACCATCACGGCGGAACCGGGCGCGCTGCTTTTGGACATTCAGGCGGCAGCGGCGGCGGAGGGGCTGTTCTATCCTCCCGATCCCGGGGAGAAAACCGCTTCCATCGGAGGCAATGTCATTACCAACGCCGGAGGCATGAAGGCGGTGCGGTATGGCCTGACCAGAGATTTTGTCCGCTGTATCGAAGCTGTCTTGCCGGACGGTTCCATCATGAATTTTTCATCCAATGTGGTGAAAAATACCACCGGATATGCGGTGAAAGATCTGGTGATCGGTTCGGAAGGAACCCTGTGCATTCTGACCCAGGTGACGCTGAAGCTTCTGCCGGCGCCCACCTGCTCCTGTACGCTGGTGATGCCCTTTGCCAGTCTGGAGGCATGTGCCGATATGGTTCCGAAAGTACTGGACCTTCCTTTTGTTCCCACAGCCATTGAATTTCTGGAGCGGGAGCTGATCGATATTGTGGAGCGTACTTTAAATAAACAGTTTCCGGTTAAACAGGGGGAAGCGGTACTGATCGTCATGTATGATGCATCCAGCCGCCAGGAGCTGGACAGTGCGGTGGAGGCGGCAGCGGAGGCAGCCCTTGCCAACGGAGCCTATGACTGCTGTATCGCCGATACGCCGGAACGGGCAGGAACAGTCTGGGAAGTAAGAGGCGGAATACTGGAGGGTATGAAAGCCGATTCCGTTTCCCAGGAAGAGTGTGACGTGGTGGTACCCCGTTCCCAGATCGCAGGCTATGTAAAAGCGGCCAAACGCATTGCCCTTTCCCATGGTATTCGTGTGGAGCCCTGTGGACACTGCGGAGACGGAAACATCCACACGGAAATGCTGCGGGACGATTCCATGAGCGATGAAGAGTGGAAAAGCGCCACCCACGCCTGCTTGAAAGAGCTGTATGCCCTGTCAAAGGAATTGGGAGGACAGCTGTCCGGGGAACATGGAATCGGAAACGGACGGCTGGAGTTTCTGGAGGAATTTGTGGGCCCCAGGATGATTCAGCTTTATAAGGCCATCAAGCTGGCCTTTGACGACCGTCTGATCCTGAATCCGGGAAAAGTGGTTGAATTCAATAAAGAGAGATAGTGAGGAAAGAAAAATGAGTGGAAAGAAAACACTGCTTGTAGATAAAAACAAGATGCCCCTGGCGATGGGAATTGCTTTTGTGGCATTCACCACCCAGTTCGGCGGAGGTTTTGCCTCCGGAGCACAGATTTATCAGTATTTTATCAATTACGGAATCTGGTGCCTGGTGCTGCCGCTGCTGACTCAGGGATTGTATTCCCTGTTTTTCTGGTACGGCATGCGCTACGCCTATAAACATAAAACCTATGATTACCGCAGCTTTTCCGACAGTCTGTACGGAAAAACAAGGCATGTAATGTCCAACCTTTATGAGATCTGTTATCTGATCATGATCGGCACGGCCTCTGCGGCGGCCTTTGCCACAGGCGGTTCCACACTGGAAACACTTTTCGGACTGCCCTACTGGCTGTGTACCGTTTTGGTTGCGGTGTTTATCTTCCTGATTGCACTGTTCGGAACTGAGGTAGTCCGCAAATGTGCCTCAACCTTAAGTGTGCTGATTATCATCGGCCTGCTTCTGGTGCTGGTGCCCAATATCATCGCTCAGTGGGACAGTATTGCGGCCTCTGTGAGCCGCATGAGCGGCGGAGAGATGACGGTGCTTTCAAAGGAGAGCGGCGCATTCGGCCCGGCGCTTTGGTCAGCGGTTTTGTATTTCTTCTTCCAGCTTGCTTCCGTTTCTGTTATGTATCAGCATGTGGAGCCGGTGACAGATGTGAAACAGATCAACCGCGCGGCTGTGGGCATGTTTGTGTGCAACTTCCTGGCGATGGAGCTGTCCATCATAGGTCTTTTGGCGGTTTCTTATGTGGCGGAACTGGCGCAGGCTTCCGTGCCTATGCTGGTACTGGTGCAAAACGGAGTGGGTTCCGGTGTTCTGACGCCGATCATCTCCCTGTTGATCATTCTGGGAGCGATTTCCACAGCGGTCAATATGATCTCCGGCATCGTCACCCGCTGCGTCAACGCCATAGAGCGGCGTATGGATTCTGAAGAGAAAAAGAAACAGGGTCATCTGGGAAGAAATGCAGTGTTTACACTGATTTTTGTATTCCTGGCCTTCGCCATCGCCCAGTTTGGTCTGATGACCGTGGTCAGCAAAGGATATGCATATCTGGGATATGCGGCTTTGATTACGCTGTTTATTCCTTTTGTCATTCATGCCATTGGGACGAAAGGAAAAGAAATCTGAATAAATTAGTAGGTTTGTATGCAGGGGTCATTGGTTAATACCAGACCCCTGTTTTACGTTGTGCAATCTGTTTCAAGATGAATTATATTAATGATTGCATATTGACAAAATACAATCATCCGCATACAATTATGATAGAAAAATCTTTAAAACACATCATATACTATGCGGAGGGTATAGTAGGGAAAACTGAGGTGGTCATTATGCCAGAAATGAGCAGAAAAGATTTTTGCATAGAATGCAGAAAAGAAACGGAATATTTTTTACAGAAACAGAACATTGTAAAGAGGATAAAAGAAAAAGAATATACATTTGGAATTACAACAGCTGTCTGTGCAGAGTGCGGCATGGAAATGAGTATTCCAGGCCTTATCGATAAGAATATTCAGGAGATTGATGAGCAATACAGAACAAAGGAAGGGCTCGTGTCCATTGAGGATATTGAAAATCTTATGAAAATTTACAGGATTGGAAAAGCTCCTCTGTCTCTGTCTCTTGGATTTGGAGAGGTGACAATCCCAAGATACCTAGATGGGCAGATACCGTCTAGGGAATATTCGAATGTTATAAAGGAAGCGCTTACATCACCGGCATATATGAAGCAAAAACTCACAGAAAATCGGGAAAAAATAACGAATGCGGCATATAAAAAGGCTATGGCGGCGGCTGACAGTCTGGAGAGTCTTTTCTCGGTATCGGAAAAAATGCTCAGGGTAATATCTTATGTGTTTGAGAGACTTGAGGAAGTGACTCCGCTTATGCTGCAAAAGATTCTTTACTTTATCCAGGGGATTTATTCCGCTTTATATGGGAAGCCGGTTTTTCACGAGGACTGCAGAGCATGGATTCACGGACCTGTTTATCCGGAGGTATATGATTTGTTTCGGGATTTTAAATATAATCCTATTGATGATGCCCGCTTTGCGCTGCTGGAAGGAACGGCAGATGCACTTACAGATGATGAAAAGAGAGTAATTGACCTTGTTGCAAATACTTTTGGTGTATACAGCGGAAAAGTACTGGAACGTATTACACATAATGAAACTCCATGGAGGGAGTCCAGGAAAGGATATGGAGACAGTATCCCTTCGAGTGAACTTTTGTCTAAAGAACGTATCATGAAATATTACGTGGCAGTAAATAAAAAATATGGTATTGATACAGAGGAAGGACTGCGGACTTATATACATGATATGTTGGAAAAAGCATCATAAATCAATACTTATCTTATTGCGAAACCATTGACAGTCTGATTATGGAGGAAAACATGAATCTGCGGGATGAAAACGGATGGATGGTGCCATGCCATGACGGATATCTGGATTTTCCGGCTCAGGATGATACGCCCATTGCGGTAACCGTATGGAATCATATGATATCAGTGAAGCCTCACCGGCATAAATTTCAGGAGTTTGCGCTGATTACCAGGGGTTACTGTGTTCACGTATACAGAGGGATTGAAGTGCCTCTGATACCGGGAGATGTTTTTTTAATTGAACCGGAAGAAGAGCACGGTTATGAAATTCAGGCTCCCATAGAATTGATCAACTGCCAGTTCTATCCGGAGAAGCTGGGAGGAGAATGCCAAAAACTGATGCGGCAGATGTGTCTTCAGAAAAAAGACAGCGGCAGTCATTCCCGGCAGAGCCGTCTGGACCGTCAGGGGATTCTTCATCTGAATATGAAAGAACGAAAAGATATCGAGTTTTTGCTGAACAGTATGATGGAGGAACAGGAGAATCCCCAGGAGGATATGGCTGTGATGAAAGCAGCGTGTCTGCAGATGATTCTGATTAAATTTAGAAGAAATCAAAAGAGAAAGGCGGAACAGATCAGTCATTATAAAGACAGCAAAAAGGAAAAAATATATGAGATTCTGTCTTATATGGAAGAAAATCTGACAAAGGAGCTGGATGTCCATCGGATTGCAGAAGAGGCATGCTGGAGCGTGGGGTATTTTCGTGCGGTTTTTAAAGATGTGACGGGGCTGACGCCGACAGAATATCTGAACCGGCTGAGAATTCTGAAATCGCTGGAATATATGCAGAAAGACGGAATGAATGTGTCGGAGGCAGCTTTGCGAGCAGGCTACCTGGATCCGGCGTATTACAGCCGCCTTTTTAAAAAAATAATGGGGTATTCGCCCAGATACTTTAAAAATTAACCGAAATCAGCAAATCATGCAGCTGACTTCGGTTAATCTGCGTTTTGTCCAAGTTTTCCTTTCCGGTGTCCTAACACTTCCTTTTTATTCTGTGCTATGCTTGTCTCATGAACAGGAGACGTTACATGATACAGGAGGAAAAAAGATGCTGAAAAACGATATTCAGGTATTGAG
Source organism: uncultured Ruminococcus sp. (assembly GCA_946494335.1). GTDB lineage: Bacteria > Bacillota > Clostridia > Lachnospirales > Lachnospiraceae > Ruminococcus_G. The sequence goes on along the minus strand of CAMMBV010000019.1, from coordinate 41,851 downwards.
AAAACTGGCGGATCAGCTGGCGGAGCTGTCCCAGCTGCCTATTCAGAAGGAGAAAAAGCAGCAGTGGTATCATCTGAATGCCAGGCAAACAGACAAGCCCATGTTCCTGATGGGGGAATTTCCATGGAATGAAATGAACATTGACGATGAGCTGACTCTTAAATGTGAAGACCCCTTTTACCGGGAGATGGAAACCACACTGAGACAGCTTTTGTACCGGAACAAGCATATACAGGATGACTGGGTATATGAACCGTTCCTCTATGTCCCAAAGGTAATTCGGGGACTCAATTTCGGACTGGACATCATTGAGGAGAAGCTGACAAGAGACGACGGCAATGTGGTGGAGGCTCACTCCTATGTCAGTCAGCTGCAGAACTGGGACGATATTGAAAAAATAAAGGTACCTGATTTCTATCTGGATGAGGAAGAAACCAACCGGAGGGAGGAGATGGCCAATGAGGCTGTGGGAGATATTCTGAAGGTTATCATGGATGGACCGGAGTATGAATACCGCCCCTGGGATCACTTTATGGAATGGTCAGATATTGATACGCTTTATGACAAAATGCTGTTTGACGAAGACTGGGTACACGCGCTGATGCGGCGAACCATTGATGTACATCTGGCCACCATCAATAAATTAAAAGACATGGACTGCCTGATGCGTCAGCAGCAGGTGGTGCACTGTACCGGAGCATGGACGGATTTGCTGCCGGAAAATCCGGAAAAACCGGAACTGAAGGATGTGTGGACTTATGGCATGGCGCAGATTCTGTACACGGTATCTCCGGAAATGCATGATGAGTTTGAATTTCAGTACGCCAGCGAATGGTATGACAAATTTGGACTGGGATATTACGGATGCTGCGAGCCGCTTGACGACCGGATGGAATACGTAAAGAAAATCAGAGGCATTCATAAGATATCGGTCAGCGCCTGGGTGAAGGATTTTGAGAAAATGGCGGAGGCAATGGAAGGAAAATACGTTTATTCCAATAAACCGGCGCCTGCTCTCATCGCCGCTCCCAGCTGGAATCCCGAGACAGTGGAGGCAGATTTGAAAACACGGCTGCATGCGGCATTGAAATACAATTGCCCGGTGGAATTTACGCTGAAAGATATTTCCACCATCTGCTACCAACCCCAGAGGCTGACACAGTGGTCTCAGATCATGCGAAAAGTGATCGGATAAAAAAGAATATAAATATTTAAATCCGTATCTGCCGGACCTTGATTCTGTAGGAAAAAATCAAAATATATTACAAAACGAAAAAAGACATTATATAAGGAAGTACTGCAAAACCAAAATTGCTGTTTTGCAGTATTTTTTTTGTATTTTATTCAGTGTTTTCGGGTTATTCCTACTGCACATAAAAAATTCCTTCAAATACCATATAATAAATGCAAGCGCTTAAGCGCATGAAATGCGTAAAGGAGGAGTGAAAAGGTGCAAAGGAGAAGAAGACGGATCCTTGCAGTCATGCTCATATTGCTCATGGTCGGTACGACCTGCGGTTCCTACGTAATGGCGGATATGAACCAGCAAAAAACAGCGGACGGTCTGTGTGAGCATCATCCGGAACATACGGCGGACTGTGGTTATGCAGAAGCGACAGAGTCAAGTCCATGTACCCATGAGCATACAGAAGACTGTTATACCACTGATGAAAACGGGGAACAGATACTGAACTGTCAGCATGTCCATGATGAAACCTGTGGTTATAAAGAAGCGGCACAGGAAAGTCCCTGTACATATGTCTGCGATATCTGTAATGGGAACGTAGATGGTGATGGGAATACTGTCCCCACAGAGGATGAAAACAATGACGCGGACGGCCAGTCGGCTGAAACTGCGGTACAGATCACTTCCTGGGCCTGGGTGGATGAAGAAGAAATGCTCCAGGAAATGGACGGCGGCTGGGGTCTGGGCCTGCCGGGCGCCAGTGAGGAGAATCCACTGACACAGGATCTGCTGCTGGAAATGCTGCCAAAGCAGATTACGGCGGAAACGAAGACCTCAGATACACAGGGAACAGAAGCAGCGCAGACAGGAGAAGCCGCTCTGGACCTTGCCTGGGATCTGTCTTCCATGCCGGAAGAGGGGATCTGGTCAGGTGATCATGTGTTTACAGCCGGTCTTCCGGAAGGATATGCTCTGGCGGAAGGTGTGCAGGAGCTGAGTGTGACGGTGCAGCTGGGCGGAGCCATGACCTATGCGAGCCAGCCCAATCTGAATGCCAATAAGGTGGAAGGGGTATCCCCCCGCGGCACTACGATAAACGTGTTTGACTACTGGCTGAACACGCAGGACGCCAGCGATCAGAGTAATCCATATGATTTTGAAAACAGAGGGATCAACAGCGGCGAAGTGTTGAAATTCGGCGCTGGTATGGGAGAAAGTACCAATACAAGCGAAAACAATTTGAACACAACTACTGTTAATCAATGGACAAAAAGCAGCGCTGTCCGTACCGGAATTGTCAGTTCGACTCTGACGGACGGATATCCTACTTTGAGCAGCAGGCTGAATGGAGGATCGCTTGCTTATCTTTTTGACCCGGCAGTCAGTCATGATGGAAAAGCTTCCTATCCGGACGCAACAGGATTGCTGCAGGTAGACAGTGACGGCTATTTCTATTATAACAGTAAGCAAAATTTTGCGGAGCTGGATAAAAGCTCCAGCAGCTTTACCCTGTACAATACATGGGGGGTAGAACAAGGCGGACAGTCTCCGCCGGGACAGTTTTTCCCCTTCAATACAGGGGCACAGGTATTTGATGATACAAGAGGGAATGGAATCACACAGAAAAATGATTTAACTTCTACCAATGCGATCATTAATCACTATTTCGGACTGACCATGACAACGCGTTTTGTACAGCAGTACGGCGGCCACACGGAAGAAAACGGTGATGTAGTAACGTATGATTTCAGCGGGGATGACGACGTATGGGTATTCATCGATGATGTTCTCGTGGCTGATCTGGGAGGAATTCATAATGCGGCTTCCCTGAGCATTGATTTCAGCACAGGAATCATTAAAGTCAATGGAAGTCAAACCGGTACGCTGCGAAGTATGTATCAGCAGGCGGGAAGGGAAAGCAGTACAACCTGGATCGGAAACACCTTTGCGGATAACACGTATCACACATTAAACTTTTTCTATCTGGAACGGGGAAATACAGATTCCAATATGTATCTGAAATTCAACCTGGTAACGGTTCCGGAAAGTGGGGTCATCAAAGTGGACCAGGCCGGCAATCATATTGCGGGAGCTGAGTTTTCTCTGTATCAAACAGAAGCGGATTATGAAGTCGCCCAGGGCGCTGCTCCGATCTGCAGCGGTACGACGGATGCGGATGGAGAACTGATCTTTGTAGATGATCAGGGCATGATTATCAGTCTGAATGACCTGTACAACAGGGGCATTGAGTATATGGTTTTAAGGGAGACGAAAACGCCTTCCGGCTACAGAAGCGCTGGCGATATGAATCTTCGTTTCTATGAAGCGCATAATGGAAATGTTGTGGTGCTTTCATCCAATGAATGGGAGACCGGTTCCTACGCCAGTTCAAAAGTAACAGCCCAGTCCGATGCGACTGTCACATCGGCAGAAGGAAACCGTACTGCAAACCTGGATCAGGGCGGCAAGATGTTTGCGGTTGTACTGCAAAAGCAGGAGGATGGAAGCTGGAAAGCGGTCAGCGGAGATCCGGAGAACGGATGGAACGTCTCTGATAGTGGAAGTACCATGGCAGGGGTAATAGAAGCGGCACAGGCAAATCCCTATGAATTTTCCATTACAGCCAGCGGTGCATATGAAGTAAACATAGAAAATCTGCCGGGAGACGTTACAAAATACTATTATATGCTGGCCAGCGGGCAGCAGCAGGATGCTCTGTATACGGTGGCATATTATTATACCAGTGCATCTTCCGTTGCGGGGGCGACCGCAGGCAATACGTGGCAGGTAGCCTCGGATGAATTTGACCGGGTATTTTCCGTCAGTCTTTATGTGGCCAATGTGCAGAATAATCTCTATGTCCAGAAGCTGGATGAAGAAGGAAATCCTGTCTCAGCCCAGACCAATGGATCGGCAACCTTTGCTTTATATGATGCAGATGATGTGACCGTAGACAGCGACGGCTCCTATACAATTGCAGGAAATGCCCAGCCGGTTATGACACAGAGCACCAGCGATATGGAATCTCCGCTTCCTCTGGATGGAGGGGCCATGTTCAGCAGGATTCCCCTGGGAACCTACTATCTGATAGAGACACAGGCGCCGTCAGGCTATCTGGTCAACGGTACCGCTGTACCCGTCGTAGTAGATAATTCAGGCATTTACGCAGATGCAGGCTCGGCGGAAGACGCTGTATCGGTTCGAAGAGGCGTAGGATCTATTGTCCGCAGTATGGTGCAGTTTGCGGCGGATGATGATATCGATGCAACCCTTCATGATATAAAGGCCACTTTGTATACTTCAGAGGGAGAATACAGCGGAAATATGAACTGGAGCGGACCTTCAGGGGAGGCGCTTCACCTGCAGTATAACAATGCGAATCAGGTGCTGGATTACGGGCCGCTGACCTCAGACGGCGTTTCCTACTTTGAGGTGGAAGAGAACTGGTCCAAACTGGAAATCCATCAATGCATGGATGAACAGCACACAAGCGAAACATCCTCGCCGAAACAGGATCTGATCAATGATGAAGGGGATCCTGATCTGGTCAATCTGTTTTCCGGAACAGTGACCGTACGCGTACGTGACCAGCGTGTGGGAAGTCTGCAGATCAGCAAAACGGTAACCGGTGAAAACGCTCCCGCTGATACATCCTTTGCTTTTGAGGTTGAGCTGAAAGATCTCACCGGAGCTGCTCTAAACGGAACCTTTGCGACTTCCACAGGAGACGGAAGCCAGGGAACCATCACATTTACCGATGGAAAAGCCCAGGTAACGTTAAAGCATGGAGAAAGCCTGACGATTACAAATCTTCCGGTGGGAACTGCCTATACGGTAAAAGAAATAGACATCCCTGCAGGATTTACGCCTTCCGTCACGACAGGCGGAGCCGAAGGCGCGACAGATACCGCGTCAGGGACAATTGCGCATAACAGTACGGCAGCTGTTGGATTCACCAATACATACAGCAACAATGTGACCATAAATCCGGAAGGTCAGAAAACGCTGGATGGACGCAATCTGACGGCCGGCGATGCCTACGGATTTACTCTGACGCCGGATGATGCGGCAGAGGCAGCCATTGCTGATGGCAGTATCACCGTGGCTGACAGCTATAATACAGCCTCTGTGACAGGGGACGGCACCGGAAAAACCGCTGGTTTTACCTTCGGTGATATTACTTTCAAGACAGCAGGAAGCTATACCTTTACGATTACAGAGAATCTGCCGCAGGGCGTTTCAGCCGATAACCCCGTTGCAGACGGCATTAAATATGATACACACAGTGCAGTGGTGACAGTAACTGTTACTGCAGATGAAACGACAGGGCTGCTGAGTGCAGATGTTGTTTACAGCAATACCGGAGCGCCATTTGAGTCAGACGAAGACCGAACGGACCTGGCAGCATTTACCAACCAGGTTGTAGGCAGCTTTTCATTTACAAAAACAGACCGGGATGGGATGGACGGCAATAGACTCTCCGGGGCCTCCTTTGCCATCTATCGTCTCACCTGCAGCGATTCGTCCCACGATCATGACAGCAGTCTGATCGATGTGGCCAACTCCGAAACAGGTGCAATCGATACAGAGTACGAATATGCAGATTGCTGGGAACTGACAGCGGTCAAAACTTCCGGCAGCGACGGAAGCGTCAGCTTTACAAATCTGCCAGTCAGCGGCGAGTACAGGCTGGCTGAGATAAAAGCTCCCGATGGTTATACCATACCGACAGGTCAGTGGCGCATAGCCTATGATGCGGATGAAGGAGCCTTTGCACCTTTGGAAAATGCAGCGGTTGGCAAACCGGTGGCCATCGGAACCAGCGATTCCGGCTATTATATTGTGAATTACAGACCGGGAGAACTGCCCTTCGCCGGAAATACCGGCATCCGCATGTTCCTTCTGATCGGAGGAATTCTGATGGCGGCAGGAGCAGCGGGAACCTTCTGGTATCTCAGAAGAAAAAGAAGAATGGCGTAAGCCCCAATGATGGATGTGGGCGGGACACCCGCCCTTGAAAATAAATATCCATAAAAGCAACAAATCAAAATGAAAAGGAGGAAATTCTTAAGATGAAGAAGAAATCCAAATTATCAAAAGTCCTGGCTATATGCCTGGCGATGGTGATGGTGCTTTCCATGAGCGTGCCGGTTCTGGCTCTCAGCAGCACGGATACAGGTACCATTACTGTAAATAATCTGGATACGGAACGGCAGGTCAGCGTTTCGGCGTATCAGATTATTACCGTGAATGTAGATAACACATCCGGACAGCCCACTTATCCCATGTATACCTGGAACAGTGCAGTGGCAGCATGGATGAGAACAAACGGCTTTACAAGCTACATCAATGATACGTTGGGACCGGATGCTGTGGCGGATGTGTTTAAGCGTATGTCTGCTGACGATCAAACAGTTTTCCTGGAAAAACTGGCTGCTGCCATTCGCTCTGGGGCGATTAGCCTTACTCCAGCAGGCACGCAGACGACAGCCGCTCAGGGGGAAACGTACGCAAACAGTGTAACATTTTCTGATATGGCGATGGGCGAGTACATTCTCATTGCCAGCGGCGGCGTAAGTATTTATCAGCCTGCCACAGCAAAAGTTATTCCGACAGAAGCAGACGGAACCTGGACGGTTCAGAATGATACCGTTACCATGAAACGTTCCACCACGCCTCCCCCTGAGAAGGAAGTTGTAGATGCAGGAGATCAGACAGTAGCCATCGGCGATACGATAACTTACAAGATTACTACTGTAGTGCCGGATTATCCTGTAGATGCGACGAGGCGAACCTTCTATATCGGCGATAAAGTAAGTGACGGACTTACATATAGCGGCGATGCCACCATTAATGTATATGAAGGTGCGATCGCTGAGGAGAATAAGGTGTCAGCTGATAATTATACCGTGAGCGCTCCGGCAGGGAAAACTTTCCAGATTGACTTTACGGATGCTTACGTAAGAGAAAATGCAGGTACAACCATCATCGTTACGTATGAGGCGGTTGTAAATGAAGATGCTTTTACAACAGATGCACTTGGCAACAAAGCTTTCCTTGGGGTTAACAATGATCCTTACGGAGACGGTGACTATGAGTTAGAGACCGAATATGATGTGTATACATACGGAATTCAGCTGGATAAAGTTAATGCGCAGGGCAATCCGCTTTCCGGTGCACAGTTTACACTGAAAAACGCAGACGGGGCTGAATTAAAATTCACAGAGACAGCCACAGACGGCGTGTACAAATACGATCCGGATGCGTCGAATACCACGCTGGAAGTTTCCGCAGGCGGAAGTCTGCAGATCCAGGGCCTTGATGTGGGAACGTATACTCTTACCGAGACAAAGGCTCCCAACAACTACGTACTGCCCTCTGGTTCTATCACCATCACACTGACAGATGCGCAGCCGGATGGAGTGCTTGATGATACTTCCAGTGCAGCAGCAGCCGGAACCATTAAAATCCGGGGTACAGTGTCCGCATCCAATAATGTGATTTCCTTTGATGTGGAGAATACCAGCTCTGACGATGCAGGCTTTACACTGCCTGTTACCGGTGGTACAGGTACCATGCTCTTTACCATCCTGGGCGTACTGCTGATGGCCGGCGCTGTCACCATGGTTGTGGTAATCTCGAGAAAGAAAAGAGCGTAATCATTTAACACAACTGGGTTTTATCCGATATGAATCAAAGAGTGAATAGAAAAAGCCATAAGAAGAGAAACCCGCTGGTACTCCTGGCGCCCCTGCTGATTTTTGCAGCGGGCGCCGGGATTTTCCTTTATCCGGCAGTCAGTAATTTCCTGGCGGAGCGAAACCAGAGCAACGTAATCCATACGTATCAGGCGAAGGTGGAGCAGATGGATCAGGAGGAAATCGACGAGGCCTGGAGCCGGGCAGTGGAATACAATGAAAATCTGGCGGGCGATCCCGTGCATGACCCATTCGTGATGGGAAGCGGGTATATCCTGCCGGATAATTACGAAGACGTATTGAATCTGAACGGGGACGGCGTCATGGGATACGTGGAAATTCCCAAAATCGACGTCTATTTGCCTGTCTATCACGGCACCGGCGAGGAGGTGCTGGCTCAGGGCGCCGGTCATCTGGATGTGACGGCGCTGCCCATCGGGGGAGAGGGAAATCATTCCGTCATCAGCGCCCACCGGGGGCTTCCCAGCGCAGAGCTTTTCACCAGACTGGATGAGATGGAGATGGGCGATGTGTTCTATATCCATGTGCTGGATCGTACACTGGCTTATGAAGTAGACCAGATCGAGGTGATTCTCCCGGAAGAACTGGCGCTGCTGCAGCCGGAGGAGGGCAAAGACCTGGTGACTCTTCTGACCTGTACGCCCTATGCGGTAAACACACACCGTCTGCTGGTTCGCGGCGCCCGGATACCCTATGAAGAGGAAGCGGTTCAGGACAGTGAACAGATTCTTCAGACGGAAAACGGATGGCGGCAGGAATATCTGATTGCTGCGGCTGCGGGACTGGGAGTTCTGGCAGCGGTGATTATTACGGTTGTGATGGTACGTAAGATCCGCAGAAGGGGACGAAAGGAATAAAGAGGAGGAAAACTGTGATGAAAAAGATATTGCTGTACTGTATTGTGGCGGTTTTATTTTTTGCAGGCTTCCTCCTCGTTTTTTATCCCATGGGAAAATCGGCGGCGGCAGAACAGGAAGGCCGCGATGCCATCCGTCGTTTTCAGGAAACGGCGGAGGAAGAGCAAAAAGCGGAAGAAGAAACAAATTTGGCGGGAGAGGATGGCGACGGAGAAGATAGTGGGGCGGATGACCGAAGGCAGACGGATGATGGGGAAGGGTCCGGCGATTTCTATGCGCAGCTGTTCCAGGATATGGAGGAGTATAATCAGAAAATTTATAAAGAGCAGCAGACAAGTCTGTGCGATGCCTGGAGCTATCAGCAGAATGTATTTGATTTTCCCGCCGCGGGGCTTAAGGACGATATGGTGGGGTATCTTACCATAGACGCCATGGGAGTGGAGCTGCCGCTGTACATAGGCGCCAGTGAAGAGAACATGAGCAAGGGAGCTGTGGTGCTGGGACAGACCAGCATGCCCATCGGGGGAGAGAATACCAACTGTGTCATTGCCGCCCACCGGGGATGGTATACCTCGCCCATGTTTCAGGACATTGAGGTTTTGGAAGTGGGGGATGAGGTGCGTCTCACCAATCTGTGGGGGACACTTACCTATCAGGTGGTAAAGTGTATTGTGATCGATCCGGCGGATATCGATGCGGTGAAGATCATAGAAGGAGAGGATCTTCTGACTCTGATTACCTGCCATCCCTATACGAAAAACTATCAGCGGTATGTGGTGTACTGCAGCCGCACCGGAGGCGCCAATAATCTGGATCAGACAAAGGAAACGGGGCAGGAAGAAGGGGAAACGGGTTCGGAAGAAGACACGGTTTCACAGGATCCTGCCCAGGTGGTGATTCCTTTTGAGGGGGTCGCATGGGAATCCTCTCAGAGGGAGATTTTAAGAGAGCGGACGGTGAACCGGCTGACCGTACCGGCGCTGGGACTGCTGCTGGCTGCCTTAATCCTCATTATAATCATTCGTCTTTTGAAAAGAAAAAGAAAAAATTAATATTTTTTTTCGTTTTTTATCCTGCTTTTTATGGTAAAGTAGAGCCATGAGAAGAAAGGAGGGATTCACCAGTGGATATTCAGGCGCTGACAGAATATTTTCTCAGATATGGTGCGATTTTTATCTATGTGATTGTATTACTGGAATATATGAATCTTCCGGGATTCCCTGCGGGAGTGATTATGCCTCTGGCAGGTATCTGGGCGGCCAGAGGGGAGATCAGTTTTCCCATGGTGATGGTTCTGTCCGTGGCGGCAGGGGTGACGGGAAGCTGGCTTTTGTATCTGCTGGGACGTCTGGGCGGGAACCGGGTTCTGGGCTGGTATTTCAAAAAGTTTCCGAAGCATAAAGAGGCTGTGGAGAAAAAGATGGAGATGCTGCGGGAAAAAGGATGTATCGGTGTATTTGTCAGCAAGCTTCTTCCGGTGGCACGGACGCTGATTTCCATTCCTGCCGGTATGGTGAAAATGAATTTTCTGAAGTACACGGTCAGTTCTTTCTTTGGCGTATTCCTCTGGAATCTGGTGTTTGTGGGCGCCGGATACTTTCTGGGAGATGCCGCCGTAGGTATGTTCATGTAATGGAACGGCGATTTAAAATCCGTATAAAGGAATACAATGGTTGTATTTTACCCGCTGCTGTGCTATACTATGAAGCGCTGTAAGCGTTCTTATAGTGCCAGCAGCAAAATAAATACCGTGTGTTCGAGACCTTCCACACGTAAAAAAAATACTAAAGGAGTGACTGTCATGAGAGACAAAAAAGTGGTGTTTATCACCCAGGCTGCCATGATCGCGGCCATCTATGTTGTGGTAACTGTAGTTTTTTCGGCATTTAGTTTTGGTGAAGTCCAGGTGAGGATTTCGGAGGCGCTGACTGTGCTTCCCATGTTTACGCCGGCTGCCATACCGGGGCTTTTTATCGGCTGCATCCTGGGCAATACGCTGGGCGGCGCCATCGTGGTCGATGTGGTGTTTGGAAGTCTGGCTACGCTGATTGGAGCGGTTGGCTCTTATCTGCTTCGTAAACATAAATTCCTGGTTCCGCTGCCGCCGATCGTGATGAATGTGCTGATCGTACCCTTTGTGCTGAAGTATGGATACGGCGTGCCCCTTCCCATACCTTTTATGATGGGAACGGTTGGAATCGGCGAGGTGATATCCTGCGGGATACTGGGATATGCGCTGATATTTGCTTTGGAAAAGGTAAAGTATGTGATTTTTAGGGAGACGTCGGTTTCCTGAAAATAGAATGCAGTATCGATGATAAAGAGGGATGTATGGGAAAACCTGTACATTCCTTTTTGCGCGATACGCCCGGAGGGCGACCGCCGTGCTTGCACGAGCGGGCATCCAACGGGCAACGGTCATCGAGCAGCTATGCCGCGAGATGAGCGATACATTGCGAGATCGGATATGGGAAGGAGCTTCCCCTATCCGATTCAGTGCGGGATACTTGACAAATGTCGAAAACTTTTTTACAATTTTCTTGCATGGATGGAGGTGCAGGAGCATTGCGAGAGATGGAATTTAAGATGGAACGGCACGGGCTTCTGGAGACAGGCCAGGAAGTGGAAGTGACAGAGAGCGCTCTTCCCACTTCCTATTATTATACCATTGTCCCGGCTGTGGCCATGAGCAAAAATTACGGGCCTCATGAGAGACTCAAAGCAAGAAAGGGGATCGTCAGACAGATTAATGTGACGGACCGGGGATATTATACCATTGTGGAGTTTGAGGAAGAAGAATAACGAAAAGATATCCCCTGTGCCAGGTTGTGAGAAATGTAATATCCTGTTATAATAGGGAGGAAAAACGGGTGAAAACATACGAAGTAATATGGGAAATTTTTAATCAGTGCGCGAATAATCAGATGCGGGATGTCTTTTTTGACGAGATAGAGACGGATAATCCCGAGGAATATGTAAAACATAAGTTTAAGGATAAAGTTCTCGAATATGATATGACTGATCACGGCGGCGGAAATATTGTGTTTGATATTGTAACTTCCGGAATCAAACAGAGAATGACTTTTACAGAAGTATGAGTTTCCCGGATACAGGAGGAAAAGATTTGACCGAGAGCAGCAGAACACATACTCATGTGATGGAGGACGGAACGGTGGTGGAGCATGCGCATCCCCATCCTCATACTCATACCCATCAGAATACGAAGGCGGTGCTGAACCGGCTGTCCCGGGCCATTGGCCATCTGGAGTCCATAAAGCGTATGGTGGAGGACGGAAGGGACTGCAGCGAGGTGCTGATTCAGCTTTCGGCGGTGAAGGCGGCCATCAATAATACGGGCAAGGTGATTCTTCAGGACCACATAGAGCACTGCATCGTGGATGCGATCGAAAGCGGCGACAAAGAGACGTTAAAAGAGCTTCAGAAAGCAATCGACAGATTTATTAAATAAAACAGATTAAATAAAACAGGAAAGAGGGAGAAAAATGGCAAAAGAATGCAGCAATACGTCATGTACAAAGGAGAGCTGTGAGGGATGTTCCAGCAGACAGCCTCAGAGTTTTCAGGCGGAAATGAATAAGGATTCCAATATCGGAAAGGTAATCGGCATCATCAGCGGAAAAGGGGGAGTGGGTAAATCACTGATCACCGCTTCCTTTGCAAACCAGCTGGCGGCCCAGGGCTTTCAGGTGGGTATCCTGGATGCGGATATTACCGGACCTTCCATTCCAAGGATGTACGGAATCCGGGAAGCTGCTATGGCCAGTGAGCGGGGAATTGAACCGAAAGTGACGGAAAACGGTATTGAGGTGATGTCCATAAACCTGCTGCTGAAAAACGAGGAGGATCCGGTCATCTGGAGGGGACCGGTGATTGCCAATATGGTAAAACAGTTCTGGACGGATGTAATCTGGGGAAATCTGGATTTCCTGCTGGTGGATATGCCTCCGGGAACCGGCGACGTGCCGCTGACGGTATTCCAGTCCCTTCCTGTAGATGGAGTGGTAGTTGTGACTTCTCCTCAGGAACTGGTAAAAATGATCGTAAAAAAAGCGGTAAACATGGCGGAAATGATGAACATTCCGGTGCTGGGCGTGGTGGAAAACTACAGCTATGCGGTATGTCCGGACTGCGGAAGGAAAATCCCTGTGTTTGGCGAGAGCAGGATCGAACAGGTGGCCGGAGAGTATCAGCTTCCGGTGCTGGGTAAGATTCCGCTTCATCCGGAATACGCCAGAGCTGCAGACGAGGGCGCCTTCCATCAGGTGAACATGGAAGAGCTGAAAAGTATTCTGGGCTGATCAAAAGGAACAGTTTTAGTAAAAAATTACCGGAAACAGATGCTTTTAAAGGTAAAAATTGGGCAAGAATGCGATTGACTTTCAAAGACCCCGGTGCCATAATATGCTAAAGAAAAAATTTTATATGTTTCAAAAAGCGAGGGATGATATTATGGCAGAATGTAAAATCAGATTGAATGCCACAGAAGATGTACGCGAATTTGTAGCGGCCGCAGGGAAATGTGATTTTGATATCGACATTTTTTACAACAGGGTTGTCATTGATGCGAAGTCCATTCTGGGAATTCTGAGCATGGATCTTACAAAGCCGCTCACAGTACAGTGTTACGGTGAGAATCAGGAATTCAGCCGTATGCTGAAAAAATTTGCAGTTGCCTGAAGTATAGTATCACGTGAGAAAGCACAGGTGCAGGATGCCGGTTCGGCGTTCTGTGCCTGTTTTGTTTAAGCAATGGAAAAAGAAACGATAAAAATATCCGTCCGCGGTCTGGTGGAGTTTATCCTGCGTTCCGGCGATCTGGACAGCACAAAAGGAAAAACGCCGGACCGGGATGCCATGCAGCTGGGCGGAAAAATACATCGAAAAATTCAAAAAAGTATGGGGTCGGATTACCAGCCGGAAGTTACCCTGCGGTACCAGAAGGAATATGATGATTTTGTGTTCCTTCTGGAAGGAAGGGCGGACGGAATTGTCAAGAAGAGCGAAGACGTGCTCATCGATGAGATCAAGGGAACGTATCGGGATGTGGATGAGCTGGAAAAACCTGTGCCGCTTCACGTGGCTCAGGCAAAGTGTTACGGCTTTATGTATGCCCGGGATCACCGGTGTGAAAAAGTGACGGTGCAGATCACCTACTGCCATCTGGAAACGGAGAATATCCGCAGATTTCAGGAGGAGTACAGTGTGGATGAGCTGGAACTGTGGTTTGACACCCTGGTGGGGAAATATTATCCCTGGGCCAGCTTTTTGCATCAGTGGAAGAAAAGCCGGAATGCGTCCATGCAGGGGCTGGAATTTCCTTTTCCCTACCGGGAGGGGCAAAGGGATATCGTGACGGGGGTATATCACACCATACGGCACAGTAAGGAGCTGTTTGTGCAGGCTCCTACCGGCGTGGGAAAAACCATGTCAGTGGTATTTCCGGCCGTGAGGGCCGTAGGCGAAGGGATGGGGGAAAAGATCTTTTATCTCACTGCCCGCACCATCGCCCGGACGGTGGCGGAGGAGGCTTTTGCCATATTAAAAAGCCGGGGCCTGCGATACAAGGTGATCACCCTTACCGCAAAAGAAAAAATGTGTGTCTGCGAAGAGGGAGAGTGCAGTCCTGCTTCCTGTCCCAGAGCGAAGGGCCATTTTGACCGGGTAAACGACGCCGTCTATGAGATCCTTACCGCACAGGACGGGTATACCAGACAGACGCTGTTAAAGCACAGTGAAAAGTGGAATGTCTGTCCTTATGAGATGAGTCTGGATCTGGCAGTGTGGACGGATGCCGTTATCTGTGATTATAACTACGTGCTGGATCCCAGGGTACATCTGCGGCGTTTTTTCGGCGACAACGTAAAGGGAGATTATATTTTTCTCATTGATGAGGCTCACAATCTGGTTGAGAGGGGCCGTGAGATGTACAGCGCTTCCCTGTGCAAGGAAGACGTGCTGAAAACAAAAGAGAAAGTAAAGCATGTAAGCAAGAAGGCGGCGCGGTATTTAAACCGTTTAAACCGTCAGCTGCTGGAACTGAAAAGGGAGTGTGACACGTACCAGGTGATCCCGGGGCCGGGGGCGCTGCCCCTTACGCTTATGAATCTGCAGGGGGAGCTGGAAAATATTCTGGAGATAATCCAGGAGGGTGAAATAAGAAGAGAAGTGCTGGATTTTTATTTTCAGGTCGGCGCCTTCTTAAATGTCTGTGACCTGCTGGATGAAAATTATGTGGTTTATACCCGGCACGATGAGAAGGGAAGATTTTATATCCGGCTTTTCTGTGTCAATCCGGCCGCTAATCTGCAGCAGTATCTGAAAAAGGGCCGGGGAACAATCTTTTTCTCCGCAACGCTGCTGCCCATCGATTATTATAAGAAGCTGCTGGGAAGCAGGAATCAGGAGGATTATGCCATTTATGTCAAATCTCCTTTTCCGGAAGAAAACCGCCAGATTCTGATCAGCCGCGAGGTCAGCAGCCGGTATAAAAGAAGGGGGCCCCGGGAATATGAAAAAATCGCGGGATACATCCACAGAATCTTATCCGCGCGAAAAGGAAATTATCTGGTGTTCTTCCCTTCCTATCAGATGCTGGAGGCTGTGTATCCCAAGTTTCAGGATTCGTGCGCTGCGGAAGAGTTGGAGTGCCTTCTGCAGACGCCTTCCATGACAGAGGCGCAGAGGGAGGACTTTTTGCAGCGATTTGAGCAGGAGCATGAAAATTCGCTGGTGGGCTTTTGTGTGATGGGAGGGATATTTTCCGAGGGTATTGACTTAAGCGGAGAGAAACTGATCGGAGCCGTGCTGGTGGGTACGGGGCTTCCCGGCATCAGCACGGAGCGGGAAATCCTGATGAAGTATTATGAAGAACAGGGGGAAAACGGCTTTGACTTCGCCTACCGGTATCCCGGCATGAACAGGGTTTTGCAGGCGGCGGGGCGGGTGATCCGTACCGACCAGGATCAGGGAGTGGTGGCGCTTCTGGACGACCGCTTTTTATCCTTTGATTATCAGCGGCTTTTTCCCTGGGAGTGGAGAAATTACCGTCCCTGTATGCTGGGAGAAGTGGAGGATATCCTCAAAGAGTTCTGGCAGGAGAGCCGCCGTTCTTGACGTGCACAGACATTATTCGCTATAATGGACTTTAAGATAAGAATATTTTCTTAAGAGAGGAGAACAATCATGAAGACAGTCAGCACTACAAAAGCACCGGCGGCGATCGGCCCCTATTCCCAGGCGGTGATCGTAAACGATATGGTATTTACTTCCGGCCAGATACCCATTGTTCCGGCCACCGGAGAAATTGTGAAAGGCGGTATTAAAGAGCAGACACAGCAGGTGATGGAAAATCTGGGTGAGGTGCTGAAGGAAGCAGGGTGCAGCTATGAGCAGGCAGTAAAGACGACTTGTTTTCTTGCAGATATGGATGATTTTGCAGCTTTTAATGAAGTATACGGCACATATTTCACGGGCAGACCGGCCCGTTCCTGTGTGGCAGTGAAAACGCTGCCGAAGAATGTGCTCTGTGAAGTGGAAGTTATTGCATCTTTGAAATAAGAGGGAGAGGAGAGCGTAAAAGAATGGTAAGACGAGTTTACGTGGAGAAAAAACCGGATTATGCGGTGCAGGCGAAAGAATTAAGTCATGAGATCAGCAGTTATCTGGGGATCACCGATGTGGAAAACGTGCGGGTTTTGATCCGTTATGATGTGGAAAACGTTTCCGATGAAGTATTTGAAAAGGCATGCTGCAGCGTATTTTCCGAGCCGCCGGTGGATGTGCTTTACCGGGAAAGCTTTGATGTGCCGGAAAATGCAAGGGTGTTTTCCGTGGAATATCTGCCGGGGCAGTTTGATCAGAGAGCGGATTCAGCCGTACAGTGTATTCAGTTTTTAAAAGAGGATGAAAAACCGATCATCCGTTCAGCGACTACTTATGTGCTGGAAGGTTCACTTACGGACGAAGAATTTGCGGCGGTGAAAAACCACTGCATCAACCCGGTGGATTCCAGAGAGACGGGCATGGTGAAACCGGATACGCTGGTGACGGTTTTTGAGGAGCCGGAGGACGTAAAGATTTTCGATGGTTTTCGACAGATGGACGAAGAAAAGCTTCAGGAACTGTACGGATCTTTGAATCTGGCCATGACGTTCAAGGATTTTCTTCATATCCACCGTTATTTCTGCGGAGAAGAAAAGAGAGATCCTACCATGACGGAAATCCGTGTGCTGGATACCTACTGGTCCGATCACTGCCGCCACACCACCTTTTCCACAGAGCTTACAAATGTGGAGTTTAAGGACGGCGACTATAAAGAGCCCATTGTCCGCACCTATCAGCAGTATCTGGCGGACAGGGAGGAAATCTTCAAGGGCAGAAGTGATAAATTCGTATGTCTGATGGATCTGGCGCTGATGGCCATGAGAAAGCTGAAGGCGGAAGGAAAGCTGCAGGATCAGGAAGAATCGGAGGAGATCAATGCCTGCAGCATCGTGGTGCCGGTGGATGTGGACGGCGTGGAAGAGGAATGGCTGATTAACTTTAAAAATGAGACTCACAACCACCCCACAGAAATCGAACCCTTCGGCGGCGCCGCCACATGCCTTGGCGGTGCCATCCGCGATCCCCTTTCCGGAAGAACGTATGTGTATCAGGCCATGCGTGTAACGGGAGCGGCGGATCCCACCGTTTCAGTACAGGATACCATGAAGGGCAAACTGCCGCAGAAAAAACTGGTGCGCTCTGCGGCTCATGGATACAGTTCTTATGGAAACCAGATCGGTCTGGCTACCGGTTATGTGAAAGAGATCTATCATCCCGACTATGTGGCAAAGCGTATGGAAATCGGCGCGGTAATGGGAGCTGCTCCCCGCAGGGCCGTAATCCGTGAGACTTCCGATCCGGGAGATATCATTATCCTTCTGGGAGGCCGTACCGGCCGCGACGGCTGCGGCGGAGCTACCGGTTCCTCCAAGGTGCATACGGAGGAGTCCATTGAGACCTGCGGCGCCGAGGTACAGAAAGGAAACGCGCCCACCGAGCGTAAGATACAAAGAATGTTCCGCCGGGAGGAAGTCAGCCGGCTGATTAAAAAATGCAACGATTTCGGCGCCGGCGGCGTATCCGTGGCCATCGGTGAACTGGCGGATGGTCTGGAAGTAAATCTGGACAAGGTTCCGAAAAAATATGCCGGTCTGGATGGAACGGAGATCGCCATTTCCGAATCTCAGGAGAGAATGGCGGTAGTGGTAGATCCCGCTGACGTGGCAGAGTTCTTAAAATATGCAAATGAGGAAAACCTGGAAGCAGTGGAAGTGGCAGTGGTGACCGAGAGCCCCCGTCTTGTGCTTAAGTGGAGAGGCAAAGAGATCGTCAATATTTCCAGAGCTTTTCTCGATACAAACGGCGCTCACCAGGAGACGCAGGTGCTGGTGGATATCCCCGGACGGGAAGGCAATATGCTGAACCGGAAAGAAGAGGATGTGACGGACGTAAGAGAAAGCTGGCTTGCCATGCTGAGAGACCTTAACGTATGCTCCCAGAAAGGTCTGGTGGAAATGTTTGACGCTTCCATCGGGGCGGGAAGCATGCTGATGCCCTACGGCGGTCAGTTCCAGCTGACGGAGACCCAGGCGATGGTGGCCAAGGTGCCGGTGCAGACCGGAAAGACCAATACCGTGACCATGATGAGCTACGGATTTGATCCCTATGTGTCCAGCTGGAGTCCCTATCACGGAGCCGTCTATGCAGTGACAGAATCCGTCGCACGCATCGTTGCGTCGGGCGGCGATTATAAAAAGATCCGCTTTACCTTCCAGGAATATTTCCGCAGAATGACGGAAGATCCTTCCAGATGGAGCCAGCCTTTTGCGGCGCTCCTGGGAGCATACAACGCTCAGCTTGGCTTTGGACTGCCTTCCATCGGCGGAAAAGACAGTATGTCCGGAACCTTCAATGATATCGATGTTCCGCCCACCCTGGTTTCCTTTGCAGTGGATGTGGCAAAACAGCAGGATATCGTCACGCCGGAACTGAAAAAGGCGGGAAATCGTCTGGTATGGATTCGCCTGCCAAAAGACGAATACGATCTTCCGGATTACGGACAGACCATGGATCTTTATGAGCGGCTGCATCAGGATATGCAGGCGGGCCGGGTAGTATCCGCTTACGCTCTGGATCGTCACGGAATTGCAGCGGCTGTCAGCAAAATGGCCTTTGGAAATAAAAAAGGCGTAAAGATCGAACATGATCTGGATCCAAGAGATTTCTTCGCTCCGGGCTTCGGCGATCTCATTTGTGAGGTTGCGGACGGCAAAGTGGGAGAACTGGCCTGCACTTACCGTGTAATCGGTGAAGTGACGGACAAAGACGTCTTTGAGTACGGCAGCGTGTCCATTCCCATTGACGAAGCACTGGATGCATGGACGGGTACGCTGGAGAACGTGTTCAAGACGAAGGGTACCGATGAAAAAGCTCCTGTGGGAAGCGGGCTGTATCAGAGCGATTCCGTCTATGTATGCAGACATAAGACGGCCCGGCCTACGGTATTTATTCCTGTATTTCCGGGCACAAACTGTGAATACGACAGCAGGAGAGCCTTTGAAAGAGCCGGTGCGGATGTTGTCACAAGAGTGTTTAAGAATCTGACGGAGGCGGACATCCGGGATTCCGTTCAGGTATTTGAAGAGGCAATCGCCCAGGCACAGATTATCATGTTCCCCGGCGGCTTCTCAGCAGGTGATGAGCCGGACGGTTCCGCCAAATTCTTTGCCACTGCTTTCAGAAATGAAAAGATTCAGGAAGCGGTTATGAAGCTTCTGGAGGAAAGAGACGGACTGGCTCTTGGAATCTGCAATGGTTTCCAGGCTCTTATAAAACTTGGACTGGTTCCCTACGGAAAGATTGTGGGACAAAAGGATGACTCTCCGACGCTGACCTACAATACGGTGGGACGCCATATTTCCAGAATGGTCTATACGAAAGTGGCTTCCAACCGGTCACCATGGCTTATGAAAGCTCAGCTGGGCGGCGTATATACCAATCCGGCATCCCACGGTGAGGGACGTTTTGTTGCCAATGATGAATGGCTGGACAGACTCTTTGCCAATGGTCAGGTGGCAACCCAGTACTGTGATCCCATGGGTAATATTTCCATGGATGAGGAGTGGAATGTCAACGGTTCCTACCGGGCTATTGAAGGTATTACCAGCCCGGACGGAAGGATACTGGGCAAGATGGCTCATTCAGAACGAAGAGACGACGGTGTGGCCATCAATATTTACGGACAGCAGGATATTCAGATCTTTGAATCCGGTGTGGAATATTTTAAATAGAATTTCGTAAGAAAAAGTTTTTGTAGAAAAAGTCTTTGCGGTCAGCCTTTAAAAGGCTGATGCAAAGACTTTTTGTTTCAGAAGAACCGGGCGTTTCTGAAAGAAGAGGGAGAAATCCCCACTTTTCTGGTAAAAGAAGCAATGAAGTTTACTTCACTGTGGTACCCGGTGCGAAAAGCGATCTCTTTGACGGAGAGATCGGTGGTATGAAGCAAAAGCTTGGCCTCGTCGATTCGGTGCAGGACGATATACTCGTGGGGCGAAAATCCGGTCTGACTGCGGAACTGTCTGGAAAAATGGGAAGGACTTAAGCCGGCCACGGAAGCGATTTCCTTTACGGAAAGTTCATCAAAAAGATGCTGTTTCATATAATCCAGCGCCAGCGCAACGGGATCCTGGCTGTCTGCAGTGATACTGCGGGGCGGAATTAAAAGATTGCACAGCAGAGAATAGATCCTTTTTGAAAGATCGGCCTCTGTGTGAATACCATCCTTTAACAGGGTGACAAGATCCGACATATCCCGCTCCGCCCGGCTTTCGGGATAGGGGGTAAAGACAGAACGGCCGCCGTGAAAAGCGATGATCTGTTCAAAAAAAGCGCCGGCCTCCCGTCCGTCAAAATGGATCCATATCCGCTCGGCATAGCGGGGCACGTGAAAACGATGGGGCTTTTTGCAGTCGATAAGAGCGATCTGTCCGGCTTCGGCAGTGAAGCTTTTTCCGTCGGTTTCTATTTCCATGGCGCCTCTGCGGATATAGTCCAGCAGATAGGTTTTATGACTCTCCAGTTTTCCCACGTCGCAGGAGTCCAGAAAATTGTAATGGTGGTCACAGTAATAGTGACCGCAGCGGGTAATGTAAAGAAAAAGCTGCCGCGCCAGCGAAGAGGGCGTGGAAAAGTAACGTTCTGACTGGAGCAGAACGCCGGGTTCTGTGATAACCTTCATAATGGTCTCCTTGCCTGCTGCATTAATCAGCATTTTAATCTTATGATGGTTGTCCAGTTTTCTGGAAATCCCATCAAGGTTAAAATCCTTTTTCCGGGAGCATGATATTTTAAACAATGTTTTAGTTCATAGTAAAAGATTCGGAAATCCTCTGCATCCAGGAGATATTTCAGAATGATAACTTCCGAGAAAATATCATTTTTTCCCATCTGGTATCGCCCATCTTTTTGAGGGATACGAAGTTTTCTGTGCATCAGTGTATCCGTAATACTGTCTTTTGTTGCATAATTGAAGAAACGTTCTCCATGGGCGCATACATTACGATGCTTTGTCATAATGGAAAGAAATGAGTGCATATCTTTTCTGCCGACCTGATGGAAATCGTTGCAGATTTTAATGGGAACCGATGCTTTTAAGTAATCGAGCATATGCGAAAGCTGTCCAATGGTCAGAACCTGAACCATAATCCATAGAGGAACATTATGGTGTTTTGCTTTATAGTGGTTGATATAGTCATGCTCGTTTTTATGTGTAAGCTGGTAATGAAAAACACGAAGGAGTTTCTGGATTCCATAGTGCATAGAATCTGTCGGCATATAATGTGATAAAGATAGATATTCTGTCTGATTTTCGCCATAGGTAGCTGAAAAATGATAGGCAAGAGAAGATTTTACACTTCTTTCCGCAATTAGTATATACTTTAGAAAAATGCTGCGCAATTCATTGTCGAATTGATACAAACGGTAAATATCCTCGAAAGTAGTTCCATCTATGTATTTTCCGGTGGTTGGATTTTTAAAAGTATCTTTGTATCCGGTAATAAGGGAAAAATAGCTTGTTTTAGCCAAGATATGCCTGGCATAATCTGCATTTTCAATAACCAGATTTTTTTCATTTTGTAAGAACATCAGTAAATCATCATACGTTTGAAACGGTTTTGCCATTTTCCACCTCTTTTACCATAAATAACGAAAGGCCCCCGCAGGAGCCTTCCGGACTGGAGGCTTCACAAGTTTCTCCAGTACGATCACTGAACTAAATATAGCAAAACTGACGCAAAAAGTCAATCCTGCAATTTAGCTCCATGTCAGTATATGCATGGCAAACAAAAAGAATGTGTGCTGCGGATGCCATCATAGCACAAAATATTAATGAAACGCAATAAAATATAATTGTATTTCCGGAAGGTTATATTTAGAATAGAGAAAGATTTATTTTACCAGGGGGAGAAAAGTATGCGTATCATACGTGAGAAATCCTTTTATAAGACTTTTGCCGTTCTGACGGCGTCGTTGGCTTTGCAGAACCTTCTGACCTACAGTGTCAATCTGATGGACAATGTGATGCTGGGCGCTTACAGTGAGACCGCGCTGTCAGGCTCGGCTTTGTGCAATCAGTTTCAGTTCCTGCTGCAGATGCTGGTGATGGGAGCCGGGGAAGGCGTGGTAGTGCTGGGGACTCAGTACTGGGGAAAGAAAAATCTAAAGCCCATACCTCACATCATCGGAGTGGCTCTGCGATACGGCGTGGGGCTGGCGGCGATTATGTTTGCGGCGGTACTGATCTTTCCATCCCAGGCGCTGGGGCTTCTTACCAACGACAGGGCTGTGATTGCGGAAGGGGTAAAGTATCTTCAGATCATCTGCTTTACTTATCTGATCTTTACGGCCACCAACATTCTGACTGCATCTTTGCGGGCAGTGGGAGTTGTAAAAATCGGTTATATTATATCCGCCGCCACTTTATGCATCAATGTGGTATTCAATTATCTTCTGATTTACGGCCGCTTTGGGATGCCAAGGCTGGGAATCCGGGGAGCGGCCATTGCCACCCTCATATCCAGGTGTGTGGAACTTTTGATTGTAATCTGGTATCTGAAGTACCGGGAACATGATTTGAATCTGAACCTGAGGAAACTGATCTTCATCGACAAGTCCTATAATCAGGACTACAAAAAAGTTGCTCTTCCCGTGCTGCTGAATCAGGCTCAGTGGGGAATTGCACAGATGGTTCAGACGGGAATTCTGGGTCATATGGGAGCGGCGGCCATCGCTGCCAATTCCATTGCAACAATTGTGTATCAGATTATTTCCGTAGTGGCTTACGGTTCTACCAGCGCCTCCAGCATTGTCGTCGGGAAAACCATAGGAGAGGGAAAAGAAGACAGACTGAAAGTGATGGTACATACCATGGAGCTGATTTTTGTGGGCATTGGAATTGTCACGGGATTTTTGATCTTCCTGTCCAGAAATCCGGTTCTGTCTCTCTATAATATATCAGAGGAGGCTCATAACCTGGCGCTTCAGTTTATTGCGGTCATGGCAGTAACTACGGTGGGGACTTCCTTTCAGCTTCCCTGCGACAACGGAATTATCCGGGGAGGGGGAGACACTGCCTTCAGTATGAAAATGAATCTGTTCAGCATGTGGCTGATCATCGTGCCCTTTTCCGCACTGGCGGCGTTTAAGTTTCATATGCCGGCGGTTGTGGTGTTTTTCCTGCTGAAGTGGGATCAGATTTATAAAATTATTCCCGTTACGATCCGGCTGCACAGCTGGAAATGGGTTACTCATGTGACGAGAACGGAATAAAAGTGGAGCTGTCGCATCTATGTTTTTAATCACTTTAAGCAGGCTGGTATAAATTTTTATTCACCCCAATAAAATGGCACAGACCTTTCAGTTAAATGAGAGGTTCTGCGCCATTTTTCATATATAAGCTATTTGCATAAAAGTTCCTAATGTTTATTATCAGTCAGATTTCTCTTTCTGCTGAATCATATCTTGTTGCTCGATCAGTGCATCTAGTATTTTATTAACTGTTATCAGTGTTACTGCATTGCATTGATTCAACTTATCTGCGATTTCAACATTAATGAGGCTTTCACGTTTTGCATACGGAGTATCTAAAAAAAAATAATCAAAATTTTTCTCTAAAACAAGCGACAACTTCAAGAGCATAGACAAGGACACTTTTGTTTGTCCAACTTCAACATGGCTCATATGATTATTTGAACAACCAACCAACGTACCCAGTTCAGCTTGACTATAACCTTTTTCTAATCGAGCAGCCTTTATACGTTGACCAATTTTACAATAATCAATTTCTGGTTGCAATTCAATCACCCCCATGCTGTATGATGATTTATTATAAAATATGCCTATTTTAGCAACAACCAACTATAAATGCAGATTGCATTTATAGATGCAATGTGTTAAAATTTTATAGGCGGATTGCATTAAATGATTGAATAAAAGGTCGAAACTGATAAAGGAGAAGATAGTAGGAACAAACCTTTGTCAAAAAAAGACATCTTTATCCGTGGATTAGAATTATTTCTTACAGAATTTGATGATTGGTGGTTACACAAATGATGGAGCAGGAGGAGAGTATATGAACTCATATTCCCAGAAAATAGAAACGGATGTTGATATGTTTCAGAGCTACGTACAAAAGCTAAGCGCAAATGTACAATCTATTGGATCTTTATGGAATGATCCGCAATTTTTTGATTTACTGAATGGGATTTCTAAAATAGCCTCCCAAGCAAGAGACGTAATCATTACAGGGGACAAACTTTGTGAAACAATTAATAGGTTTTATAACATAGCTGAAAATGAGTAAAAATCCAGTGATTCAAGTAGGAGGAGAAAAGGGATGAACGTTAGTGCAGAAGGATTACAAAGTGTTAAAAATGCACTTACCACATTTCGTTCGGATATAAGCGGAATTGCTCTATCTGCATCAAACCAATATCAGAATTGTATACAAAATTGTGATGTACAGTTATCGAAAGTAAAAGAGCAAATTTCTGATCTTGAAAATAAAGAAAAAGAATTAGATCAAATGATAGATGAACTGGAACAGAATATAAATTTTGCTCAATATCAAATGAATCAGATAGAAAAAACGATCCCTGTATTAAATAACCGGCTTAACAATCTATCTGTACAACAGGAACAATTTAAAAATCAACTTGCTTCATTGCAGGAGCAATTATTAAATGCTGAAACGGATGAGGAAAAGCAGCAAATCCAGAAACAAATTAATGTTGTCCAATCCCGGTTATATGAATTGCAATCTACCATACAAGATACAGAAATAAAAATGAGAAACAGCGAAGAAGAAAAAGAAAAACTACGTGTAAAGGTTAACGAATATTCTATACGAAAAGAAGAGCATGAAGTTAAACTATCTGAAGTAAAAAGAACACTGAATAGGTCAAAAGAAAAACTGGAACAGCTAAATATCGCTTTCCGTAATGTTCAAACTGATTTTGAAGCTTACATTGCTTCAGTACAAAACTTTGAAAGTTCTTCTGCTGAATCGGCAGAGCAAAAAACAAAAGTGGTGGAGGAATGCATCAGTCTTATAGAGAATATGGCGTCTGTATTCTAAACTTATGCATTTCACATAAAAAAAGAAAGGAGAAGTATGAATGGCAAATGGAATATCAGTTGAACGTAATGGATTACAATCTGGTGTAGCTGTCTGCAAAACATGTATCCATGAATTGAAATCTACCGCATCTTCATTGCAACAAAGTTATCAAAATGCAGGGAATGGCTGGAAAGACGAAAATTACGCAAAACTAGGTAGCATAGTTGAAGAGTGTATTGCTGCATTAAAAGAACCAATTCCAGACATTGAAGACTCTATGAATACACTAAACGATATGTTGCGAATCATGGATGAAGCAGAGGACGTTTTCTAATCAGGAGGTGAAAGGAAATGGCAATTAAAGGCGACTCTCAAACTGTGCGTGATATGAAACAAGATATTTCTCAGACCATAAAGGATCTGGAACATATGAGTGATGGTATTCGTAGCGGTATGCAAGCAACAGGTGGTTGGGATGACGAAAAAGCGTCTGAGTTTAACCTTGCTATGAGCAAGGTGGCTCGCATGATTGAATCCCCTGTTGACTCATTAAAGGCTGCGCTTCCTAAACTTGAGCGGCTTGCACAACTAATGGACGAATATACATCAAAGAAATTCTCATAACGAGGGGAGAAAACAAATGTTTTGTACATCTTGCGGAAAGGAAATTGATAACGATAGTAAATTTTGCACCTTTTGTGGAGCGAAAACCACAGGTAGCGGAGCAGAAAATGACTCTATGGTAACATATACAGCAGCAGGGGCATCTACATCGTCTGCAACACAAGCATCGGCGGAAATGTCTGTATTTACTCCACCTGGACAGGAAAACAGAAATAATGTAAACACAACATCTGCCACTGAGGCAGATATTCCATCATTCAAGGCACCTGGAGGTGATATCCCCATATTCAAAGCTCCGAACAATGATATGCCAAGCTTTACGCCACCTCCAACACCTCATTTTGATGGACCCGCATGCTATTACCATAATGACGAACCCGCTGTCGGTAAATGTGCAAGGTGCGGAAAGTCACTTTGTGAAGACTGCTGCGATTCCTACGGGGTTTCTGCCGGAGAATATTCGGGAAAGCACCTTTGCTATGACTGTACACAGCAATTGGTGGCAGATAATGTTGCCCAATTGACAGCAAACCTAAACAAGATCAAAAGACAATTTATTCTACAAATTATAGGAATGGCCATTGGTTTTATTTGGGGTATGAGCGCTGGCCTTGAATCCGGTACCATTGGTGGCGGTTTGTGGGCCGGTTTAATCATGGCTTGTATTGGTGGGGTGTTCCTTAGGGCACTTAGAGCATTTGGCTCGTTGGCATGGGATTGTATTAAAATTGCTTTTAGCAGACAATTTGGCGTATTGACAGTAATATCAATTATTTTTAACCTTATTATCATTGTGTTTAAGTGCATTGGTATTACCATTTCTCAAACAATACAATACATTACATATATAAAGAAGACCTCTGGTTTTATAGAGTCTGATAGTAAATTCCTTGAGCAGATTAAGGAGTACATGGAATACACAATGGTAAGACAGCAGAATCGCGGAGTTGATCTCGAAACTCTTATGAAAGAAGGTAGCCAGCTTTATAATAACTCGTTTGCACAGATGGTTAGAGATCAGGGAGAAGAAAAGGCTGAAGCGTATATGAGCCAGTGTGTTACAAGAATTGCTGAAAATGGAGAAATAATCAGAGATTTCCCACAGGCAGCATAACAAATATCTTTCAACGAGGAGGAACGTTATGGATAACAACAATAATGATGTGATTGCAGCTCGTCGTCGTGCATTAGCAGAAGCTCTTCGCCAGGGAGACACTGTAGTTGTAGCACCGTCAGGAGAAGTAGCGAAGAAAGAAGATGCTCCAGACCAAGGAATGTCTTCCATCCAGGTGCCGGATGGAAAGCTTGCATAGAAGGAGGGTATTCTGATGGCGTACTATTGGTATCAAAATGACACAGAACTTTATAAAGCTGAGGTTATGGCAATGAGAAAGTATTTCCCGTCTTTCCAGATTAACCAGCTGCAGGATGGTTCAGGAAGACTTTATTGGCGAGGGAAAGTGCAGCCTACAGGTGAAGGTGGAATGGTTTGGGATTTAATGCTGATTTACAAAAATAACCACCCTCATGCAGGACAGTCTGAGTACGGTGGTTCCATTCAGATCCTTCCGGTTCAGCCGAGACTTAAAACACTTGCCGAACAGATGTGGCCATTAATCATGAAAGCTTATAAGACACCGGAAAATGCTTATAAACATGGCTTTGGTTTAGGCTTACCACATATTTACCGGGATAATTTTGGCAGAAACGAAGAATACTTCATATGCTCTGCTGATCCTAAGTATTTTAAAACGGGACAGAGTCGTTCAACTTCAGCTGCATCGGCTTTAAGTTGGGCATGTAAATGGATCGTTTTGTGCGAAATGTGGTTAAATGGAGAAATTGGCGACGACGTAGCCCTCGAAGGCAACTACTAACTTTGTGTACAATCTAAAATTTGGATTCTACGATGTCGTAATCACAGAATATTTTCATTGTGAGTGCTTGCGATAACGGTTCCAAACAAATTATGTTAAAGTCAAGGTTGTATTGAAACGAACGGTTTGCGTTTATTGTTAGTCGTCCATTTCATCTGATATAGGCAGTAGAGATTACACAAATAAAAGCACCCGAATAAAATGCGCCTTGAACATCCATTTTGTGTTCATGGCGCATTTTGCATAAAAATAGACCTACAGTCAGGAGCGTGTAGAAGATGAAAGTCATTTTTTCCGATAGAGCATATACAGCAATCTTAGCGGAAACAGCTGAAAAAGTCAAAACAGAAACAGGTGGACTTTTTCTTGGTGCTGTGGATCACGACCAGTGGTATGTTGTAGAAGCCATTGATCCTGGTCCAAACTCCATTTTTCAGGTTGCTTATTTTGAATACGACAAAAAATATACTCAGCATCTTATTAACAAAATTGCTAATCTATATAACAAAAAATTAGTTCTCATAGGACTGTGGCATCGACATCCCGGCTCATTCGATCAGTTCTCGTCAACTGATGATGAGACAAATCAAAAGTATGCAAGCATGAGACCAGAAGGAGCAATCTCAGCTCTAGTCAATTTAGATCCAAATTTTCGTCTTACTGTATATCATGTTGCGCAACCATATCGATATAAGGCAATAGACTATGAAGTAGGAGATAAGTTTATTCCAAACGAATTATTAACTTACAAATCCAAAGAAACCTTAGAATCCATTATGTACAATACACTTGGCATTCAAGAAACAATATATAAACCACATACGTCTTTGCGTGCTTTTTTAAAGGAAATCTATCCATATTTAAAAAAATACAATCTTAAAAAAACGGATAATATCGAAAACGATAATGATGAAAAAAGTGACTCAGACTTTCTTATTAATACAATGATTGAAGATATAGACTATATGATTGAAGAATGCGGGATTATATTAACCATCTCAACGCAAGACCATTATATTTGCCTAAGCGATCAAACGGATGAATCTATTAAACTGTATTTTAAAAGGATGCCTGAATCCGGCGAGGTCATATTTTCAATTAAAAATAGCTGCTTTAAATACAGAAGTGGCGCTATACAGGACGCCCACAAAAGATATCTTGAGAAAAAAGATGATACTGAATATGCCGTAGTTCCAGAACCTGCTAAATCTTTTGTGACTCATGTCATAGAAAAATTAAGCAATCGCCAAAAATAAGGAGGATATAGCTAATGAAAAATTTCTTCGGAGAAGAAATCAAAAAAACAGTCTTTATTTCCAATGAGCAGATAATTAATGCAACTTTAGGGGAAATATACGGAAAATATTTTGAAGACACAGAAATCATAAATATTTATCCGACTGAACTACAAGGTACGGGAGAATTATTAGGGGAGATATTTGATATTGGAACAAAACCTAGTGCAGGATTCTGTGGGATAAGAAACGGATCTTCTGTTGACTTTTATTACGATGGAGAAAAACTAAACGTTGAGATATATGAATTATATCAAGATATTTTTTCAAGGAATAAAGGTATTCTTGAAACACCGATTATGAATAACAAAAGAGTGGTCATTCTTGGTTGTGGTTCTGTTGGAAGCTTAGTTGCGTTGGAATTAGCCCGAGCAGGAGTGGGCAATTTCGTGCTCGCTGATCCAGACACTCTGGAATATCATAATTTATGCCGCCATCAATGTGGCATAGAAGACGTTGGAGATTTAAAAGTAAATGCGTTATCCAGAAAGATAAGAAATATTAATCCAAAAGCCAATATTGTAAAATTTGATGGCGTTATAGAAAATATTCCCAAAGAAATACTTGACGATTTCTGTGAGCCGGGAGAAACAGTTTTTGTTGGATGCGCTGACAACAGAACTGCAGATGTATATTCTAATCGCATTAGCATCTACTACAAATCTTCGTTTGTATCAATCGGATTTTGGGAAAGAGCTTATGCTGGCGAAATATTTTATCATATACCTAGGCAAGGAATGCCCTGTTATGAATGCGCTTTGGGATATGGTTCAAACTTATCAGTACGTGCAGAAGCTAACCATCACGTTTATTCGAATCAGGAAAATATTGAGGGAGTTAAGTTTGAGCCAGGAATCTCTGTTGATATTAACTTTATTACAAGTATAGGAATTAAATTAATTATAGATATATTAAACAATAATAATGATAACTACAGGCCGAGACTTCTAAATAACCTTACTCAATACACATTAATCTGTAATACTTCAGATCCAGAAATCGGTGGAGAAATGGTAGAAATCTTTAGCTATCCATTGCAGGTTACAACATCACTAAAAGTCGGATTTGGGAAGCAATGTGAAGGGAAATGTAAATACGAAGTTGAAGAAAACAATGACTAAATATCTGTCTGACTTTCATCTAACTTTTTGGGAGGTAATATTGCATGGAAATCATGACACAATTGGAGGTATTTCAACTAATTGGTGAAATAAATTCTTTTGCCGACCGCTCTGAGACATCAATCAATAATACACGTGTAGCTTATGAACAAAATAAAAAAGCAATGGACTTGCGTCATAATACGTCGTTAAACAATCTTGAAAATAACTATAAAAGAAACTGTAATGCTATTACATCTCGTTCAAATCAAACAATTGCAGATGCGAAGAAGATGCTTTTCGATGTAGAAGGTCTTGATCAACAACTAAATCAAGTAGATAAATACTATGTAAAAACAAAACGAAAGAAAGAAGCAGAATTTGCTGAGAGGACAAGCGATCAGTTTAATGATGCAGCAGATTATTTTGTCATCTTGGATAATATTAAAACTCAATATTCAGCCATATCAAAAAAGTATACTGAAGACATTCTGCCAGCTTTAATTAATGGGCTGAATTATCTTTTTTCAAGTAAAAGGAAGAAAGATTACGAGGAACTCATCGTTCTGTTGAACACTATACGTGCCTTTGTTAAAGAAATTGAATCGGAATTGCCAGCCATTGCCACAGGGGAACTGGATGTCCAAAAAGAAACTTATTTTTCTAGCAGGAGGAATTTATTAAATTCTAACCAAACAGAAAAAGAGCAATTTGAAAATCAATACAGAGAGACTCTTAACACGTTGTCAAACCGCATCTGGGATGAACTGGATTCTCTCTTACCAGATGCTTTTGTTGCAGCAATTGCGCAGCAAATATCTGATTACAACGAGAA
The DNA here is from genome assembly GCA_946494335.1 of uncultured Ruminococcus sp. GTDB lineage: Bacteria > Bacillota > Clostridia > Lachnospirales > Lachnospiraceae > Ruminococcus_G. The sequence continues at coordinate 10,677 of CAMMBV010000019.1, read as the reverse complement.
CTTTATAAAAGTAAATAATAGCGAAACCTTTTTAAATGAGACATTATATATGTGTTTTGTTGATTATCCTGTTGACTTCTTCGTCCAATCTGGGGTTGTAGCATCCTTAATTAAAGATAAGTGTGAGCCAATTCTGTTTGGAAATAACATTCGTCTTCCTTTGGTTATGAGTGGGCAAGATGCGCCGGCATGGCTTGTGATAGATAATTCAGTTGACCATTCAATTGGAAGAACATTTTCGCATGCTTATATGTTTGGTCATCTTTCAGCCTGTCCGATTGCAAGGTTAAAATTCTCTGTTTTTGATCCAGAGAACCGAGGGAATAGTGTTGCCCCTTTCTTTGATGCAAAAAAGAAATTGCCAGAATTATTCGGAGAAAAAACATATATATCCAGAGAAGAAATTTCGGCAAAATTTAATTCTTTAAACCAACAAGTTGAAGAAATCCTGCAGGATAAACTTGGAACTTCATATGAAAACATTTATAACTATGCGAAAGACACGGAACATTTTAATGTTTCCCCAGAAGTACTGATTATATATGATTTCCCTAAAAATTTTGACGATCAGAGTTTTGCTGGACTTAGAAACATATTACGGAACGGAAGTCGTTGTGGCATATATACTTTAATCATTGCTTCACCCACAGTTACAACAAATGGACGTCAGGATGAGTTTTCCAAGGGATTAAAAGCAATAGAAGGACTTACTTCCACAATTCAGTACTCAGATGGAGCATTTATTATGAGAGGAATGCCCTTGTTGTACTTAGCTATGCCTGAAAAGGCAGAATTTGACAAATTTTTTGGCAAGTATATGTTGCTTTACGAGGGAATTAAAAACCGTGGAATAGCATTCTCACCATTACTCAAACGTCTTGTGGATGCCAAAGATGAAATGGAACTAGAGGATTGTCTCCACATTATAGGTGGTATGCTTGATACCTATGAAAATCATTATTTTAGAACACCTGATGTAGAAGCAGTATTTCCTACGTATATCACATTAGGAACAGTCCTTTATCCATTTGATATTTTCTCAGAATGTATCAATCCGGATAGATTAAGAAAGGCCTTTGGGCACAAGGATAATATCGAGCTGCTCAGTCAGCTCAATCTACCCATCAATTTGGATTTGAATAATCCTTTTAATGTATTGTTAAACAGTCCAGAAAAAACAGCTGAGGAAAGCCGACAATTTACACACCATATAATGTGGACGTTATTATCATTCTTACCGGTAACAAAAATAAATTTTAAAATAGTAGATGTCGAAAACAGAAACAGTACAAAGCCTTTTTCTGATTTACGGAAGGCACTTCCTGAACTTTTTACAATCATAACCAATCAGGATAAAGTCTATGAAATGCTGCGTGAACTGAACGAACACATTGACGATTTTACGCAAAATAAACTTGGAGCGAAGTACGATAATCTCCTTGAGTATAATAAGAATACCCCAAGGAGATCTGAAGCCATTAATTTGGTCATTTTGTACGACTTTCCACGTGGGCTTGATTCACGGTGCGTCGATATGCTAACCAGCATCCTCAGAAATGGCAGTAATTGTGGTATTTATTGCGTTATATGCCATGATCCAGATGCTCAGTTTTCCCGATACGAAAGCATCGATGAAAGACTGGAGCAAATTGTGAAATATTGTATTTACGTAGACTTTAAAGATGGAACATACGAGTTACTTCCATTTGGACTCCCAATTTCGATTCCCGAGCAGAGGAGTAGCAGTGAAATTCAATATTTCGTAAAAGAATATACAAATGCAGCTAACATCATAAAGCACAGAGGGATTTCTTTTGAAGATATAATGCCAGATGAACTATTTAGTAAAAGTTCATCCTCTCACTTGCAGATTCCCATTGGTATTGGTGATGAAGATGCAACCATAAGCTTATCATATGGTGAAGGGACATCTCACCATTGCCTTATAGGTGGAGGGACTGGTGGTGGAAAATCAACACTCCTTCATACAATTATCATGAGTAGTATGTTGAACTATTCCCCGGATCAGCTTCACTTATATCTCATGGACTTCAAAGGCGGAACCGAATTTAAAATATATGAGTCACAAAGACTACCACACATAAACTTGATTGCATTAGACGCAATGCAAGAGTTTGGGGAAAGCATTTTGGAGAATCTTGTTCAGGAAATGGAAAAGCGTTCTAATACATTTAAGGAAGCAGGGGGATATACGAAAATCCAGGATTACGTCAACGGAACCGGATTACCCATGCCGAGAATCCTTATTATTATGGATGAATTCCAAATCTTGTTTAATGATGCAACAAACAGGAAAGTTGCGATGAATTGCGCAAACTTAGCGAAAAGAATTGTTACAGAAGGCCGGGCATATGGAATACACCTTACTATGGCAACACAATCAACAAATATTATCAGTTCTTTGACACTGGATAGAGGAACTGTTGAGCAGATGCGTATCAGAATAGGGCTTAAGTGTGGCGACGCAGATACTCGTTACCTGTTTTCAGACTTATATTGCGATGATGCCAAGAAAAAAATGATGGGACCAAAAGGAACTGCGGTTCTCAACGAAGATTACACAGAGGTTCCGGAGGACAATGATACAGAACTTCAACTAGGTAATGTAGGTCTTAGAGTTGCTTTTTGCAATAATGAAATAAAAAATGCTTATTTAGAGACAATAAGCAAGCAGTTTAGAGATGTTCCATGCGTTACAGAAATTTTTGAAGGAAGCAGAACAACAGATTTCCTTGAATATCTTTCTGCTAATAATTGTGGGCTTATTTCATCCCAACCTGTCGTAATATATATGGGAGAAAAGATTAAGGTAGCGCCGCCATTAACGATGAAATTAGACCGTAAAAAGAAGCATAATTTGCTAATTTGTGGCACCAACCAGCAAATGACTGATAACATCATAAACAATTATCTGATTTCGGCTGCGCTCAATCTTAACACTACCATCTATATGATTGACGGAGATATATTGGTTGACGAGAAGCCCGCTTTTGGCCTTATCCATGTAATCAAAGAAAAAACCGGCCGTCTGCATATTGCGGAAACAAGAACAGATATTATCCAGTTTATTCATGACATTTATGAAATATATCAAGAAAGAAAAAGGAAAAATGATAAAGGCATTATATGTGTCATTATCAAAAATTTACAGTATCTTGATATCATAAAGTTAATGTTTAAGGGTGAACGCATCTCTGAGAAGGAATATCTATTCGTTGATGAGACCGAAAACTTACAAGAAACAGAATCTATCGAAGTTGATGAAGAAATAGATCCGAATGACATTTTTGCTGCATTTAATAGTGTAGTCGCTGCAAGGGACACAAAAAAAGCGAGCACACCAAATAAAAAAGCAAAAGAATCTGAAGGATATTCGAATGAAAAAATTTTAAAGATGATAGAGGATGGCTCTGGGTTTGGTATCCATTTTGTTGTGTCATCTTCGGACTACCAGACAGTAAAAGAAACAATGCGGTTTGGTGAAAATGTACTGGCAAAATTTCCGGAGCGAGTTGTCTTTTCACTGAGTAATAATGATGCCGACAATCTCATAGATGGAGTTTCCGTTGCAAGCCTAAATAATAATTTGGTCTATTACACGGATGGAGTGCGAGATACATTCCAGCTCAAACCTTATATTTCTCCGTCACCTGTAAATCTGTCTGCTTATTTTGATACCGTGCAGTGACTGAACAATTGATGTTCCATACAAATTTATATGTGTAACTCTGCCGCCGGTTCGGCGGTGGAGTTATGGAACAAACAGATAAATACTATATTTTTTGTTTGAACTTAATTTATAACGGCATAAAGGAGTTGCTTTTATGGGAACAATCAATACATCGTTAGATGAAATTCTCCGATTTAAAAAAGTAATTTCAGATACAAAATATAGCATTAGCAGATTAGTAAATCGCATGATAGATAAGCTACAATATGCAAAAAATAATTGGGATGATAAGAATTATAGAAGTTTAGAAGATATATCAAAGGATTGTGCAGCAGATCTACAACAAATATACCAAGTAATCTCGGACGCTGACAATTATCTGGACTCGATTTATACCATTATACATGAGTATGAAAACATAACCTTTGGAACAACAGGCCAATTTGTTTCACAATATCAATCGGTTTTGGATAAAGAAACCTCTGCAAGAGTAAATACGGAAAAAACTTTACACTTTCAAGAGGAGCTTGGTAAAATTGAAAGCCTATTAGATACATATAAAGGAGAACTTGAGTGCCGGGGTGTTTCCGATAATGCAGTAATATCTGCTATTTTAACGAACTACAGAATGGTTTATCAGGCGGATCTTCTCAACTATATGAATGGCGTAGCATATCCGTACAGAGCGCAACCGGATTTTGACCAAATAGTTGAAAATATCTTGACCTATGGTGTAAACGGAATAAATGCGGTATCAGATATACCAAATTCATTGAGTCAGACCAGATACGGCTTCCAAAATATTACTTTTGAGGGACAAAGAATGACTGTATATAATGATCCCATAGGCACAAACAGTCAACTAATTCAACAACAGGGACAAAGCAGATATGCTATGAATGGAACATGTGGACTATGCCAGTGTGCAAACTTATTGACTATGGCCGGTGTACCTATGACAGAAAATGAGATAATTTCAAGAGCTATGTTAGGTACGACAGAAATGGTTTACATTATGGACCTTTTCAGTTCAGACTGCGGTGACAGAGGGGCAACGTCTGCAAATATCCGACAAGAGTTTTTAGAACAGCAAGGCTTGCCTATTACGAATATCCCGATAACAACTGATGGCCCCAGAACTATGAGACAGCTTGCAAATGCAGTCGCAGCAGGTTATGGCGTTATTTTAAGCGTGGAAGTGTCAAGGTTCTGGGGCGGGCATCAACGGGGCGGACATGCGATATCTTTGTTAAGTGTAACTAGCGATGGCTCTACATTTATCTATAATGATACTGGTCGTGGTGTAATGGGAAGAATATCAGCAGCCGATCTTTACGAGTCTCTTACTGGAGCTCCAGCAAATGTCACAACAAATATAATTCGATAGGAGAAAAATATGTCTTACAAAGACTGTAAACAAGCACTGTTCAATTCATCAGCAATTGGAAATATTCCTGATAATTGGTATAAAAGTATGCCCATTCTTTTTGCATTAGATAATATTAGCTATGTGGGATTTTTATTTTGGAAAAGTACGGATAAAAATATATCACTGAAAGAAATAATTGCTGTGAATACAGTCAATTATAAAATTCAGGTCTATTCTATAGATCAGATAAGTGATTTATTTGGTCTTACAAATTTCATTATGAACACATTACAAATAGAAGACCCGAAACTTTATTTTGCAATAGAAAAAGAATATGAAGAAGTTCTCGAAAGTATTGTCGATATGAGAACCTCTGACTATTCCTACCTTTCTATTCTTGCAAAAAAAATTTATTCAGAAGACCAATACAAAATGGTTCTTCAAAAAATTGGAAACTCTTTTTACTTTTAGATTGAGATTCCTCAATATGCTTTAGATTAGAATATAAGGAGGAAACAAAAATGCAGTGTATTATATGTGGGAAAGAGATTAATGACAATTCTAACTTTTGCGAAGACTGTGGTTCGCCGACAATTGGAGCACCTAATATTTCAAATCAAAACATTAACAACGAAAATAGACTTGAACTGACTGATGAAAATGGAAATAAGATTTTCTTCGAATTCTTGGACTTAATTTCATACCGAAACCATGAATATGTAGTTCTGCTGCCAGAGGATGAAGATGCAGACGAGGTCGTTATTCTCCAAGTTGAAGCATTATCAGACGACACTGAAAACTATATTTCAGTTGAAAATCAGCAAATTTTGAATTCAGTATTTCAAATATTTAAAGAAAGGAATAGAGATTTTTTCACTTTTACTGATTAAATTTCTATGTAAAGGAAATGGATATATGGCATAGACTCGGACGTATATTTCGTATTTCAAATCTCGGCACCTTGATATTTTTTATTTTAAATATTATTTTTATATATTCATTTATGGGAGGAGTAACGGAGACAAGTTACCTGATTATTTTCTATGTAATAACTGTATGTATCAGCTTATCTCCAATTGGAGAGTGGTTCCTTTGCCTTATTATAGGTGCCGAAAATATCAAAAGAACAGATATTAAAATTCATGTTATACCACTGGCTGAAGTTGTTTTAGGGGCAGCCCATAAAAATACGAAATATCATCCTGCAAAAGTAAATATCAAAATAATACGAGATGATTTGCCAAATGCCTTTGCAATTGGTAAACACACCATTGTAATTACCAACGGACTTCTTAAACTATCTGATGAACATGTCATGGCCATTATAGCTCATGAAGTTGGGCATTTGGCGTACGGGCACACCGTAGTCCAGCTTTTAATTGGTGGAAGTAATGTTTTTATTTCTGGTTGTATTTTGATAATCAAAATCTCCTGCTGGATTGTCACGGCGATAATGGGATTGTTTTCGTTAGTTGCTCGAAGCGGCATAGTTGGAATACTTACAACTTTGTTCGCGGGAATATCTTATGCAGTAACATGGATTTGGGTTAAGCTTTGCAAATTATTCCTTATGTGGTCTATGCGGCAAAATGAATTTGTGGCTGACGAATATGCGGCCAAAATAGGCTTTGGATACGACTTGGCATATGCTCTCGACCATCAAATATGTGATGTTCCTCGAAATGGTTTTTTGGATGCGTTATATAACACTCATCCAAACAATGATGAGCGGATTGCAGCATTACAGAAGTTGGGAGTTAATTATTCCAGGTTCTAAAAAGAGGGAGGATATAAAAAATGAAAAGTTGTTTAAAATGCGGATTTTCTAATGACGACAGCGCTAAGTTCTGCAAACAGTGTGGGGAAAGGTTGGAGATTTATCTACAAAAGAACAAAAATATCTGCTCGAACTGTGGGATGGAACTGCCTGAGGGAGCTGCGTTCTGCAAATACTGCGGTACATCTGTCGTACAAACACAGAAACAAAATAGTATCAACCCCCAATTGGAAAACTACAGAAGTCAACCGAATTCAAATTACACGAATACGAACATTGCTGGGAGTTCGGTATCATCAGTCAAGCCTCAAAACGTGACAGTTTCAAAACCTACAAAAAGCACCCCAAATATTTATCACCTTGTATTTGGGGGATGCATTGCGGTTGTAGTAGTTATTATTGTTTTTATGGCACTGGCATCTTCTGGTTCTAATAACAGTACCGCTGATATTAATGAAGTCCAAGGCTACAGTGCCCAAGAGGATACCAACGATGACTATAGTTACGATTTTTCTAACGATATCATGGACGATGATTATGGCGACAAGGAACAAGAAAGCAGCATTGAGACAGGAATAGAGACAACAACACAAGAAATGGAAGCCAGCGAATACGTATTGCCGACGAGTAATTCAGAATATCTAATAAAGGATGATCTCGTAGGCTTAACGGCTAGAGAGTGTCGTCTTGCACGAAATGAAATATACGCTAGACACGGAAGAATGTTTCTTGATGAAGAATTGCAAAATTATTTTAATTCATTTGACTGGTATCATCCAACTATTGAACCGGATGACTTTCAAGAATCTATGTTAAATCAGTATGAAGTAGCAAATCGGGATTTGATAGTGGCATATGAAACAGAGCAAGGCTATTATTGATAAAGGAGTAATTATAACTGTAATATTAACGGTTTCACTATCGTGTTACATAACAGTTTGTGGCGTCACGGGAACAAAACAGATGCAGAATCTGATGGCTTCATAGAGGTTACTCTCAGTGAAGATACAGGCAACAATCAAACAGAAGAAAATAGTCTTCAGGCACTAGGGTAAACTAAACCGCAAGTTATTGGTGAAATGTATATCACATCCTCTGTAAATGTTCGAGAAGCCCCTAAACAGATAGTTCAATCTATTGTACCTTAAACTTCACACGAAACTGTTGAGGTGGCAGAAAAAGGCGAGGAATGGTGTGCCATCCTTCTTGATTCAAAGGTATATTATGTTTCCAGACCATATTTGAAAGATAAGACAGACGGCCCAAACGGATATTTTGTTGTTTTTGATCTTGGCACCAAACCAAAGGAAATAGTGAATAAAAATCTATTTGGTTTAGGTGTTTCTGAAATAAAGGAAAAGTTTCCAGCGGCACATACGGACGAACAAGCGGTTTGAATGAATATGAATTAAATTTTGCTGTTGCGTTCAAACCTCAAATTGAACTCGAATCAAAAGGTTACGAAGTTATTATGAAAAGAATTATGTAGGAGTACTTATGTTTAAGTGCCATAATAAATGCTCCCTCCTAGGTGACAAGTTTTTATTGTTTTACTCGTCTGCCTAGAAGGGAGCATATCATGATGATTTCAGATTTTGATGCGACAGCCTCTTTTCAAACTTAGCGGAATTTCCGGCGGCAGATAAGATAAATCAAAAGACCTGCGGCCAGAAGGGGAATAGCAGCATACAAAAGCAGAGGAGTGTCATCTCCTGTTTTAGGTGAAGAAGCAGAGGAGGAAGAAGGTGTGGATGTGGAGGAAGTGGAAGAGGCGGGCTTTTTTACGGTTGTCTTTTTGGTGGTGGCGGTGGAGGTATCTGAATCCTTGCCCGAGTCCGTGGCCGTATCCGTGTCAGGATCTGCATCTGTATCCTCAGGGGGGTCCGTCTGATGATTTGTCTGATTGGATTCCAGATCTGAATTTCCCGGGATGTGCAGCCAGGCTGTGTTGGTTAAAATCGTCTCTTCTTCGGGCGCTGTGATCTGGAAGGTGAGATGTGCGCCTTCGCCGTCGTCCAGGTCGGTGATGGTCCAGGTGATGACGCCCTCTTCTTCTTTCATCTGATCGATGGAGGCTGCCGATTCAGGCAGGGCGTTGGTGATTTCGCCGGTGATTTTTAAGGTGTCTTCCTCCCAGATACTGTTTTCGGGAATCTCATCTGTGACAGTAAAAGTGCCGGAGCGAAATCCCGGGGTACAGTTTCTGGTTACGTCAATGTGGTACTCGATGATGTCGCCGCCGCTGACCAGGACAGGCGTTTCAAAATCAGAGACCGTCTCACCGGGCTGACCATCGTGGATCACAAGGGCGGTTTTGGTGATGGTATGTTCAGCGTAAGGGGTGTTGGTTACGTCATATTCGATTATCTGGTTATCCTGCGTCAAAGTGAATTCTTCTTCCCAGCTGCCCTGGTACTGATCCGGATTTCTGGTCTCTGCGGCTTTGAACCTGCCTTCGTTTTGGAGGTTGGCAGAAAGGGGAGAAGAGACATAAACCTCTTTTTCTTCGTCATAAGTCAGTTTTTCCAGTTCTTCATATTCCTTCGTACCCCGATTCCACTGATACAAAGTAAATTCTGCATCAGAAAGAGACAGTCCTGAAAATTCATCGGTTTTATGGATCTGAAGCTGGCAGTCCCGGTAGAGCGTACGGATATGGGTGAGAGTTTCATTGGTCTCTTTTTCGATGACGCCGTCCCTGAGGATGGATACGGATGCACGGTTGGGAATCACATATTCTTCTCCTTCTTCCCCTGTGGTCAGCCAGGGCGTCAGGTCGGCGTCCGCAAGGATGGAGACTTTAAGATCAAAGCGGTAAGTATCATAGTAAAATCCGGCGCGTCCGGTGTCTTTGGCCGTGAAAGAAACGGTCTGTCCGTCGGCATCAACAGTGAATGACTCCGTCACGTCCGTGCCTGCTTCGTCAAAGACGGAAGCGCTGATGAGGGTAAGACCTGCGGGAAGCTGGTCCGTGAGAGTGTAACCCGTATAATAGCCGTTTGGTTCTTCGTTGGGAATATTGTGATAAATGGAATAGGTGAAAGATTCCTGAATGCCGGAAAGAGTATTTTCTGTACCGGTTTCATCGCTGTCAGAGACTTCTTTCACGGGGGTTGCAGGTTCGGAAGGAGCCAGGGGCTTTCCGCTGTAGCCAAAGTAATCTAAAGAGTCGCAGAAAACCTGCATGGCCTGCGTATCAGAAAAGTCAGACAGAAAATTCTTTTTGCTTTCATAGCCTTCCCGGAAGTAGTAGCAGCAGTAAAATCGCTGGGTCTGGCCGGTTCCTTCAAATCGCGTCATAAAGGAATCCGCTTTCACGGAGTTGTGAGCGGAAGCGGAGGCGTCGTCATACCAGGCGCCGTCGGAGACGAATATGACGGAGCCGTCATCCGCTGTCAGACAGCGGAGATTGGAATCCTCCGGAGCGTATAATTCTCCCGGGTTGTCTGTAAGCTGAATCGCCTGTCCCCAGTCCACGTCGTCAAACGTCATAAAAGAGGGAAGGGACAGCGCTTCTCCGGTCTCTGCGTCAAAGTATTCATAGCGGATATCGATGTAGGCTTCCCCTGCCACACAGAATCCGATCCGGTCGCGCATTCCCCACAGAATCATATGGGAGGGAATGCCGCCGTTGGTGTAAAATTCATAGTCTGTCAAAGTGGCTTTCAGATCCACGGCTCTGCCCTGCCAGGTACCCACGTTCCGGTACCACATGCCGATTCCTTCCCGCAGAGAATAGTCCAGCGCTTCTATCCGCACCGAAGTAAGATTCTCTGCCCGATAGATGAGTATTCCGGACAGTTTTACACCCTTATTCCGGGGAATGGAAACCGATGTTCC
>CAMMBV010000018.1 GCA_946494335.1 uncultured Ruminococcus sp. | reverse complement strand
AGATAGTCAAAATCCCTTCTTTTTAAAATGTCCTTGACAAAGGGTACACTTTAAAGTGCCTTATGACCGGTCCAGGCTGCGTCCGAAGGTGCTGATCGTGGGGGAATATCTTCTGAATTTCCATCCGGGCGCCAACCATGATATAGAGGAGTATCTGGAGAAAAACGGCTTTGAAATTGTGGAGGCCAGGATGACGGATGTGATACAGAAAACCTACTATTATCAGGACAGTCAGGTAAAAGAGTATCATGTGAACAGACCTTTGTCTCAAAAGGCATGGCTTCGTACGGTGGACTGGATCTTTGAGGCCGCACATCATGTGACAGACCGGATTGCTCTGGAGCATCCATTGTATGAAAAAGCAGCCAGAATTCAGGAGCTGGCAAAAGAGAGCGATCCTGTGATCCCCCATACTTTTGATGCCGGTGAAGGGATTTTGATTCCGGGAGAAATCCTGCACCATGCGGGAAAGGGGTGCCGGGTTTTTGTGATTCTTCAGCCCTTTGGATGTCTTCCCAATCATGTGGTGGGCAGAGGAATATCCAAAAAAATCAAAGAGAAGTATCCGGATGCACAGATTCTGCCATTGGATTATGATCCCGATGTCAGCTTTGCCAATATTGAAAACCGGCTTCAGATGCTGGTAATGAACATAAAAATGTCACAGACCGGAAAAAATTAAAACAGTCCGGGCGGAAATGCTTTTTTACATTTTCGTCCGGATTTTTTTGCAGGTATTTCCTGTTGACAAATGCGTATATAGTGTATATAATGCATATATACAATAAAACAAACGGAGGAAATGAATGAACATTATAATCAGCAACTCAAGTGGAAAACCGATCTATGAACAGATCACCTCCCAGCTGAAGCATATGATAATGACGGGAGAGCTGAGGGCCCATGATGCACTCCCTTCCATGAGGATGCTGGCAAAGGAACTTCGTATCAGCGTGATCACCACGAAGCGGGCTTACGAGGATCTGGAAAAAGACGGATTTATTTACACAGTGGTAGGAAAGGGAAGCTTTGTGGCGGAGTCCAACCACGAGCTTATTAAAGAGGAGCAGCTCAAGCAGATTGAAGATGCTCTTGGGACGGCTATTGAGAAAGCCCGGCAGGCGGGCGTATCCATGGATGAGTTGAAAGAGATGCTGCAAATGTTGATTGAGGAGGCGTAAGAGGATGGATAGCGCAATTAGTTTAAGAAATGTCGTAAAACAGTATGATACGTTTCAGCTGGGGGGCCTTAATCTGGATATTCCCAGAGGGTGCATCACCGGGCTGGTGGGAGAGAACGGAGCGGGAAAGACGACGATGCTGAAGCTGATCCTGGGCATGATCCATAAAGATCAGGGGAATATCAGTCTTTACGGCACGATGCAGGAAGAACTTCCGGAAAAGTGGAGAAACGATGTGGGTGTGATTATGGGAGAGCTGGATTTTGCTTCAGCCATGAATGCCCGGCAGATCGGAGTCTGTATGGAACATATATTTTCCGGGTGGAAGAAAAAGGAGTTTGGAAATTATCTGAAGCAGTTTAAGATTGATCCGGAAAAAAAGATAAAAGACTACTCAAAGGGGATGAAAATGAAGCTGAATCTGGCGGTATCTCTTTCTCATGACGCCAAGCTGCTGATCTTTGACGAAGCCACCAGCGGACTGGACCCGGTGGTCAGAGATGAGATTCTGGATATCCTGCTGGACTTTATTCAGGATGAAAATCACACCGTTTTGATTTCTTCTCACATCACCAGTGATCTGGAGAAAATATCAGATTATATTGCCTTTCTTCATGAGGGGAAGCTGGTGTTTTTTATGAATAAGGATGAGATGCTTTATGATTATGGCGTTGTCCGCTGTTCGCAGGAGGAGTTGTCAAAGATTCCGCGGGAACAGATTGTTGCGGTGAAAAAAAGCCGGTTTCAGTGCGAGGCGCTGGTATCGGGCCGGGAGAAGCTTGGAAAACTGGCCGGAGAATTTGTGATTGATCAGACAAACATTGAAGAAATTATTCTGTTTCTGGTAAAGGGGGAACGACGATGAAAGGATTATTGCTGAAGGATTATTACTGTCTGAAACAGTATCTGAGACAGTACGTGTTTATTCTTATCTTTTTTGTGGCGTTAAGCTTTTTACTGAAAAGCCCCACATATCTGATTGTTATGAGCATGGTGTGCAGCATGTCGCTGATGTTTGCATCTTTGCAGACGGAAGATATGGGCGGATATCTGTATTCGATGACGCTGCCGGTCAGCAGGAAAATGATTGTAAAGGAAAAATATCTGTTTTTGCTGCTTATGATGCTTTTTCTGTTTGCTTTTTCCGTGGCGGGAAGTCTGGTCATAATGGCCTGTACCGGTTTCTTTGAGACGGGAAATATGATAGAATGGATGGCGGGAAATCTGAGTGTTGCCTGGATATATCTGATCATCAATGCCCTGATTATTCCTGTGGCTCTTAAGTGGAGAACAGAGAAAGCCAGGTTTCTCCTGATGGGTATCATAGCTGTGCCTGCGGCCATTGTGCTGATTATGGTACAGATTGTCGGAGGTGAAAGTCTGAATTTCTGGTTGGAACGATTATTTGCAGTCGGAAACGGACTGCTGGTTCTGATCATTGGAATCCTGGTGCTGGCAGGTATATATGCAGGCTCTTATCTCATATCTCAGAGAGTATTTTCCGGAAAAGAATTTTAGCAGGAGGTATTTTTCAATGAAATCATTTCGTAAGGAGCTGCATTTTCATCTGCCTGCCAGAAGAGGTCTGGTAAATATTACAAAAGATGTGCAGAATGCTGTGACAGAAAGCCGGGTGAAGGAAGGACTGGCGCTGATCAATGCCATGAATATCACGGCCAGTGTGTTTATCAATGACGATGAGAGCGGCCTTCATCAGGATTATGAAGAATGGCTGGAAGGACTGGCTCCGGAGAAGCCCTACAGCAGATACCGTCATAACGGGTATGAGGATAATGGAGACGCCCATCTGAAAAGAACAATTATGGGAAGAGAAACGGTGGTGGCCATCACAAACGGCCGGCTGGATTTCGGGACGTGGGAACAGATCTTTTATTATGAATTTGACGGAAAAAGAGATAAAAGAGTTTTGATCAAGATTATAGGGGAATAGATGTATTCTGTTCACCATACCAAATTTTCATTGACAAAAAAAGTATAAATTGGTAGAATAATTGGCAGAGTTATTTAACGCATTAGAGGAAGAAAGCAGGAATTTTTATGAAACGCAGAGTATTGTCCATTCTGGTTGACAACACGTCAGGTGTGCTCAGCCGTGTGGCTGGACTGTTCAGCCGCAGAGGATATAATATTGACAGCATCACGGCCGGTGTGACGGCAAATCCGAAGATTACCCGTATGACCGTGGTCTGCAGCGGAGATGATCTGGTGCTGGATCAGATCACAAAACAGCTGAATAAACTGGTGGATGTCCGGCATATCAAGGTGCTGAAAACGGGAGAGAGCGTCAACCGGGAATTACTGCTGATTAAAGTCAAAGTTGCGCCAAGTCAGAGACCGAGTATTACGTCTATTGCACAGATTTTCCGGGCGAAAATTGTGGATGTGGGAAAAGAGTCCATGATTATTGAGCTGACGGGAGAGCAGAGGAAACTGGAGGCGTTTCTGGATATTCTGGATGAATATGAGATTCTGGAGCTGGCAAGGACGGGTCTGGCAGGCCTTTCCAGGGGCTCGGAGGATATTCAGTATCTTTAGTTTGCTGGAGGAGTAATCCCCTAACATATAATACTATAACAGCCAGGAGGAAGAAAAATGGCAGCAAAAATTTATTATCAGGAAGACTGTAATCTTTCCATGCTGGAAGGAAAAACAATCGCAATTATCGGATACGGCAGCCAGGGTCATGCACATGCTCTGAATGCAAAGGAATCCGGATGCAATGTTATTATCGGACTTTATGAAGGAAGCAAATCCTGGGCGAAAGCACAGGAGCAGGGATTTGAAGTTTATACAGCTGCTGAAGCTGCAAAACGCGCTGATATCATCATGATTCTGATCAATGATGAAAAACAGGCTCAGATGTACAAAGAATCCATTGAGCCCAATCTGGAAGAAGGCAACATGCTGATGTTTGCACATGGATTCAACATTCATTTCGGATGTATCACACCGCCGAAGAATGTGGATGTTACCATGGTTGCTCCCAAAGGACCGGGACATACAGTAAGAAGTGAATATCAGGCCGGAAAAGGTGTTCCCTGTCTGGTAGCCATTGAGCAGGATGCCACAGGAAAAGCGCTGGATGTTGCGCTGGCTTATGCACTGGCGATCGGCGGCGCAAGAGCAGGCGTACTTGAGACTACTTTCAGAACAGAGACAGAAACAGACCTGTTTGGTGAGCAGGCAGTTCTCTGCGGCGGCGTATGTGCTCTTATGCAGGCTGGTTATGAAACTCTGGTTGAGGCCGGATATGATCCGAGAAATGCATATTTTGAATGTATCCATGAGATGAAACTGATCGTAGATCTGATTTATCAGTCAGGATTTGCAGGAATGAGATACTCCATCTCCAATACTGCTGAGTACGGTGATTACATCACAGGACCCAAGATCATTACAGAAGATACAAAGAAAGCCATGAAGAAGATCTTAAGCGATATCCAGGATGGTACTTTTGCAAAAGACTTCCTGCTGGATATGTCTTCCGCCGGATCTCAGGTTCACTTTAAAGCCATGAGAAAACTGGCTGCAGAGCATCCTTCAGAGATCGTAGGAAAAGAAGTTCGCGAGCTGTACAGCTGGAGTGATGAGGACAAACTGATCAACAACTGATCATTGAAAAAGGAAGGGCTGCCCCAAAGCCGGAGGCCCTAAGGAAGTAAATGAAATTCCCCGGCAGAACCGGCGTGGTGAAAATCACGCCGGTTTTTCCGTGTTGAAAACGGACGGTCGGCATGCGTATCAGGTGAGCGGCACCGCAAAGATGGGAAAAACTTCAAAATATAGCGGAGAGGTTTTTTCGGCTGTTTCCGGCGGATTTTATGGAACGGTTTACAGTTACGGCGAGCTGCGAAGCCGGGCGGAGAAAATTCTGGATGGCAATACTTTGAGTGAGGCGGAAAAAAGACAGTATTTTGTTTCAGAATAACCGGTGCGGTTATGGGATAGGAGAAATCATAAAAGAAAAGAGGGTAAATGTATGGTATGGAGGATATGTTTTTGGCTGGCGCTGGTATCCGCTGCTGCCGGCACAGCAGTCTTTTGGCTCCGGAAACAGCGCGGGAAGACGGAAATTGGATATCTGGGCGGCGGTGTGTTCCTGGCCTGCGTCGCAATATGTTTTCCGGTGATGTGCCTTACGGAACAGGCGGGATTTGCTTTGATGGCAAGCATATCCCACAGTATCCGTATGTTCGTGGTTGATACAGGAGTTTCTGATATTCTGGATGCCCTTCCGGCAAAAGAACTGGGAATGCTGTTTTATCCATATAAAGCTGCAGCCTGTCTGCTCTATCTGCTGGCTCCGTTGTTTACACTGACTGTAGTGCTGCAGTATTTTTTCAATTTCTTCGAGAGGATACGGCTGGCTCTGAAAAGAGGACAGAATCTGTATGTGTTTTCTGAACTGAACAGACACTCTCTGGAGATTGCGTCAAATATCAGTATGCACAGCGCAGACAGCAGAAAAACAGGAATCGTATTCTGCGGCTTCGATGACAAGGATGACCTGAACAAGGAACTGGAGGAAGAAGCAAAAGATCTGAAAGCGGTATTTGTAACCGGTGAGATGATACATCTTTGCCTTAAAAACAGGGGAAGACATATCGCCTATTTCTTCATATCGGAGGATGAGGATAAAAATATCGACCATACGCTCTATATGATTGAAAAAATGACCGGGGATTCCCGCTGGAAGGTTTCCGGCGGACTTAAGCAGCGCAATACCTCCCTTTACTGTTATGCCGCAAGTGAGGAGGCGGAGATCCTCCTTGACGCAAAGGAGAAAGAAGAACTGCGGGTTGTGCTTATGGATGAAGTAAGAGAATCCGTATATGAGCACTTGTACTGTCATCCGCTGTATACCAATCTTAACCCGCTCAATGCCGCCGGTACACGGGAGAAAATTTCTCTTCTGATCGCAGGAGGGGGAAAAGCAGGAAGGGAATTCCTGAAGGCGGCGCTGTGGTGCGGACAGATGAAAAATTTTGATCTGGAGATACATCTGATTGATCTAAAAGGAAATCTCATCAGAAAAGAACTTGGAATGGAGTGTCCGGAGCTGTTCTCTGAGCGTGCAGGGTATCATATAGATATTCACAAGGGAAATATTTTCAGCGATATGCTGGAAAAGTACCTGGATGAACTGGGGGAAGTGAATTACTGCGTGGCGGCGCTGGGGGACGACGAAGCCAATATCCGTGCCGCCGTATGGCTGAGGAGATATTATTATCTGAAGCAGAAGAAAAATACTCCCTTGATCTGCGCTTATATAGAAAATCCCAGAAAGCGGCAGACAGTCTGGGAGTTATATGAGAATACAAGAACGAAGCAGAGGTTATATTACAATATTATTCCTTTTGGAAGAAGAAAAATGCTTTTCGGCGGTCAGTCGGATGCCGCGTTTGTTACGGAGTATCTCGGGCTTGGCGTTCAATCTCACTACTTTCGCCTTACACGGGATTCTTCAGAGGAAGATCGAAGATACGCTGTACAGAATTTTTACGAGAAGCAGTCAAATCGGCGCTCCAGTATTGCCAGCGGCATACATATCGGAATAAAACTGTGGGAACTGGGCTGCGGTATTATGCGGGTGCCCGGCAATGAAAAAGAAAAGGAGAGATTCCGGCAGTATATTCATCCTGTGGATTTTTATACGAAATGCCAGGACAGGCTGGCGCCTTACTACGAACTGGAGCATGAAAGATGGATGGCATACGCGCGCACGGAGGGCTGGCGCCTGCCCACAAGAGGAGGAGATACCCTGGAGGAAATCCGGGAGTGTTATGAAGGCTACTGCCCCCGGTTTAAGAATCAAAATTATCAGATTCGTCTGCATCCGGCGCTTGTTCCCATACACAGCCGGAACGGAGCGTCCGCAACGCTTCAGGAAGTGGATGATATGATTGTGGATGTGAATCGCCGGAAAAACGAAGGAGAATATTATCCGGATTATATTCAGTCGGATGTGGAAGTTGTAGCTCATATCAAAGATATTGTGGAGGGGGGCTGGTGCGGTCCGGAAGGCATAAGCATACACGGTGTGCCGGCAAAAGAAGGAGAATGCGTAATCTGTACCCTTGGGGACATGCTCAGGTATTACAGCAGTATATATCAGGAACAAAAGTCCCATATGACTTCTGAGAAAATTATTACACTGCGGGAAGAAATCAGGCGCTGCTGCTATGGAATACTGCGGACAGACAAGGAAAAACGGCAGCTGGCGCTCCAATCTCTTGCGCAGATTCAGCAGGAAGAAATTATGTGAGGGCCGTTATACGGAACTATTTTCAGTGGCTTTCAGAAATTCCTGTACTGCCCGGTTATTTTTCGTCTGTTTCTGAAAGGCAAAACCGATCTCTCTTTTCTGAATGGGAATGGAAAGAGGGATCTCCAGAAGTTCCTGACGTTTCAGCTCTCCTGTGACAAACTGTTTGATGACGCAGGCGATTCCCAGACCGATTTTTGCAAATTCAATCAGCAGATCCATGGTGGATACTTCCAGTGCATTTTCCGTGGAAATGTGATTCAAAGAGAGGTATTCGTCCATGTACCGGCGGGTGATATTCTCCTTGTCCAAAAGCATCAAAGTGGCGTTCTGGAAAAGATCATTGCTCCGCACATGGAGGTTGTCCAGGTAGGATCTGGTGGAGACCAGTATATCTTCGATTTCACCCAGGGGCTGGAAGAAAACCTGATGCAGGCGCTCCGGACGGCCTACCAATCCCAGGTCGATTTTGCCCTCGGAAAGAAGCTGCAGTGTGCGGTTGCTGGACTGACATTCGATGGTAATGCGAATATGAGGGTGAGTTTTTATAAAGCTTTTCAAAAAGGGAAGGAGAGTATAGCGGCACAGGGTAGTGCTGACGCCGATGCGGATATGCCCCATGTTAAGATCACGCATCTGTTTCAGTCTGGTCTCGCCGGTCTGGATGGAGGAAAAGGCGTTTTTTACATGATCGTACAGTATAACTCCTTCCTCTGTCAGTGCGACGCCTCTTGAACTGCGGGTGAATAAGGAAGTCTCAAGGTTTTGTTCCAGCTTTCGTATGGCTTTGCTGACAGCAGGCTGGCTGATATAAAGCTCCAAAGCTGCCTTTGAAATATTTCCTGCATTGGCGACTGTGTAGAAAATCCTGTACAGCGATAAATTCTGATCCATAGATAAATCCTTTCTTTTTAATATAACTATAAGTTATGTTGAATATATATTTTATATATTTGTATTATAGCTTCATCTGTGATAGAATACAAGCAGATGAAAAACAAGAGGAGGAATGACAAGCATGGGAATGACAATGACGCAGAAAATTCTGGCGGCACATGCAGGGCTGGATTACGTTGAGGCCGGTCAGTTGATTGAGGCGGACCTGGATCTGGTGCTGGGAAATGATATTACATCACCGGTTGCGATCCATGAAATGGATAAGATGACGGTGGATACCGTTTTTAATAAGGATAAAGTGGCGCTGGTTATGGACCATTTTATTCCGAATAAAGATATTAAATCTGCAGAGCACTGCAAATGTGTGCGGGAGTTTGCCTGCAAGCATGATATTACCAATTATTTTGATGTGGGGGAAATGGGAATCGAACATGCCCTTCTTCCGGAAAAAGGTCTGACGGTGGCCGGTGACGTGGTGATCGGAGCGGACTCTCATACCTGTACCTACGGCGCGCTGGGCGCTTTCTCCACCGGCGTGGGAAGCACGGATATGGCTGCTGGAATGGCTACGGGAAAAGCCTGGTTTAAAGTACCTTCTGCCATTAAATTCAATCTGACAGGAAAACCGTCCAAATGGGTCAGCGGAAAAGATGTGATCCTTCACATCATCGGTATGATCGGCGTGGACGGAGCGAGATATAAATCCATGGAATTTACGGGAGAAGGCGTGGCGAATCTGTCCATGGACGACCGGTTCACCATCGCAAACATGGCCATTGAAGCCGGCGGCAAAAACGGAATTTTCCCGGTGGATGAAAAGGCGGCTGCTTACATGAAAGAACATTCCAAACGGGAATATAAGGTGTATGAAGCGGATGCGGACGCAGTGTACGATGAAGAGTATACGATTGATCTGTCACAGTTAAAACCCACCGTGGCCTTTCCCCATCTTCCGGAGAATACAAAAACCATTGATGAGATTACAGAAGATGTGGTGATCGATCAGTCTGTGATCGGTTCCTGTACCAACGGAAGAATCGATGATCTTCGCATTGCGGCAGAGATTTTAAAGGGACGGAAAGTGAAAAAGGGAGTACGCTGCATCGTGATCCCGGCTACGCAGGCGATTTATCTGCAGGCTATGGAAGAAGGACTGCTGAAAATCTTCATTGAGGCGGGAGCTGTTGTCAGCACGCCGACTTGCGGTCCCTGTCTGGGAGGATACATGGGAATCCTGGCGGAAGGAGAACGGTGTATCTCCACCACCAACAGAAATTTTGTGGGAAGAATGGGTCATGTGAAATCTGAAGTATATCTGGCAAGCCCGGCAGTGGCTGCGGCCAGCGCAGTGACAGGAAAAATTTCCGCACCGTCAGAGTTAGGTTTATAGGAGGAACATTATGAAAGCGAATGGAACAGTATTCAAATACGGCGATAACGTGGATACCGATGTCATTATTCCGGCCCGTTATCTTAATTCTTCAGATCCGGCCGAACTGGCGACTCACTGCATGGAGGATATAGACAAGGATTTTGTGAACAAAGTAAAAAAAGGCGACATCATTGTGGCGGATAAAAACTTTGGCTGCGGTTCATCGAGAGAACATGCGCCCCTGGCCATAAAGGCTGCGGGAGTAAGCTGTGTGATCGCGGAAACCTTTGCCAGAATCTTTTACCGCAATGCCATCAATATCGGTCTGCCCATTATTGAATGTCCGGAGGCTTCCAAGGGCATCGAATCGGGAGATGAGGTGGAAGTGGATTTTGACAGCGGCGTCATCACCAACAAAACAAAGGGAACATCCTTTAAAGGACAGCCTTTCCCGGAATTTATGCAAAAACTGATTGCCAGCGGCGGTCTGGTTAATTATATCAACGACAAAAACAGGTAATGCGGCAAACAGCGGTGATCCTTCCTTACCGGGGAGGATCGCCGCTGTTTTTCTGTGGAAATTCCAGGACATATTTTTCATAGGCGTTTATGATTTTGGTGTCATGATAGACCGATTCCCTGGGATATTCCATACCGTAATTCAGATGAGTGTGCCCGTGAATCATCATATGAGGGCGGTAGGTATCCATCAGACGTCGAAAAGCGGTGAAGCCCTGATGGGGCAGGTCTTTTCCATCGTTAACCCCAAAAGCCGGCGCGTGAGTGAGAAGAATATCAAAGCCTTTATGGCGCCAGAGCGAGGGATAAAGACGGAAAACGCGGCGGTTCATTTCTCTTTGGGTGTACTGGTGGATACCGTCCCGGTAACGCATGGAGCCGCCAAGCCCCAGGATTCGCACGCCGTTGTAATGGTAGATTCTGTTTTCAATGCACAGACAGCCGTCGGGTGGCGTCTGCTGGTATCGGTCGTCATGATTGCCGTGGACGTAGAGAACCGGTGCGTGGGTGAAGGTGGCGATGAAGGAAAGGTATTCCGGACGCAGATCACCGCAGGAGAGAATCAGGTCAATATCCGGTAGTCTTTTCGGGTTCTCACTGTCCCATAAGTATTTTGATTCTTTATCGGAAAGGACTAAAATTCTCATATCTGCTTCACTCCCTGAATTCGCACCAGCGCCTGAGCTTCGGGAAGCAGTTCACGGAAGCTGGGAAGCTCACCCACCACGTTGTCCACCAGCCAGTCCATGGTAATGATTTCCTGAGCGGTAATAGGATGGTTGACATAATCAAAAGTACGGCCGTCCTGGGTGTGTATCACGGTAGAAAAAGGAGACAGTGACCCGGAACAGATGGCATTTTGCAGGATGGATATCAGCTGCCGGGTGCCGTCGGGCATGCCGCTGGAACAGATCAGATCGATGACGCCGGCATCCATCCCCCACCAGTAGCTGACAGGGCGGGAATCAGGAGCATCGTTTTTCCATCCGCCGTTTAAGTAGTTGCGTACAATCCGTTCATAAAGGCGGCCCCAGCGCCAGACGCACAGAGCGGTGTTGGAAAGGGCGGTGCCGTCGCTGTGGTATAGCCCCACATGACGGGAGATGGAGCTTCCGGCTGATATGGCGTCCTGATCGGAAATGTAGGAAATACCGATTCTGTTTAACTGTTCCCGGCTGTCCCCTGCAACGGTTTTGGACCATTCCAGATAAATTCTGGCGTCAGGATTCACCATGCGGGCGCCCAGGGCAAAGGCGTTGATATTGGCGGTACAGCCGTAGATGGGATAGTCGGCGATGTAGCCGATTTTGTCATCGGGAGTCATGCAGCCGGCGATTACACCCATCAGAAATTTTCCTTCATACATTCGGGCATAGTAGGTCCGCACGGAGGGATGGGCGGTGTTGAGGGAACAGTTCAGGATTTTGACCTCCGGATGAGCCAGAGCTGCCTTCACACTGGCGTTCAGAAGGCGGGGGGAGGTGGTGAAAATCAGATCCGGTTTTTCTGATATCACCGTTTCCAGAGCCTGACCGGCCTTTTCTTCTGTGTCTGCCCCGTCCAGACACAGAGTCTCCAGCTGATCGCCAAAAGCCGCATCCAGATCTCTTCTTCCCAGTTCATGGGTGAAAACCCAGCTGGAAGAGGAGGCGGTTTTGTCATGAATGAAACCGATACGCAGCGTTGAGGCGGGAAGCCACCAGAATAAAGATTTGTAATCCGTCGGAGACAGGATCAGGTTAATATCCGCATTCTGGCTTTTGTTGTGAAATTCATCCTGTAGACGTGTTATTTCCGTGCGCAGCGTATTGACAGGCTTTGCTGCGGAAGTCTCATAGTCGTAGATATCCAGGTAAATCAATATTGCTTCCTCGACAGTCAGTTCATTTTCATATTCCTGTTTTTCATGAAACACATGATAAAAGGAAGTATAAAAACTGCGGAAACAAGCCCGTTCATCCTCTGTCCAGATATGGTTGGAGGATTTGCGGACGGCGCGCAGCAGGGCGGCGTAGTCACTGGCATGGCGGAACCAGAGGTAGTCAATGCCAGTCAGCTGATAAAAGTAAAGAAACGCGGCATACTGCCGGTCTTCCTGTGAACTGCCAAGTCGGGGGAGCATGCGGATGACGGTGCCCCGCACGGAAAGGGCGCCGAAGTACCGGAGGACGCTGACCCGCTTGTGACCTTCCATCACGTAATAATAACCGCGGAACTCATAGGCTTTAATGGGATCATGAATGCCTTCCTTCAGATGCGACTGACAAAGATGAATCCATTTCTGGGCGAATTCACTGTCTTCCGGCATAAGAGGATAAAACCCATGGGAGAATGTGGGCTGCCGCCCGGAGGCATAGGTTCCGATGACGCGGTCCAGCGGAAGCTCCACGACGCCAAGGGATTCCTGGGTTTTTATATCAGCGTGATCCAGTATCCGCTCCAGGGCGGGAAGGTAGGGAGACTCGCCCCGGGCCAGTCGCTCCTGGCTGATTTTTTTACCGGTTTTCAGAGCTTTTTTGTATATTTCTATAGACATGGCATTACCTCGCAGGGGATATATTCTGATGCCAGGGTCAAAAGGTCTAAGCCCACATGAGCTTGCTCATAGGTAGGTGAAAGACCTTGGGATCCGCCCCGATATGAGCATAAAAGTGGGATGAATATCCCACGATATGCGAATATTGGGTAGGATTGCGGGAGTGCGGAGCACGGAGCAATCCGTAGGCATCGTAGTTGGGGGCTTTTGCCCCCAACATCATGATATCATACTATCATAAGTAAAAAACTGACGCAACGAAAGATGAAACAGCGGAGAAAATATCAGATAATTACAGCCACCATCAGAAAACTACGGTTGTGGATACAGGGAAATCATGATATCCTCATAACAGATGTAATTGTAATTTGGGAGGAAAAACTATGGCAAGCATTTCATTTCAGCACGTAAATAAAACTTATCCCGGCGGCGTTGAAGTTGTGCCGGATCTGAATCTGGAAATTAAGGACAAGGAGTTTGTAATTCTCGTAGGACCTTCCGGATGCGGAAAGTCAACCACGCTGCGTATGATCGCAGGACTTGAAGATATCACAAGCGGCGAACTGCGCATCGGTGATCGTGTGGTTAACGATATCGCACCGAAGGATCGTGATATTGCGATGGTATTCCAGAATTATGCGCTGTATCCTCATATGAGCGTGTATAAAAATATTGCTTTCGGTCTGCAGCTGCGCAAAACTCCGAAAGAAGAAATTGATAAAAAGGTTCATGAAGCGGCAAAGATTCTGGATCTGGAGCATTTACTGGATCGTAAACCCAAAGCTCTGTCCGGCGGTCAGCGTCAGCGTGTAGCTCTGGGACGTGCAATGGTTCGTAACCCTGCCGTATTCCTTTTGGATGAGCCGCTGTCCAACCTGGATGCGAAACTTCGTACATCCATGCGTTCTGAGATCAGCAAGCTTCATAAACGGCTGGATACCACATTCGTTTACGTTACCCATGACCAGACAGAGGCCATGACCATGGGCGACCGTATCTGTGTTATGAAGGACGGTGTGATTCAGCAGTTTGATGTACCGCAGACTCTCTATGATTTCCCCTGCAATCTGTTTGTGGCAGGATTTATCGGATCACCGCAGATGAACTTTATCACAGCGACAATCGAGGGAAGCGGCAGCAGTCTGGCGGCTAAATTCGGTGAATTTACACTTCCGCTGAACGGCGAAAAATCAAAGGCTCTGAAGGGTTATGTCGGCAAAGAGGTTATCATTGGCATTCGTCCGGAAGACTTTGAGGAAGTGGATGGAAGGTCAGAAGGTATCCTGGAAGCTACTGTAGAACTGGCAGAGCTTATGGGCGCTGAAAACAACCTGTATCTTGACTGTGTTGGAAACAAGATGATTGCCCGTATGCCTTCCAACGTGCGTCCGGCAGAACGTTCCAAATACAAAGTTGCTGTGAAACTGGATAAGATCCATGTATTTGACAAGGAGACAGAGCAGGCGATCTGCCACTGATATATGCAATTATCGATAAATAACTCAATCCCATTTAAATACTATGCCCCTAAGGCAGCTCACGATCCTAGGATCAGTGAGTTGCTTTGGATTTCGGGGGAAATTTGTTTTTCCATGGAAGGAAGGGAGAGTGGTTTCTGCCGGGCTGAACGTCAGGAGCTGGTGGTGCTTGCGGTAAAAAAGGGCCTGATGTCTGTAAAATGTCAGGGTAAGCGCCGCAATTTTTTTGAAGGTCAGATCATGCTTGTACATTCCGGCCTGGAGCAGTGTGAGCTGGAGCCCAGGGACAGTGCAGAAGCTGCAGCCCTGGTGTTTGAGGGCAGCCTGATCGATCAGGTGATGCATGAGCATTTTCAGGAGGACAGGCTGTACTGCCGAAATCTGTTGCCTGAGGTGATAACGCTGGTGAAGCTGGTGGAAAACGACAGGGTGAAGACTCATGAATATTCAGCCGCAGCCTATCGATTCCTGCTGGAGCTCTATGATGCGGCTCAGGAGTATCAGGAGGAAAGCGGACTTCCTCTTTTGGTGCAGACCGCTATTGGAATCATGGATGAGGAATTTGCCTATCTGGACGGGGTATCTGATGTGGCACAACGGCTGGAAGTTACGGAGAGTCATCTGATACGGGTGTTTTCCCGTTCTGCGGGAATTTCTCCGGGAAAATATCTGAAACGATGCCGGATTGCACATGCCAAAATACTGCTGGCTCAGCCTGAGATGACGGTGGCGCTGGCTGCGCAGATGTCCGGGTTTTCCAGTGCGGATTATTTTTCAAAATCTTTCCGCAGGGAAACCGGTATGTCTCCGGGGGAATATGTCCGTTCCTGCACAGGAAAACAAAAAAGCAGTCAGAAAGCGCGTATGCTGCTTGATGAAGCCTATTTGTAAGGAGAGATTAGATGACAGAGCGGGAAAAAATGCACACAGGCGAACTGTACCGGTATGAAGCGCCGGAAATCATGCAGGAGCAGAAAAAACGGATGGGATTACTGTATGAGTTTAATCAGAGCGCTCCCTGGGAGGAAGAAAAAAGAGAGGCTCTTCTCAGGGAAATGCTGGCGGAAGTGGGAGAAGGCTGTTATATTGAACCGCCCTTTCATGCCAACTGGGCGGGGAAATTTCTTCACTTCGGTGAAAAAGTATATGCAAATTTTAATCTGACCATTGTGGATGACACTCATATCTATGTGGGGGACAATACAATGTTTGGGCCCAATGTGGTGCTAGATACGGGGACGCACCCCATCGATCCGAAGCTTCGGATGCAGGGATGGCAGTACAACCGTCCCATACGCATTGGGAAAAACTGCTGGATCGGAGCCGGCGCAGTTGTCCTTCCTGGGGTAACCATCGGAGACAATTCGGTGATCGGAGCCGGCAGCGTGGTGACAAAAGATATACCGGATAATGTTGTGGCGGTGGGAACGCCCTGCCGTGTGATTCGCAGCATCTGAGAAAGTGAGACTGTTTCTTTGTGCAGTCTCACTTTTTTTGTGCATTTGCCTGCTGACGATAATCACTGGGGCTGATGCCGTAACGCTGCTTGAAGCTTTTGGAAAAGCTCAAAGCGTCAGAGTATCCCACCTCGTAAGCGATGTCGGTGATGGATTTGGTGGTGCTCACCAGCAGGGACATGGCCCGGTCCATACGCAGCCGGATCAGGTATTCCTGGGGAGAAACGTGGTACTGTTCATGGAAGCTCTTGGTGAGATAGCTTCGGTCCACGCCGATGTAATCGGCCACGTCGCTTATTTTTATGCGGCGGGGATAGTTGCTGGTCAAATAGCGCATGGCAATTTCCGCATAAGTCGTCCGGGAGTATTCGTACTGTGTTTCTTTGGCATCCGGGCTGTGTTCCATTACATAGGCGAACAGCTGAAGCAATTCTGCCGTGCGTTTCAGTTCGTTTCCGTATGTGATTCTGTGGAGGTCCAGGATGTTGTGAATGGAAGTACGCAGAGGTTCCAGATCGTCTACATAAACGATATGATTGTCAGGAGAAAAACCCATGTAGGAAAGAATAGACTCTGAAAGATAACCGCCGAAGCCGATCCAGCCATAGCTCCAGGGTTCCTCATAATCCGCCTGATAAGTAGTAGATACACCGGGATAGATAAGAAAAAGCTGTCCCGCACTCAAATGATAGGTGTAATCCCCCACAGAATAAGTGCCTTTGCCGCTGAAAATAATGTGAATCAGGTAAGAGGTCCTGGTATGGGGGCCGAAAGCATAGCCCGGTGCGCAGGATTCGTATCCGCAGTAATTCAGATGATAAGGCAGCGGACCGGAATAGGTGGAATAGAGATCCGCAGCGCTGTCTCCAAATGAATTTTCAATATGGTCAAAATGTTCCTGGAAAAACAGTTCCAGAACATCTCCGCTTTTGCTTTTTCTTTTTTTTGCGTCCACAAAAAAAACCCCCTTCTGCATTGCAGCATCGCTGATTTGCGCAAATTATACTATGATAACAAGAAAAGTTCAAATTTTATGGCAGGATTCCATAAGTAAAAATGTGACTGGATACAGCAAAAAGTTAGGAACAAAATCAGTTATAGGATAGTGGAATCAAAATTTAGCTGGCAAATTTCACAAGGAAAATTAATGAAAAACAGTTATAGTTATCCGAAACAGAAAAACAGAGCGAAAAAAATCTAATTTCAAAACTTTAAATTCCACACATTTTTCCATATTGTAGACGCGTTAATCTATAGTTGTCAAAGAGCCTTGGGATTATAATCTTATTACAAGCTTCGCAAGAGAAGTAGAAAGAAAGGAGAGAACATATGAAATTAAGACGTGTGTTAGCAATGGTGTTGGCTGCAGCCCTGGTACTGCCTGCACTTGCCGGCTGCGGCGGCGGTGGCGGCAAAAGTGAGGAGGCTTCCTCAGACGGCGGCGATTCAGGCGTACTGGATGTTAAAATCTGGGATTCCACACAGCAGGAAGGTATTCAGACGATCTGTGACGAGTGGTCAGAGACTTCCGGAATTGAAGCCAAAGTAGAAGTTGTAACCTGGGACGATTACTGGACACTTCTGGAAGCAGGCGCTTCAGGCGGAACGATGCCGGATGTATTCTGGATGCACTCCAACAACATTCAGAAGTATATGGATGCAGAGCTTCTTCTGAACCTCAATGACTACATTGACGGCGATGAGAACATTGACATGACAAATTACTACGAAGATATCGTAGAGCTGTACACCAATGACGACGGTATCCACTATGCGATTCCCAAGGATTATGATACGGTAGCCCTCTGGTACAACAAGACTCTGTTTGATGAAGCAAACCTTGAGTATCCTACCAATGACTGGACCTGGGAAGATATGTATGAAGCCGGCAAAGCTCTGACAAAAGAAGATGGTTCTCAGTACGGTATGGGTGAAAATACCGACAGAAATCAGGAGTTTTATTATAATGTAATTTACAGCTACGGCGGATATGTTATCAACGAAGATCACACAGAATCCGGAATGGCTGATCCGAAGACGATCGAAGCCATGGAAATGGTTGGAAAGATGGTTCAGGATTGTATGCCGCCACAGTCTATCCTGGCAGAAAACGGGGAAATTGATCTGTTTACTTCCGGCGTATGTGCAATGAGACTTTTCGGTTCCTGGCGTGTAGCTGCTCTTCAGGAATTTGATAATGCATCTGAGTGGGGGGTAGCGCAGATTCCTTACCATGATGCCAACGGAAACGGCCAGTGTGACGAAGGTGAAAGAGTTTCCATCTACAACGGACTTGGCTGGTCTGCATCTGCTGACTGCTCCAATCCGGACGCTGCATATTCTCTGATTTCTTATCTGTGCTCTGAAGAAGGACAGACAAGACAGGCTGAGCTGGGAGTTACTCAGAGTGCATACATTGGTACATCCGATGCATGGGTTAATTGCTCTGATATGTGGGATCTGAGTCCATACCTTGATGAAGCAACCGGTGCAGCTGAACTGGTTATTATGCCTTATTCAAGATCCGCTGTATGGGCAGAGAATATGAAAGAGGAGTTTGTTCCTGCATGGAATGATCCGTCCACTATGGCTGATACCTGTAAAGCAGTGGCAGAGAGCATGAACAATGCCCTTGCACAGGAACAGCAGTAACCATTACATAAAAACTACATTCTTTTATTCCGGCGCGGCCTGCAGGTCAGGCTGCGCCTCAGCAAAGTCTAAGTTTAAAACTGTGTAATGGGAGGGAGGGAAAATATTGAAACAAAAAGTGAAGAAAAAGATGACAAAAGCGCAGAAGAATGAAGCTGTCTGGGGTCTTTGTTTTGCGGCACCTGCGATTATCGGACTGATTGTTCTGAACTTTTATCCGATCATCAACACAATCTGGCAGTCCTTCCACAAGACCGGAGATTTTGGAAAAGGGAATACTTTTGTGGCTTTTGCCAATTACAGCAGTGTTCTCACCAGCGGCGAGTTCTGGCAGTCATTGCTCAACACCATCAAGTATGCAATTATTGAGGTGCCTTTCTCAATCGTGATTGCACTGGTGCTGGCAGTATTTCTGAATCGGAAGATGAGATTCCGCTCCGGATATCGTACTATCTTCTTCCTGCCGATGGTTGCGGCGCCTGCTGCAGTTGCCATGGTATGGAAATGGCTGTACAATCAGCAGTATGGTCTGCTGAATCATGTATTCAACACGGATACGGCATGGATCTCTGATCCGAAGATTGCCTGGATTTCTGTGGCAATTATCGGTGTATGGTCTATCATCGGTTATAACATGGTGCTGTTCCTGGGAGGACTTCAGGAGATTCCTCATGATTATTATGAGGCGGCTGAAATTGACGGCGCCACTGGTATCCGTCAGTTCTTTAAGATAACGGTACCGCTGCTGAGCCCGACCACATTCTTTATTGTGCAGACTCGTATCATTGCCGCACTGCAGGTTTTCGACCTTATCTATATGGTAATGGACAAAACAAATGTGGCTCTTGGCAAGGTTGAATCTATCGTATGCGTATTCTATGAATATGCATTTACCTTCGACAATAAAGGATACGGTTCAACAATGGTAGTTATGCTGCTGATCTTCATTATGATCATTACGGTCATTCTGCAGAAGATGGAGAAAAAATTTGTATTTTACAATTAAGAAAGGAGGATTGTGATGGACAGCGTACGTACAAAGGACAAAATTGTCCGAATTGTGATACATGTTATTCTCATTGTTATGTCGATCATCATGATCGTTCCTTTCCTCTGGATGGCGTTGACGGCATTTAAAACGGTTCAGGAATCTACATCCATTACTCCGTTCGTCATTTTCCCATCTGAGTGGAAGTTTGAGAATTTTGTTGAAGTTTGGGAAAACTATAATTTCCTTATCCTGTACAAAAACACACTGCTGATGATTTTCTTCCGTGTGCTTTGTGCGGTTCTGACAGCAACGATGGCAGGCTACGCTTTTGGCCGCCTGCGTTTTCCGGGGAAAAATTTCCTGTTTTCCCTGGTCCTGATTCAGATGATGGTACCGCCGCAGATTTTCCTGCTGCCTCAGTACCTGATGGTTTCCAAAATGGGTATGCTGAATACCACTTTTGCCCTGGTGTTCCCAGGTCTGGTTTCAGCTTTTGGTACCTATCTTCTGAAGACGTCATTCCAGGGGCTTCCAAAAGATCTGGAGGAAGCGGCAGCCATTGACGGCTGCAATATCGGACAGCGGTTCCTGCTGATTATGGCTCCGCTGACGCGTTCGGGTATGGTTTCCCTTGGTATTTTTACCGCAGTATTCGCATTTAAGGATCTTATGTGGCCGATGATTGCCTGCACCAGCATCGAGACAACATCACTGTCAGCGGCTCTGGCAAAAATGCAGGGTCAGTTCGCAGCGAATTATCCGCAGCTGATGGCAGCAGCGCTTATGGCCTGTATCCCCATGATTGTGATTTACCTGATATTCCAGAAACAGTTTGTGGAAGGTATCGCAACTTCTGGCGGAAAGCTGTAATGCGAATGAATATGTATATGCAAATGTAAAAAGGAGAGTGGCATCGTGAAGTGGTTGGAGCAGGAGAAAAAGAAGCTGACTGGACTTTCGAGAAAAGCGAAGCTTGAGTACGTCTGGCAGTATTACAAACTGTGGCTGATCGGCGGCGCCGCTCTCATTTTATTTGGAATTTATTTTGGGTTTCATCTTGTCAATGCGAATCGGGACACACACCTTTATGTAGGGTTTGTGAATACCTATGCAGATGTGGGAAATGATTCGGATTTCTGGAAAAATTATGTGGAGTACAGCCAGACGGACATAGATGAAGAGAATGTTATTTTTGATAAAGAAATGTATTTCGATATGACACAGGGGGATGTAAGAGGAAACCACTATTATGAGAAACTGGTGGTTCTGATTGACAGCAAAACATTGGATGCGGTGGTTACAGAGACGGAAAACCTGAGGAGTCTGGGGGCAAACGGCCGTCTGCTTGATCTTAATAATGAAAGAGCGGACCGGTTTATGGAAAAGTATGAAGACCGTATCATTACTGCTGCAGTTGATCAGGAGGACGGCACAACACGTGAGGTTCCCATTGGAATCGACATTAGTGACAGCATTCTGATGACTGAGGAAGATGCCTATGTCGGAGGATGCGCCATCGGCATTTCTTCACATGCAGAACATCTGGACGCAGTATTGGAGTTTTTGGATTACATTTTACAGGAGTGAATGCAATGAGATTATCATTTTTAAATAACGACAGCGCTTTTGGAAGATTCTGTACGGTGATTGGCACAATCATTTTAGTGAATCTGATGTTTGTGGTAACGCTGATTCCGGTGATTACTGCAGGAGCCGGATTTTGTGCCATGTATTACAGCATGCTGAAGCTGGTGCGCTATAAGGAGATTAATCCATTTGCAGAATTTTTTCAGGGATTTAAAGATAATTTCAAAAAGGCTACGCTGGCCTGGCTGGGCGTTGCGGCGCTGGCAGTGTTCCTGATGGCGGATTTGCGTATCTGCTCTTACATGACAGGAATGCTTCACAACTGTGTGTTCGTAGTCTGGATCGGTATAATTGCGCTTGCAGTTATCGCCATGTATCTGTTTCCCGTCATGGCTTCTTTTGAAGGGAAAATCCGTGATTCCATAAAAAACAGTGTATTTTTTGCCGGAAGCAATATTTTGTATGTTTTGATCATAGCCTTTCTTAATATCGCACCCATGGTTTTGACATATCTGTACCTTTCGTTGCTTCCACTGTGGGCGTTTATCTGGTGCCTTTGCGGATTTGCGCTTGTTGCATTTATTAATTCCATGTTTTTTATGAGGTTGTTTGAGAAATATCTGACTCCTCTGGAGGAAGATGAAGAGGCAGCCAACGAACGAAAAATTTTGGAGGATATGCGTAGGCTTGACGGCTGACGCGGAGGTGAACAATATGAGTATTTATTTTGAAGAAAAAAGTGGAACATTTCATCTGACTAACAATGAAATCAGCTATCTGATAAAAATATTGGAAAATGGTCATCTGGGACACCTGTATTTCGGAAAAGCGGTACATCACAAAGAGAATTTTGATTATCTGGTGGAAATGAAGCAGCGTCCCATGACATCATGCGTTTTTAAAGAAAATAATTTATTTGCTTTGGAACATACACAACAGGAGTTTCCATCATATGGAAGCGGTGATTTCCGTCAGCCGGCTGTACGGGTTCAGCAGAAAAATGGCAGCGCGCTGACGGATTTTGTTTTTGAATCTTACAGGGTTCAGAAAGGAAAACCAACTCTGCAGGGGCTTCCCGCAACTTACTGTGAATCAGAGGATGAAGCGGAAACCTTATGCATTACTGTAAAAGATGAGCTTACAGGGGTAAAAGCGGATCTTTTGTATACCATATTTGCGGGCCGTTCTGCCCTCGCACGTTCGGTATATTTTGTAAATGAAGGAAATGAGGATGTTTTTCTGGACACAGCCATGAGTCTCTGTCTGGATCTTCCGGATTATGATTACGAATGGGTACAGCTTTCCGGTTCATGGTCAAGAGAGCGGCACGTATGTAAGAGACATCTGCAGTATGGCATCCAGAGCGTGGGAAGTACAAGAGGCACATCCTCCCATAACCATAATCCTTTTGTTGCGCTGAAACGTCCGGATACCACAGAGACAGAAGGAGAAGCGCTGGGATTCAGTTTGATTTATTCCGGAAATTTTCTTGCACAGGCTGAAGTTGACAACTGGAATGTGACGCGTTTCACAATGGGGATTCATCCTTTGAATTTCAACTGGAAACTGGAGCCGGGAGAGTCTTTCCAGACACCGGAAGCCGTTGCAGTTTATTCGGAGAATGGATTAAACGGAATGAGTCAGACATTCCATAAGCTGTATCAGAAAAGGCTGGCAAGAGGATACTGGAGGGATCGTCCCCGTCCGATTCTGATTAACAACTGGGAAGCGACAGAATTTGATTTCACGGAAGAAAAATTAATCTCTATTGCCCGGACGGCAAAAGAGCAGGGCATTGAAATGTTTGTACTGGATGATGGATGGTTTGGCAAAAGAGTAAGTGATTTTGCCGGATTGGGAGACTGGTACCCCAACCCTGACCGTCTTGAAAACGGAATAACCGGTCTGGCGGAAAAAATTGAAGCCCTTGATATGAAATTTGGGCTTTGGATTGAGCCGGAGATGGTCAATTTGGATTCCGATCTCTACCGGGCTCATCCCGACTGGTTGCTTGCTACTCCGGGACGGAGGATGAGTACTGGAAGAAATCAGTATGTGTTGGATTTTAGCCGCGGGGAAGTGGTGGATTATATTTATGAAAGTCTGGCAAAGCTGCTTCGTGAAGCAAAAATCTCTTATATCAAATGGGATATGAACCGCTGCATTACAGAGCCGTATTCTGCAAAACTTCCGGCGGACAGAGAGCAGGAAGTGCTGCACAGGTATATTCTGGGAGTTTATGATCTTTATGATCGCCTGACTACGGAATTTCCGCATGTGCTTTTTGAATCCTGTGCATCCGGAGGCGGCCGGTTTGATCCGGGAATTCTTTACTATGCACCTCAGGGCTGGGTAAGTGATGATACAGATGCCATAGAACGTCTGAAGATCCAGTATGGTACCTCCATGTGTTATCCTGTTAGCTGCATGGGCGCTCATGTATCTGCGGTGCCCAATCAGCAGGTACAGCGAATGACATCTTTGAAGACCAGAGCCAATGTGGCATGTTTTGGAACATTTGGCTACGAACTGGATTTGAATCTGCTGAGCCAAGAAGAGCTTGCACAGGTCAGAGAACAGGTGAAATTTATGAAAGAGTACCGGGAGGTACTTCAGTTTGGAACATTTTACCGTCTGAAGAGTCCATTTGAAGGGAACTTCGGCTGCTGGATGTGTGTGAGTGAGGATCAGAATACGGCTATTGTGGGCTGGTATAAAATACTTAACGGTCCTATTCAGCCGTTCCAGCGTGTGAAATTACGCGGGCTGGACAGCAGTAAGGCCTACTGTGTCGACGGTGAAGAAGTATATTACGGCGATGAGCTGATGAACATTGGTCTGGTTACTACAGATAATTCCTCGGGACAGATTGTAGATGGCATAGAACCCAGTGGAGATTTTGATTCCCGCCTGTTTATTCTGAAAGCGAAAAAGTAGAGGATATATGAGAAAGGTTTCCGCTTCTGCCGGGGCGGAAACCTTTTTAACAGAAAATGCTTGCAGTTTGTACCGGATTGTGGTAAAATCAAATCTGGTTCCAAGAAAGAGGCCGGCGTGTCGGAATGGCAGACGAGGCAGACTCAAAATCTGTTGTGGGCAACCACGTATGGGTTCAAGTCCCATTGCCGGCAGTTAAAGGAAGGGGATCAGAAGAGAGTTGAAGTTCCTGATGAGGAGGGATTTCAACTCTTTTCTTTTTTGGAAAATATTTATAATGATAATTATGCGGAAGTATTTGATTTTGACTGAAAACTGGCTTATAATGAGTGAAAAAAAGACAGGAGAAAAAAATGCTTAAAATAGAAAGATTAACAAAGCAATATGGTGAAAAAAAGGCAGTGGATGATCTGTCTTTGCATATAAAGCCAGGTGAGATTTACGGGTTTATCGGACATAACGGGGCAGGAAAGACAACGACCATAAAATCCTGCTGCGGAATTTTGAATTTTGAAGAGGGCGAGATCCTGGTAAACGGGATGTCCATTAAAAAGCAGCCCATCGACTGCAAAAAAATTATGGCCTATATCCCGGATAACCCGGACCTGTATGAATTTATGAGCGGAATCGGTTATCTCAATTTTGTGGCTGATGTTTACGGTGTTAATAAAGACCAGCGAAAAGAAAGAATTCAGCGCTATGCAGAAATGTTTGAAATCTCAGGAGATCTGGGAGAGTCAGTCAGCGCCTATTCACACGGTATGAAACAGAAGCTGGCGCTGATGTCAGCGCTGATTCACGAACCCCAGCTTCTGATTATGGACGAACCCTTTGTGGGCCTTGATCCGAAAGCATCTCATCAGGTAAAGCTTTTAATGCGTGATATCTGTGACAGAGGCGGAGCCATCTTTTTTTCCACTCATGTGCTGGAAGTGGCGGAGAAGCTGTGTGATGAAATTGCCATTATCAAACAGGGAAAACTGATAAAGAGCGGTCCCACAGAGGAGGTCATAGGAGATGAATCCCTGGAGACTGTATTTCTGGAACTGGAGGGAGATCATGTTTAAAGCACTGTTAAAAGCTCAGATCGGCGTGATGATTTCCTCCATGTCCCGCTCGTCTTCCGGTAAAAAGAAAACGGGCGCGGCATTAAAGGTTGGAATTGCGATTCTGGCGATCTATGTGATTCTATGTCTGTTCTTTTTATTTGGTATGATATCGGTAGCTACCTGTCTGCCTCTTCATCAGGCCGGACTGGACTGGTTTTACTTTTCTTTGATGGGTGTGATCAGTATTCTGTTGAACATCATAGGGGGGATTTTTGCATCGAAAGCCATTCTTTTTGATGCGAAGGACAATGAACTTCTGCTGGCCATGCCGGTTCCTCCGGCATATATTTTGCTGAGCAGGATGGTGTCCCTTCTGCTTCTGGCATATGCATGGCAGACTTTTGTGTTGCTGCCCGCCTATGGGGTGTACGCGGTTTTTGTGGGGATTAAGCCTCTGGCCGGATTTTCCATGCTGGCAGTCTTTTTATTGCTGCCGCTTATCAGTGTGACTATAAACGCCCTGCTGGGATGGCTTCTGGCGGTGATCAGCGCAAAGCTGCCCTTTAAGCATCTGGTTTCGGTTGTGCTTTATGTGGGCTTTTTCGGTCTGTATTTTTACGGCTACAGCAAGATTTCCGTTTATATGAAATGGATGATGGAAAATGGGAATACCATTGCAGAAACGGTTAAAAAGACGCTGTTTCCCGTTTATCATCTGGGAATGGCGGCGGGAGAGGGCAGCCTTTTCAGCCTTTTCCTTTTCGTAATCTGTGCGGCGGTTCCCTTTGCCATACTGATCTTTATACTGTCAAAAAGCTTTTTCTTTATCACAGCTACCAGAAAGGGGAAAAACAGGAAAAAATATAAAGACAGCGACGTCAGCGTCAGCAGTGTGGATATGGCGCTGATGAAAAAGGAAATCCGTCATTTCGGAACCAATTCCATGTATATGATCAATGCATCCACGGGCTCGGTGTTTATGCTTCTGCTGCTCATTTTTGCAGCCGTGAAAAGAGATATGCTGTTTTCTCTGATTGATATGCTGCCGGAGCGCTATGAAATTTATATCGGAGGGGCGGCGGCTCTGATTCTGGCCTGCATGGTTTCCTTCAATTATATGTCTGCGCCCAGTGTATCCATTGAAGGGAAAAATCTGTGGATAGCGAAAACCCTTCCGGTGGCACCGGTTCGGATCTTGATGGCCAAGGTCAACATGCATATTGTAACGGGAAGCATACCGGTCTGTATTGCGGCTTTGGGACTGAATCTGATACTGCCCATGGACTGGCTGTCCAGGATTTTAACCTTCCTGCTGCCGCTTTGCTTTAACGCGGCGATTGCTTTTCTGGGAGTGATCATGAATCTGAGATTTCCAAAACTGGAATGGAGTAATGAAACAGCGGCGGTGAAACAGGGGCTCTCGCCTCTTTTGACCATGTTTCTTGCCATGGCGCTGATAGCGGCGCCTGCTTTCGGATACGGTTTGCTGGCTGTGGCCGGCATGTCCTGGGGATTTTTGATGATCGTCCACTGCATCATCCTGCTGGCTTCCTCCGCAGGCATGTATTTCTATCTTAAGGAGGGAGGAAGCCGGCGTTTTATGGAATTATAGAAAAGATTATTCACCCATGACCTGGAAAACAATTTCCCGGTGACGGTCCCTGGTATCACATTCCACCAGCGTAAGGTTCTGCCAGGGGCCGATGGTGATTCTTCCGTCCACGAAGGGGATGGTGATGAAGGGAGATAAAAGGGCGGATTTGATATGGCTGGAGCCGTTGTCGTCATGCCAGGTGTCGTGATGTTTGTAATGGATCACACGGCCTTTTTCATCCCGGTAGGGTGAGAAAACATCCAGGGCTTCCTTCAGATCCTTTGTAACCATACCGGGTTCAAATTCCAGTGTGGTGAGAGCTGCGACACCGCCTGTGGTAAACCCGGTAATAATTCCGGCGGAAATATGATGCTTTTCACAGGCTTCTGTGACTGCCGCCTGAAAATCACCGGTTACATCGATCATACCCATGTGGGCTTTCGTGTGATAATCTTTTACTTTCGTATAAACTGCCATATGTATGTGCACCTCCAAATGTTTTATGAGGCAAGTATATCACATAAATGACAGAAAGGAAAAAGAAACAGGAGGAAAATATGGTAAAGGAAAGACTGGAATTACTGCGACGGATTATGGAGCAGGAAAAAATCGATTATTATCTGGTACCGACGGATGATCCCCACGGCTCGGAGTACGTGGGAGATTTTTTTAAATGCAGGCAGTATATTACCGGGTTCACCGGTTCCGCAGGTACGGCGCTTATCTGGAAAACGGGGGCGGGACTGTGGACGGACGCCCGTTATCATATTCAGGCCAGGGAACAGCTTGCGGGAAGCGGCATCACGCTGTTTAGAGAAGGGATGGAAAATGTTCCCTCTCTTATTTCTTTTTTAAAAGAGAATTTAAAAGAAGGGCAGTGTCTGGCAGCGGACGGAAGGGTTTTGAATAAAAGCGCAGCGGAAAGCTTCCGGCGGACGGCCTGTGAGAAAGGAGCTTCTTTTAAAAGCTGCGGCGATCTGATTGGACGGATATGGAAGGAAAGGCCGGAAATCTCCGCCTGTTCTGTTGAGCTTCTGCCGCCGGAAATTTCCGGTATGACGGCGAAGGAAAAACTTGCAAAGATCAGACAGAAGCTAAGAAAAAGGGGCGCTGATCTTTTGATACTTTCTTCTCTGGACGAGATAGGATGGCTGTTTAATATCCGGGGAAGAGATATCCCCATGTCTTTGCTGGCTCTTGCCTATGCTCTGGTGGAAGAGGATAAAGCCCTTTTATACCTGCAAAAAGATGCCTGGAGTAAGGAGCTTTTAGACTGGGCGGGCAGGAATCAGATAGAGATAAAATCTTATGAGGACATCTATTCAGAGCTTTTGCAGAAAGCCTCGGGGAAATGTGTCTGGGCAGACCGGGAACGGGTTAACTGGAAGCTCTTCGGACTTTTGAAAAATGCCGCAAATATAATAGAAGAGACATCTCCTGTGGAACTGGAAAAGGCCGTAAAAAATGAACGGGAAGTGGAAAATTTCCGCAGGGCCCATGAAAAGGACGGAGCGGCGGTGACACGTTTTCTTTGCTGGCTGAAAACTCACGTGGGGAAAGAAAAAATTACGGAAATCAGCGCCGCAGAAAAACTGGAGGAGTTCCGCGGGGAGTGGGACAGCTATCTGCTGCCCAGTTTCGAACCCATTATGGCTTATCAGGATCACGGAGCCATTGTACATTACAGCGCCTGTGAAAGGACGGACCGGGAGCTGAAGCCGGAGGGTCTGTTTTTGATGGATACCGGAGGACAGTACCGGGAAGGAACCACGGACATTACCAGAACCGCCGCGCTGGGACCGCTGACAAAAAAACAAAGAGAGCATTATACGCGGGTGCTGATTGGCAATCTGCGGCTGGCGGCGCTTAGTTTTCCCTACGGATGCAGCGGGGAAAATCTGGATCTGGCTGCACGGGCGCGGCTTTGGGAGGCGGGACTGGACTTTATGCACGGTACCGGCCATGGCGTTGGATATCTGATGAATGTGCACGAAGGCCCCCAGGCTATCCGCTGGCGGCACAGAAAAGGGACAATGACAACAGCGCTGGAGGATGGAATGGTGGTGTCTGATGAACCGGGACTTTATATAGAAGGGGAATACGGTATCCGGCTGGAAAATCTTCTGGTCTGCCACGAAAAGGAAACGACAGACTTTGGACGTTTTATGAACTGGGAAATCCTTACACTGGCGCCTTTTGAGAGGGAGGCCGTGGAAGAGGAGCTGATGGAAGAAGGGGACAGGAAGCTTCTGAATGATTATCATAGAAGGGTGCGGGAAAAACTGTTTCCGCTGATGAAGACCCGGGAAGAGAAAGAGTGGCTTTGGGAGGCCACAGAAGCTATCTGACAGTGAACCGGTGCAGCGAAAATCTGTGCCGGTTCTATTTGCGCGATACGCCCGGCAAGCGGTTGCCGTGCCTGCACGGGCAGACATTTACCGGGCAGCGGAAATCAATTGCCTGACAAATACGGGTTGACAAACCTAGAATCAGAGGGTATGGTAAAATTAGGTTTGAGGCAGATTGATGAGAGGTAAGTACAGTGAAAGAGAAAATTATACAGCTTTTGGAAGAAAAAAAACTGGGAGAGTTAAGAGATGAACTGCAGCGGATTAATCCGGCTGACCTGGCTATTTTACTGGAAGATCTGGATGAAAAAGAAAGACTGCTGGTATATCGTCTGCTTCCCAAGGAGCTGGCGGCGGATACCTTTTCTTTTATGGACAGTGACATGCAGGAGGGCCTGATCAACGGTTTTACGGACCGGGAGCTTCGTGAAGTTCTGGATCAGACCTTCGTGGATGATACGGTCGATATGATTGAGGAAATGCCGGCTAATGTGATCAGCCGTATTTTAAGAAGTTCCGATGCAGAGACGCGTGAGGCCATTAATCAGATTTTGAATTACCCCAAAGACAGCGCCGGCAGTATTATGACCATTGAGTATGTCAAACTGTCACGCTACCTGTCTGTGGCGGATGCCATCTCACGGATACGAAGAGTCGGTACGGACAAGGAGACCATCTATACCTGTTATGTGACAGAATATCGGAAACTGATTGGTCTGGTTACAGTGAAGGATCTTCTGCTGGCGGAGGATGATCAACTGGTTGGGGATATCATGGAGACCAATGTAATTATGGTAAATACCCACGATGACAAAGAGGATGTGGCCAAGCAGATGAGTAAATACGATTTCATGGCCATGCCGGTGGTGGATGATGAGAACCGGCTGGTGGGTATCGTAACTTTCGACGACGCCATCGACGTTTTGCAGGATGAAACGACGGAAGACTTTTCAAAGCTGGCTGCTGTGGCGCCCAATGAGGATTCCTACTTTAAGACATCAGTCATGAAGCATGCCAAAAGCCGTATCGGCTGGCTTCTTGTGCTGATGTTGTCCGCCACGGTTTCCGGAGCAGTATTAAGTTATTATGAAAAAGCCTTTCAGGCGGTTCCTCTCCTGGTGTCTTTTATTCCCATGCTGATGGGAATCGGAGGCAACTGCGGTTCCCAGACTTCCACACTGGTGATTCGCGGTCTGGCGCTGGATGAAATTCATATTAAAGATTTTTTCAAAATTATCTGGAAAGAATTTCGCATAGCGCTGATTGTCAGCCTGACGCTGGCTGTGGTCAACGGTTTCCGGATTCAGCTTACGTATCATAATACAGTTATTTCACTGATTGTCGCATTTTCCATGATCGGAATCGTAATTCTGGGAAAACTGGTAGGGGGCATGCTTCCGATCATTGCCAAAAGCCTGAAGGTGGACCCGGCTTTGATGGCCACGCCGTTGATTACCACAATCCTGGATACCTGTTCTATTCTGATCTATTTTGGAATCGCTACGCATATGCTGTCGCTGGCCTAGGAGGTACGGTATGAATTGTCAAAGAGCGCAGGACTGTATGAAACGGTATCTGGACGGTACCATATCGGATTATGATCTGAAGGAATTTACGGATCATATTAAAAACTGTCCGGAGTGTTATGGAGATCTGGAGATTTATTATGTAATGGATATGGCTCAGAAATATTTAAAAGATGAGAGCAAAGAAGAGTCTTACAATATCTGTCAGCTTCTGGAAAATGATATGAAAGACAAGCTGAACAGGATGGAGAGAAAACGCAGACTGCGGGGATTTTTGTTTCTGGCTTTCATCGTGCTGGCGGGCGTGCTTATATGGACGGCGTGTCTGCTTATGGGATATATATAAGCGAAAGGAGACGAGTATGGGAAAGGCAGTGTTGATAGACGGACACAGCATCATCAACCGGGCTTTCTATGGAATTCCCGATTTGACCAATAAAGAAGGAATGCATACCAATGCAGTGTATGGATTTTTAAATATCATGTTTAAAGTGCTGGAGGAGGAAAAACCGGATTATCTTACGGTGGCTTTTGATCTGGCGGCCCCAACCTTCCGTCATATTCAGTATGAGGCGTATAAGGGGACTAGAAAACCCATGCCTCCGGAGCTTCGGGAGCAGGTTCCTCTGCTGAAGGAGGTTCTTGCATCCATGGGAATCCTCATGGTGTCAAAGGAAGGTTATGAGGCTGACGACATGCTTGGCACTGTTGCAAGGCTGGCCAGAGAGAAGGGGCTGGATGTGACCATTGTATCGGGAGACCGGGATCTGCTTCAGCTGGCCCAGGAGCATGTAAAGATAAGGATACCCAAGACAAAGGGCGGAAAAACAGTTACGGAAGATTATTATGCAGCGGATGTTATGGAAAAATATCAGGTGACACCGCTGCAGTTTATTGATGTGAAGGGGCTGATGGGGGACACATCAGACAATATTCCAGGTATTCCCGGCGTTGGTGAAAAGACGGCGACCAAGCTGATCAAAGAATACGGAAGTATTGAAAACGCCCACGACCATCTGGAGGAAATCAAGCCCAAC
This sequence comes from uncultured Ruminococcus sp., assembly GCA_946494335.1. Taxonomy (GTDB): domain Bacteria; phylum Bacillota; class Clostridia; order Lachnospirales; family Lachnospiraceae; genus Ruminococcus_G. The sequence goes on along the minus strand of CAMMBV010000018.1, from coordinate 31,548 downwards.
AAAGCAAAAGAAGCTTTGCGGGAGCATTATGATCAGGCGCTGATGAGCAGAGATCTGGCAGCTATACGCACGGACTGTCCCCTGGAATATGACTGGGAAAAAGCCAAAATGGGTGAATTGTTTACAGAGGAAGCCCGTCAGGCCTTTGTACGTCTGGAGTTTAAAAATCTTCTGGCGCGTTTTTTTGCGGATGGGCCGGCCCCGGCGGTGGAAGAGTATTTTTTTGAGACGAAAGAGCTGCAGGGAGCGCAGCAGATTCTGGAAAATGCAGCCGCATCCGGCAGCTGCGGAATTTCCCTGATGGCAGATGGCGGCGAGCTGTTTGGCGTGTCCGTCGCTTTTTCCGGGAAAGATATTTATTATCTGCCGGTACAGGGATTTCTCACGCAGGATTATCTGAAGGATTGGGTAAGAAAGCTGACAAAGGACTGCGCTGATGTATCCGTGCTGAATCTGAAATCAATGCTTTTTACAGACTGTATAGCCAGGGAGAGCCATGTGTTTGATGTGGAGATTGCCGCCTATCTGGATAATCCCCTGAAGTCATCCTACACTTATGAAGATATAGCCAGAGAATATCTGAATCTGGTGTTCCCCTCCAGAAGCGAGCTGCTGGGGAAAATGACGGAAAAAGATGCGGTCAGGGAGCGGGAGGACCAGCTTATGCGTATGGCCTGTTTCATGAGTTATACTGCTTTTGCGGCCAGGCAGCCGCTCTGGAACAGACTGGAAGAAAAGGAGATGAAGCATCTCTATAAGTATGTGGAGCTGCCCCTTGTCTATGTCCTCTATGATATGGAAAAAGAGGGAATTCAGGTACAGAAAGAGGAGTTGGCCCTTTACGGAGAAAAGCTTCAGGTGCGGATACAGGAACTGGAAGAGATTATATACCGGCAGGCCGGGGAGAAGTTTAATATCAATTCTCCCAAACAGCTGGGAGTCATTCTTTTTGAAAAACTGGGACTGCCGGGAGGGAAGAAGACGAAGACCGGTTATTCCACAGCGGCGGACGTGCTGGATAAGTTGGCGCCGGATCATGAGATCGTCTCCAACATCCTGGAATACCGTCAGCTGGCAAAGCTGAAATCCACCTATGCAGACGGACTGGCCGTCTATATCGGCGGGGACGGAAGGATTCATTCCAGCTTTAATCAGACGATTACGGCAACGGGAAGAATCAGCAGCACAGAGCCCAATCTGCAGAATATACCCATACGGATGGAATTGGGAAGGCTGATCCGCAAAGTGTTTGTGCCAAAAGAGGGCTGTGTGTTCCTGGATGCAGATTATTCCCAGATTGAGCTTCGGGTGCTGGCACACTGTTCAAAGGATGAACGGCTGATACGTGCATACCAGGAGGAGCGGGACATCCACAGGATTACAGCTTCTCAGGTGTTCCATATTCCCTTCGATGAGGTGACGGATCTGCAGAGAAGAAATGCCAAGGCCGTGAATTTTGGAATTGTCTATGGAATCAGTTCCTTTGGTCTCAGTCAGGATCTGAGCATTACCAGGAAGGAAGCCGCCGATTATATAGAAAAATATTTTGAAACCTATCCCGGTGTCAAAAACTTTCTGGACGAACTGGTATCGGATGCAAAGGAGAAGGGATATGCCAGGACTCTTTTTGGAAGACGCAGACCCATGCCGGAGCTTTCATCCGGCAATTTCATGCAGCGTTCCTTCGGAGAGCGGGTGGCCATGAATGCACCCATACAGGGAACGGCGGCGGATATTATTAAAATAGCCATGATACGGGTCCATGACCGGCTGGAAAGTGAAAATCTGAAGTCCCGGCTGATCCTTCAGGTTCATGACGAACTGCTTGTGGAGACCTGGAAGGATGAAGTGGAGAAGGTTTCCGCTATATTGAGGGAAGAGATGATGGCGGCTGCAGATCTTTCCGTGCCCCTTGAAGTGGATATGCATCAGGGGGAAAGCTGGTATGAGGCAAAATAGCGTATGAAAATCATAGGAATTACGGGAGGTGTCGGATCAGGAAAAAGTGAAGTGATCCGATATCTGGAAAAAAGGGAAAACGTGCAGGTGCTTCTGGCTGACGAGGTCGGACACCTGCTGATGAAAAAGGGATACAGCTGCTATCAGCCGGTGCTGGAGCTTTTTGGAAAGGATATCCTGGGACCGGACGGGGAACTGGACCGGGGAGCCATTGCTGCCCTGGTATACCGGGAGGGCAGCGCCCTTAAGCAGCTGAACGGCATTATCCATCCGGCTGTAAGAAACTACATAGAATCGGAAATCAAAAAGGCCAGGGAAGCGGGGCGGAAATTTTTTTTCCTGGAAGCGGCTCTGCTTTTGGAAGAACATTATGATGAAATCTGTCAGGAAGTGTGGTATATTTATGCCAGAGAAAATGTGCGCCGGGAACGGCTGATGAAAAGCAGGCATTATACGCAGGAGAAAATAGAGCAGATTATGGCCAATCAGCTGTCTGAGCAGGAATTTTCTGACCGCTGTGACGTGATCATTGACAACAGCGGTGATTTTGAGAAAACGAAAAGAGAAATAGAGAACAGGATGTCAGTATTATGAAATTATGCAGTATAGCCAGCTCAAGCAGCGGAAACTGTATTTTTGCAGGAAGCGAAACCACCAGTCTTTTGGTGGATGCGGGAATCAGCGGAAAGAGAATAGAATTCGGGCTGAATGAAATTGACCGCACGACGGCCGATATCGACGGGATTTTAGTGACCCACGAGCACTCCGATCATATCAAGGGGCTGGGAGTAGTGGCCAGAAAATACAAAATTCCCATTTATGCCACGGCGGGAACCATCGACGCGATCTTGAGCACAGGGAATCTGGGAAAGCTGCCAGAGGGAATCTTTCATGAAATAAAAGAGAACATTCCCTGCAGAATCCGGGACATCACGGTATATCCCTTTGCCATATCCCATGACGCGGCGCAGCCGGTGGGATACCGTCTGGAACATGAAGGCAAAAAAATCGGGATTGCCACGGATATGGGCCAGTATAACGATTACATTATTGAGAATCTGACGGGGCTGGATGCTCTTCTTCTGGAGGCCAACCACGACGTCAACATGCTGCAGGTGGGAAAATATCCCTATTATCTGAAGCAGAGAATACTGGGGAAGCGAGGGCATCTGTCCAATGAATCAGCGGGGCAGCTTCTTTGCAGTCTTCTGCATGATCACATGAAGAAGATTTTGCTGGGGCATCTCAGCAGGGAAAATAATTATGAAGCGCTGGCTTTTGAGACGGTCTGCGCAGAGATCACCATGGGGGATATTCCCTATACAGCAGGAGATTTTGATATTTCCGTGGCGGGAAGAGACTGTATCTCGCAGCTGGCGGAGGTGTAATACATAAATAATGCATTTAGTTAAGGGAGGATGAACATGGAAAAGACAATCATAACAGTAGTGGGAAAAGACACGGTGGGGATTATCGCCAGAGTGTGCACCTATCTGGCAAAGGAACAGATCAATATTCTGGACATTTCCCAGACTATCGTGGACGGATACTTTAATATGATGATGGTGACGGATACCTCGGGGTGCGCCAAGGGTATGAAGGAACTTTCCGATGAGATGAAGGCTCTGGGGGAAGAAATCGGCGTGGTGATCCGGTGTCAGCATGAGGATATTTTTCAGATGATGCACCGCATTTGAGGCAAAGGAGAAAAAGACAAAGATGATTAATATTTTTGAAGTCAGCGAAACCAATCAGATGATTGAGCAGGAGAATCTGGATGTCCGTACCATTACCATGGGAATCAGTCTGCTGGACTGTATTGATGATAACCTGGAAAACGTAAGAAACCGGGTATACGATAAGATTACCCGTATGGCCCGGGATCTGGTAAAGACGGGAGAGGATATTTCGGCGGAATATGGAATTCCTATTGTAAACAAACGAATTTCCATAACGCCGGCGGCGCTGGTAGGCGGAGCGGCCTGTAAAAGCCCGGAGGACTTTGTTCTTCTGGCTCAGACTCTGGACCAGGCGGCCAAGGAAGTAGGGGTAAACTTTATCGGCGGCTATTCTGCGCTGGTATCCAAGGGTATGACAAAGGCGGATGAGTTTCTTATCCGATCCATACCACAGGCACTGGCGGCAACGGACAGAGTCTGCAGCTCCGTCAACCTGGGCTCCACAAAAACCGGCATCAACATGGATGCGGTGCGCCTGATGGGGGATATTGTGCTGGAGACGGCAAAAGCCACCGCAGATAAGGATTCTCTGGGATGCGCCAAACTGGTGGTATTCTGCAACGCTCCCGATGACAATCCTTTCATGGCCGGAGCTTTCCACGGTGTGACGGAAGCAGATGCTATTATAAACGTGGGCGTCAGCGGCCCGGGCGTGGTAAAGCATGCGCTGACCCAGGTGCGGGACGCCAATTTTGAAGTGCTCTGTGAAACGATCAAAAAGACGGCCTTTAAGATTACCAGAGTGGGACAGCTGGTGGCCAGGGAAGCGGCCAGACGTCTTGACATTCCCTTTGGCATCATCGATCTGTCCTTAGCGCCCACACCGGCGGTGGGAGACAGTGTGGCGGAAATCCTTGAGGAAATCGGGCTTGAGATGGCCGGCGCGCCGGGAACCACAGCGGCCCTTGCCATGCTGAACGACCAGGTGAAAAAGGGAGGCATCATGGCGTCTTCCTACGTGGGAGGCTTAAGCGGCGCTTTCATTCCGGTCAGTGAGGATCAGGGCATGATTGACGCGGTGAATGCAGGCGCTCTGACGCTGGAAAAACTGGAGGCCATGACCTGCGTCTGCTCTGTGGGACTGGATATGATTGCCATTCCCGGTGACACGAAGGCCACAACCATCGCAGGGCTGATTGCCGATGAGATGGCCATCGGCATGGTGAATCAGAAGACCACTGCTGTACGTGTAATCCCGGTGATCGGCAAGGGTGTGGGTGAAACGGTGGAATTCGGCGGTCTTTTAGGCTACGCGCCCATTATGCCGGTGAACACCTTCGGATGTGAACGGTTTGTAAACCGGGGCGGCCGGATACCGGCGCCGGTTCACAGCTTTAAGAACTAAATGGATCAGGCATGTTCTGATCATATGATTACCGGCGGTCTGCTGGCCTCATGGAGGAAAGGCCGCCGGTTTTTTATGGCCAGAACGCTGTCGTAAAGATTGGCGCATCGAAGATCCTCTTCCAGCATGGCGCGTCCGGGGGAAGACAAAAGAGAGTCTGCTGCGGCAACCTTTGAAATCAGGGGTATGGCGCTTTTTTTCTTGATTTCATGAAGCAGGGGCGCGGCTTCCCTGCGAAAGCCAAGTATCCTTGCGTAGGGAGCCGTCTGCTGCGGCTGGTCTGTCAGGGAGTAGCCGGGGATGTCCAGCAGAATGTGGAACAGCACCCGGCAGATGCGGGTGTAGGTCATCTGGCGCGTTTTTAAAAGAGCCGCGAATTCCTCAAAAGAATTCAGCCGGTTTAGCTGTGACAGAATCCGGTTGGCCAGATCCTCTGTCACGTCCAGATATCCGGTGAGAGACCGGGCGGTCTCTGCCATCAGCCGGTATTTTAAAAGCAGGGAATAGTCGTTGGAATTGGCCGTTTCCCCCATTTCATGAGCCTGTGCCAGAAGCTTCCAGGAAGAGGCGGGCATCTGGGATGGGATCTTTGCAAGATCCCCCTCTTTCAGGCAGCGGCGCAGAGCCGAGGCGGAGCTGAAGTTTTCCGTTAGGGTGGTCTGATGATAATCGGACTCCAGGCGAGGGAAGGTGCAGGGGCGGATGGAAGAACCGAAACGCAGCAGCGCACGGCAGTATTCAATACCGAGAATATTGTTGGGAGAAGAGAAAACCTCCTGAATCTCCCGGGCTTTTTCTGGAAAGACAGAAGACAGGGCCTGTTCTCTGGCGGCAGGAAAGGAAAGCCCCCGGCTTATTTCACGGCGCAGGACGTCTTTGTATTCTCTGGATTCCCGGCCAAGCATCTTAGCAATGGCCAAAAGAACGGCAGCATCGCCGCATTCGCTTCCAAAGGCTACATAATCGATTACACCCAGGGAGTCCAGAAGGGCGATACCTCCTGCGGCAAAAAATTCCGCGCTTCCCAGGGCACAGCGCACAGGCAGCTCCAGCACCAGATCGGCTCCGTTCTCCAGAGCCATTCGGGTGCGGGTATATTTGTCTGTGACGGCAGGTGCGCCTCTTTGTACGAAGTCTCCGCTCATGACTACGACCGTGTAATCTGCGCCTGTCAGCCTTCGGGAATTTTGAAGATGGTATGCGTGGCCGTTGTGAAAGGGATTGTATTCGGCGATTAAACCGGTGATTTTCATAATGTCCTCCCGTGAATAAGATAATACGTCCTAACTTTTTGTATGATTCTACCATTGAAATGCTTGAAATACAAGGGTGTTGGAGGTATAATGAAAACAGCGAGTAAAAACGAAAGGAGTCAAAAGATCATGGGATTTATTGACGTAATCAAAGAAAGAGCAAAAGCAGACAAAAAAACAATTGTTCTTCCGGAAACAGAAGACAGAAGAACGTATGAAGCAGTTGAAAAGATTTTAAAAGAAGATATTGCCAATGTGATTCTGGTAGGCAGCGAGGAAGCGGTGAAAAAAGGCAGCGAAGGACTGGATATCACAGGAGCGGTTGTTGTTGATCCTGCAAAATCTGATAAGACACAGTCTTATATTGACAAGCTGGTTGAACTGCGCGGAAAGAAAGGCATGACACCGGAAAAAGCGCAGGAGATCATGCTGAATCAGTATCTGTACTACGGCGTAATGATGGTTAAAATGGGCGATGCAGACGGTATGGTATCCGGCGCATGCCACTCCACAGCAGATACGTTAAGACCCTGCCTTCAGATTCTGAAGACAAAACCGGGTACAAAACTGGTATCCGCTTTCTTCCTGATGTCTGTTCCGGACTGCGAATACGGCGCAAACGGTACCTTCGTATTTGCTGACTGCGGTCTGAATCAGAACCCGAATCCGGAAGAGCTGGCAGCTATCGCAGAATCTTCTGCAGAGTCCTTCAAACTTCTGGTTGGCGAGGAGCCGAAAATTGCGTTCCTTTCTCATTCTACCATGGGAAGCGCAAAACATGCAGATATCGACAAAGTGACAGAAGCTGTTAAAATCGCAAAAGAATCTTATCCGGATCTGAAACTGGACGGAGAACTTCAGCTGGATGCAGCCATCGTTCCCAGCGTAGGCGCTTCCAAAGCTCCGGGAAGCCCCGTAGCAGGACAGGCCAACGTACTGATCTTCCCGGATCTGGATGCCGGAAATATCGGTTATAAACTGGTTCAGAGACTGGGCAAGGCAGAAGCTTACGGACCGGTTACACAGGGTATCGCCGCACCGGTTAACGATCTTTCCAGAGGATGCTCTGCTGACGATATCGTAGGCGTTGTGGCTATCACAGCCGTACAGTGCCAGAAATAGAAGCAAAATATCCGGCAGGAAAACACAGAAAGGGAATAGAAAAATGAATGTATTAGTAATAAACTGCGGAAGCTCTTCTTTGAAGTTCCAGCTCATTAATTCCGACACAGAAGACGTTCTGGCAAAGGGACTTTGCGAGCGTATCGGAATTGACGGAAGACTGGTATACCAGCCGGCAGGCGGTGAAAAAGAAAAAACAGAGGCGGATATGCCCACACATAAACAGGCCATTCAGATGGTGCTGGATGCGCTGATGAATCCCAAGACAGGCGTTATCAAGAGCCTGGATGAAGTGGATGCTGTTGGACATCGTGTCGTACATGGCGGAGAGAAATTTGCATCTTCTGTTGTGATCAACGAGGAAGTTATGGCAGCCATTGAAGAGTGCAACGATCTGGCTCCTCTTCATAACCCGGCCAATCTGATCGGAATCCGCGCCTGCCAGGAACTGATGCCCAAGGCTCCCATGGTTGCTGTATTTGATACGGCATTCCATCAGACCATGCCTAAAAAAGCATACCTGTACGGACTTCCCTATGAATATTATGAGAAATATAAAGTGAGAAGATACGGTTTCCACGGAACATCTCACAGCTTTGTTTCCAAACATGCTGCTGATTTCCTGGGACTGGATATCAACAACTCCAAGATCATTGTGGCCCATCTTGGAAACGGCGCATCCATCAGCGCTGTACTGAACGGCAAGTGCGTGGATACTTCCATGGGTCTTACTCCGCTGGAAGGTCTGGTTATGGGAACACGTTCCGGTGATATCGATCCGGCTATCATGGAATTTATCGCCAAGAAAGAAAACCTGGATATTGCAGGCGTGATGAACGTGCTGAACAAAAAATCCGGCGTAGAGGGACTTTCCCGCGTATCCAGCGACTTCCGTGATCTGGAAGAAGCAATGGAAAAAGGAAATGAACTGGCAGAAAATGCCATCGAAGTATTCGCTTACCGTGTGGCAAAATATATCGGTTCCTACGTAGCAGCCATGAACGGCGTGGATGCCATTGCATTTACCGCAGGTATCGGTGAGAATGCTCCGCTGGTACGTGGAAAAGTTGTGGAATATCTAGGATATCTGGGTATCAAACTGGATGAAGCAGCTAATGCTGGAAGAGGAGAAGATATGGTTATCTCCACCGCAGACTCCAAAGTGAAAGTTGCCGTAATCCCCACCAATGAAGAGCTGGCGATCTGCCGCGAAACAGTTGCTCTGGTGAAATAAGAAAAAATTGAAATGAAATTTAACCCCTCCCTGCAGGTTCGGTTTGACTGAACTGCGGGGAGGATTTTTATTGAATTTTTTTTGGCGTTGTGCTAAAATAAAACTACAACGATGTAGAAGAAAGCAAGATTATGAGAAAGCACGTTTATAAAGATTTATCGGAAGCAGAAATGATGATTTTGAAGCTGCTATGGAAAGAAAACAGAAAAATGAGTGCTGTACAGATCGTGGAACATTTTCCGGAAAAAGAATGGAAAATAACTACAGTATCCACATTTTTAAGCCGAATGATCGAAAAAAAAGTAGTTCGATCAGAGCGGGAGGGCAGGATTTTTTTTTATTATCCTACGGTGACTCCTGCTGAGTTGAAGAAAAGGAAGGCGTGGAGTTTCTTGTCTGAAAATTTTTCCTCTGTGAAAGATTTTGTACTTGCACTGGGAGATGAACGCATTACCAGTGAAGAGGCGGAAGAAATTGATCGGATTTTATCGAAAATTGAGGATGAAATATGATTGTGAAGCAATTGATATGGGCATCGATTGCCGGAAGCATATGCTATTTCATTTGGAAAATGATTGACAGGACAACCGGAAAATAGATTCCTCCTGTCTGGATGTATCGATGGCTGCTTTTGGTACAGCTTGTATATTTGATTCCCTTTTGCTTTTTTCCTGTGAAGCAAAGTACAGTATTTCAAAGGCTGGAAGTTGTTGCAGTTGAAAAGTTACCAGTAAATAAAAATATAGTTTCAAATGGTGTGAAATGGATTATGCTTTTTTGGGCTGTTGGTGTCTTTTTTTCTTTGGCGTATGTTTTTTGGCAGTTGATTCGTTTGTGGCAAAAGAGAAAAACATTAACGCAGCTGACAGATGAGGAATTGTTGAAAACAGTGCGCATTTTATCAGGAGAGTATTCTTTGAAAGGACTTCCGCAGATTCTGATTGATCCAAATATTCTATTGCCTTACACGGGAGGAATATGGAAACCATTTCTGGCGGTGCCGGAAGACATTAACGGCAGGAAATTATGGATGCTTGAGCATGAAATATACCATATTAAAAGGAAAGATGTGATGTACCGATATCTGAATCGGATAATCTGTACAATTTTCTGGTTTTGTCCGACTGTTTATTTTCAGAAAAAAGATCTTTGTCTGTTTTGTGAAATAGCCTGTGATCAGAAGGTATTGGAAAAAAAATCTGACAGGGAAAAAATCCAATATTTTCGTTCCATACTGGACTGTATGAATCAGAACAGAGCGCTGGACTCGCATTCTTGCGGATTTCAGGTATCCGGGAAACCATCCATGCTAAGAAGGAGGGTGGAATATATGATGAGAAAAAAACAGGAGAACAAAAAGAAAGGACTATTGATTGGATGCTGTATGGGAATTGCCGTGGCGGGAACGGTATTTGCGGTGTCCAATATGGCTGCAAATCCGAAGCCTGTGATGGAAAAATTGATCCGCAATAATTATACTGCGGATCAGGAAATACCAAAATCGGTAACGTATACCGAATATATGGATGGAGCATGGTGGGGAGGACCTTTGCAATACAAGTCAGTGAAATATCTGCCTTCCAGTGGACTGTACCAGGCTACCTATCAGGGAGAACTTGTTCCATGGGAGGAGAAGTAAAACAGGTGGAATCAACAGATGGGGATATAGCTGCTATCAGCTGCATCCCCATTAACCTTGTCCTTGAAAAGGCGGATACCAAAGCGGACGGATTCAGGATCTGAAAGATCGGATTGAAAAGATCAAGCATAGTGAAGAGATAGGGGTGAAATATATGCAGGCATGGGAAGAAATTGAACTGGCAAAGATAGAAGGACGGCAGGAAGGCGAACGAGAGAAATTGAAAAATCAGATCATAAAGAAGCTGAACAAAGGAAAAGCAGTCGTTCAGATTGCAGAGGAACTGGAAGAAGAGACGGACACCGTGGCTGAACTGATCGGGGAGATCAACGCAGGAAAATAAAGAGGAAAAGAACGAAAAAGTCAAGGAAAAACAGTTGACAAACATTGCACTGCTATGTATAATTATCAGAGTGTGATTAGGAGACAATTATGCAAATTGATCTGACAGATATCTTAAACCATGAAGGAAGAAAAGAAGAATATTCTGTTCCCTTAGAACTGGATGCTGTGAAAACAGGACGGGAGAGTTTTCCTGTGCTGGAGAAGGCGCCGGTGAATGTGGAAGTGATTCACACCGAAGATCAGGTGCTGGAGATTAAAGCCGCTTCTGATGTGATGGTGGCAGTTCCCTGTGCCCGGTGTCTGGAAACAGTGAAGGTTCCATTTCATATCCAGTGCGATTTAAAAGCCGATATGAAACTGTCGGAGAGAGAACGGGAAGAAGAGTCAGAGGAGTTAAGCTGCATCGCAGACAAAAAACTGGATGTGGACTGGCTGGTGCATAATGAGATTTTAACGGATTGGCCGATTCAGGTTCTCTGCCGGGAAGACTGTAAAGGGATCTGCCCTAAATGCGGCGCCAACCGTAATCAGACATCATGCGGTTGTGATACTGCTGTTCCCGATCCGAGAATGGCGGCAATCAGTGATATATTCAGCAAATTTAAGGAGGTGTAAATACAATGTCCATCTGTCCAAAAAATAAAACATCGAAAGCCAGAAGAGATAAGAGAAGAGCAAACTGGAAAATGTCTGCTCCAAACCTGGTAAAATGCAGCAAATGCGGAGAGCTGATGATGCCTCACCGTGTATGTAAGGCATGTGGTTCTTATAATAAAAAAGAAATTATTTCAATGGACTAATTGCCAGTAAGGCTTTCCGATGTTCGGGAAGCCTTTTGTTGTTTTTATCAGAGATAAAAGGGGGAAAAATTATGCAGAAAATATATGAAGAACTGGTGGAAAAAGCAATATCATGCGGAGCATATAAAGCGCAGGTAATTGATATAGAAAAGATCAGATTTGACGAAGGACTGCGGAAAGCATGTGAAGCAAATTACTGCGGAAATTACGGCAGAAATTATGCCTGTCCGCCTTATGTGGGGGAACCGTCACAGCTGATTGCCAGGGCAAAGTCCTATGATAAGGGACTGGTTTTTCAGACGGTGACAGCCATTGAGGATTCTTATGATATTGAAGGAATGGAAGAGGCTGCCAAAAATCACAGGAAAACGTCAGATCAGATTGAGAAGGCGGTTGCCGTCCATTACAGTGAGTATCTGCAGCTGGCGGCGGGGGGATGCACGCGCTGCGCGCAGTGTGCTCAGATTACAGGTGAGCCCTGCAGGATGCCGGATAAAGCTATTTCTTCACTGGAGGCTTACTGTATGGATTGTCCACAGCTGGCGGCTGTCAGCGGAATGAATTATATTAACGGCCAGAATACCGTTACCTATTTTGGTATGTTTCTGCTCCCGCAGACTGAGATTGACGGATAGAAGGCCTGTGTGCTATAATGTGAAACGAAATACATAAATTTGCAAAAGAATTGTAACATTTCGGATAAGGGGTAAAGAGTATGAAAGTAATCAAAAAAGGGATTTTGGCAGTGACGCTGATTAGTGGTCTGGCGCTTTTTACAGGCTGTTCTTCAGTTAAGGAAACCTGGAATCTGCTGTGGGGCCACAATGATGCGCAGGAGACTCAGACAGATGCAGCAAAAGAATACGACCCAGAAGCCGTTCAGGTAGACAGCAGCGTGGAGGCTCCTGAGTTTACAACGAATTTGAAGGGAAAAGCAACGTATGCCGTAGGAGATAAGGCCAAAGCCCTGAAGGTAAAAGCGGAAGTAAAAGGCGAAGGCAAGATTACCTATCAGTGGTACAGAAATACCGTTGACTCCAACGGAGGCGGGATGATGATTGAGGGAGCTGCCGAAAGCAGTTATACACCGGACACCTCCGAGGAAGGCCACTGGTATTACTTTGTGGTTGCCACCAACACGGTAGGCAAATCTGTCAATATGACCACCAGCGGTATGTATCATATCTATGTGGATCCGGATGCAGAGCCAGCGCCAAAGGAAGGTGAGCTGAAAAAAGGCTGGACGGAAGATAAAAAGGGCTGGTACTACGTAGGAAAAAATGGAAAGAAAGTGACAAATGACTGGGCTGAAATTGAGGGAAAATGGTACCTTTTTGATAAGAAAGGATACATGAGAACCGGCTGGGCCGAAGTTAAGGATGTCTGGTATTATCTCAATGAAGACGGATCCATGGCGACCGGATGGATCACTGTGGACGGGAAGAAATATTTCCTGGAAAGCAGCGGAGCCATGCATACAGGATGGCTGGACAGCGATGGAAGCCATTATTATTCGGGATCTGACGGAGCCATTAAAATTTCTGAATGGGAAGAGATCGACGGAAGCTGGTACTATTTCAATGAAGACGGTATCATGCTGAGTAACTGCGAGGTGAACGGAAAATGGCTGAATCCGGATGGACGTCTGGCTGAATAGAAATAGAAGGATCGGGCGGGAGCGGCTGCGTGGCAGTCGCTCCTGTTTTTACGGGGAAATAGTGAATCCTTTATAATATGCAGGAAAGGCAGGTGATGATTTTGGATATTCGTGTGTTAGAGTATTTTCTTATGGTCGCCAGGGAAGAAAATATCACAAAGGCGGCAGGCTTGCTCCATGTGACGCAGCCGACGCTTTCCAGACAGCTGATGCAGTTGGAGGAAGAACTTGGCACGAAACTGTTTGAGCGTACCAACCACAGCGTGATCCTCACAAATGAGGGAATGCTGTTCCGTAGAAGGGCGCAGGACATTGTATCTCTTGCGGAAAAGGCGAAAAGTGAGGTTGCACAGACTGAGGATACGCTGACGGGGATTATTTCCATTGGCTGTAATGAACTGAAAAGCGTGCAGGAACTGGCGAAATATATGACCGTATTTCAGGAACGCTATCCAAAAGTAAAGTTCGAACTATACAGCGGTTCCAATGAGGAAATACAGGAGCGTATGGAACAGGGGACACTGGACATCGGGCTGTTTTTACAGCCGTTTGGTCTGGAAAAGTACCAAACGCTACCCATGCGGACAAAAGAGCGGTGGGGCGTTCTGATTCATAAAGATGCTCCCCTTGCAGGACAGCCGGCCATCTATCCCGGCGATCTGGTAGGCACTCTGGTGTTTACCATCCATGTCAATACGCCTGCCCATACGGAACTGAAGGAATGGTCGGGGGAATTTGCCAGGGATATGGATTTCAGCGCCAATTACAACGTCCTCCACAATGCGGTGATTGTTGCCCGTGAGCGAAAGGGCGCGGTGATCTGTCTGGAGCAGGACTGTCATTATGATGACATGAAATTCTTGGCCCTTGATCCGGAGTTGTCTGTCGGCTCAACACTTGCATGGAAAAGAGGCCGGGCAGTTTCTCAGGCGACAAGGGCTTTCCTTACATTTTTGCAGGAACAGATTTGAAATACAAAAAATGAATGGCGATTGTATGAATATAAGCATTTTACATTCTGAAAAAGCTATTTTATACTGTAGGTGTACCAAATAAAAGAGAGTACACTTACATTTTTTATTTCATCGAGAAGGTTTATGGCATGCAACGGAATGGGAATGGAGCAGAAAAAATGGGAGGAAGCAAATGAAACAAAAAGTGTCCTTTATAGAAAAAGCAAATCAGAATATCGGCAGCGCATTTGTAAACGGCACGGTGCCGATTACAGCGCTTATGTCAGAAATTATACCGGAGCTATGCCGGGTTCCGTATGACTATCTATACCGTGACGATGCGGTGGCAATGGCCGAATGTTCCTTATTGGTGCAGGAATATCTGGATATCGATATGGTATTTGCAAACAGAGATATTTATGCGCTGGAAGGGGAAGCGATGGGAGCGGAGTTGAGATTCTTTCCGGATCACTGTCCTGATTATGTTCGCTCAAATCCGTTGATTCGGGATGAACGTGATCTCGATAAAATAAAATTCCACGGATTGGAGAGCGGGCGTTTCCCTTATTTGCTGGAATACTGTCGGGCGTACAAAAGATTTACCGGGCTGGATCACTTCCCGCAAATTTCCGCACCATGGACTTTGGCGGCAAATCTGTGCGGGGTTGAAGAGCTGGTGATGGCTGCGATTGAGGATCCGGAATTTGTTCATGAAGTGATGCGGCGTGTTGTAGACGACTTTCAGGTTCCGATGCTTCGGGCGTTAGCGGAGGTATTGCCGGGATTTACGCAGATTACAATGGCGGATGCATTTGGCTCAGTGCCGATTGTGGATAATCATATTATAGATGAATTTATCCGCCCCTATCTGGAGCGGGAGCTTGAAAAGCTGAATATGCCGGGGGTGACTTTATTTGATACTTCTTATTTTGGAGCGTCAAAATTAGAGGGTGCAAAGAGAAAACATTTTGAGGATTTTTCAATTTGGGCCAATCAGTGGTATTTATGTATTGATCCGGATCTGGAAGCACTGGGGATTGAATATGCCAGACGGGTAGCTGATGAGCATAAGACGGTCCTTCATGCGGGGGTAGGAGCTAAAATGATGGAAACATATACTCCGGAACAAATTGTAAACCGAATCAAAGGCATAATGCTTGGCGGGAAAAGGGGATCTTCACCGATGTTTTTCTTATTTAATGACTTGACAACAAACACGCCTTTAGAGAATATTCATGCTGCTGTACAGGCTGTCCGTATATATGGCGCTCCGGAGGCGGATGACAATACGGCATACGAGGCAAAAAAGCATGTAAGCTTTGAAGAATTTATTAGAACGAAGCGGCAGGAAAATACGGAGCATTATGAATTTAACTGGCTGGATAAGTCAAAATTATTTGTATAGTTGTAATCGTGGCATGGTTTCAGGATATGGATGCACAGATTTTTATTGTAGAGGAGGTGCCGTTGAAATAGAAGCAGAGAAGATGCGAAGACGCCAGCTTCGGGCAATGGGTTTTTCTGAAAAGGAAATCCTTTACTATTTTAAACTGCTTGCAGCCGGGGAGTGTTCGGATTTAGAACGATTACGGATGTTAGGCGATAAGAGGAAAGAAACGTTGGATCAAATCCATGAACTGGAACAGAATATCATGGAAATGGATGTCATGAGAAGTGAGATCAGAAAGAACAGTTATGAGGAGCAATATGGAAGCGGTTTATGATGATTTTATAATGGGAGGAAAATAAAGATGGAATTTTCAGAAGTGATTAAAAACCGGTATTCCTGCAAGAAATTTGACGGACGGCAAGTGGAGAAAGAACAGCTGGACGCGATCTTAGAGGCGGGGCGGCTGGCCCCGACCGCAAAGAATTTGCAGGAGCAGAGAATCTATGTGGTGCAGAACGAGGAAAGACTGGCGAAGATTGACAAGGTAACTCCCTGCCGCTACGGGGCGGGAACCGTCCTCGTCGTTGCTTTTGATAAGGAAAATGTGTTTACCTATCCGGGAGATAAGCGTGATTCCGGTGTTGAGGATGCGACAATCGTGGCGACGCACCTGATGCTGTCGGCTCAGGCAAACGGAGTGGACAGTTGCTGGATTAACTTCTTTGACCCGGAGGTCATGGCAAAGGAGCTTGGCCTGCCGGAGAATGAGGAGGTTTTGATGGTGCTCGACTTAGGATATGCGGCAGAAGGCACGAAGCCTCTTGCAGCCCACAGCCAGAGAAAAGAACTTTCCGAAACAGTTGTTTACTTATAAGCAAGAAAAGGACCGATTTACCAATAAATGGGATCGGTCCTTTTTTCTAAATAAGCTTAAAGTTGCAGTGATAAGCATTGTAGAATTGAAAATTTTCCGCGCCTGCTTTTACGGGGGAAACATTGTTGCATCTTGCAATTTATACCAATGTTTAGTATATTATTCTTAATATTTGATATTTAGCTGGAAAAATAATGTTTGGAGATGAAAGAATGGATAATTTGGTAAAAGTGGCCGTGGATGCCATGGGCGGTGATTATGCTCCGGTGGAACCGGTAAAGGGGGCTGTAGACGCGCTTGGCGCCAGTCCGGATATATTTGTCTATCTGGTGGGGAAAAAGGATCTGGTGGAACAGGAACTGAGCAAATACTCCTACCCGAAAGACCGGCTGGAGGTGGTACATGCATCCGAGGTGATTGAGACTGCGGAACCGCCTGTCAACGCCATCCGTGCCAAAAAGGATTCCTCTATTGTAAAAGCGCTTACCATGGTAAGAAAGGGGGAAGCGGATGCGTTCGTTTCTTCCGGAAGTACGGGAGCTGTGCTGGTGGGCGGACAGGTCCTGGTGGGAAGAATCAAAGGTGTGGAGCGTTCACCGCTGGCGCCGCTGATTCCCACGGCAAAAGGAGTTTCTCTGCTCATTGACTGCGGCGCCAATGTGGATGCCAGACCTTCTCATCTGGTTCAGTTTGCGCAGATCGGTTCTATCTACATGGAGCACGTGGTGGGGATTCCCAATCCCAGAGTGGCCATCGTCAATATCGGTGCAGAGGAAGAGAAGGGAAATGCGCTGGTGAAGGGAACATTTCCGCTGCTGAAAGAGTGTAAGGATATCAATTTTATCGGAAGCATTGAGGCAAGAGATATTCCGGCAGGCTATGCAGATGTGGTAGTCTGCGAGGCGTTTGTGGGCAATGTGATTCTGAAACTGTACGAAGGCGTGGGGGGCACTCTGATCTCCAAGGTGAAGGAGGGCATGATGACATCCCTTCGCAGCAAAATAGGCGCACTTCTGGTGAAACCGGCGCTGAAAGAAACGCTGAAAAGCTTTGATGCCAGTGAGTACGGCGGAGCGCCACTTCTGGGGCTTAAAAGTCTGGTGGTTAAAACCCACGGCAGTTCCAAAGCGGTGGAAATTCAGAATTCCATTCTTCAGTGTATCCAGTTCAAATCTCAGAATATCAGTGAAAGAATCCGGGAGAAACTGGCGGATGTACAAGAGGAGCAGAGGGGGATGTAAAACACATGGGTAGTATGGAATATGAAAAGCTGCAGGAAATTATTGCCGATGTACTGAATGTGGACAGGGCGGAGGTAAAAATGGATACCAGATTTGCCGATGATCTGTGTGCCGATTCACTGGATGTTTTCCAGATTATCACGGGGCTGGAGGAGACCTTTGATATCGAAATTACCAATGAAGAGGCGGAAAAAATCGTATCTGTAGGAGATGCGGTGGAAGCGATCAAACGAGCAATCAGATAGAAAGAATATGCCAGTAAAGGCTGTCTCGGGAAATTGGATTTTGGGGAGACAGTCTTTTGTTGTTATGAAATGGAGATTATATGAAAGCAGAACGAAGGAAACTGGAAGAGCAGTTGAATTATCAGTTTAAAAACAAGGAGCTGCTTGATATGGCGATCCGTCACAGCTCCTACACCAATGAACATCATATGGAGCGGCAAAGGTGCAATGAGCGTCTGGAATTTCTGGGGGATGCTGTGCTGGAGCTTTTATCCAGCGAATTTTTATATCACACCTATGAGGACTATCCGGAAGGGGAGCTGACGAAGCTGCGGGCCAGCCTTGTCTGTGAACCCACTCTTGCCAACGATGCCAGGGAGCTTTCACTGGGAAGCTACCTGCTTTTGGGAAAAGGGGAGGATCTTACCGGGGGAAGAAAGCGGGATTCTGTTATTTCGGATGCGCTGGAGGCTGTCATTGGAGCCATTTATCTGGATGGAGGACTTTTAAAGGCAAGGGAGTTCGTCCAACGTTTTGTCCTGAATGACATTGAACATAAGAAACTGTTTTACGACAGCAAAACAATTCTTCAGGAAATGATTCAGGGGAGCTTTCACGGAGAAATCAGCTACAAGCTGACGAAAGAGGAAGGACCGGATCATGACAAAGTATTTACCACAGAGGTTTATGTGGGAGAAAAACTGCTGGGCAGCGGAACGGGACGGACAAAAAAAGCAGCGGAACAGTCGGCGGCGTATCATGCAATCTGTGCGCTGCGGCAAGACGGGTGAATTATGTATTTAAAAAGTATTGAGGTACAGGGCTTTAAGTCCTTTGCAAATAAAATTTCTTTTGAGTTTCATAATGGGATTACCGGAATCGTGGGGCCAAACGGAAGCGGAAAAAGCAATGTGGGGGACGCTGTCCGCTGGGTTTTGGGAGAACAGAGCGCAAAGCAGCTGCGCGGCGGCAACATGCAGGATGTCATATTTTCCGGAACGGAAAACAGAAAACCGCTGGGTTTTGCTTCCGTGGCAATCACTTTGGATAATTCAGATCATAAACTGGATATTGAATTTGAAGAGGTGACTGTGACCAGAAGGCTGTATCGCTCCGGAGAGAGTGAATATCTGTTGAACGGCTGCAGCTGCAGGCTGAAAGATATCAATGAACTGTTTTATGATACAGGAATCGGCAAAGAAGGATATTCCATCATCGGCCAGGGGCAGATTGATAAGATTTTAAGCGGAAAGCCGGAAGAAAGAAGGGAGCTTTTCGACGAGGCGGCCGGCATTGTGAAATTTAAAAGAAGAAAGAATACAGCGCTGAAAAAGCTTTCCGAGGAGCAGCAGAATCTGGTGCGTGTCAATGATATTTTAAGTGAGCTGAAAAGACAGATCGGTCCCCTTGAGAGACAGTCGGAGACAGCCCGTACTTATTTGAAAAAGCGGGAAGAGTTAAAAAAGCTGGAGGCCAGCCTCTTTGTGTCTCAGATGGAGCAAAGCAGCCGTCAGCTGGGAAAGCTGGAAGATGACTGCCGGAATGTGAAACGGGAACTGGAGGAAAATGCCAGAGAGTTTGAAAATACAAAAGAAGCATATGAAAAGCTGGAACAAAAGATAAAGCTTCTGGAACAGGAAATAGAAAACCGCCGGGAAAAAGCATCTGACCAGGCGGTTCTCTATCAGCAGCTGGAAGGACGCATCAACGTGCTGCAAGAGCAGATCAATACCGACCGGCAGAACGAGGAGCATTACAAAGACCGAATCCGGGCGCTTAAAGAAGAGATTGAAAAGCGCCGGGAGAATGAAGCGGTGTATCTTGAAGAAAAGGACAGTATCGGAAGGGAGCGCCAGGAGGCACAGGTTCAAAGAAAGGAAAAAGAACAAAAACTTAAAGCAATACAGCAAAAACTGTCCGAATGCGTGAGTGCCATTGAAGCAGGGAAAGCCAGTCTCCTTGAAATATTTAACGAGCGGGCGTCTGTAAAGGGGAAAATGCAAAGATATGACGCCATGATGGAACAGATTCAGATCCGCCGCTCAGGTCTGAATCAGCGAATCCTGCGGATGAAAACAGACGGGATGCATCTTAAAGAAGCGTGTGAAAAGTATCAGAAAGAATATGACAGAATCACCGCCTCCATTGAAGAGATGGGCCGTGAGCAAAAAAGAATAGAAGAGGAAGTGGCTAAGCTTCAAAATACCATAGCCCATCAGGGGCAGCAGCTGGATGTGGGGCAGGCGGCTTATCACAGAGAAGCATCCCGACTGGAGTCACTGAAGAATCTGGCGGAACGGTATGATGGTTTTGGAAACAGTATCCGTAAAGTTATGGAGCAGAGGGAAAAACACCCCGGCATCAAAGGAGTAGTAGCCGACCTCATACAGACGGAGAAAAAGTATGAGACAGCGGTGGAGACGGCGCTTGGCGGAAGTATTCAGAATATCGTCACGGACAATGAAAATACAGCCAAATCCATGATTGAATTTCTGAAAAAGAATCGTTACGGAAGGGCTACCTTTCTTCCGCTTACCACAGTGAAGGGCAGCAGTTCTTTTTCCAAACCGGAAGTTTTGAAGGAAAAAGGAGTAATCGGAGTTGCCAGTCAGCTGGTATCCGCCGGAAAAGAGTATGAATCTTTGCTGGCACAGCTTCTTGGAAAAACGGTGGTGGTGGATCATATTGATCACGCCATTGCCATTGGCCGAAAATACCGGCAGTCTGTCCGTATGGTGACGCTGGAGGGTGAGCTTTTCAATCCCGGAGGATCCATGACGGGAGGCGCTTTTAAAAACAGCAGTAACCTGCTGGGGCGGCGAAGGGAAATCGAGGAGCTGGAATCCAACGTAAAAATGCTCAAAAATGATATGGATAAGATGCAGCGGTCCATTGAGGAAAACCGAAGCCGCCGGAATGTGTTAAGAGACACCAACGCGGAAATCGCGGACCGTATCCGGGAACAGTGTGTCGTCCAGAATACGGCCAGGATGAATCTGGAGCAGACAAAAGAAAAAATATCCCAGGGGAATCAGGATTCTGCTCAGATTCAGGGGGAATTAAAAGAAATTGAGCAGCAGGTTCTGGAGATAAACCAGAACAGCGGTCAGATCACGGAACGTTTGAATGATTATAAAAAGCAGGAAGAACAGCTGGAAAGCCGGATTGATGAACTGCAAAAACAGCAGGAGCAGTTTGCAAAGGAAGAAGAAGAGCAGCTTCACTGGATGGAGGAGGCTCATCTTCAGGAAGTGGCTTTAAAACAAAAGGAAGAGTTTTCCGGTGAAAATATTGTACGTATCCGCAGTGAGATCGGAGAACGTCAGCAGGAAATAGAACAGCTGGAAGCCCAAAGTCAGCAGGGAAGCGGACAGGCCGCCCAAAAGGAAGCCAGGATCCAGGAGCTGGAAACGTCTATGAAGGAAGCGAAAGAAGTTTCTCGGGTACTGGAAGAGGAAATTCAGACACATATAGCCAGAAAGGAAGAAATGAACGGACAGTACCGGTCTTTCTTTGTAAAGCGGGATGAACTGTCTCAGAAAATAAATCTTCTGGATAAGGAGAGTTTCCGGCTGAATCAGCAGAAGGAAAAGCTGGAGGAAAGCAGGGAACAGAAGATCCAATATATGTGGGAGGAATACGAGATCACTCCCGGCTCGGCCGGAGAGTTCTGTCTGATGGATGCAGCCGACGAACGGGAATTGAAAAAGGGGGTGGCTTCCTGTAAGGAAGAAATCCGAAAACTGGGTCCGGTTAATGTCAACGCTATTGAAGATTATAAAGAGCTTAAAGAGCGGCATGACTTTCTGGAGACACAGCACAGTGATCTGGTGGAATCGGAAAAGACGCTGCTGGGAATTATTGATGAACTGGACAGCGGAATGAGGCGTCAGTTTACGGAGAAATTCGCCGAGATACAAAGGGAATTTGACCGGGCATTCAAACAGCTTTTCGGAGGCGGAAAGGGTACGCTGGAGCTGATGGAGGAGGAAGATGTGCTGGAAGCGGGCATTCGGATTATCTCGCAGCCCCCGGGGAAAAAGCTGCAGAATATGATGCAGCTGTCAGGCGGGGAGAAAGCGCTGACGGCCATCGCACTATTGTTTGCTATTCAGAATCTGAAACCGTCGCCTTTTTGTCTGCTGGATGAGATTGAAGCGGCGCTGGATGATTCTAATGTGACCCGTTTTGCCCAGTACCTTCACAAGTTGACAAAGAACACCCAATTTATTATTATTACACATAGAAGGGGCACCATGACGGCGGCGGACCGGCTGTATGGTATTACCATGCAGGAAAAAGGAGTTTCCACACTGGTGTCTGTGAATCTGATAGAGAATGATCTGGACAAATAGAGAGGGAAAGAGATATGGCAGGAGAAAAACAGGGCTTTTTTAAACGGCTGGTGAGCGGGCTGTCCAAAACCAGAGATAATATTGTGGCGGGAATTGATTCCATTTTCAGCGGCTTTTCCAGTATTGACGATGACTTTTATGAAGAAATCGAAGAAATTCTGGTGATGGGCGATATCGGCATCAATACCACAAACGCCATCATTGAGAATCTGAAGGCGCAGGTGAAAGAACAGAAAATCAAGGAGCCTTCCCAGTGTAAACAACTGTTGATTGACAGTATTATCCGACAGATGGACGTGGGTGAGACGGCCTATGAGTTTGAAAACAGAAAATCTGTGGTTCTGGTGATCGGAGTAAACGGCGTGGGAAAAACCACGTCGGTGGGAAAACTGGCCGGAAAACTGAAAGACCAGGGAAAGAAAGTAATTCTGGCGGCGGCGGATACCTTCCGGGCGGCGGCAGGCGAACAGCTTACACAGTGGGCTCACAGAGCCGGTGTGGAGATCATCGGAGGACAGGAGGGTTCTGATCCGGCTGCGGTGGTTTTTGATGCGGTTCAGGCAGCGAAAGCCAGAAAAGCGGATATTCTTCTGTGTGATACGGCCGGAAGACTTCATAATAAGAAAAATCTGATGGAAGAGTTGAAAAAGATTTACCGGATACTGGAGAAAGAATATCCGGAGGCCTATCTGGAAACGCTGGTGGTGCTGGACGGCACAACGGGGCAAAATGCCCTGGTGCAGGCGCGCCAGTTTGCGGAAGCAGCCAATGTGACAGGGATTATTCTGACCAAGCTGGACGGTACGGCCAAAGGAGGAATCGCAGTGGCGATCCAGTCTGAGCTGGATATTCCGGTTAAATATATCGGGGTGGGGGAGACCATTGACGATCTGCAGAAATTTGATCCTGTGGAATTTGTCAATGCTCTGTTCCATAATAACAAAGAAGCATACTAGAATAAGCGATAAGGGATACAGGAGATGAGAAAATGTTAACGCTGGATAAATTTGAAGAGGCTTCAGAAATTGTAAAACAGGTTACGCAGGAGACAAAACTGGTCTACAGCGACTACCTAAGCGCCGCCACCGGCAATAAGGTATATTTGAAACCGGAAAATATGCAGGTGACAGGAGCCTACAAAATCAGGGGCGCTTATTATAAAATCAGCACCCTGTCAGAAGAGGAGAGAAAGAAAGGGCTGATTACGGCATCTGCCGGGAATCACGCCCAGGGCGTCGCCTATGCCGCAAAAAAATTCGGAGTAAAAGCGGTGATTGTAATGCCTACCACCACTCCTCTTATCAAAGTGGACCGGACAAAAAGCTACGGCGCTGAGGTGGTGCTTTACGGAGATGTCTATGATGAAGCCTGCGAGAAGGCATATGAGCTGGCGGAGGAAAATGGATATACTTTTATCCATCCCTTTGATGATCCGGCAGTGGCAACGGGTCAGGGAACCATTGCCATGGAAATTGTAAAGGAGCTGCCTCTGGTGGATTATATTCTGGTACCCATCGGCGGAGGCGGACTGGCAACGGGAGTGTCCACACTGGCAAAAATGCTCAATCCCAATATCAAAGTGGTGGGAGTGGAGCCGGCGGGCGCCAACTGTATGCAGGTTTCGCTGAAAAACGGAAAAGTGACCACGCTGCCGGGCGTGGGAACCATCGCGGACGGCACGGCGGTGAAAACGCCGGGAGAGGTAATCTTTCCCTACATCCGGAAATATATCGATGATATCATAACGGTGGAAGATGAGGAACTGATCGTAGCATTCCTTGATATGGTGGAAAATCATAAGATGATTGTGGAAAATTCCGGTCTTCTGACAGTGGCGGCCATGAAACATCTGAAGGTGAAAAATAAAAAAGTGGTATGCATTTTAAGCGGCGGAAATATGGATGTGATTACCATGTCCTCCGTGGTACAGAACGGATTGATTCAAAGAGACAGAATCTTTACCATATCCGTTCTTCTGCCGGATAAGCCAGGGGAACTGGTGCGGGTTTCTCAGATCATAGCGCAGCAGCAGGGAAATGTCATCAAGCTGGATCACAATCAGTTCTTCAGCATAAACCGAAATGCTGCCGTGGAACTTAAAATTACACTGGAGGCTTTTGGCACAGAGCATAAAAACAGTATCGTCAAAGCCCTGGAGGAAAAAGGATATAAGCCGCGGCTGGTTCGCGCAAATCTGTAATCAGTGACAGAACAGGCGTTGTAAAACATCGGATCTCTTGTTTTGCAGCGCCGTCTTTTTGACAAAATATATAAGGACAGAAGGTGACAAAATGGATCAGACATATATGAAAGAAAGGCCGGTGCTGCCTCTTTTGATGACGATGGGAATTCCCATGGTGATATCTATGCTGGTGAATTCTCTTTATAATATTGTAGACAGTATTTTTGTGGCACAGATCAGTGAGGATGCCATGACGGCGCTGTCTTTAGTGTTTCCCATACAGAATCTGGTTAATGCGATCTGTATCGGTTTTTCCGTGGGCGTCAACGCGGTGATAGCCCGGATGCTGGGAGCCGGGGAAAATAAAAAAGCTAATATGGCGGCCACTCAGGGAACCGCCCTTAACTTTCTTCACGGTATTGTGCTGAATATTATCTGCATTCTGATTATGCCGGGATTTCTGGCCATGTTCACAGACGACCGGAAAATTATCCGCTATGGACTTCAGTATTCTACCATTATTTTCTGTTATGCGACTATAATATCCCTGTGTCTTTCCTTTGAAAAGCTTTTTCAGGCAGTGGGCAGGATGACGGTTTCCATGCTGTGCATGCTGCTGGGCTGCGTGCTCAATATCATACTGGATCCGCTGATGATCTTTGGAATCGGGCCTTTTCCTCAGCTTGGCATAGAAGGAGCTGCCTGGGCTACGGGAACGGGGCAGGCGGCTACGCTGATCGCCTATCTGCTTGTGTATCGGTTCAGCCCCATCAACGTGAAAATATCGGGAAAATATTTGCGGCCGGATAAAAGAATATGCCGGGATATGTATTCTGTGGGGATTGCCGCAACATTGAATATGGCGCTGCCTTCTCTGCTGATATCAGCGCTGAACGCCATACTGGCGCCCTTTTCCCAGCTTTATGTCCTGGTGCTGGGAGTATATTATAAGCTGCAGTCCCTTCTTTATCAGACGGCCAACGGACTGATACAGGGCATGAGACCTCTGATTGCATATAATTATGGAGCTGGGGAATATAAAAGAGTGAAAAAAATATACCGGACAACCCTGATCTGTATTGCACTTATCATGGCGGCGGGTACGATATTATGTCTGGTGATGCCGGATGCACTGATGGGACTGTTTACCAAGAGCGCCGGGACAAAAGAAGCGGGTGCAAGTGCGCTTAGAATCATATGTATGGGATTTGTGCCCTCTGCCGTTTCCGTTGTGTCCGCCGGTGCGCTGGAAGGGCTGGGAAAAGGATTCCCTTCCTTCCTGATTTCGCTTCTGCGGTACACAGCGATTATCATACCGGCGGCATTTTTACTGAGCCGTTTTCTGGGCGCGGCAGGAGTCTGGCATGCATTCTGGGCGGCAGAGCTTCTGACTGCGGCTGCGGCCTGGTTTATTTATGGTAAAAGTACGAAAGAAACAAATGGTATATCAGACCTCGATTAATTCATATTCTTTGGTTCCAAGTCCCAGTTTGACAGCGTGATCCAGGCAGACTATCCAGTTGGTTTCCGGGCTGATGGCGCTAAAATGATCATGACCGGTGTGGTCCACTTCAGACAGCATGCTTCCCTGCATAACGGGCTGACGGTTTACGGCATCCGCACAGGCCATGTCAAGGGCTACCGGGTCAAAGGAGGCGAACATGCCCACATCGGGAATGATGGGCAGATCGTTGTCCGGATGGCAGTCACAGAAAGGGGAAACATCAATTACAAGGCTGATATGGAAATGGGGTCTTCCATCCAGTACGGCCTTGGAATACTCTGCGATCTTCTTGTTGAGAATATCGTTGGATTCATCAGAGGCTTCCCGGATTGCATCCTGGGGACAGGCGCCGATGCATCGTCCGCAGCCCACGCACTTGTTATGATCGATGGAGGCTTTTTTGTCGGTGATGGTGATGGCTTCATGGGCGCAGTTTTTGGTGCAGAGACCGCAGCCCACGCATTTGCGTTCTTTGACGAAGGGCTTTCCGGCGCTGTGCATTTCCATTTTTCCGGCTCTGGAACCGCATCCCATACCTATGTTTTTCAGCGCGCCGCCAAAACCGGTGAATTCATGGCCTTTAAAGTGATTGAGAGAGATAAAAACATCTGCGTCCATGATTGCCTGGCCGATTTTGGCTTCTTTTACGTGTTCGCCGCCGTTTACGGGAACTAAAGCTTCGTCTGTTCCCTTCAGACCGTCGGCTATGATCACATGGCAGCCGGTGGAAAAGGGAGAAAAGCCGTTTTCGTAAGCGCTGTTTAAATGATCCAGGGCGTTTTTACGGCCGCCCACGTACAGGGTGTTGCAGTCTGTCAGGAAAGGACGTCCCCCCAGCTCGCGAACAATGTCAGCCACCGTTTTGGCATAATTGGGGCGCAGAAATGCCAGATTTCCCGGTTCTCCGAAATGCATTTTGATGGCAGCATACCGTTTTTCAAAATAGATCTGATCTATGCCTGCAGCCTTAATCAGTCTGGCCAGTTTTTGCTGCCGGTTAGATTTCATAGTAGTTCTCAAATTGGTAAAATATACTTTTGATGGATTCATAAATACCTCCTTGGTGAATGTATGCCGTCAGGCATATAAGTTTACAATATTGTACCATAGATGATATAATAGCGGAAGGAAAAGAAGGTGAAATGATGGATATACATACATTATTGGAACAGGTAAAAGACGGGACCCTGTCCATTGAGGAAGCTCAAAAAGAGCTTGTGAAGCTTCCCTATGAGGATATCGGCTGTGCTAAAATCGATCATCACCGAAGTCTGAGAAACGGATTCGGAGAGGTAATCTACTGCGCGGGAAAAACAGTGAAACAGCTGCGGGAGATCTACCGGGTCTTTTTTAAACGTGGAGAAAACCTGATGGGGACAAGAGCTTCCCGCCAGCAGTATGAGGCCATAAAAGATGATTTTCCGGGGCTCATCTATGAGGAAGACGCCGGGATTTTGCGACTGGAATTTAAAAAGCCCATGAAATGGGGCTGTGTGGCTGTCCTTACAGGAGGTACATCGGATCTTGCGGTGGCGGAGGAAGCTGCTGTTACGGCGGAGTATTTCGGGTGCCGTGTGGTTCGGATCTATGATGTGGGAGTTGCAGGAATCCACCGCCTTTTATCGAAAATGGAAGATATACGCGCAGCCAACTGTGTGATAGCAGTGGCAGGCATGGAGGGGGCCCTTCCCGGCGTGGTGGCCGGACTGGTGGAGCGTCCTGTGATTGCGGTTCCTACTTCTGTGGGGTACGGAGCCAGCTTTAAAGGAGTCGCCCCTCTTTTGACCATGCTGAATTCCTGTGCTGAAGGAGTGGCGGTGGTCAATATTGATAATGGGTTTGGCGCGGGGTATCTGGCGGCACAGATGAACCGGATGGCGGAACCGGAGAGTAAGGAGTAAGTATGACGGAAAACATTTTATATCTGGAAGGCGGTTCCGGAATCAGCGGAGATATGACGGTGGCGGCGCTTCTGGATCTGGGAGCTGATGAAAGGTATCTGCGCGCGCAGGTGGAAAAACTTCCCCTTGATCATTATCAGATGATCACCGGCAGAACGAAGAAAAAAGGGATCGACAGCATGACTTTCCATGTGGAGGTGGGAGAGGACCATCAGCCCCACCGGACATATAAGGACATACAGAATATGATTATGGAATCCTCCATGGACAGGCCGGTGAAGGAACTGGCTGTGAAAATTTTTCATATACTGGCCCGGGCGGAAGGAAAGGTACACGGTTCACCGGCTGACCATGTTCATTTCCATGAGGTGGGGGCGGTGGATTCCATTGTTGATATTGTGGGAACCGCTGCCTGTATCTGCAGCCTTGGCATAAAGGAGACGGCCATAGGAACACTGCGGGAGGGCTGCGGAAGCGTAAAGTGCCAGCACGGCTGGATGGCGGTTCCCGTACCTGCAGTGACGGAGCTCATATCCGCCTGGGGACTTCCGGTGTCCCTGACAGATACGAAAGGTGAGATGATTACTCCTACAGGCGCAGCCATTGCGGCGGCTCTTCGCACCAGGGAACTGCCAGCGGAGATGGAGATTGTAAAGGTGGGGATCGGAGCCGGGGAAAAGGATTTTGATCACGCCAATATACTCAGAGCCATGCTGGTGAGCGAGGTGAAAAAAGAGTCGGACGTGTGGGTGCTGGAGAGTAATGTGGACGACTGCACCGGAGAGCAGCTGGGATTCCTTCAGGAGCAGCTGTTTGCGGCAGGCGTGAAGGATGTTGTCTTTGTGCCGGCTTACATGAAAAAAAACAGGCCGGGCTATCTGATGCAGGTAATATGCGGTGATGATACGGCGGAACGGGCGGAAAATCTTATTTTCCAGGAGTCCACCACCATTGGAATCCGCAGGTACCGGTGCGGCCGCAGTGTGCTGGAACGGCGGATGGAGCGCATCCCAACGGAATACGGAGACATCGGCATCAAGGTATGCTATAAGAATCACCGGGTGTACGCTTATCCGGAATATGAAGATGTAAAAAAAGCGGCACAGGTGAGAGGGGAGAGTTTTCGGCGGGTATATCAAAATGCACTGAGAAAGGCCGGTGAACTTTTTGGAGAATAAAGAAAAAGAGCTGGAACGGCTGATGGATGAGTTGACGGCACAGGACTGCTGCGTGGCCTTTTCCGGCGGCGTGGACAGCAGTCTGATTCTGAAGATGGCCGTTGAATCAGCCAGAAAGCACGGTACAAAAGTTACGGCGGTTACTTTTGATACGGTTCTTCATCCGGCGGCGGATATTGATTATGCCAGAAAATCGGCCCGCGCTTTGGGGGCGGAACATCAGGTAATACGGGTAAACGAACTGGAAGAGCCGCGTATTCTGGAGAATCCGCCGGATCGCTGCTATCTTTGTAAGAAAATGCTTTTTGAAAAACTTCTGGCTTTTGCACGGAAAAGCGGAGTTTCAGCGGTTATGGAAGGAACCAACCATGACGATGAGGGACAGTATCGCCCGGGGATGAAAGCGGTGGAGGAACTGGGAATCCGAAGTCCTCTGCGGGAAGCAGGTATTTCCAAAAGGGAAGTGAGAATGCTGGCGGAAAAAATGGGAATACCTGCGGCAGACAGACCCTCCGCCCCATGTCTTGCAACCAGACTTCCCTATGGAACCCGGATTGATACAGAGCTGCTGAAAAAGATCGACGAGGGAGAAACCTATGTCAGAGAGCTGGGATTTCGCAACGTACGGCTGCGGCTTCACGACAAAATCCTGCGGCTGGAGGTGGACCGGAAGGATTTTATGAAGCTGATAAAAGAAGCACATCAGATATGCAGCCGGCTGAAGGAAATGGGGTTTTCTTATATTACTCTGGATCTGGAGGGATTTCGCTCCGGAAGCATGGATGAACAGAAGTCAAGAAAAAACACTTGACAGCTAAGGAAGCCTGTTGTATGATAGCAAAGGTGATTCGATATGAACAGGATAGTGGAACAGACTTTACTGTATGATTTTTACGGCGAGCTGCTGACAGAGCACCAGAGACAGATTTACGAAGCGGTGGTGCTCAATGACTATTCCCTCAGCGAGGTGGCCCAGGATCTGGGAATCAGCCGGCAGGGAGTGCATGATATGATTAAAAGATGCGGCAGGATACTTGCGGATTATGAGGAGAAGCTGCATCTGGTGCATAAATTTGTCAGTATCAGGGAAAAAGTGAATCAGATTCACAGCCTGACAAGGAACAGCGGCCAGGAATCAAAGGAATCGCTGATGAGACAGATTGAAGAGATATCCAATGGGATTCTGGAGGAATTGTAGCACATGGCATTTGAAAGTTTATCCGAAAAACTGCAGAATGTGTTTAAGAAACTGAGAAGCAAGGGAAAGCTGACAGAGGCAGATGTAAAGACGGCTCTGAAGGAAGTTAAGATGGCTTTGCTGGAGGCGGACGTCAGTTTCAAGGTCGTGAAACAGTTTATCAAATCTGTACAGGAACGGGCGGTGGGCCAGGATGTTATGAATGGGCTGAACCCGGGCCAGATGGTAATAAAAATCGTAAATGAAGAACTGATTTCCCTGATGGGAAGTGAGACGACGGAGCTTACGTTAAAGCCTGGAAGTGCAGTTACTGTCATTATGATGGCAGGACTTCAGGGCGCCGGCAAGACGACGACAGCGGCAAAGCTGGCCGGAAAGCTGAAATCGAAGGGGAAGAAACCTCTTTTGGTTGCCTGTGATGTATACCGTCCCGCAGCGATTACGCAGCTGGAGGTCAACGGGAAAAAGCAGGGTGTGGAAGTTTTTTCCATGGGCGATAAGCAGAAACCGGTGGATATCGCCAGAGGAGCCATGGAGTATGCAAAAGAAAACGGGTTCAATGTGGTGCTTCTGGACACGGCGGGACGTCTTCATATTGATGAAGATATGATGAATGAACTGGCGGATATCAAAAAGTCAGTGGAAGTAGACACTACGGTATTGACGGTGGATGCCATGACCGGTCAGGATGCGGTAAATGTGGCGGAAACCTTTAATAATAAAATCGGCATCGACGGTGTGATCCTGACAAAAATGGACGGCGACACCAGAGGCGGTGCAGCTCTTTCTGTCCGTGCAGTCTGCGGAAAACCTATTCTGTACGTCGGTATGGGAGAAAAACTTTCAGATCTGGAACAGTTTTATCCTGATCGTATGGCATCCAGGATTTTGGGGATGGGCGATGTGATGAGCCTGATCGAAAAGGTTCAGGAGAGCATCGATGAAGATAAAGCCAAGGCCATGGAACAGAAGATGAAAAAGGCCCAGTTCGGTTTTGACGATTATCTGGAAAGTATGAATCAGATGAAGAACATGGGAGGCCTTTCCAGCGTGCTGAATATGCTGCCGGGAATCGGCGGAAAGATGAAAGACCTTGAAGGCATGGTGGATGAAAAGGATATGGCCAGAAAAGAGGCTATGATTCTTTCCATGACGCCAAAGGAGCGGGCCAATCCTGATATTCTCAATGTTTCCAGAAAGAAAAGGATTGCAAAGGGCGCCGGCGTGGACATTTCAGAGGTCAACAGACTGGTGAAGCAGTTTGAGCAGGCAAGAAAGATGATGAAACAGATGCCCCAGCTGATGGGCACAAGAGGCGGTAAAAGAGGAGGATTTAAACTTCCTTTTTAATACATTAACAGAAAAAGCATGTAAGGAGGTGAAACAGATGGCAGTAAAGATCAGATTAAGAAGAATGGGACAGAAAAAAGCTCCTTTCTATAGAATCGTTGTGGC
>CAMMBV010000017.1 GCA_946494335.1 uncultured Ruminococcus sp. | reverse complement strand
AAAAAGAAGGAAATGAAAACGTCGGAATTTTCCTAGTACTTCGACGGAAGACGGGGCTCAAAATCGCCCCTCGACCGTCAGGAAAGTCCCGGAAATCAGGGGAGTTTCCTGACGGGTTTTCCTGACTGCAGCTTTCCATTTTATCTGCACTTGCCGAAACGGGCGTCCTGTGGTATTATAAAAACATCTTTTATCCGGGGTTCCGGATTCTAATGGCCTTTCGGCCGAAAATTTCCATATAACAACTGCATAAAGCCGGATGTGTACGGAACTCTCTGAGATAATGCAAAATTAAAGATTGCATTTTCTGCAGTGTTTTTGTATAATGAGCAAATAGAAAGTATGCATCCGGCAGAAAGGAGGATGCATGCAGAAAGTAGATGTACTGACAGCAGCCTATCTAAGAGACAACAGCCGGTTTGCCGATCTGGTCAATGTACTCTGTTTTGGTGGCAAACCTATGATTCACCCGGAAGATATTCGGGATGAGGACAGCGCGGAGCTTAAGATCACCAGGAGTGGTGATCGGACAAAGACAAAAAAACAATATCGGGACCTCATCCGCCGGGTGGCCTGCGGCATGCAGTTTGCCATGATCTGTGTGGAGGAGCAAAGCTACGTGGATTATGCCATGCCGGTGCGTGTTATGAGCTACAACGCCAGCCGGTACGAGCAGCAGATACGCATCAAAAAGGAAGAGCACCGAAAAAAGCGTGATTTAAGGGGGGACGAATTCCTGTCCGGGATTACCAGGGACGATCGGTTCCTGCCGGTAATTACCATTGTCCTGTATTTTGGAAAACACTGGGATGGAGCCCGGGACTTAAAGGAACTGCTGAAGATGGAAGAGCTGCCTTCCCAGCTGCAGGAGCTGGCCGGGGACTATCCCATCTATGTGGTGGAGGCAGGAAACTTCCCGCACGCAGAACAGTTTCAGACAGACCTGAAGCAGGTATTCGGTTTCTGCCAGTATGCAGATGATAAGGAAAAGCTGCGGGCATTCGTAGAAAAAGAACAGGAAGCGCTGTCGAACCTGTCAGAGGAGGCTTATGATCTGATCAGTGCGGTGACTCATACAGAAGAATTAGAGAAAATGAAAAAAGAAAAGCAGACGGGAAAGGAGCAAAAAGATATGTGTAAGGCGATTGATGACATGCTGGCGGATGCCAGAACAGAAGGAAAAGAGTCCGGCATCGCAGAGGGCAGAATATCTGGCATTGCAGAAGGCAGAATATCTGGCATTGCAGAAGGCAGAGACGAAGGCAGGAATGAGACTATCCGGACATTCGTAAAATATTATCTGGAGGAGGGTGACTCAAAGGAATGTATCTGCCAAATGCTTCAGAAGATGTTTTCCATAGATCTGAAAACTGCTGAAAAGTACTTTGCCAAATAGCCCGACAATATTATGGACAATTCCCGGTATCTCCTGAATTTACTGTCACAGAAAACACCGGGTATCTTAAAATGTGCAGGCGCTTACACACCTGCACATTTCTTCCTGTTCAGGAAACTCTTATTTTCTCCATCTCATATACCTGATCTGCTATATTCATAGTGGAATCCCGATGGGAGACCAACACCACGGTTTTTTCACCGCAGGTCTCTTTCAGGGCTTTCAGCACCACACCTTCATTGAGCGCGTCCAAGTTGCTGGTGGGCTCATCCAGCAGAAGAAACGGCGCGTCGTGCAGAAAGGCTCTGGCGATTCCAATCCTCTGCCTCTCCCCTCCGGAGAGCGTATCTCCCAGTTCTCCCACTTTAGTGTCGTATCCGTCGGGTAAACTCATAATAAATTCGTGAATGGAAGCTCTTTTTGCCGCCTCCATGATCTCTTCCCGGGAAGTTCCCGGTTTTCCCACAGCGATATTTTCCGCTATGGAGTTGTGAAACAGATACGTCTCCTGGGTTACATAACTCTCCATATCTCTCAGATCTTCCGTATTAATTTCGCGCACGTTCCTGCCGCCTATGGTAATACTTCCGCTGTCCGTATCCCAGAACCGCATCAAAAGCTTCAGCAGAGTAGACTTGCCGCAGCCGCTGGGGCCGTGGATCCCCAGGATCTTTCCCTGGGGCACAAAGAGGGAGCAGTTCTCTAAGATCGCTTCCTCCTCATAGGCAAAATCTGCCTGATTTACGGAAACCCGGCCAAAATGAGCGGGCTCCTCACCGGAAACCTCCTCCACTTTTGGAGCTTCTTCCATAAGAGACAATACCCGTTCCGCACTGGCCAGCGTCTGGTTCAAATTATTGGACAGATTGGAGAGCGCCGTCACGGGCCCGAAGGAGCCCATCATCGCAACCACCGCCGTTATGACCTGCCGGTAATCCACGCCGCCCTTTCCGTAAAAATGCAGCATCAAAAGCAGCATTCCAAAGGAAAAAAGGAGAATCACCAGATTAGTCACCGAGCGCTGCGCCGATTCCAGACGGTTCAGCTCTTTTTGCTTCTTCCCCAGCTTATTGGAGCGCAGCGTCATCTCTTCCAGTCGCTTCTCCCCCCCTTTGTATTGTATGGTCTCATCCAGGCCCCGCAGGGAATCCAGGATAAAGCTGTTCAAGTCTCCGAAATCATTGCGGACCTGCAGGCCCGTCTGCCCGCCTTTTTTCCCCACGGCCAGCGGAATCAGGACGCCCACCGTCAGATATCCGGCCAGCGCCAGGAAACCCGCCGCAACGGAGTTACTTCCTATGTATATAACCATGATTCCGGAGGTAATCACCGCGATGGCCACCGGGGAAATGGTGTGGGCGTAGAACACCTCCAAAAGCTCGATGTCCGACGTCAGAACCGCGATCAGATTTCCCTTGTCCCGGCCTTCCAGCTTCGCGGGACAGAGCCGCCGAAGCGCGGCGAAGACCTTGTGACGGATGATCGCCAGCAGCTTAAAGGCGATGAAGTGATTGCAGTACTGTTCTCCGTAATGCAGGCCCCCCCGCATCACCGCAAGAAAAATCAGCACAAAGCACAGTCTTCCAAAGCTCAGGACCAGCCCACCCTTTGTAGCCAGGGAGATCCCCATCATTTCCAGCAGGGTGTGAAAAAGCGCCCGGCCGGAGAGGATCGTCAGGAAGGCGGCGCAGAGGTATCCGGCCACTCCCAGCAGGACGGCGAGACACATCAGGGGAAGCAGCGGCCGGATCAGTCCGATCAGCTGTCCTATGATGGCCAGCGAGCTTCTTCGTTCCTTCTTATTCATACTACCGTCTCCTTTCCGTAGTTTTCCAGCTCCCGCTGGTACAGGAACAGGTCGCGGTAACGGCCGCCCCGTTCCATCAGCTCCGCATGGGTGCCCCACTGGTCCACCCTGCCCTCGTTCAGCATATAGATCCGGTCTGATTTCACCGCATTGGCCAGCCGGTGCGAAATCAGGATCACCGTCTTCGTCCTGGCCAGCCGGTGAATCACATCCATGATCATTTCCTCGCTCTCCATATCGATATTGGAGGCGGCTTCATCAAAGATATACACCGGCGTATCGTTAAGAAGCGCCCGGGCCAGGGCCAGACGCTGGCACTGGCCGCCGGAGAAATTCGCTCCCTTTTCGGCCACCGGCGTTGAAAGTCCCTGCTGGCTTTCCAGAAATTCCAGCAGGTGCACCTTTCTCAGCGCTTCCTCCATCTCTTCTTTTGCGGCGTCCGGTTTTCCCAGCCGTAGATTTTCCTCCACGGTGCCTTTGAAGAGATAGCTGTTATGGCTGACCAGCGTCACCGTATCCATCAGACTTTCCTCCGACACCTGGGACAGCTCCTCTCCCGCCGCCGTGATACTGCCGCGATAGCCTTTGTTTCTGCCGGTCAGCAGACCGGCCGTCGTGCTCTTTCCGCTGCCGGACAGGCCCACCAGGGTGGTAAAACTGCCCGCCGGGAATCGCATGGAAACTCCTTTCAGGATTTCCCGGTCCTCCTCATAGGAGAAGCTTACGTTTTCCATGGCGATGGACACCGGACCGGCCGGGATCTTCCTTTTGTTCCTTTCTGCCTCCGGCAGGTCCAGCAATGCAAATATCCGGTCGCTGGCCGCCATGCCGTTCATGGCGATGTGAAAGAAGGAGCCCAGAAGCCGCAGCGGAATAAAAAATTCCGATGCCAGAAGAATCAACATCAGTGCCCCCGCGAAGCCCACGTGCCCCGCCCGGAACTGGAGGATGGTCACGATCATTCCCACCGCGGCTCCCCCGTAGGCGATGATATCCATCACACTGGTAGAATTAAGCTGCATCACCAGCACCTTCATGGTAATCCGGCGGAAATGCTGCGCCTCCTCGTCCATTTCCCGGGCCTTTTCTTCGTCCGCCCGGTAGATCTTCAGCGTGGTCAGGCCCTGCAGGTTTTCCAGGAAGCTGTCGCCCAGCTCCGTGTAGATTCCCCAGTATTTGTCCAGGAGCTTTTTCGCAATCTTCTGCACAGCCACGATGGACACGGGGATCAGCGGCACGCAGATCAGCAGCACCAGGCTGGCCTGCCAGTTGATAAAGGACAGGATCACAAACAGCGTCACCGGCGCGGCCAGACTGTAGAAAAGCTGGGGCAGGTAGCGGCCAAAGTAAGTCTCCAGCTGCTCCACCCCTTCCGCCGCCATCTGCATCACCTCCGAGGTGGACACTTTCTCCCGGTAGGAAGCTCCCAGCCGCAGAAGTTTCCGGTAGATGTGCTCCCGCAGCGTCCTCTTTACGTTCACGCTGGCCATAAAGGAAGCATGGGACGCCTGGCGGTCGCAGAAAAAGCGAAGCGCCATGCCGCCCCCTCCCAGACAGATATAGATCCCCAGTTTTTTCCCCGTCAGCGTGCCGAAAAGCGCCTGGTCCAGCGCCATGGCGGCGGCGTAAATGATCAGTATCTGGCACAGCAGGGCGAACCATTGCCACACCACCTGAAAGATTATGTATTTTTTTCCGCGGGACAAAAGCCCGATCAGTCTCTTTTTAATCATAGGCTTCCTCTTTTTTCGGGGTTTTCACCCGAATGAAGAAATAGTACACATGGCAGACCCACACCACCGCCAGGCAGATTCTTCCCACCGGGACCTCCCGCATCATGATAAAGGCCGCCGCCATCACCACCGTAACCGTTCCCACGATGGAAAGCTTCGTTTTCCAGGACATGGTCTTATTCGTCACAAAGCTTTTCAGATGCCTTTTATAAAGCTTCGTTCCCAAGAACCAGCTGTGCAGCCGCTCCGAGCTTTTGGCGAAACAGAAAACGGTCGCCATGTAAAAGGGTACCGTGGGGAGGATGGGGAGGATCACTCCCACCGTCCCCAGACCCAGGCATAAAAATCCAAGCAGGATCCAGAGGATCCGAAACGGTCTCTTTTTCATAAACAGCCTCCTTACACCGTCAGTACAAATTTTTTTCCGTCAAACCGGGTTACATCCAGCTCAATTCCATACAGCTTCCGGATGCTTTCGCTGGTAATCACTTCCTGCGGATCTCCCGTCACCTCCACGATCCCGTCCTTGAGGCCGATGATGTGATGGGAGAAATAAATGGCCTGATTGATATCATGCAGCACCATGATGATGGTGATGCCAAACTCCCGGTTCAGCCTGCGGATCAGCTCCAGTATCTCGATCTGATACCGGATATCCAGATAGGTGGTCGGCTCGTCCAGAAAGAGGATTTTCGTATTCTGCGCCAACGCCATGGCGATCCAGACTCTTTGGCGCTGGCCGCCGGATAAGCGGGACACCTCCCGGTCCCGGTACTTCTCCACGTTGGTCACCTCCATGGCCCACTGGATCAGCCTTTCGTCCTCCGCACTCCTTCCCTGCATCATCTTCATATGAGGCGTCCTTCCAAAGGACACCAACCGCTCCACGGTGATGTCGTCGCTGGAGGTATTATACTGATGGACGATGGATACCTTCCGGGCGAATTCCTTCAGGCCCAAATTCTGTATGTTCTTTCCCTTCAGGAAGATGTTGCCCCTCTTGGGATAGAGGTTTTTCGTCATCAGGGAAAACAGCGTGGTCTTGCCGCATCCGTTGGCTCCCATGATCGTGGTGATATCGCCCTCTTTAATATCAAAGGACACATCCCGCAGCACTTTGTTTTTTCCATAGGCAAAGGACAGGTTTTTCACCGCCATCGCCGGTTTGTTCTCAGCCTGCATATTTTTTCGACCTCCTGAGCAGAATGATGAAGAACGGGCCTCCCGCCACGCTCATGATGATGGAAGCCGACACCTCGTAAGGGTAGGCAATGGTCCGCCCTATGGTGTCCGCCAGCAGAAAGGTGAAGGCGCCGAACAACATGGAAAAGGGGATCAGCGCCTTGTGGTCGCTTCCCACCAGGATCCGCCCGATGTGGGGAACGATCAGCCCCAGAAAGCTGATGGCCCCGGCCACCGCGGTGGAGATGCTGGCCAGAAGGACCGCCGCCAGGGATATCAGGATACGCATGGTATTCACGTTGATACCCAGCCCTCTGGCCGTCTTGTCCTCCAGGGAAAGCAGGTTGCATTTTCCCGCAAAGACCACCGCCAGAATCAGGCCCACGATCACATAAGGCACCAGAGTCTTCACATCATCCCACGTCTTCATGGTTATGTTGCCGTTTACGATGGACGCGACGCCCGTCATATTTCCTCCGCTCATGGAGTTTAACGCGCTGGACAGTCCGCTGAACATGGCGTTGACCGCCACGCCCACCAGGATGATCCGCAGAGGGCTTAATCCCCCTTTCCAGGACAGGGTGTACACCAGAAAGAAGGCCAGCACCCCGCCCAGAAACGCAAAGAGCGGCGTAAAGAAAAATAAAGTGGGGGTGAAGGCCGTGATGATCACCGCCGTAAATCCGGCTCCGCTGGAGATTCCGATGATGCCCGGATCCGCCAGCGGATTTTTCAGCACCGCCTGGAATAAAACGCCGGATACGGCGATGGCGGCTCCCGCCAGCATGGAAATGATAATACGCGGGAACCGCAGGTCAAAGACCGTGGCCACGTCGTCGTTGTATTCCACAAAAAGCCCCCGGATCAGCTGCGAAAAGCTCACCTTCAGACTTCCGATATTCACCGCCGCAAAGAAAAGTCCCACCAGCAGAAGAATCATTATGATAAAAGACAGAGCGGCCCAGAGTTTTTTCTTTTGCTTCCGGCTTTTATCCTGATCTTTTTCCTGTATCTCCATATTTCCTCCTTCCTATTGCGCGGCCTTTTTCAAAGTATCCTCGTCAGTCTTCTCCGTGGCCTGTGAATCCTCCGCCGCATCCGCCGCCTTCTCGCTGCTCTCCTTCGCTTTCTTCTCGTCCTCTTCGCTTTCGGGATAAAGCATGGGCTGCAGCTCTTCCAGCGCTTCCGGATAACGGAAGGTGGCGCTCATGCCGAACAGCTCATAGGTCAGGTCGTATACTCGTCCCTCCTGCACGGCTTCAAAATGCTTCCAGATATCGTTGGTTTCAAAATCGTCTTTGAACATTTCCACCACCTGGTCCGGCAGCGCGTGGGCCGCCCGCAGGATCACATCCGGCTCCTTAGTCTTCATGTCCTCCGTATTGACGGTGAGGAACTCCTGATCCGTACCGGCGTATACATTTTCTCCCCCCGCCAGCTCCACCAGGCTTCCCACGTAGGAATTCTCCGTGGCAATGATGTAGGAGCCGGGCAGTCCCATGAGGACCAGCACCTGGGGGCTTTCCTCCCCGGCGTTTTTGTCCTTGTAGCCGTCGTAAAATTCGGTAAATTCATCCA
Organism: uncultured Ruminococcus sp.; assembly: GCA_946494335.1. Lineage (GTDB taxonomy): Bacteria > Bacillota > Clostridia > Lachnospirales > Lachnospiraceae > Ruminococcus_G. The sequence continues at coordinate 56,099 of CAMMBV010000017.1, read as the reverse complement.
CCAGCTCCTGGGCCTGCTCCTGCCGGTCAAAGATCTCTCCCAGCTCCTGGATGGAGCGGTACATGCCCGGCACGCTGCGCAGGTTCAAAAAGGCCCAGTCCGTGTCGATGGCCTCGTATTTTGGCTGCTGGTCGGACTGCAGGGAAGAGGGGCTCAAAATCCAGTCCGGATCCAGCGAAGATATGATCTCCATATCCGGCGCCATGGCCGTCCCAACCTGGGTCAGATCCTGGTACCTTTCCGGCACCTGGGATATGGTAGTCTGGCAGATTCCCACCAGATCCAGCTCCAGACGGTCACAGATATCCGCCGTGGCCGCCGACGTGGCGATGATTCGGGGCTCCTCATCCATAGCCTTTACCTTGGCCGCGGCCGCCTCCACGGCGGCCCGCTCCTGGGGATCGGTTATCTCCAGCAGGCTTTCGGCCGTTTCCGGTTCATCCGAAGCGGATACTTCCGAAGCGCCGGCCTCTTTTTCGTCCGTCTCCTCCGGATTCTGATTGACACATCCGCTCATCAGCAGGGAAATCAGAGTCAGCACTCCTATGATTTTCAGCACAAACGTGATTTTTCTAATCTTCATCATCTTCACCACCGCCCCATCTTCTCCAATTCCTCCGGAAGAAGTATACGATTCCCGCGGCTGCTCCCATCAGAATCAGCCCCGAGAAAGTGAATACCGCGCCCATGACGAACATGTATCCCATCAGTCCCTCTCCTATACTTTCTCCCAGCTCCCGGGCGCCGGATTCGTCCGTGGTGGAAAGGCTCAGTCCCTGGGCGTCGCTTAATGCCGCGTCTGTGGAAACCTCAGACTGCGGGGTGGCCGCCGCTGTAATGCTGCTTTGAAGCTGCGCCGGTTCTGTTGTCTCTTCCCCGTCTTCCGTATCCTCCTGCGATTCTTCTTCCGACTCATCCGCCGCCTCGCTCTCCAGGGCTTCCGCCGTAGGCGCAGGCGTCGTCTCCGCATCCTGGGCCGTATCGGAGGAAAGAGACGCATTTCCCGTATCCTGCGAACTCTGGGAAGAGGAAGCTTGTCCTGAAGAGGAAGAAGCCGCCGTCTCGCTGCCGGAAACGGAGGTCACCATGGTGGCGTTCATATCCGTATTGTTTCCCGAGGAATAGTTGCTGGGATAGAGATAAAATACCACGTCTCTTCCCATGGGGCTTACGTACATGCTGCCCCGCACTACGCAGTTTTCACTGGGAACCTGGATGCAGATGTCCGCCGTGGATCCGTTGTTGTCCGAGCCGTTCCCCGTTATTCCCACCGCGGGGGAGGACCAGCCGGAATCTCCCACGTTCTGCACCCAGAAGCTGTGGCCCGACGTATAATCCATCAGGCTCATCCGGATCGTCAGATAGTATCCTCCGGAATCCGTCATTTCCAGGATACCGGTCGTGTATACGGCTCCCTCCACCATTCCCTGCCCGGTGGCGTAGGAGGATTCCCCGCCGGAGTCCTCGATCTGTCCCGTTACCGGATGGGCATAGCAGGGATTGATAGTACAGGTATATACCGCGCCCGATTCCGCCCAAACCGGAACAGCAGGAATGCCTGCCCCCAAAAAGAGGGCAAGCATCAAGCTTAAAAATCCGGCGAGAAATTTTTTTCTTTTTCCCGTAACCTTCATCTTATTTCCTTTCCGCCTTGCGGCTGTTTCTCTCACTGCGCTTCATATAAAGTGCCAGAACCGCTGCCCCAAGAGCCAGCGCCGTCAGTCCTGCCAGCGCGCCCACCGGAGTTTCGTCCCCTGTCTTCACGCTGGATGCCTTCAGGGAGGAAGAACCGCTGGTTCCGCTGCTCAGGCCTCCGGAGCTGCTCTTTAAGCCGGAACTGCTGTTCAGACCAGAGCCGCTGGATAAGTTGGAACCGCCGCTTAAGCTGCTGCCGCCAGTTAAACTGGAGCCGCCGTTCAGACCGCTGTTATTGTCATCATCGTCATCATTGCTGCTGTTATCCTCAAAGGCAGGATCATCAGCTTCTGCCGCCTTGAGAGTGCTCCAGTCAAGCTTCAGATATACCGGCTGTGTTCCTGTGCCTGCCGCGATGGATTCCATAATGGGCACAAATACCTGCAGCGGCACATAACCGTCATTCAGCGCTTCCGGAATCAGCTCAAAGGTTACGTAGTCCGGATAATCCGTTCCAAAGCTGTCTTTGATCCGGTTTCCGTTTTCATCTGTCTGATAGGAGTCCACCGTCACATCAGCCAGCTTACCCTGGGGCGCGCCGTACTGATCTTTCGTGTACCCTGTCAGGAAATATTTCAGCGTTCCCAGATAACCGTACTGATCGTTGATCCTCAACCCATTGAAATTCATTGTAAGGTAATATTTTCCATCTTTTACGGTCAGTTTGATGGTGTGATTGATGGCTTCGTTTGACATGGAGTAAGTTTCTTTGTCGATCTTCACCATCTCTCCGTAAATAGAGTATACGCCGTCTTTCAGGCTATACGGATCGAGCTTTTCGCCTGCTTCCACCAACGCAGCGATGGCATTATCCAACCGGGTAACCTGTGCATCTACCTCTGCCTGGGTGGCGTCTTCATTATTGTATGCCGCCTGCGCATTGCTGATTGCCGTTTTCAGAGCGGCCACAGACGATGCCGTATACTTGGACTCATCTTCCAGATATTTCTGCGCTTCTTCTATTTTGGATTTCAGTGTGCTCTTATCCGCTGCCGTCTTCTCGATCATACCCTTCTGCGCATTCTGCAGTGCGGTAACCTGTCTGTCTACCTCTTCCTGGGTCTTTTCCGTATCGGCCAGAACCCTTTTGGCATTGTTAATCGCAATCTGCAGCATCTCTATGCTGTCCTTGGTATATTTATCCGTCTGCGTCACCATTTTTTCTGCATTTACAATCTCTTCTTCCAGCAGGGAGGTATCCACTGCCGGCGCCAGATTGCCGATGGCTTCCTCCAGTGCAGCCGCCGCGGCGTTTACCGCCTCCTGCCCGGCATCTTCGTTTTCATAAACGCTCTGCGCATAGAGGAGAATTGTCTGCAGTGTTTTCAGACTTTCTTCCGTATAGGCGTCGGTCTTTTTCAGTTCTTCCTGTGCATTTTCGATTAACAGCTGCAGCTGTGTTTTATCCGCCTTGCTGCCGTTTTCACTCTGCACCGACGCTATCGCGCTTTGCAGCAACAGGATTTGAGTGTCTACCTGCTCCTGTGTTGCAGATAAGTTGTTGTAAACCGCTTTGGCTGCGGCGATTGCTTTTTGCAGCGCTTCCCATGTAAGATCAGAAGCGTCTCCTTTTTCCAGGGCTCCGGCGATCTCAATCTGTTTTTCCAGTTCCTGGATATTAACGCTCTCATCGCGTACCTGCTTAACAGTTGACCAGTCAAGGCGAAGTCTTGCCTGTTGCGTTCCGCTTCCCACAGAAATAGATTCCATAACGGGAACATAAACCTTCAGCCATACTTCCGCGTCTTCGATCTCAATGGGAACAGCAACCTGTTCCGGATACTTTGTTCCTTTCATATAAGCGTCAGAGCCGAACTCCGGATCGTTATATTTATCATATCCCTCGTATCTATATTCAACGATGGCTTCTGCTAACTTCTCATCCGCTCCCGGAAGCTTATCAGTATCCTCGTAGTCCGGATAATACAGCAATTCTCCCAGATAGCCGCTGAATGCCTGTCCGCCCAGCTCGCTGGTAAGCTCTACAAAACGCATTCTGACATAGGCCTGTCCGTCCTTTACGACGATATGAAGCGGGTTCTTTATCTTGTTTCCATCTTCATCGACGGTGTATTCCAGCGCGCCGTCCGCCATAGACAGCTGATCCGGCCTTGCAGCGTTTACGATCTCTCCGCTAATCTCATACAGTCCGTCGGCGAGCTTACTGTCTCCGTCTGGTTTGAGGATCAGCGCATCGATGGCCGCCAGAAGCATCCTGGTCTGCGTATCGATCATGGACTGTGATGCCTCCGCATCCTTATACACGTTCACCGCCGCATTGTATACCGCCAAAAGAGCGTTCCAGCTGTCCGCCGTATACTCATCCTTCTGATCATTCAGACTTTCCGCTTTCTCAATTGCTGCCTTCAGATCATCCTTATCCGCCTGTGCCGTCTCCACCAGAGCCTGGATTGCCGCTTTCAAAAGCACCGTCTGGCTCTTCACATCGGATTCCGTCGCTTTTTCGTTTTCATAGACGGTTTTCGCTTTTTCCAGCGCTTCCGTCAACGCCTGATAGCTCTCCTCGGTATATTTTCCGTCTTCATTCGTAATCTTTGACGCTTCCTCGATCACCGCCTTGAGCTCTGTTTTATCTGCTGCGGCCTGCTCTTTCATCGTACTGATCGCGTTTTTCAGGGTCAGTCCCACCGAACTGATCTCTGAGTTAATGGCCACTTCGTCCCCATAGACCTCTTTCGCCGCTTCCAGCGCTTCCTTTAATGCCGCCAACGATTCTTCCGTATAGGTCTTTCCGTCGTCCAGAATGGCCTCCGCTTTGTCTATGTATTCCTTCAGCGTCGTCTTATCTGCGGTCTGGAGAGCCGCACTTCTGAGTGCGAGATACAGTCTGGCTTCTACCTCTGTTCCGGTATTATCTTTCAATCTGATATCCGTATATTCCACATTCTGCAAAAGAGTAAGCACTGCTCTTTCCACTCTTCCTGCTCTATTGGCCGCTGCGCTGCCATTTACGATACTGATTTCTTCAATATACTTCTCCGTATCTCCATCCATGACGCTCTTGAAATCGATATACGCGGTAAGCGTACCGTTTTCCGCCGTCAGTCTTACCTTATCCAGATAACTGTTAAAAGGGGATACGTCGTCGCTTCCCACTTCACGGATTTCACTGGTCACAGTATAAATACCGTCTTCTGTAAATTCAATCTCCTGCTGCGTATCATCGTCCGCCGTTTTCAGAGAAGTCCAGTCAATTTTCATCAGCACGTTCTGCGTTCCGGTTCCCGCAGTGATGCTCTCCATGATGGGAACGTACACCTGCAAAGGAATCCATTCCTGTTCTCCCTGATATACAAGGGGGAAACTCACGATATCCGGATATAAATTATTTTCATCGTTGTATCCGTCTATAACGTCTGATCCGTCTGCATTTTTCTGCGTGGACACAACCGTAGCCGGAACCAGCGTTCCCTTTGGATCTCCCGTGGATGTAAAGGTGTAACCTTTGTCGTAATATTTCAGATTCAGCAGATAACCATACTGGCCGCTGATCGTCATACCGTTGAAGTCAAGCGTCGCCGTATATTCTCCGTCTTTCACAGAGAGATTGATCCAGTGATCTATGGCCCCGTTGGACATGGAATTAGTAGTCTTATCCACCTGCTTCATATCCACGTATACTTTATACTCTCCGTCTTCCAGCTTTGTCGGGTCCAGTGCAGAAGCTTCGGAGCTGTTGTTAAAAGTTTCAACCGCTTCTTCCAGCGTGGTTTTTGCAGCCTGCAGTTTCTCCACTCCGGAAGCCGTATTGCTTAATACGCTTTCCGCGGTACGGATAGCATCCTCCAATGTGGCGTACGCGCTATCTGTCTTGTTTCCCTGTTCAACCTTTTTCGCTTCGTCTATCGCCTCCTGCAGCGCCTGTCTTGCCTCCGTAAGCTCCGTACTTTCTTCCAGAGCCGCAACAGCAGCTTTTACTTTGTTAATCTGTTCCACATAGGCGTCCGAAGCAGCCCATTTGTCTTCATATTCGGTTCCGTATACTTCCTGTGCTTCTGCAACAGCTTTGGAAAGCGCTTCATAGCTCTCGGCTGTATAGTCCTTCTCCGAAAAGATTCCGGCATATTCGATTTCCTTCATCAGCGCGGATTTATCGTATACTGGTATGCTATCTTTTGCCGTTTCCGTCGTTCCCAAATATTCAGGGTTAGAAATCAAAAGATTTACAAGAAGTTCATCCACAATAATTTCTTCATACTCCAGGCCGTTCATCTGCGCCATTGCGGGAGCCATGACCGCCAGGGTATAGCCATTTTTTTCATTTTTACAATCTTCGTTAAGCCGAAGCTTTATCTGTTTGAGACATCCAACTTCCGTGATCGCATCATAGATGCCGTTATCCAGCAAAGTGCCGTCCTCATTACAGTAGTATACCAAAACAGTCATGGAGGATTCGTCTATCTGACCATCCGCCTTCTTTCCTACTTCACACCAAAGTCCGCCTGTATAAGACGGTTCGTCAAAAATTTTAATCGATCCAAATGATAAATACGCGTCTACCGCATCCCCTTCTTTGACAAGGATCGCCTCGCCGTTCAGAGTTCCGTTCGCCATGGACGACGTGCTGGAATCAGAGTGCTTTACCAGATTTACCTTCACCTGATAAACGCCGTCTTCAAGCTCGGAGGTATCCGTAACGGTTATCGGATTGGAAAGGAAAACTTCTATTCCGTTGGAAATGTCAGCCTTGGTAAACTCAACGCTAACTGTCAGCAAACGTTTTTCTTTATCAATTTCATATGAAAGTTTATACTTTGCTCCGCTTTTCTGTCTAAAATTAACATCCAGATTGTCAATATCAAACTCTTCCGGAACAGGAATCACAATCTGATAAGCCCGAAGGATGTCCGCCGGATTCCCCGCCTCGTCCCGCATCGTGATCTTATAAGCGCAGTACTCAGAAGAAATCTCGGGTATTTCCGCCATCCAGCTTCCTTCCATATACGACCAGTTTGATTCATCAGTCTTTTCTATGTCAAGCCAGACCCCGTCCTTCAGATCATAATTATTGGAAATGATCTGAAAGCCCGTCTCTTCGTCAGTCAAAACTTTTTCCACTGTATCTGTACGATATAAAAGCCGAAATACAACTTCCAGATCTTCAATATAGTGATCTCTTATATCGCCATTCTCTTCATATTCTTTTTTAGCCTCCGGCAAATCAGAAGAAAGGATGCTATTTAATCTTCTCTCAAACTTCGCCCAGCTTTCCTCCGTATATAAGGATGAATCCAGACTTTGGGCCTCTTCCAGCATCTGCAGATATTTCGCGTAATTGCTTTCAGGATCCGTCTCTTCTTTCTCCACAGGCACCAGTTTATCCATCGCATTCTGTAAGTTCGTCAGCCACAGCTTCTGATATTTCTCATCCAGACCGCTGCAGTCATCTGTCTTTGGTGCTACGCTCCAATATTCATTAAACGCTGCCCATGATTCCGGTGTGTAATCTTCTTCTTTCAGCTCTAGCGCCTGATGGTATAATTCCTTATACTGCTCCGCTATTGTCTTTTCTTCCGTAGACTCCGTTATTGCCTTCTCTCCCGCTTCCGCAAAAGCCGTCACATTGTACATGCCAAGGCATAAAGTAAGCGCCAGCAATATCGACAGCGCTCTTCTTGCATATTGTTTCATCCGACCCTCCATTTTCCGACCCTTTCTGACATATTAAAAACGGGAAGAGAAACTTGACTTTTGTTCCTCTTCCCGTTTACATGTTCTGCAGGAACAATTCCTACAAATGGCTTTTAAAATTAGCTGAGTACGATCGTGCAATCCATCGGGTTCTCCATAGGAATCATTCCCATTTCAATCATAGTTCCCAGCTGACCGCCAAAAGTAATCTCCACATCAACAGAAGCGCCCATGGATGCCGGAATTGTCAGTGTGCTGTCATCCTTAGACACAAGATCCTCACCGTCTGCCGCAACAGCAGCTGCAATGTTGCCGGTAATACCCATAACTGAGTAATCTTTCAGTGTAATCACTGTGTCACCATTTTCATTTGTAGCTACAGATTCAAAGCATCCTTTGTCCATTCCCATGGGAGCCGGTTCACCTTCATATAAAACCTGTGCCTCTGTGTAAGCCTTTGTATTGTTCTCCGCTGCAAAGGCTGTCACTCCCATAGCCATGATCATCATAGCAGCCATACCAATCGCTGCAAATTTTTTTAAAAGCTTTTTCACAAAAATACTCCTTTCATCTTGTTTTTTCTCTGTATCAAAAGTGTATTTGGCATAAAAATGTTAAGTATTTTTTTCAAAAAGCGGTGTGCACTCTTTCCGGAAATCCACTCTTTGAATCCGGTAATTAGTCTTCACTAACCACCTTGTGATCTATGTATATCACACCCATCTTTTTCCTGTCAACGGTCTTTTTTGCCATCCGTCAAACTGACGCGCCGTTTTTACAGATGGAAATTTATTCATTTTCTGCCCTTTTTTTCCACTCCTGCTTTTTTTATTTTTATTTCGATCGCTAATAGATTTAATATTTTTGTAATATTTACAGCCAGAACACAAGCAGCGCCGTGCTTTCCGGCATGTGAACCCGGCCCACATTGCAGGTGACGATCACCGGAATTTCTCCCCGGATGCCTCCTCCCTGTTTTCTTAGCAGTCTGCAGGCCTCCAGCGGAAGTCTTACCTTGTCCCCGTTGATTTTCGCCCTGTGGAGCACTCCGCCCTGCTCATACTTCAACGTTTCCAGACGGCCCTTCATGCTGATGCCGTCTATATGGGACTGGGCGCTCATGTCGCAGATGGTCAGCTCAAGCCAGCTTCCCCTTTTATTATGCCGTAGCGTCCCCGGCTTGCAAAATCCCTGATTTGCCATGGATATCCCCCGCTCATCCTGCCCGCGATCCATCTTAAGCAGCAGGAAAAAAACTTCGCTGGCACCATACTCCAGTACCTCGCTGAGTATATTCCTGGCGGCCGTTCCTTTTTGTCCCTGAAAATCGTCTTTCCGGCTTCTGTCATAGCGGATCAGGGAAACCAGCGTCGTATATTCTGTGTTTTCAATCAGACTTCTGACATTCCCGGAAATGGATTTTTCCGGAACACCCGCCTTTTTTAAAAAAAGGGGAATCTCTTCCAGAAGCTTCTGATATCCCTCCAGCCATGCGTCTCCATATTTTGTGAAGCTGTAATCCTCCGTCAGATACCCTTTTTCACAGCTGATTTTCAGATAGCGGCTGACAGAACCGTGATGCACGCCGCAGGCTCTGGCGATCGCCGCCACACTGCCTCTTTTTCCTCCCAATTTTTTTAATTCCGCCAGGCAGCGTATCAGCTGCATGGTCGGCAGATTATCCCTTTTCAGATTTTCACCCTGCGCCATTTGTCCCCTCCTGCCACATATGAACATTTAATTCCCTGAAATCCTTTTCTTCGGGCGTCTCCCGATCCTCCCCGGTCAGAGCGATGACACACTCTCCCTCTATGATGGGATCTCCGGGAACAAAAGAAAACACGAAAATTTCCGTCGGAATCCGGTACTCTCCTTTTCGATATCCTGCCCGTACCCAGCCGCCGTGATCCCGATACCACAAGATTTTCATCTTCTCCCCCCGCCTTTCCTTTATCCAGAAGCTGCTTTTTTCTTCCCCCACCTCCAGACGCAGCATGCTGTCAAAAAGCACATACTCCTCCGCCAGTATCCGTGGATAACGGATTCCCGCACGATAGATGCTCATGCAAAATTGGTATTCGCCCTGTTCATACAAAAACTGCAGATTACTGTTTTTCACACTTCGCTCAAACATATCGCCATACCGGATGAACCTTTCAAATCCCTGCACGATCTCCTGGCTGAGTACGTGTTCCATCCGACAGGCATTTACCTGTGCCGTTTCTTCATCCACACCGCAGACCATTTCCAGAAACTGGGTCAGATTCTGATGCCGGGACAGACATTCCGCTCCCTGGGCTTTTCCAAAATCTGTCAGGATGATCTTTCCTGAAGGTTCCTGCACTGTCAGATAACCGTCTTTCTCCATCCGGCACATCAGTGTACGGATTTCTTTTTTCGTCAGACCGAAATTGCCATAAATCTGCGAAAGAGCAAGCGGACGATCTTCACGGTACCACTGATACAGTGTTTCCAGCAGATCTTCTTCCTGTTCCTTCCAGGAAAAGGCCAGATTCTCTCCCACTGCCTGACTTCCTGCAGATTTCTTTTTCTTCTGTATCATAGTTCCCCCCTTCTCTTGGTTAGTTATTTCTAACTTATGTGTTTTGAAAGAGCCGCCTGATAAAGCGGCTCTTTTGGTATTTATTGTTATATTATAAAAAACCCCTTTTCAATCTGTCAATGACAGTTTTTCTCATTAAGCCTACTCCTCTCTTAACTGTTCGATCACGGACTGCTTTCTCTGGAACCGTTCTGCCGCCAGCGGAACCAATAGCCCTAAAAGAAGCAGCACCGGGATCACCACCGCCATGGACCATAAGTTAAAACGGAAAGTAATAAACCACATAAGACCGGAGATACCTTTCAGCGCAGTGAAAGAAAGAAGGACAGTGACTGCCAGGGACAGCAGGATAGTAAACACCGCATAATAAACTCCCTCCAGCAACAGCATGCTTTTCAGCTGTCTTTTAGTCATGCCGATGCTGCGCAGCATGGCAAACTCTCTTTTCCGGGTGATAATGCCGGTCAGTATGGAATTTATGAAATTCAGCGTCCCAATAAGACCCACTGTCAGACTCAGCGCCAGACCAACCGTGACAAACATATCCGTCATATCGGAAAAATTTTTCAGCGCTTCGGCTTTGGATTCATAACTCATCATGGGCTCCACCTGTTCGGTGTAGTCCGAAAGAAACTGATCCATAGCCGCTTCTTTTTCATCCTCCACATTAAAAGCATACGTCATAAGCAGATCCTCGGAGGCTATAGCGCCAAACTGTTTCGCCGTGGTGTAGTAGGAAAAGTCCCAGCCGATGCGGCTGGTCTGAGAATTAAACTTTTCCTTCACCAGCGAAAGGATTTCATAGGTTCCCACTACCTGATTTTCTTTATCCCGTATAGTTACTTTGTCGCCTACCTGATGCATGGCTGTATTTTCTTTTACCTGCCCATTATCGTCTGTGCCCACAGAAGCAATGATATATTTCCCCGTATTCAGCTTTTCCTTCATCTGTTCCAGGTTGTCCTCCCCTTTCCACACATCCAGCCGGGACAGGATCAGATCGTCCAGCCCGTATACCATGCAGAAGTAATTGCCGTAAAGATTTTTGCTTACCGGAAATACGCTGTCGCCGGCATAGATCTCCCCGTCGGTCTGCCGGATATATGCCGGCACCTGGTAAGAGCTTTTTTCCACGTTCAGCCCGCCGGCACACCCCAGCAGTCTGCCGCCCTCCTCAAATCCCGGCTGTTGCTGCACAGCCTCAATCATGGACTGACTGAGGGCATATTCGGTGTCATTGCCCGTATATTCACTGTTAAAATATTCCGCGTGGCCGATGAGGTAATCCGTATCCACAAATCGCTCCAGATACTTGTCCGTATCAAAGGAACCGCTGATCATAAAGACCGTATTTACCAGCACCACCGAAAGAGCCATGGAAAGAAGGACGATCACCGTCTGTTTTTTATTTCTCCCCAGATTGGACAGCGCCATTCGATACAGCTTTGCGCCGCCTGCGGATTTCTTTTCCTTTCTTTTTCCTGAAATTCCGGAATATTTGGCCGCCTCCACAGGAGACACTCTGGCAGCCGTCCGGGCCGGTTTCCTGGTACTGATCCAGACAGTAAACAAAGAAAACAGTGCAGACGCGATGAAGATCACCGGATCTAACGAGACCACAGCTATATCCTTTCCGTAAGCGGAGATATCAAAAATCACAGGCAAAAGTGCACAGCCTAAAAGAAAGCCTCCCAAAAGCCCCGGCGGAATCCCCCAAAGAGACAGCCAAAGGGCCTGCCTGCGGATTATTTTTTTTATTTGTTTTCCGGTGGTCCCCACTGTCTTCAAAAGTCCGTAAAACTGAATATCCCGGATTACAGATATCTGGAAGATATTGTAGATAATCAGATAACCAGCCAGGATGATGATCAAAAGGATCGCCGCCGCTCCTGCCGCGGAAGCAAAGTCCGTCTGCTGCATACTTTCTGCCAGGTAAGCCCAGTTTGCATTGGTGGAAATAAAATCGGGACTTTTTTCGTCGCAGGAATATCCTGCCTTTTCCACCATCTGATCCAGCTTCTTTTGAATATCTCTGGAATCGTCAAACATGACATCCGCCTGGATTTTCCCCACCGAGCTTCTTTCATCCTCCCTGGCTTTTGCCAGCTCCTGCTGGTATTTCTCAAGATAGGCTTCGGAAACCAGTCCGAATCCCACGTTCATAACCGGATCTGATTCAAACCAGCCCGCCAGCACAAAGGTACGCTCAACATAAGGCTGATCATATCCAAGATTTATGTGAAGCGTAATCCTGGCGCCCTCTTTGGGCGTAATTCCCAGAAGACTTAAAGATTGAGTATCCATCATAATTTCATCCGCATCCTGGGGAAGATGCCCGCCCTTAAGCTCGGTAAAATACCAGTCCAGCTTATCAAGAGGCCGGTACCACAACTCCACGTGGCGTTTCAGAAACTGGGGATTATCCACGTCATAGGCACAGAGTATGTTGGCGTCCATATCCTTTGAAAGACCTGTGCTCTTTAACTTTTCGTACTCTTCCTGTGTAATATTCTTAATCGTACCGTGGGCCCGGCCCCCGCTCTGGCGCAGAGTCTGCTCCTCTATGGACTGCATCAGTCCGATTCCCACCGTAAAAAGCGTGGTAAATAAAATCGTAGTCAGAATGACAGCGCAGGCGGCAATCAGATTACGCGTCCGATTTGCCTTCAGACTTCGATCGGAAAGACGGCGAACTGCTTTTTTATTACTGATTTTCCACATCATCGCCACCGCCTTTCACCAGACCGTCTTCAATCCGTATTACACGGTCGGCCATCTGCGCAATTTCTTCATTATGTGTGATCATCACAATGGTCTGCCCGAACCGGTCCGCCGTCACCTTCATAAGACCCAGCACATCCTGGCTGGTTTTGGAATCCAGATTCCCCGTAGGCTCATCCGCCAGCACAATGGCCGGTTTTGCCGCCAAAGCCCTGGCGATGGCAACCCTTTGCTGCTGTCCTCCGGATAACTGAGAGGGCAGACTGTAAAGCTTGCTCTCCAGTCCCAGAAGACTGATGACATCATTTACATAATCCTTATCCGGTTCTCTGCCGTCCAGCTCCACGGGAAGAACGATATTTTCATAAACATTCAGCACCGGAACCAGATTATAGCTCTGGAACACAAACCCGATTTTTCTGCGCCTGAAAATGGTCAGTTCGTCGTCTTTCAGCGAAAAGATATCCTTCCCGTCCACCGTCACCTTGCCTTTGGTGGGCCGGTCCAGCCCTCCCAGCATATGCAGCAGCGTGGATTTTCCACTGCCGGAAGTTCCCACCACGGAGGTAAAGGATCCCTCTTCTATGGACAGACTGACGCCGTCCAGCGCCTTCACCTGGGTCTCCCCCTGGCCGTAATATTTTTTCAGATTACTGGTTGTCAGAATATACATATATTATCCTCCTCGTTTCAAAAGAAAAAATCTGTGCAAAAGATGTATTTATACTTTCTTTTGCACAGATTATAACATCTTATTCTTTCCTGAGACTTTCTGAAAAATTACAGTTTTGAAAGATTGCAGTTCTATTCTTCTTTCTCCGAAAAATATACTGTAATAGTCTTGAAATATGTTTTGAAAGAGGTATAATAAATGAAAGGGGATTATTTCGCAAATCGCGAACAAATACGCAAAGGAGGAGCATCTATGATCATCATGGATATTAAAGTGGACAACCTGTACGCATTTAAAAACTTTCACATAAACATGTCTTATCCTAAAAAAATCGTAGACTCAACGATAACCGGAGAACATTTGCCTGACCGCCCTAATTTTCGTTACAAGAAAGTAAACATCATTATGGGCGGTAATGCAACCGGAAAAACTTCTCTGGGAAAGCTTCTGATGCTGTTTATGAATTACTTCAAAGACGGAAATTATCAGCATTTAATTAATATTATAAATGACCGCACAGAGAAAGCTTCTCTTACGGTTGATTTCGTAACAGCCAGAAACGTCCTTTATCGTTTTTACATGCAGATTTCCCCCGGTGAAGATGGAAATTACAGAGAAAAAAATGTACATACCCATATTACTTACACAAATATCACAAAAAAAGACCGCTATGAAACCTGTGCTGCAAGGCTGGATGAGGGAACTGCCCCGGAAACCTCTTACAATCAGATTAACACAAACGGATGGTATTTTTCTTATCCGCAGGACGTATGGAAAAACAAAACCTACAGTTCCATTGAAAATGATCCTCACTATCTTTTTATCCTGGAGCAGATTCTGAAAACCCTGGATCCATCTATAAAAAAAGTGATTAAAGTTGAAGAAGTAGAAAATACCTACGCAATCATATTACATAATCACTCCCTTATCATCAAAGATGGAATGATTGCGGATACCGAAATATTATCCAGCGGAACAAAGGCCGGTCTGGATATCTCTTATATCATCGCTTCTTTAATCTGTGACAAACACGATCTGTATTACTGCGACGAGCTTTTCTCTTACGTTAACAGTGATATAGAAAAAGCCTGTTTGTCCATTATAATAGATAAACTGGCTGAAAGGAAACAATTATTTTTCACAACGCATAATACAGATATTCTGGACATGCAACTTCCCAAGCATTCCTTTGTTTTTTTGAAAAAGGATATTGAAAACTCTGACATGCCCATAAGCTGCATCAATGCATCAGATTTTTTAAAACGCAGCACCGATTCGTTGAAGCACGCCGTAGAAAACGATCTGTTTTCTACAGCACCGGAACTGCACAGATTGTATGAAATTGCTGATCTTTAACCGGTGAGGATATACATATGAAAAAAGGAAAACACATTCAATATTATGTGGAAGGCGAAGATGAAAAAAAACTGGTGGATACACTGAAAACAAATCTGCGCCTGATTGAACCTGGAAAAACGGATATATTTAACACGATTCAAAAAAGGTTCACCCTTGCACAAATCCGCCCTTTAAAACAAAATACCATAGTAGTTCTGGTTTATGATACAGATGTTGAAGAAACTGATATCCTGCAGCAGAATATCAGTTTCTTAAATAAACAAAAAGCAATCAGTGAAGTTCTTTGTATTCCCCAGGTAAATAATCTGGAGGATGAACTCCTTCGATCCTGCCAGATAAAAAAGATCACCGATCTGACCCACAGCCCTTCTTTAAAAGATTATAAAAGAGATTTGATCAAATGCTCAAATTTAAATATCCGGCTTCAAAAGTGTAAATTTGATATTACAAAATTCTGGAGCAGTACCCCTTCTAATCTATTTCATCACTGGGGAAACGACGCACATAAAATTAAGCTGCTTAAATAACAGTCTTTGACAACTGACACTACTCCCTGGGCAAAAACAGAGAAAACACGCAGCCCTTCCCGTACTCGGAACTGACCTTGATATATCCGCCCTGTTTTCTTACAATATCACGGGCAAGGTAAAGGCCGATTCCCACTCCTTCCTGCTGGGCGGCGTCGGCCGAACGGTAGAACCGCCGGAATATCTTTGGTATTTCCTCTTCCCGGATTCCCATGCCCTCATCCTTTACGTCAATGCACATGAAAACCGGATACCATCGGCAGGAAACTTTTATCGTACCGCCCTCTTCACTGTATTTCACGGCATTGTCAAGGATATTAAAAAGAGCTTCCGCCGTCCACTTTAAATCAAAAAGGGCATATCCGTCATCTTCATTCCACTGAAGAGAAATTCCTTTCTGCTCTCCCTTCTCCTGTATGGGAAGCATTACCTGATTCAGCAGACGGGATACCCGTTCCTTTTTTGGCGCCACCGCCACCACCCCGTTTTCCAGCCTGGAGGTCTTTACTAAAGACCGAATCAGAAAATCCAGTTTTTTCACATGAAAATGAAGAGCCTCCGCACAGGAGCGTCCCTCCTCCGAAAGGGGCTGTTCCAGCAGAAGCTCCGCATACAGCAGACTGTTTGCCACCGGAGTTTTGGTCTGATGGGAAATATCACCAATCAGCTGTGCCACCCGGTCCCGTTCCTGTCCCCTTTTTTCCGCCGCCATCCCTGTCATCCTGATATAATGATGGAGCCGTTCTTCCAGCCGGGACTGGCGGGATTCATCAAAAGTTTTTTCTGTCATCCGTCCGGCCATGGCCTCTTCCAGCATCTGTTCCATCCGCCCATATACTTTTTTCACCTGCAGATACTGCCACAGACCGTATCCCACGGCGGCAGCCAGCAGTACCCCCAAAAGCAGGCACAGCCATTCAATTCTCTCCATCCCGACTCACCTTCCATGTATAGCCCACGCCGTATACCGTCTGGATATAATGATATCCGTCCCTGCCGTCACCCAGCTTGTCACGAAGCCGCTTCACCGCCACAGAAAGAGCGTTTTCATCCACAAACTGGGCCCCGTCCGTCCACACGTAATTGATCAGCCGTTCCCGTTTCAGCACGATGCCTGGATTGGCAGTCAGTAGATAAAGGATTTTCTGTTCCGTCCGGCTCAGCTCCAAAGACCGGCCCAATCTTGTAAATTCCATTCTGGGAAAATCAAGGGAAAGAGCGCCGTATTCCTTTTTCTCTTCCTTCATGGAATCATCATTTTTCTCCAGTCTGCGAAGCTGCGCTTTTACCCGGGCCCGCAGCACTATCAGGCTGAAGGGCTTCGTTATGTAATCATCCGCCCCTGACTCCAGACCCACCACAATATCCATCTCCATGTCGTTGGCCGTTAAAATGATGACCGGTACCCGGCTGCTTTCCCGTATCTCTTTTAAAAATTCCAGACCGCTGCCCTCCGGAAGATTCAGATCCAGCAGCACCAGATCAAATTTTTCTTTTTCAAACAGCTCCCGGGCTTTTGCAAGGCCTAAACAGTGGGTAAAAACGAGTCCCTCCTCTTTGAGAGCCATCATAATTCCTCTGCCAAGTCCCGCGTCATCCTCCACGATCAAAATCTTTCCTGTCATACTGTCACTTCATAGCCTTCCCGGGAAATGGAAATCACCTGACCGGCAGACTGCTTCCGTTCCCCTTTATATCGCTCAATCACTGAGTAATCCTCCCAGAAATGCATGGGAAAAACTCTTCTTACCTCTATCTGCTCCAGAAAATAATCCATCCCCAGAAGATACCATTCCTCCTGCCGGGGATCCAGCGGTACAAAAGCCGTATCGATACATCCCGCCTCTTCCTTTAGAAGCTTAATTTCTCTTTGAAAATTTGCCGTCATGTTATTGTATTCCTGTCTGGATTCTCCCTTCCAGACCCACCAGTTCAGATCGCCCGCATGATAGATCTTTCTTCCCTGGTATTGAACCAGAAAGGCCACGCCGCAGTCCGTGGAACGGTAAGTATGCAGGATGATGCTCCCTTCTGCGCCGTCATCTGTATCAAAGGTTTCATGGGCTTTTAAAAAAGTAATTCGTTCTGCCTGTTCCATGGGAAGGGAGAGTTTTTTCACCTTATGCCGGGTTTCTTTGGCCATGATATACTGCACCCTGGGATAGCCGGCAAACATTTCAAAAATTTCCGCATTAAAATGATCCGCGTGACTGTGGCTGACAAACACAAACACCTTCTTTTCCCGGGAGATGGCAGGAAGGCTGCCCGCATAATAGTCAAAAAGCCATACGCAGTTCTCCCACTCCAGCAAAAAGCCGCTGTGCTTAATGTACGTTACTTTCATCCGTATCCTCTCCTTTCTCCTCACCGGGCCGGGTAGATTTCTGGATAATCAGTCTGCTGTCCAGCTTTACTTCCTTGCGGACTGCATCAGCACCTTTTTGAATCAGCTCAACAAGAAGCTGAGCGGCCTGGGTCCCCGCCTCTTCAAAATACAGGTGCACCGTAGTCAGCGCCGGCTCTGTCACCCTGGACAAAGAGCTGTCTCCAATTCCTGCAATCTGCACTTCCCCCGGCACCTTCTTTCCTGCGGCTTTCAGATACTGCAGGGCTCCCGCCGCTATAGTATCTGTCGCGCAGATTATGGTATCCACATCGGGTGAGGCTTCCATAAGCTCCCGGGCCTGTTCATATCCGGATTCCATCACGAAGCGGCATTCCCGGATATTCTCTTGGGCAAGCAGCCTGTTTCCAAAAAGGAGTCCATCCTTCACCCCACGCAGACGCTCCTGCCCCACCGCCTGGTCCCTTTGCGTCACACCCAGGTATCCAAACTGTTTTCCGGTTTTTGCCAGATATTCCGCCAGGTTTCGGGCCGCATGATAATCATCATAGTAAACACAGGAATAACCATTGAGATATTGGCTCAAAATAACAACGGGAACGGCAAGATTTTTCAGCGCCTTTTTATGCTCCGCTGTAAAAATTGTGCCCAGCAGAATAATACCGTCCACGTGATTTTCCTTAAACAGGGTCAGAAACTTAAGTTCCTGCCCTTCGTCATTTTCGGTACAGGCCAGAAGAATCTGATATCCGGCCCTGGAAAGTACGCTGCTGATGCCGGATACCATACGCCCTATGGAATCCGAATTGATCTTTGGAATAATCACCCCGATAAAATTAGTTTTTTTACTGCGCAGCGTCTGAGCGGAACTTAAAGGGCGATACCCGGTTTTCTCAATAACCTGACGGATACGCTCTTTTTTTTCACTGCTGACATACCCCTGGTTCAGATACCGGGATACCGTTGCCCGGGACACGCCGGCCAGTTTTGCAATTTCATTAATATTCATACCCATATTTCACTTTCTTAATAAGATGTCCTGATCTTAGCATAATAAATGAGAGAACGATTTCACAAAAATTTTAGCATCACCGGACACAGATGTCAAACAAAAGGGGGCCTCCTGTTTTTTACTGAAGAACTGCACAAAAAAGCAGGCAAAATTTTGTCTGTAATGTCAATTTACATTTGAGATCATGTCCGTTACAATAAAATCATAATATGAAATCGATTCCACATTACATTTTGATTTAGTCATAAAAAGCAGACTTTTCTTCATTTATCAGGGCTCTGCAAACATGGGAACGTTTTCACTATATTAAAAGATGGGAGGGCAATGTCATGGATTATGGCAAGGCAGCAAAAGAAGTCTATGAAAACATCGGCGGCCGGGAAAACATTGTTTCCGCCGCTCACTGTGCCACCAGGCTGCGTCTGGTAATTGCAGACAACAAAAAGTGCAGCAAGGAGGCGCTGGAAGAAATCGACGGGGTAAAAGGAGTATTTGAAGCGGCAGGCCAGCTTCAGATCATCTTCGGAACGGGCACCGTCAACAAGGTATATGATGAGTTTATCAAACTGGCCGGCATCAGCGAGGCAAGCAAGGATGAGGTGAAACAGGCGGCGGCTCAAAAGCAGAATCCTTTTAAACGGGCCATCAAAACGCTGGGCGATATCTTCGTACCGATCATCCCCGCCATCGTAGCCAGCGGTCTTTTGATGGGACTTTTGGAAGGTCTGGCCAATGTCTGGCCGGCCATGACAGACTCCGGAACTTACACGATTATTCATCTGTTCAGCAACGCAGCGTTTGTATTCCTGCCCATTCTGATTGCCGTCAGTGCAGCCAGGACCTTCGGCGGAAATATTTTCCTCGGCGCCGTTATCGGTATGATCATGATTCACACCGACCTTTTAAACGCCTGGAGCGTGGCTGGTATGGATCCTTCCGAGATTCCAACCGCAACGGCATGGTTCGGCCTGTATGATATTAACCTGGTGGGTTATCAGGGCCATGTAATACCTGTTGTCATCGCCGTCTGGCTGATGTCCGTCATCGAGAAGAAACTTCATAAAATCGTACCGGAGATCATCGATCTGTTTGTAACGCCGCTGGTTACGGTGCTGGTGACAGGATATCTGACTCTGACAGTTATCGGTCCTGTTTTCTCCACAATCGAAAACTACGTTCTGGCAGGCGCTCAGGCGCTGATCGCCGTTCCCTTCGGAATCGGAGGCTGTATCATCGGAGCTGCCTACGCCCCGACGGTAGTGGCGGGTGTGCATCATATGTACAACGCACTGGAAGCCGGACTTTTAAGCAGTACAGGACTTAATACCTGGATGCCTCTGGCTACCGCAGCCAACGTGGCACAGGGCGCTGCAGCGCTTGCACTGGCTGTTAAAACCAAAAATAAAAAGACAAAATCCGTTGCCCTTCCCGCTTCCCTTTCCGCTTTCCTGGGAATTACGGAACCGGCAATCTTCGGTGTCAATATCCGCTACATGAAACCCTTCATCGCAGGATGCATCGGCGGAGCCTGCGGCGGTCTGATCGCCGGACTTTTCGGTGTGGGAGCAACCGCATACGGTATCACAGGTATCTTTGGATTCCTGATCACCACAGATTACGCTTTCCAGTATGCGCTGGTAATGCTGGTATCCTTTGCCGTAGCCTTCATCGTTTCCTGGATTCTGTACCGGGAGCCAAAAGAAGAGACTCCTAAGGCTTCCTCTCCCGCACCGACGCTGGAAGCAGAACCTGAAACGCCGGAAGTAAAACCCAACACGCTCTACAGCCCCATGGAGGGCCAGGCCATTCCCATGTCGGAAGTGCCCGACGGTACTTTCGCAGCGGAAGTTCTCGGTAAAGGGATGGCAGTTATACCGGAAAGCGGAAAGGTTGTCTCTCCGGTAAACGGCACAGTCGCCACGGTCTTTGACACAAAGCATGCCATCGGTCTTTTGTCCGACGACGGTGTGGAAATCCTTATTCATGTGGGAATCAATACGGTGGAGATGAACGGAGAACCCTTTACCGTCCACGTCAGCGACGGAGATACCATAAAAGCCGGTCAGCTGCTTCTGACAGCGGATCTTGAAAAGATCAAAGCCGCAGGCTACAATACGACTACTCCGATGATCGTCACCAACTCTGACAACTACGACGATGTGCTTATGACAGCCGCTCCCGGAAAGGTTGCCTTCCTGGATCCGGTACTGGAGGTAAAAAAGAATTGACAAAAAAAGAACTTGAAACACTCCGGCGGGAAGCAGAGGCCTCTTATTCCCAGGTCTCTGCCGGAAAATACCGCCTTCACTTTCACCTGATGCCGCCGGTGGGCTGGCTCAATGACCCTAATGGTCTGTGCGTTTACCGCCATGAATATCACGTATTTTTCCAGTATTCACCGGAAAGTCCGGGAGGCGGTCATAAGTTCTGGGGACACTATGTGTCCCCGGATCTGGTAAACTGGACCTACCTGGGAGCGCCGCTGCTTCCGGACACAGATAAAGACCGGGACGGCGTCTATTCCGGCAGCGCTTTTACCGGGGATGGCCAGCTGGAAGTATTCTATACCGGAAATGTAAAAGAAAAAGGAAATTTTGATTATATTTTTGCTGGCAGAGGAGCAAATGTGTTGTATACTAAAAGCAGCGATGGAGTGAACTTTGAAGAAAAGCAGCTGCTGCTTGCCAATCAGGACTATCCGTCCTGCTATACCTGCCACGTGAGAGATCCCAAGGTCTTTAAAGAAAAGGGACAATATTATATGATTCTGGGCGGACGCAGAAAAAATGATCAGGGCGCCGTCATGATTTATACCTCTTCTGACAAAAAAGACTGGACCCTGTTAAAAGAGATTTCCACCCAAAAACCTTTCGGCTACATGTGGGAATGCCCGGATCTTTTTGAAGTGAAGGGAAAGCATTTTCTTTTATGCTGTCCCCAGGGACTGAAAGCTGAAAAAGAACGGTATCAGAATCTGTACCAGTCCGGTTACTTTATCTGTGATGAAACAGTGCTGGAAGATACAGGGGATTACACCTGTCTGCCGGAAGATTTCACCGAACTGGACCGGGGATTTGATTTTTATGCCCCTCAGACCTTTACCGATGAACAGGGCCGGAGGATTTTGATCGGCTGGGCAGGAATACCGGAGGAAACCCGTTACACAAACGAGCCCATTATCCAAGAAGGATGGCAGCATTGCCTGACCGTCCCCCGTCAGCTTGATTTTGACGGACGGATACTGCGGCAGAACCCGGTAAAAGAACTGGAAAATCTGCGGGTCAGAGAGCTCTCTTTAAATGACGGCCCTGTCAAAGCCGACGCTTTTGATCTTATCATGACCTTTGAAGGCGATCAGCAGTCCGTAACATTTAACGAAGATCTGAAGCTTGACTGCCGGGAAGGCCTGGTAACTCTTACTTTTCTGAATGATTCCGGCGCAGGCAGAACCAGGCGCTGTGCCCGCCTTTTGGGAAAAGACAGTCATATCAGGAATCTGCGCATCTTAAAGGACACCTCCTTGCTGGAAATTTACGTAAATGATGGTGAACTTGTATTTACTACGAAGTATTTCCCAGAGGATCCGACACATACCGTTATAAAGACATCCCAAACGGTTCAAAGTGCAAAGCTCTGGGAACTTTGCAGGATGGAGGTAAAGATGAATGGAGACGAAAAAAAATACACTGCTGGCGATCGGTGAAGCACTGATCGACTTCATTCCCGGACAAAGCGGAAAAAAGATCAAGGAAGTATCTGAATTTCACCCGGTGGTGGGAGGCGCCCCTGCCAATGTCTGCGGCGCTTTCGTGAAACTGGGCGGCCATGCACGGATGATCACTCAGCTGGGCGCCGATCCTTTCGGGGACAAAATACTGGATGAATTTCAAACCTACGGAATTGACTGCACAGCGGTAAAAAGGACAGACCAGGCCAATACATCTCTGGCTTTTGTAGCCCTTACAGAAGACGGGAACCGGGAATTTTCCTTTTACCGGAAACCGGGAGCGGATATGCTGCTGGAATCCTCCTGGATCGATCCCAAATGGTTTGAAGACGGCTGCTGCCTGCATTTTTGTTCCGTTTCTCTGGGAGATTATCCCATGAAGGAAGCTCACAGGAAGGCCATTGAACTGGCAAGAAATGCTGGAATGACCATAAGCTTTGACCCTAATTTAAGAAGACCTCTGTGGAACGACGATGAGGCTTTGAAAAAAGCCGTGCTGGAATTTCTCCCACTGGCGGATATACTGAAAATTTCAGATGAAGAGCTTTTTTTCCTCACCGGCTGCCAGACCCTGGAGGATGCAAAGCCTCTTCTCTTCCAGGGAAATGTAAAACTGGTGATTTACACAGAAGGAGCAGACGGAGCCTGCGCCTGTACCAGACAGGTATTGGCCCGCTCGCCCGGTATACCAGTCAAAGCTCATGATACCACCGGGGCCGGCGATGCATTTATCGGCTCCTTCCTTTATCAGCTTTATGAGCATGGAACCTGCAGCACGGATCTTTCATCACTTACACAGGATGAACTGAAAAGTTTTCTGGACTTTTCCAACCGTTACTGTGCCCGCAGCGTACAGAAAAAAGGAGCTATTGCTTCTTACCCCGAGAAAAATGAGATGTAACCTTTCTTCAAAGAGAGTTTCTAAAACCGATATACAGGCATGTATTTTTCAGGAATGACCTCTTTCCCTGGGGCCATTCCTGAATTTTTTGCCTTTTCATTCCCCCGCTTTTCTATTATACTGTAAGTGTTGAAGAATTAACCCTGCCAATAAAAGGACGGTATCTTATGCTTTTTAACAACAACCGGCTGACAGAAAAACTGAAAGAGGCTTTAAAAGCAGTTCTTCCCATCATGATCATAGTGCTGGCTCTTTGCTTTACCATTGCGCCTGTACCTGCCAGCATACTGCTTTTGTTTATTCTGGGAGCGGTTCTGCTGATCATCGGCATGATGTTTTTTACCCTTGGAGCCGAGCTGGCAATGTCCCCCATCGGTGAAAAAATCGGAACACAAATCGCCCGTTCCGGAAAGCTGAAGATTGTTTTGCTGATCTGTTTCATTCTTGGCTTTATCATCACCATATCGGAACCGGATCTGCAGGTTCTGGCAGAACAGGTTCCCTCTATCCCCAATCATGTTCTGGTTCTTGCTGTTGCCTTCGGCGTTGGTATTTTCCTGATGGTGGCAATGCTGCGTATGCTGTTTTCCATACCGCTGTCACGTATGCTGATCGTTTTTTATATCATCATATTTCTCCTGGCTTTTTTCATTCCCGGAGATCTGCTGGCTGTTGCCTTTGACTCCGGCGGCGTCACCACAGGCCCTATGACTGTTCCTTTTATTATGGCTCTGGGCGTAGGTTTTTCCGCCATCCGAAGCGACAGTCATGCGGAGGAGGACAGTTTTGGCCTGGTAGCCTTATGCTCCATCGGCCCCATTCTGGCCGTCCTTCTTTTAAGTATGGTATTTCGTCCCGAAGATACTTCTTACGCTGCTGATACGCTGCCCCAGCTGGAAGACTCTGTTGCCCTGTGGAAATATTTTGCCCACGGCTTTCCGGAATATATAAAAGAGATCGCAGTCTCCCTTTTTCCAATTGTCCTTTTCTTTACTCTGTTTCAGGCTTTTTCCCTGAAGCTGAGCAGAAAAAACCTTTTGAAAATCATCGTGGGAATCGTTTACACTTATATCGGACTTGTACTTTTCCTGACCGGAGTCAACATGGGATTTATGCCCGCCGGCAACTACCTGGGCCAGATCATCGCGGCCCTGCCTTACCGGATACTCATCATCCCCATAGGTATGATCATCGGCTATTTTATCGTAAAAGCAGAGCCCGCTGTATATGTCCTGATGGAACAGGTGGAGGATATCACCTCCGGCGCCATATCCGGATCATCCATGGGGATCAGTCTCTCCATCGGCGTCTCCATTTCTGTGGGACTGGCAATGGTTCGGGTGCTTACGGGCATTTCCATCCTGTGGTTTTTGATTCCCGGATACGCCCTCGCGCTGCTGCTGACATTTTTTGTACCTAAGATTTTTACGGCTATTGCCTTTGACTCCGGCGGAGTGGCTTCCGGTCCCATGACAGCCACCTTTCTCCTTCCCTTTGCCATGGGCGCCTGCCAGGCCGTAGGCGGAAATATTGTCACTGACGCTTTCGGGGTGGTTGCCATGGTTGCCATGACCCCTCTTATCACCATCCAGTGCATGGGGGTAGTCTATCGGCAAAAATCCAGGACACAGGCAGAAAAAGAGGCCGCTCCTCTTTCCTATCTGGACAGCTTGGGTGACAACGATATTATCGAATTGTAAGGAGGAAATCCATGAACAGAATCTACATGATGGTAATAATCAGCGACCGGGACAAACACGAGAAGGTTTCTTCCTTTTTTAAGGCAAACCACCTCTCTGACCCTCTGACCATACTGGGTTACGGCACCGCCTCCAGTTCCGTGCTGGATTACCTGGGAATTGAGGACACAGAAAAATCCGTTCACCTTTCTTTCGTGACCTGGGATACCTGGAAACATCTGAAACACATCCTGCAGAATGTGGTAAATATACACCTGCCCGGCAGGGGAATCTCTTTTCTGATTCCGCTCTCCAGCATCGGCGGAAAGAAAGCGCTTGAATATGTAACCGGCAGTCAGCCATTATCCATAGAGGAGGAAAGTACTTTGAAAAACACAGAACATGAACTGCTGATCGCCATTGCCAACGCCGGCCACACGGACACCATTATGGATGCTGCCCGCGAAGCTCAGGCGCCCGGCGGCACTATCATCCACGCTAAAGGAACAGGCAGGGAATACGCCCGCAAATTCCTGGGAATTTCTTTGAGCGAAGAAAAAGAAATTGTCCTTATCGTGGTAAAAACCGCCCGGAAAAATCAGATCATGAAGGCCATCATGGAAAAGGCGGGCCTGGACAGCAAAGCCGGCACCATTATCTTTTCCCTCCCGGTTACCAGTACCGTGGGACTTCGTTTCCCGGAAGATGACGCGGATGAAAAAGAAGAATTTTAGCAGTTCAGCTTATAAATAATTAAAAAACTCTATGCGAAAGATTTTTCATGATCGCATAGAGTTTTTTTGCCAGTATTAATTTATAATTCTATCTTGAGATCCTGCTTCTCAATCTTATGCCGGTTGGCATACCCGGTCAGGATCATGGTCAGCGCACCGTCTCCCGTGATGTTGCAGGCTGTGCCGAAGCTGTCCTGAAGGGCAAAGATCGTCAGCATAAGAGCAGTTCCCGTCGAGTCAAAGCCAAGCACGCCCGTGATCAGACCCAGAGACGCCATAACCGTTCCTCCCGGAACTCCCGGCGCTCCGATGGCGAAGATGCCAAGCAGCAGACAGAACAGGATCATCATTCCTACGGACGGAAGCTGTCCGTAAAGGATAAGAGATACAGTCATCACAAAAAATACCTCGGTAAGCACAGAGCCGCACAGATGAATATTGGCAAACAGCGGGATTCCAAAATCTACCATATCCTCACGCAGCGGTTTCGATTTCTTTGCGCAGCGCAGGGCAACTGCCAGCGTTGCGGCGGAGGACATCGTACCCACTGCCGTGATGTAAGCCGGCCCATAATTTTTGATGACCTCCAACGGATTGCTCTTGGAGTAGATTCCAGCCACTGTGTAGAGTACTGTCATCCAGATAAAGTGTCCCACCATTACGATAAGAACGATCTTGATAAACACCGGAAGCTGCTTTGTGATCGTTCCCTCGTAAGAAAGCGCGCAGAATGTAAATCCGATGAAGACCGGCAGGACCGGAATCACAATCCTTGTCACGATCTCAAGCACGATCTTCTGGAACTCCTCCAGGATGTTCGTCACTGTCACTGCTTTTGTCCACGTAGCAGCAAGACCGATCAGCACGGAGAATACCAGTGCGCTCATAACACTCATGATCTGCGGAATCTCCAGCTGGAACACCACTTCCGGCAGCTCTTTGAGTCCCTCAACCTCAGAGACGATAGACAGGTGCGGGATCAGTCCGTATCCTGCCCCCATGGACATAAACGCCGCTAAAACGGAGGAAAGATATGCACAGAATATCGCCACGCCCAGCATGCGGGAAGCATTTCTCCCAAGCCTTGTGATGGACGGTGCGATAAAGCCGATAATGATCAGCGGAACGCAGAAATTGATAAACTCTCCCAGGACAAACTTCACTGTCACAACAACATTCATCAGCGCCGTGCCAAAGAACTGCCCTGCCACGATACCAATGACAACTCCCAGCAAAAGCTTAAACGGGAGGCTGGTAACTACTTTTTTCATACGGTTGACCTCTCTTCCTCTCCCCTCACGGACCTGTCCATTTTCCAGAACCATCCATGCAGGGATAACAATATATGGATTCATTATAATCAATATGGTCAAACCTGGCAAGGAGGTTTCTCCGCTTTGAGCAAAAGCGGTCATGTTACCACTTTTGCTCAAAGTTAAGATGCCCGACTTTCTAATAAATATGGAGGAATTTTAATAGAGGAGTCTTTTTCTCGACTCCCCTATCGCAGCATTTAATGATTTTTTTCCATTGTCTCAACCGCTTTTTTCAGAAGGGCATTTCCTTCTTTAAACTTATCCACACCTTCCCGAATCTGGCGCGCTTCTTCATGATATCCTGTTTTTTCCAGCTTATCCGCCATTTCTTCCAATTCGGCTGCATGATGTTCATTATGATCCAGCATATAATTCAGCAGCGCGAGATTCTCTTTTCGGTTGCCTGTCTCTTCATGATGATGCTCATGTACTTCCTTTCCATGAGGAATCAAATTCCCGTTTTCATCCTGTAACAAATGCATAGCTTTCTCCTTTCAGTGACTATAATACCGCATCCACCAGATTCTTCGTATAATCGTTCTTCGGATGCATAATTACTTCATCCGGTCTGCCCTCTTCCACAATCCTTCCATCTTTCATCACCACAACCCGGTCACAGAACATCTGAACCAACGCCAGATCGTGACAGATGAAGAGGTAAGACATTCCTCTTTCTTTTTTCAGTTTTCCCAAAAGCTCGATAATCTGCTTTTGAACCGTAACGTCCAGCGCGCTGGTGGCTTCGTCACAGATCAAAATCTCTGGCTGTATGGCCAGGGCTCTGGCAATGGCAGCCCGCTGGCACTCGCCGCCGCTGACTTCATGGGGATACCGTTTATCGTAATCCTCCGGAAGCCCGCACTGGACCAGGAGCTCTCTCACTCTTTTCTTTATCTCTTTTTTTGCCGTTTTGCTGTTTTTCAGACTTTCTCCGATGCCGTCCCCCAGCGTACGGCGGGGATCAAAGGACGCCGCCGGAGACTGAAACACCATCTGAAACTGCCGGTAAATATCCCGAAGCGCTTTTCCCTTTGCATGGGTAATATCCTCTCCCTGCAAAAAAATCTCGCCGCCGCTTGTCTCCAGCAGTCTGGCAATCATTTTGGCCACCGTGCTCTTCCCCGAACCGGATTCCCCCACAATTCCCAGCGTTTCATTGGGATACAGGCAGAAATTCACTCCATTTACTGCCGTAAATTCACCACTTGAGCCCTTTTTAAAGACTTTTGTTAAATTTCTGACTTCCAGTAAAGGTTCCATCTAACTCCTCCGCAGCTTCGGCACTGCCGCCAGTAATTCTTTCGTATATTCCTCTTTGGGATCCTGAAGCACCTGCGCCGCGCTTCCGTACTCCACAATGCGGCCGCCGCGCAGAATCAGCACCTGATCCGCCATGGCGGAAATCACGCCGATATTATGGGTCACCAGTGCAATCGCCGTCCCGTAGGTTTCCCGCAGCATCAGCATCTCCTCCACCGCCTGTTTCTGTACCGATACGTCCAGGGCGCTGGTGGGCTCATCCGCCAGCAGCAGCGAAGGATTCATCAGCATGGCAATGGCGATGCCGATTCTCTGATTCATACCGCCCGACATCTCAAAGGGATAACTTTCCAGTATCCGCTGCCCATCTCTAAAACCCAGCTTTTCGAACAGTTCCAGCGCCCGCTCCCCGGCTTCCTCTTTCGTGGTCTTTTGGTGGGCCTCCATACTTTCCCGAATCTGATCTTTGATCTTCCGGATGGGACACAGAGAGGCGCCGGCGTCCTGGAAAATCATTCCGATCTGTGCTCCGCGGATTTTCTGCATCTCCTTTTCCGAAAGATCGGGAAGATTTTTCCTCGCAAACCAGATATCCCCCTTTGTCACCATTCCACCCTGCCCCAGAATACCCAAGGCAGCTTTTATGATGGTGCTCTTCCCGCTACCCGATTCGCCTGCAATGCCCAGAATCTCTCCCTTTTTCAGAGAAAAACTGATATCCTGAACCACAGATTTCCCATTATAACAGACATCCACAGACTGGTATTTTAAAAGTTCATCCATACCATTCTTCCCTTTCTCTGACGGATTCCTTATTCCGCAATGTCCAGATCCACTGTAATCTCATAATAATCACAGGGATGGGCCACAAGGCCTGTGACACTTGCCTTTGCGATCATGCTCATACGCAGATGGGAGCAGAATACATAGGCGTTATCGTCCAGTATGGTCTGCTGCATCTGTACCGCCAGTTCGCCTCTTTTTTCCGTATCAAAAGTCTGGGCCATTTGGGCCGCCAATTCTTCCAGTTTGTCGCTGTGATAATAGCCCACGTTCTGTGTAGAGCTGTCCAGGCAGCAGTAAGTGAAAAAGTACTCTGGATCGCCTGTGGGCGCTGTTACGATAGCGCTCACGTAAATATCCCAGGCATCCGTATCCGTCCGGATACTGTTATGATCCGCCGTATTATTGATTTCCACATTGATTCCGATATCCTTTAACGTAGACTGGGCGGATTCCGCCAGCAGCGGCTGCTCCTGACGGCTTGGGTAGGTAAGCCAGCGTAAATTCAGGTCTTTTCCATCTTTCTCCCGAATTCCGTCGCCGTCCGTATCCACCCATCCGGCTTCCTCCAGCACCTGTTTCGCTTTTTCCGGATCATAGGAATCCTCCGTCACAGCATCCCCGCCAAAGGTGAAGCTGTCCGGGTAAACGCCCACAGCCGGATAACCGTTTCCGTCCAGCAGCGTCTCCACGAAGCTTTCCTTATCGATACCCAGGATAATAGCTTCCCGCACTGCCGGGTCGCTGGTAATTTCACTTTTATAATTCATCGCCCCGAAGAACACCCGGCTGGTGGCGCAGCTGCTGAAGGTGTAACCGTCGTTTTCAAACAGCGGATAGCTGGCGTAGGGCATTCCATAAGCCGCGTCAATCTCACCGGACTGCAAAGCCATGGTCAGGGTATCCCCATCAGAGATGGTCTTTACCGTAATCTCATCGATCTTTGGTTCCCCGTTCCAGTAATCTTCATTTTTCACCAGTTCCACACCTTTATCCGTCTCCACAGATACTGCCTTATAAGGACCGGTGGCGCTTACATTTCCATCCTCCGTAACACCCGCTTCCATATCGATGATAATTCCGTAGGGATCCGCCAGATAGTTCATCAGAGCAGGCACTGGTACTTCAGTTTTTATGGTTACAGTCTGGCCTTCCGCCGTAATTTCTGAAATAGACAGATCTCCTCTAGCCCGCTCGTGATTTTCCACCAGCGCCTCCAGACACTCTTTCACCGCTTCCCCGTCCATATGACGGCCGCTGGTAAAGTACACATCATCCTGCAGCGTCACCGTCCAGGTAAGCTCATCCACATTTTCATAACTTTTAGCCAGCCATGGTTCTATTTCCATGGCGTCTGAGAATTTAAACAGCGTCTCTCCCACGCCGTAACGCATACAGGCCCATCCGCTGTTGTCCCTGTGGGGATTTAAATCCGGCTCTCCATTTTCCGCATTGAATGTGGTATCGCCGAAGACAAAGGTCTTTTTCCCCTGGCTGTCTTCCTCCTGGCTGGTTTCCTGTCCATTTTCCGTTTCTGAATCTGCACTCTCTTTTGCGCATCCCGATATGGCGGCTGCAAAAAGACTGAATGCCAGAATCAGAGAAATCCATCTTTTTTTCATCTTCAATGTTCCTCCTGTTTGTTTCTTATCATTCAACCTCTCCGGGAATTTCTTGGATCCATATAATCCCTTATGGTATCTCCCAGAAGATTAAAAAGCACCACTGATATAAAAATTGCAAGTCCCGGCGTCAGCACCACCCAGGGATAGGTCTGCAGCATACTTCTGCCTCCGCTCATCATACTGCCCCACTCCGCCGTGGGCGGCTGCGCTCCCAGCCCCAGAAAGGAAAGTCCCGCAATTTCCATCATCATAGTTCCGATGTCCAGCATGGCCGTTACCAGAATGGATCCCACGATATTAGGCAGTACATGCCTGACCACTATCCCAAAGGAGCCGCTGCCCGCCAGTCTGGCGGCTGCTATATATTCTGTATTTTTCACAGAAAGAGTCTGACTTCTGGCGATTCTGGAATACTTTGGCCAACTGATCGCCGCCAGGGCAATGACCGCGTTCTGCACTCCTCCGTTTAGAATCGCCGCAATGGCCAGCGCAAAAACCAGCCCCGGGAAGGCAAGACAGATATCGGAAATCCGCATAACCACGCTGTCAATGACTCCGCCTGCATAACCGCAGATCATGCCGATCACGGTTCCCACAACCGTGATAATCGCCACCAGAACAAGGGCAGAAAATATGCTGGTCTGTGATCCGATGATCACCCGGGAAAGCATATCCCTGCCATACCGGTCCGTCCCAAAAGGATGGGCAAACCCCGGCGACTGCAGCGCCTGATCCAGATTCTGCTGATTGGGGTCATAGGGACAGATATATTCTGCAAAAATGGTCATCAGCAAAAGTAAAAGCACCAACACTCCAAAAAAAATCATTTTTCCTTTCGTGTGATCCTTTCTTACAATCTGTCTGCGCACCGTCACACTTGCCGTTTTCTCACTCATACTTTCTCCCCTCCCAGACGTATTCTCGGATCCAGGAAACAGTAGGAAAGATCCGTAATCAGGTTAACCACTACATAAATGAGTGCCATCCACACCACATAGGCCTGTATCATGGGATAATCCCGCATATTAATGGCGTCCACCGCCAGCTTTCCCACACCGTCCCACATAAAAATTGACTCCACAATGGCCGTTCCTCCCAGCAGACTGCCGATGGACATGGCCAGCAGCGTAAAGATCGTAACGAAGGAGGCCCGAAGCACGCTTTTCCACAGCGTCACAGAAAAACGGATTCCTCTTGCCTTCGCTCCCACCACATAAGGCTTACTCAGCTCCTCCAGCACCGCAGCCCGCACCTGCCGCAGATATTTGGCCGACATGGCAATGGCAAGGGTCAGGGTGGGGAGAGCCGCGCTTTCAATGCTTAAGTTTTCCGAGATAACAGGAAAAGCCCCCAGCCGGATTGCAAACACATACATCAGAACAAGAGCCACAAAAAAATTCGGCAGGCTGTTCCCGATAAAACTGCATACCCGAATCAGATAATCTGTAAATCTATTCTGTTTTACCGCCGAGAGAATCCCCAGCGGAATGGAAATAACGACGGTGAGAAGAATCGAAGTCAGCGTCAGCAGCAGTGTGGCCGGAAGTTTGGATACAAACTCGTCGAACACATCATTGCCTGAAATATAGCTTTCCCCCAGATCTCCCTGCAGAAATCTTACCAGCCAGTTCCCGTACTGTACCAGAAAAGGCTTATCCAGTCCCAGCTCCTCCCTCTGCTCCTGAATCACTTCCTCCGAGAGCATGACCCCGGAAGCGTCCACTCTTTGCAGTACGGCATCGCTTCCCGCAACGCGCATCATCGCAAAGGATAAAAAGGTGATTCCGAATAAAATAGGAATCAATAAGAGCAAGCGTTTGATCATATATTTCTTCATCTGAAAACATCCTCCGCATCCTGATCCCAGGCATATCCGACAGCCGTCGCAGCTTTTTCTGCCAGTGAAATATCCAGAAGTTCTTCTATGGCAAATAACGCCATTCCAATCCCTGACAGGGTATCCCTGCACGAATAAAATTTTCCATCCAGCACAATCCGATACGACGCAAGCCTGTCAATCCCGGCTGTAAACATACGGTTCCAGTTTTTATCTTCAGCGATATCCGCTATCTTCCTGCGGTACAGAAGGCCGGTCTGCGCAGCTAGGGCGGAACCGTTTCCCACCATCATACATAGCTCTGCATTCTTCGCGCAGTCCCGAATCAGATCCAACAAAGCCTCCTCCCTCCACAAAAGACGCCTGGCCCCCTTACCTCCGGGAATCAGGAACACTCCGTCTATTTCCTCCGGCCTCAGAGAATCCGTCCAGACTTTCAGTCCCTGAGCGCTGTTGATCACATCACCGGAAGCAGAAAGATATCGGATATGGAAATGCTCCGGAAATTTTCCAAAGACCTCCGCCGGCCCCAAAGCATCCAGTGCATTAAAATCGTCAAACAATACAATATTTACGTTCATATTCATTCCTCTAATCAGAGGAAAAGAAGCATTGTAAAATTTCTCCTTCAATGCCTCTTAATCCTGTGACATAATTTGTTTCTCTTCTATAAACTATAGAAGGTATTCGAGTGAATTTATGTTTATATTATATCTTTCCCTTTTTTCTGCCACAAGCCGCCCCGGGGGTTATTTTTTGCTTGTTTTTATAAAAAGTACACGGCGTGTATCCTCATTGTGCTCTGATCAATTCCCGGTAATATCCCGGGACATTTACCAGTGCATCGTGCGTTCCTTCCTGTATTACCTTTCCGTTTTTCATTACGATAATATTGTCCGCTTCCATGATCGTAGACAGACGGTGTGCAACCAAAATTAATGTCTTTTCCTTTCTCAGACTGCGTATTGTTTTTTGGATTTCCAGATCTGTCTTTGTATCAAGACTGGAAACTGCTTCATCCATTACCAGAACAGGAGTATCCATCAACAATGCCCTTGCAATTGCAACCCTCTGACGCTGTCCTCCTGACATTTGTATCCCACGTTCTCCGGCTATCGTATTATACCCCTCCGGCAGCCCACAGATAAAATCGTGGATTTTTGCCATTTTGGCGGCATTGATGATTTCCTCCTCCGAAGCATTCGGACGTCCCAGACAGATATTATCTCTCATCGATATATTAAAGAGATAAATATCCTGCGGGACAAAAGATATCAGACGATGTAAATCATCTGTTTTAATTTCCCGGATATCCGTGCTGTCAATTTTAATACTTCCTTCTTTTACATCCCACATCCGGCCAAGCAAATGCATGCACGTAGTTTTTCCCGCACCGGACTCTCCCGCCAGCGCCGTTACACTTCCTCCCCTGACCTGGAAGGAGACATCTCTTAATACATCCGTATCTGTTCCGGCATATCTGTAGGAAACGTGTTCAAAAACAACGTCCATTTTTGTCCCGGGGGCAAGCGGTTTACTGCCTTCTTTTTCAACCACAGGCGGCGTCTGGAGAATTTTACTGATCCGGTCGGATGCCGCAAAAATAACACCAAAATTTCTTGCCATACTGCACAGCTCCAAAACGGGAGAAAATACCAGCCAGATTGTTGTTCCTATTACCGCAAACCATTCCATGGTAAGTTCACCGTGAAACACCAGCCAGACTGCATAAAGATTAATCAGAACGGCTGAAAATCCGGATACTGCCTGCAGCATCCCACCCTCCTTTCCCATTCGCCTTGCATATTGCACCTGTATCTTAGTCAATGCATCCATAAAAGAACGGTTTTTTTTCTGGTATTGTTCCACGGCATTCAAAGTCAGCAGTTCATTCATACCATTGATCCCTTCCAGCGTCACAGAGTTGGCCTCTCCAAGGCGGAATCTGCTCTCTGCACCCTGGCGATCTGCTTTCCCTTTCATGAAGAAAGGAACTGTCAGTATGAGTACGACGCACAAAAGCAGAATCACTCCCAGGGACCAGTGCAGCCATCCCAAAAATCCCGCGACAACTCCCACCAGCGCCAGATCAACAACCACATATCCGGCAGTATGGGCATAAAACCACTCCAATACTTCCACATCATTCATCAGCGTCGTTGAAATCTGTCCGGAGCGGTGGCGCAGCAGAATATCAGGACATATTTTCACAAATGCCTGGTACAATTTTACACGAAAATCCACCAGTATATGGTAGGCGACATCATGGGACAGATAACTTTCAAGATACGTAAACACAGTTCTCCCCGCCACAGCGGCAATAATGATCCCCAAAAAGAGAGAACCGGAAAAATGAGTACCGCCAGCAAGCAGCGCCGCCATATAAGCGCATACGGCAACCGCTGCAATCACAAAAAATTCTTTTAATATACCAGATAAAATCGCTGAAATTATTTTCCAACGATATGGCTTTATCTGTCGTATCAGATACCTAACACCCTTCATGAGTATATCCCTTTCTTCTGCGCCTCCACCAGCGACAGATAGGCTCCTTTTTCTGCAAGCAGCTGTTCATGGCTGCCTTTTTCTTTTAATTTTCCATTCTCCAGCACATAAATCGTTTCCGCATACTGTATAGTAGACAACCGATGGGCAATTACTATAGTCGTATAATTCCCCTTCAATTCCTTCAAAGTCTCCTGAATCAGACTTTCCGTGGCCACATCTACGCTGGAGGTAGCCTCATCCAGAATAAGAACAGGCGCTTTTTTCAAGACTGCTCTTGCAATGGCAATCCTCTGCCGCTGTCCTCCCGACAGGTTTAACCCCCGCTCTCCCACAATTGTTTCATATCCTTTTTCCAGCTGCGTTATAAACTCATGAGCGTGTGCTGCCCGGGCAGCCTCATATACCTCCTCATCGCTCGCTTCCGGTCTTGCCATACGGATATTTTCTTTAATTGTCCCATAAAACAAATATGTATTCTGAAATACAACGGATATATAACTGCGCAATTCCTGCAAGTCTATGTCCCGAATATCCCTTCCGTCAATGGTTATCGTTCCCTGATCGGCATCGTAAAAGCGAAGAAGTAAATTTACCAGAGTAGATTTTCCGGCCCCGGATCTTCCCACAAAAGCAGCCGTATTTCCGCCCTGAATCCGGAAAGAAACCTGATCCAGCGCCTTTTCCCGTTTGTTATTATATTGAAAACTTACATTATGGAAGGCAATTGTAGGAAGCTCCTTACTGTTATCCAGATGTTCCGGAGATAGCGGGGATTGAATAATCACAGGCTCACCCATGATTTCCAGAAATTCATTGGAGACAGATAATCCCAGATAACTGGAGTGCCAGGCATTGTTCATTTCTCCAATGGGCCGTATACATTCGATCACCAGAAACATGATATTTAATAGCGCAGCATATGATAAGCGGTCGTCATTACATGCATAAGCTGCCACACAGGCAGTAACGGATGTTCCAATGGCCATCATCATAGTAATTGCTGCGGAAGAAAAAAGAGAGTTTCTTGTATTGGTGATCTGCCTTTTTCTAAAATTTTCACTGTCTCTGTGCAATTCCTCGCCTTTATATCCGTCCGCTGCAAATAATTTCAGCGTATTCATCCCCTGCATGGTATCTACGTACTGAGCATTTAAAACAGCATATTCTCTCCAATAGCCAATACTTGCTTTGCTGGTAAATGGCATCATGATATGTGGAACCACAATTGCAAGAACCACAGCAATGACTAAAATCAAGCCTGATATCCAATTCAACTGCAAAATATAAATCACCATTGGAATGACGGAAAAAGCTACTACAAAAATCTGCGGAATATAATTTACCAGATAAGGCTCCAGATATTCCACACCATCTGTAATCAGTGACTGCAATTTTCCGGATCTTTTATCTGCCTGATAAGCAGGTCCAAGCAATAATAATTTTTCGATCATTCTTTCCCTGAGAATCGTTTTTACTTTTCCTGCCGTCTGTTTTGTATATCCTTCCAGAAAGCAGGTCAGCATCGCCCGGATTAAAATCAGACAGGCCACGCCAATATACCAGACGGCTGCCTCTCTGAAAGAAGTGCGCCTAAAAACCAGAGAAGTGCCCCGGGCAAGACAAATGGCCTGACCCACATAAGAAGCAGTGACAGACAGCCCCAGTAATATCCTTATGAATAGCTCTTTCTTTATCAATAGAGTAAATTTTGCAACCTGTAAATAGTGTTTCATAGATAGTTTCCCTTCTCCGATTAATCATCGATCATATGACATGCCACCGTTTGCCCTTTACGGATCTTCCGTATTTCCGGCCTTTTCTGCTTACATACTTCTTTTCCTTCCGGGCATCTGCCGTAATAGGGACAGCCTGTATATCCTTCCTTCTGTACTCCCAGATCCATCCAGATACTTTCCGCTGTTTCAGATTTTTCTTCCTGATTTCTATATGACGGTATAGAAGACAAAAGCATTTTAGTATACGGATGTTTCATTTCATAAAAAAGAGAGATATCATCGATCTGCTCCATAATCTGTCCGCCATACATAACAATGATCGAATCAGCAAGATAATATATTGCCTCAAGGTCATGGGATATCAGCAGATAGGAAAGATTCCCTTCATCCTTTATGTCTCCAAGAAGATTCAGAATCTGAGCCTGAACCGAAACATCCAGGCTGCTCAATGGTTCATCCAGAACAAGCAGCTGCGGTTCGCAGGCAAGCGCTCTTGCTATACATACCCTTTGCAGCTGTCCTCCGCTGAATTCCATTGCATATTTATTCTTTTCACTGTCCGGTATACCCACCTTTCTCAGCAGTTCCGAGACCTTCATTTTTCGTTCTTTCACAGACAGATGCATTAAATTTCTTAATGGCTCCTCCACAATCTGTTCCGCCGTGTATCGAGGATTTACTGCATCATAGCTATCCTGAAAAACCATCTGAATTTTTCCTGCAAATGGGAGTTTTCTTCCCCTCTTTGTGGCAGAATACACGGACTCCCCCAAAAAGCGTACCTGGCCTTTTGTTGGCTTTTCCAATCCTGTTATCAGTCTTCCAAGCGTGCTTTTTCCACACCCGCTTTCACCGACAAGTCCCACACAGCTTCCTTTTTTCAGGGAAAAGCTGACATCATTTACAGCCATCAACCGATAAGAATTTCCGAATTTTCGAATGTTGTAAGATTTTTCTGCCTGATCAACTTCCAGCAATTCCATTCACATCTCCTCCCCTCTTCAAACATTTTATCTGGTGTTTTCTGTCAACGGTGCATGCATCTGGGAAGTAAGCTTTACAAGCTTCGCATTTTTCCGGGCATCTTGGATAGAAGCCGCAGCCGCTCCCTCTTTCCTCCAGCACCGGCGGCTGGCCTTCCATAACAGTAAGCCGTTCTTTTGAAAATGCAGGGCGCGAGCAGAACAAACCTTTACTGTACGGATGAGATGGATTCAAAAGAATTTCTTTCGCCGATCCCTTTTCTACAATATTCCCGGCATACATCACAGCCACCTCATCCGCCAGCTCCTTTATCACGCCCAAATCATGGGAAACGATTAAAATAGACATCCCATACTTTCTTTGCAGTTCTTTTAATATTTTGACAATCTCATTTTGCACCGACAGATCTAACGCCGTGGTCGGTTCATCCGCAATCAAAAGATCCGGCTGCACGGCCAACGCCAGTGCAATCATAATCCTTTGCAGCATTCCTCCGGACAATTGAAAGGCATAGGAACGCAAAACCGATTCCGGATCCCGGATATACATTTTTTCCAGTAATTCCACCGCAATTTTTTTCATCTGTTCTTTTCCTGTTTTTGGAAGCCCCGGTTTTCCCAGCGTTTCATAGAAATGCTGACCTATGGTAATAACCGGATTAAAAGCACTCATAGGATTCTGCATAATCAGCGCCATACGATTTCCACAGATCTGAGACATCTGCTTTCTTTTTGTAATGTCCAGTTTTTTTCCCTGCAAGCTTACATTTCCCTCAAACTGCCACATTTTTCTGTCCAACAGTCCCATGACAGCCATACAGGTCAGGGATTTTCCACTTCCGCTTTCTCCTATTATTCCGAGAGTTCTGCCCTTTTCAATTCCGAATGTAACCTGATCCACCGCATTGATCTTTTGCCGGTTTTTTTTCAGAAAGATCTGCAGATTTTCTACTTCCAGTATATTTTCCATTTCATTTTCCTTTCCGTTTCTCCTAGCTACTCTGCCCATCCAGTGCGTCTCTCATATGGTCGCCAATGATATTGACAGACACTACTACCAGCAAAATCATGATTCCGGGCCAGAACATCATCCAGGGATCTGCATTAATATAATTCCTGCCTTCGTTAATCATGGCCCCCCACTCTGCCTGCGGCGCCTGTACGCCCAGACCCAAAAAAGAATATCCGGAAATAGACATGATCGTATGCCCAAAATCCACTGTAAAAATAGCCAGCATATTGGGAATAATATTCGGCAGAATATGCCGGAATATGATTTTCCAGTCGGACGCTCCACAAAGTCTGGCTGCCGCCACATAGCTTCGCACCTTCTCACTGGCAGCCAGATTTCTTGAAACCCTGGCATACCACAGCCACTGAAGAATAAGCATAGCAATGATGATATTAAAAATTCCTACTCCAATCACTCCGACAATTGCCATTACCAGTACAATCCCTGGAAACGCATATAAAACGTCGCAAAGCCGCATGATTATTGTGTCTGTCACACCGCCCTTGTAACCGGCAATAATTCCTAAAGTAATACCGATTACAGCAGCCAGAACCGTACAAAGCATGGAAAATCCCAAAGTGGTTCTCGTTGCAAACAGTACTCTGGAAAAAATACACCGCCCCAGATGATCTGTCCCCATGGGGTATTCCGCCGACGGCATAGAAAACTTCAATTCCAGATTTTGCTCCAGAGGATCATGGGGCGCAATCAATGGAGCCAGTATACCCGCCAATACAATTACCAGGATAATTACCCCGAAAAAAACCGTCATTTTACGTTTCATCAGCTTTTTAAAAAATTTCTTCAGATTCATCTCACAAACTCTCCCTCATTCTCGGATCCAACGCCACTGTAATCAAATCAGTAATCAGATTCACCAGTATAAAAACAAGTGCCATCACCACAATATATCCCTGAATCATGGGAAAGTCTCTGGAGCCCACAGACGATACACACAGCCGTCCCAGGCCCGGCCATGAAAACAATACTTCCACAACGGCTGTCCCTGCCATCATATGACCGAAGTTTACTCCAAAAGTCGTTACCGCCGGAATCAAAGAAGTCCTCAGTACATGATTCATTACAATCTTTTTCTCCGGTATACCCCTGGCCCTGCTGTAAGTCACAAAACGTTTATTTATATTTTCCAGCAAGCTGTTCCGCAGGCATCTGGAATACGTTGCAATGTAGAGAACTGCCATCGTTATCGACGGAAGAATCAGGTTTTTCCAGTCTCCCATCCCCTGTACCGGCAGCCAGCCCAGTCTCAGACAGAAAAGCTGTACCAAAAGCGGACCCAGCCAGAAAGATGGCATGGAACTGCCCAAAAAGGCAAGGATACGATTAATGTTGTCCAGTTCTTTATCCACTCGAACCGCTGAAAGTACCCCCATGGGAATACTGATAATCAGGATAATTAACGTTGAGCATCCGGCAAGCTGCATCGTATTCTTAAAAGCCCCCAGAAGTTCCAGTTTCACTTCTTTATTATTGATATAAGAAGTTCCAAAGTCCAGACGCACTGCTTTTTGGATCCATTCCAGATACTGAACATAAACAGGACGGTCCAATCCTAACTCCTGTGACGCACTCTGAAGAGCCGCCTCTGAAGGGGGAATTCCCGCCGCCTGCAGGTAAGCCATTTCCGCACTTCCCGGCATCATCCGTACCAGTCCAAAGGCAACGACAGATACAAGAAATAATATGGGAATCAAAAGAAGCAGCCGCTTTATCGCATATTTCAGCAAAATCAACACCTTCCTTTCTGTAAAAAACAGCTCTATGCATGAAATTCCTTCCGCATGGAGCTGTTTTAAATCTGTTTATTTATTCAGCGTAAATTCCTCATATAAAACGTCCAGGTATGTATTATAAGAAACATTGGAGACCACATCTTTGTTATATACATAGGCTTTCGTTGTATAGGTAACAGGAACATACACGGCCTGCTCTGTCAAAGTTGACAGTACATATTCATAACTCCTGGCAACTTCATTTTCATCTGTGGAATTTAAAGCTTTCGTAATCGTATCATCAATCTCTTTTTTATTTTCAAGACCCAGCTGCGCTGCATAGTCGCCATGAGAAGAAGTACGGAAAGAAGATAAATACGAATGCGGATCGAAAGGATCGCCCCAGGTCTCTGCCTGAAGAAGCTCGAAAAGCCCTTCCTTCTGGGAGTTTCCATAATTTGTAGCATCCTGTGCAACCATCTCAACCTTTATTCCAACTTCCGCACATTCCGCCTGAATAACCTGACCCATCGTTTTCACAGAATCGTTGTCCCCTTCGTAAAGGAAACGCAGGATGAGTTCTTCCCCGTCTTTCGTTCTTACGTCATTTCCCTCTTCCAGAATCCAGCCTGCTTCTTCCAGTAATTCCTCTGCTTTTTCCGTATCATGTTCATATACAGGCAGATCAGGCAGATCACAATAGGGCGTTTTGGGATTCATAAGATAATCTGCCACAGGCTGAAGTCCACCGTAAATATTCTCGGAAATACTTTCTTTATCAATACAATATTCCAACGCAAGCCGTACATTTAAATCTTTTGTCGGCCCACTGTTCGTGTTGACAAGGATCATATTGGTGGTAACAGGCTCTGACAACTCCGCTTCAAAACCAGCCGCTTTTAGTTCATTAAAAACATCTCCTGTCATCTGGCTTTCAATGTCATAAATCATATCGATCTCTCCGGCCTTTAACGAATTTGCAGCAGTGTTAATATCCGGAATAATCATTACTTTCAGATATTTATAAGATGGTTTCGTACCGTGATAATTGTCGTTGCGTTCAAACAGGGCGTATTGGCTTTCCACATGTTCAATTTGTTTCCATGGACCACTGCCTACCGGTTCTTCAATCTTTTCGCTGGTAGCGCCGTCTTCCGGGAAAATCGCCTCCCCTCCAATCCTTGTGGGACGTGAAAGAGCCAGTTCCTGAAGCAGACCTGAAAACGGAGCCTTTAAATTCAGCTGAACGGTATATTCATCCACCACCTCAGCAGAATCCAGTACCTGATACGTTTCCATCCATTCATGCCGTTCTTTATTGGCAAGAACCGCATCGAAATTTTTCTTTACAATCTCTGCATTTACCGGTGTACCATCGCTGAACACGTTATTTTCATCCAGATGAAACGTATACGTTTTCCCATCTTCCGAAATCTCCCAGGATTTCGCTATTCCCGGAACAACTTCTCCGTTTACAAATCGGGTCAGGCCTTCATACACAAGGGACTGAACCCACATCGGACTGTTATACAGATGCGGATTCAGATCACCTGTATCTGCAGAATATGATACCACCAGAGTTTCCGATTCTTCCTCAGAGGACGTTTCAGTCTCTTGCTGCATTGATTCTTCTGTTTCTGATTCTCCTTTCCCTCCGGTACATCCTGTAAAAGAAGAAACCATTGCAAAAATCATTGCAACAGAAACACTTTTCATAATCCACTTTCTCTTTATCATTTGTTATCTCCTTCATCTAAACCGGGATTGCCGGTTTTTTTTCTACCCTTATTTTACGGTCTCTTCTTTTGATTACAAGCCCCGCATGGGGTTAAAAAAAGAAAAAATTTTTTTACGTGAAAATAAAGAAGGAAACTTATAGATTTTAGCTTTTTATCCATATCCGGGGGATGTTTTCGACATAAAAACACGAAAAAATATCA
Organism: uncultured Ruminococcus sp.; assembly: GCA_946494335.1. GTDB lineage: Bacteria > Bacillota > Clostridia > Lachnospirales > Lachnospiraceae > Ruminococcus_G. Next base: position 13,779 of record CAMMBV010000017.1, on the reverse strand, counting down.
GCCCCCGACTTATTTGATCAGGGGCTGCCGCATTCTTTATCTCCTTATTCTTTTTACTTCCTGGAATCTCACACATGAAAACGGTCGTATTCCCGGTAACAGTCGATACAGTATCTTTTTTCTCCTGCCAGACGAATCCATTTTGCGCCCGTTCTCTCATGACAGCAGTCGCAAATGTAGGAGTCAAAAACTCCGGCTTTTTCCGGCAGCGGAATTTCGGTCTCTTTTACGTCAAACAACTCTTCCGGTTCCCGGCTTTGCAGATACCGGAAGGATTCTTCTTTGCTCATACCGGCAGGTCTGTCTTTGTTCACCAACCGGACTGATTTTCCCGTCTTACGGTTATAAAAGGAAAATGCCTGTTTTCCTGTCATGTGAAACAAAAGATTTCCTTTTCCCACACTGCATCCCAATATCACCTGAATGGCGTCTACACCGCAGGCGTCATTTTCTGAAATACATACCACCTCTTCGTCTTTGGAAAAGGTAAGATCCAGCAATTCTGCAGCATACAAGGATGCCTTGTATCCAATCGTCAGTCCACCGCATTCATGGCCGTGAAAAGCGGCGCATTTCTTCCAAAGCTCTTTTTTATCCATAGTCTTTCCTTCCTTAACAAAACTTCCGGCATCTAATAATCATCCTCTTGACCGCTTTCCGTTTCTCCAAAGAGTATCTTCATGTAGTCGCATTTTGTCATAATGATCCTGGCAACTTCAATGTAACCGTCGCGAACACGATAGAACGCTTTATATTTTTTATAATTCACAGAATAAAACCCCGTAAACAGGCCACGATACTCTAAAGGGATGCCAGAGAAGGGAAAGTTCTTTTTCGCAGCAATGACATCGGCAAACTCCTTTACATACCGGTCTGCGATGTCATACTCTTTTGATGCTTCATACACGCCATCCCACACAGCCTCCATATCTCGCACGGCTTCAGGAGTATACCGTACTGAATGGCTCATCTTCTTTCATTCCTTCTGTTGCGAAAATGTTCTCGAAAATCTTCTTCGGAAATCCACCCTTCCTCTTCAGCTGAGCGTATCCCAGCATTTAGCTCACACATCAAGCGAATCATAGCCTCTGCTTTCTGGAAGTTCTCCTCATCCTCTATGTCACGAACACTATAAACTCCATGTCCATTTCTTGTCAGATAAACAGGCGATCCAACCGACACTTTTTCTAAAACATTACCATAGTTCCTCAAATCGGAAACAGGGACGATTGTAGGCATACAAGCACTTCCTTTCGATGAATTTGTAGAAAAATTATATCATTTTATGGATTAGTATTCAAGTCCGTTCTCACTGTTTCTGCGCCCGCAGCATAAAAAGGGGAACCGGATTATAAAATTCATCCTTTTCCACATAGACACGGCTGCTGACACCCAGATCAATGGAAAACTGCTGAAATCCTTCCCGCCCCAGCGTCTCCAGATCCCAGGCGGGACGCTGATAAGAACTGATGGGCAGCTGTCTTTTGATTTCTTCACATTCCCGCATCATGGCATCCCCAAGGGTATTATGGGCATGATTTTTGGGAAGACTGGAGGTATCCGCGCAGTCGTCCGCACCGTAATTTGCATCGAAGTTCAGCAAAATTCCACCCGGTTTCAGCACCCGTTTCCACTCCCGGTATCCTTCTTCTGCGTGGGGAAGGGTCCAGGTCAGATTTCGGGAAATGACCACGTCAAAGGACGCGTCTGCAAATTCCAGATTTTCTGCATCCATCACCTGAAATTCACATTCTGCATTTTCTTCTTTTGCCAGCTGTCTGGCATATTCTACCATCTCGGGCGTCAGATCAGTTCCCGTCACCTGATGCCCCTCCCGGGCCAGCAAAATGGTAAAAAATCCCGCACCGCAGCCCACATCCAAAATTTTCAGCCTTTCCTTTTGGGGAAGCTGTTTTTTTATTTCATTCAGCCACCGACCAGCCAGAGGACTGTGAAGCTCCTTCCTTCTCTGATCCAGGAAGCTGCTGCTTCTTTTTCCCCAGTACTTCGTGATCCGCACCTTCCGGTCGTCATAATTTTTTACAATCCTGCCGTAGGCAATCATGGGACCGTCCTTAAGTACCTGTAAAGATCCGGTACAATAAAGAATGACGCCGTCGCTCTCCGCCCGGCATACTTCCATTACCTTGCCGCTGTAATCTCTGACCTCACCCAGCACCTCGCCCTTCTGAATCATATCTCCGGGATTTTTAAAGGGATACCAAAGCCCTGTATGCCAGGCAATCTGATAACAAACATCCGTCACGTCCAGAGGATAATATTTCCGATAATCCTTCTGACCCAGATAAACGCCCAGATGGCACAGGATATTTCTCACGTCCCGCCTGGTGGAGGAGACCTCCTCCCGGGTCCACTGGCCCATGCCGCCCCGCTCGATGAGAATACTGGGAATTCCGCAGGCTGCCGCATAATTATACGCTCCGCCGGATGCCACATTGGATTTCACCATATAAGGTACGTCCACCTGCTCCGCCATTTTCCTGGACTGTTCCACCACCGCAGGCGACGCTTTCCCTGCATAATATACATAAGGCGTCAGCCGTTCATAATCATCTCCGCTGTGCAGATCAATGAGAAAATCCGCCGCCGGATGCAGCTGGCGTGCGACGGCATAAGCCAGCTGTTCCATCTCCGTTCCGTCGGGATTTCCGGGAAACTCCCTGTTTAAGTTCTTTTTGTCTTCCAGGCCCAAACTTCCGGCCCGATGTTCAAAAGCCGGACGGTTGACCACCTTTATCAGAATCACCGTTCCGGCGATTTTTTCCGGGTTGAGATTCTGAGAAAGCTCCACGGCAGCCTGGATGCCCACATACTCACCGCTATGCACCCCGGCCATAATCAGAACCGTCTTTCCCGGCTGGCTGCCATGAAGAATGGTGGCGGGCAGCCTGAATTTTCCGTCGGCCAGCTCCAGATATCCGCTGACCCTTTCCCCCGCCTGGGCTTCCATATTCAGAAGATGAAAGGTTCCGTTGGCCTTGCGTTTCTTTCTTGCCGCAATCATAAACATGGGTGTGGAGCCATAATTAAGCTTCTCTTCCTCGCTCCAGACACATTTCCAGATATCTTCATCGGCCTGCACGGATTCCATATCCATCTCTTTTAAAACACGAAGATCCCAGCCGGGACGTGCAGTTTTTGACAATGGCATTTGAAGAGCAATATTTTCCATGGTGTCGATATCTGTGCAAAGATAGTGATCATCCATATGCTTGTCTTCCACATTTTTCCGGTCCTGCTCATAAAGCTGTCTCTTTTCTTCATCATAGAGATATCCGTACCAGTTGGCGTCAAAATTCAAAAGAACACCGCCGGGCTTTAATACCCGACACCATTCACTGTAGGCTCGTCCCGGATCTTCCAGATTCCAGGTAAGATTGCGGGAAATCACCACGTCAAAACACTCCGGTTCAAATGTCAGATTCTGACCGTCCATTTTCATAAACGTAATTTTTTCCGCCAGATCCCCCGCATTTTCTCTGGCTTTTTCCAGCATCCCTTCCGTGTAATCCACAGCTGTGACACAATACCCGGCCTCAGTCAGAATCAGCGGGAAAAATCCCGGACCGCAGCCCACATCCAGAATCCGCAGCTCTTCCTTCCTTTTTCTCGGAAACTGCTCCTTAAGCACCGACAGCCATGCTTTTTTCTGCATGCCCGACAGCTCCTTTTGATTTACTTCGGAATACCCTTCTGTGCGGGTACTCCAGTAATTTTCTATCTCTTTCAACAATTCTGTCATATAATTAACCCTTTTTATTTTTATTATTCGTTTCTACTTTACCAAAGGGCCGCCCCCCTCACAAGCCCCATAGGGGGATGAAAAATCCATTTAACGTTAAAAAGACCTCCCTGTTTTGATTCAAAGCCTTGAAAAGCCTGAATTTTACAGAAGAGGTCTCGTTTTTACATTCCCAGATTCCGCCGATTCCGTGGCACCCAAAGACATCCGGGACATCATCAATTTTCAGTTTCTTCTTCACCAGCGCCACTCCAAAGTAACAGATAGGACTGCAGACTTTTTGCAAAAATTCAGCAAATTGCTATTTTTTATATCCCGGCAATTTGCTCCGCCTTCCTCATGGAATAACGGTACACACCATACAAAATCACGCAAACCATAAGAATGATTCCAAGGAGAATCAATAGCGCCTGCCTCTCCGTCCCGGAAATCCTGCCGTCATTGAATAAATCCATGGCAAAGGAAAACAGAAATCCCAGACCGCATCCTATCGCTGCCGGATATTGAAATATTTTCGCCAGCTGCTTTTTCAAAATTTTCCTCTGATACCTGTTGTCAGCTCCCAGTTTTTTCAGGCTTTCAAAAAGTCCCCGGTTGTCAGAAGCCACAGAGACGCTTCTTACGTAAGCCATTACGCCTATGGCTGCCAGTGAGATCAGGCAGATGTAAAGGCTGAGCATCACGTAGACGCTGATCAGCTGCATCCTGTCCTGCACGGTGATGATATTAAATGCAGGCGCATATTTCCAGTCTCCCAGAAGCATATTGTTGTCCATGGACATATCAATGGCCTCTCCGTAACCATAAAGTTCCCCGTCCTGTACCGCCATTTTTTCTTCCCAGATATCCCAGTATCCCATATGGTTGGAAAGGTTCGTGGCACGATCCACATATTGACTCAGCAAATCCATGGCAAAATCGTAAGAATTATTGATGTCCGCCACATTAAAAAACACCAGGTGCTCCATATATTCCGAGCCGATTCCCTCCGTCATCTTACGGTAATCTTCGTCGCTGAGCACGTAGGCGAAGGGATCGCTCATGGCAGCCAGCACATCGCATTCCAATACTCCGCCAAAAGTCAGCTGCCAGGATTCTTTTGTGTCCGGATTCATTACCTCCGACAGACCGTCCACATACTCAAAAAACTCCCGATAATCTGTCGTGGTCACCGTCTGATACGTCCCCGGCTCCACCGACACCTTCTGACCGGACAGTACGCCGTAATCCGTCTCGGATACAAAAAGGGCCGTCTTTTCTTTTTCCTTATACAGCTTAAGATACCGGGTTCCGTCCTCATTAAAATCCAGAACCTGGCGTGAAATCACCAGATTCGTCCCGTCATGTTCCGAGTAATCCTCTACGTCCAACCCGTACTTTTGGGCCGTCCGCCCGATCTCTTCCTTCCCAATCTGTTTTTCCTCCAGTGGGTAATGCATGGAAAACCCCCGGCCTTCCTGCGAATCCAAGATATCCGGCGCCAGCGAATACTGCATCCCATAAAATGCTGCAAAGCAGCACACAAATAAAAGAAGCACCGATACGCACATGTTTCTGGTGACGGCCCTGGCATTAAAACGCATCAGACTGATGGATACCAGATTTTTATAATATTTCTTTCTGTTTCGTCTCGCCCGGTTCATGCTTACAATGGACAGCAGGATCAGATAAATCCCCGAGACGCTGACAAGATAAACCAGATTAAAGATCCCCGGAAGGCTGATATACAGCACGCGGGCGATAAACTGGGGCAGCCCGCTTCCCAAAAGCACGCCTGATACGGTCAATATTACGCCAAGGGGCAGCGTCCACCCGGGAATCTCCCTGACCATCTCTGATTTTTGCTGTGTCCGCAGTATTTCCATGATATCTGAACGTCTGATAAACCGTCTCCCCGCAGCGCCCAAAGCCAGCGCCAGCAGCATACTGAACAGAATGCCCGGAAGGAATCCGGCCAGTCCAAAACGGTAAATCATCTGATCATTAGAAATGATAAACAGTTCAAATATCTTCCAGATCACCCAGGAAACAGGAATGGCGCAGACAAGTCCCGCCAGACATGATACGGCAGTTACCATGGACAGCTCCTGAAACAAAAGCTTCCCCAGCTCTTTCTTTTTCAGTCCCAGAGCCATCATGACGCCGTACTCTCTGGATTTGTGGCGAAAGAACAGGCCGGAAGCATATACCGTAAAGATAAAACAGCCCACCACCGTCACGCCCATCAAAAGCATGGCCATTTTTCTGGTATCCCCTCCTTCGGGCAGAAAGTCCTGTACCGTCGGTCCATAATACATCAAAGTAAAGGATGTAAGCAGCAAAACGGAAAGGCCGATACAAAATCCCAGAAGCAGATACTGACCCCTGCTGCTCTTTCTCAATTTTTTGTACACTTTATGCAAGGTCATCGCCATCACCTCCCAGACTGCGCAGAATATCCAAAAGCTCGTTCATAAACTCCCCTCTTGCTCCCCTTCGCACCACTTCCCTGTAAATCTTTCCGTCCTTCAGCACAATTACCCTGTCACAGAAAGAAGCGGCATAACTGTCATGAGTCACCATGAATATAGTGGCTTCCACCTGTCTTTTCGCCTGCAAAAAAGCATCGATTACGGCCTTTGCCGACTTGCTGTCCAGATTTCCGGTGGGTTCATCCGCCAGAATCACGTACGGATTATTCATCAGCGCCCGGGCCACTGCCGTCCTCTGTTTCTCGCCGCCGGAAATCTCCGCCGGATACTTGTCCATAATTTTGTCGATACCAAACATCTGACAGAATTTCTCAGACTTTGCCTCCATCTGGGCCACAGGCTTTCCTGCAATGATCTGCGGCAGACAGATATTTTCCCGGACAGACAGACCATCCAGCAGCATAAAATCCTGAAATACAAAACCCAGCTTCTGATTTCTTACCTTTGCCAGCTTCTGCTCATTCAGATTGGAAAGCTCAAGATCCCCCAGCCGGACAGAACCGCTGTCATGAGGAATAAAACAGGAGATGCAGTTTAAAAGCGTCGTTTTTCCGCTTCCCGACGGTCCCATCACCGCCACGAATTCACCTTTATTTATCTTGAGCGATACATCCTTCAGCACCGGATACCTACCGGCGCCATTTACATAACTTTTATTTAAATTTTTCACTTCCAACATATGGTTTGGTCCTCCTCCCTTTGATAAAGCCATTATAATAAAATCAAAGAAGGAAGTTGACCGGGCCAAATGTCATTTTTGACATAGATTTTGTAATCTTTGTATGATACCATAGTAGCAAAGAAACGAAAAAGCAGGCTGCATGTAAGATTTTACTTCTTCATGCACACCTGCTCTCTACGCATTTCTATATTTAGTCTTCCTTCTGTTCTAACTTTCCCTTTGGCTTTCCAATATTCCTGTCAGCCACTTATACAAAGTTTCCGTCTCCTGCAATGTTTTTATAACATGATATTCCTCAATGTAAAGCTCCTGCGGCTGAATCAGCTCCTGTTTTTTCATATAATAGCACACCCTCCTGTTTCACGATTTTCTCAAGGGTATTTTCTTTTGCCCTCTCATCAAAGGACGATTCGTATCCCACCACGATGTCAACCGGACGCTTCCGGATCCCACGGAGGGACTTATATACTTTCTGGGACAGTTCAATCTGATTCCCGGCATCGTCCGAAACTACTACATAAAAATCATAGTCGCTGTCTTCATTATACGTATCTTTTGCAAAAGAACCGAACAGATAAATCCGTTTCGGCATTACCGTCAGGCGAATTCTGTCTTTGATTGCATTAATCTCGTTGTTGATCATCCTGCTCACATCCTCTCAAACAGATTTGCTTGGATTGTTTCCTTCACACATCCTTAGTATACCACAGATTTTCCTGCTTATCTATCAGAAAGAGTCCTCCCTATGATAAAGCCATTATAATAAAATCAAAGAAGGAAGTTGACCGGGCCAAATGTCATTTTTGACATAGATTTTGTAATCTTTGTATGATACCATAGTAGCGGAGGAAATCATGATGAAAATTGCAATCTGCGACGACGAAAAAAACCTGCGGCGTGATCTGCGCCGTCTGGTGGAAATACACCTGGAACTTGCAGGAATTCCCTTTGAAATGTGTGAATACGAATCAGGCGAAACGCTTCTGGAAGACAAATCTCTGGAGAATATTGATATCCTCTTTCTGGATATTGAGATGCCGGGAATGGGCGGGATGGAAACGGCACGTTTTCTGCGCGCCCACAAAAGAAATATGCTGATCATTTTTGTCACCGCCTATCCCGACTACGTGTTCCAGGGATACGAGGTGCAGGCTTTTCATTATATATTAAAGCCTTATCAGCCCCAAAAGATAAAAGAGGTGCTGGACAAAGCTCTGGAATCTCTGGACAAACGCAAAGAACAGTACTTCGTCATTGAACAGAAATCCGGCGTACAGCGTCTGGCCTTAAGCCAGATTACATGCTTTTTCAGCGACAAAAGAAGCATCTGTGCCCTGGATAAACATGGAAATCGCACTGCCTTTTATGGAAAACTGGATGATCTTGCGGAAAAGGTGCCCGGCTATTTCCAGCGAACCCACAACCGGTATCTGATCAATATGAACTACGTTTCAAAAATCGAAGGAAACCGCTGCATCCTGTGCGATATGGAAATTCCCGTCAGCCGCACATACAGGCAGCAGCTGGCTGTGGCCTTTGCACAGACGATGCTGCAGTAAAGGAGAACCGCCATGAATCCGACTATTATCATCCGACTGTTTCAAATACTGGGCGATCTGCTGAATCTGACCTGCGGATATTTTTTCATGAGATCCATTGACTGCTGTCTGAAAAGGAGAAAGAGCAGACTTTTGTTTCTCCTGGGACTGCTGGGCTACGCAGTGGTGGCCGCCATTATCGTTTATCCCCAGGATATGTGGAATATCACCATGATTGTACCCCTGTTTTTCCTTTTAAACTTTGCGCTCTACAAAGGCAGATGGGGCGTTAAACTGTCGCTGATTATGATTCTGCTTCCTATATCCTGCGCGTTGAATTTTTTAGTAACTGACCTGGGCTCTCATATTTTCTTCCTGTTTTTTACAGAAGAAAATCAACTGGCCAACACTGTAATCTCCACGCTGGCCTTTACCCCCGTAGTCCTTTTCTGGATCTTTTTCTACCGCATTCTGGGGAAATCATTCCGGAAAATCTATGATACTTTTACTGACCGGACCTGGGGCATCATTGATATTGTCTGCACCGCTTCCTTCGTCAGCATTTTCAGCTGCATCTATCTGTCGCCTGTTAATGATTCCTGGCTCATATGGCCCTGCATGCTGGCCTGCATCGTAACCAACATAGGAAGCATCCGCCTGGCCGCTTACCTGGCCGATGGAATTTTTGCGGATATGGAGCGGAAAAACCTTCAGCTGCAGAAAAACTATTACGAAGAACTGGAACGCAATCAGAATCAGATACGAAAATTCCGCCATGACATGAATCATCACCTGGCCGTTGTGGGACACCTGCTGCAAAATGAAAATACCGCACAAGCCAGGGCATATTTTGAAGAAATGGCCGCCGATATCCGCACGGCAAACCGGAAATTCTGCGACAACAGTGTGGTAAACGCCGTACTGAATGCAAAATACCAGCAGATGACAGACGCAGGCATCGACGGTTTTTTCAATATTGATATCGACACCATGGTTTTGATCGACGACGTCAGCCTGTGCACCATCTTTGCCAACACCCTGGATAACGCCATAGAAGCCTGCAGGAAAATCCAGCAGCCCGCCAAACGGTGGCTGCGTTTAAAATGCCGCTACACAAAAAACGGCTATTTCAGCTTCGAGCTGGAAAATGCAAAGGAAAATGATATCACCGTTTCAAAAGGCAAATATATATCTGACAAAAAGGACCGGAACATTCACGGAATCGGAATCTCCTCTGTAAAAGAAGTGACGGACCGCTACGAAGGGACGCTGGATATTTCCTATGATCAGACTTCCTTCAAGGTGGTGATATTGATCGGGTAAAAAGAGGAGGCGCTGTCCGTTGTTTGAAAAACTACTGCTATGAAATCGAATGTGACGGTCTGCGGATCCTTGAACTAAATGGGCCGGAATACTGCATTCTGCACTGGCTTACCGTGCTGCTGCAAAAAACCAGAGGTGATTTGCAAAGGATTTTTTAATCAAGTTCACAAAAAATCTACAATCTTGCGGTCTGTGCTGGCCCTGAAAAAATAATTTCAACGGCTCCCATTGATTTTCTCGGTCTTTCTGCGTATAATAGAAGTAGGGAAATTCCTACTTTCCATATTTTCAGAAAGGTGGTGCAAAACCATGTTAGCAAAAACATTTGTAGACAATGCAAAGGTCATGGCAAAAGGACAGGTCACAATCCCAAAGGATGTCCGGGATGTCCTCGGTGTGGCAAGCGGTGACAGGGTTACTTTCGTGGTGGAAGGAAACACTGTCCGTATTGTCAATTCTGCTGTGTACGCCATGCAAATTCTCCAGCAGGAAATGGCCGGAGAAGCAGAACGCACCGGCCTGACTTCGGAAGATGATGTAATGGCGCTTGTCAAAGAATTGCGGAACGAGGACGAAAAGGCATGAGAGTTTTGATAGATACCAACGTCCTTATTTCTGCGGCATTAAGCGCCAACGGAACACCGTTTAAGGCGTATGTAAAAGCAGCCTCATATCCCAATCATGGTCTGATCTGTGAGCAGAACGTGGATGAAATGAAACGGATTTTCAACAAGAAATTCCCAAACCGCCTCGCGGCTTTGGATAAGTTTCTTTCGGTAGCTCTGCTGACTTTGAAATTAGTCCCGGTTCCAACAGACGAAAACGTGTCGGAAACGCAAATCCGGGATGTAAATGACCGCCCCATCCTGCGGGCGGCGATCGAGGCAAAAGCTGATATTCTTCTTACCGGCGATAAGGATTTCTTAGAGTCCGGCGTGAAAAATCCGGCGATTATGACACCGGCAGAATTTTTGAAATATTGACTTGTTGAAAAGGCAGCGAGCCGAGAGTGAAAAACTCCCGGCTCGCTGTGTTTACATCTGCTGTATCTCATTTTTGAGCATACGCTTGATTTTGTCGCTCATAGTTTCGGTGCTGGTCTTGCTGAAATAGACGCGCACTATATGCCTTTTAAAAACCTTCCTCTTTTCGCTGCATTCTCACCTCACGCCTTCTGATTCCGGCTTCCCACTCGGCTTTTTCGGATTCGCTTTCCACAATCAGCCCCGGTACCCGGGCCGGTCTGTTATCCTTATCCACCGCCACCAGAATCAGATAGGCCCGGTTTACCGGACGCCGCATACCGTCCAGCGTCTCCACATACGTATCCACCCGAACCTCCATGGAAGTATTCCCCACATAGGTCATCTTACCGATCAGAACCAGAAGATCTCCCTGAAATACCCCACGGATAAACTTCAGGTTATCCACAGACGCTGTAATCACATTGCTCTGGGCGTGACGCATCCCCACAAGACCGGCCACCTCGTCAATCCATTCCATCAGACGTCCCCCAAACAGTCTTCCGGAACCGTTCAGGTGCTCCGGCCGTACCTGGTATACCTGCTCAATCACAGTATCTTCTACCCGCTTCGGCTGCATATTTTCCACTCCCCCTTCTTTTAAAGTTGATTTTATTTTATAAATGCTGTTCAAGCGATTTTAAATCCATAGAACCTCTTTACTATTTTACTAAATCCCAACGATTTTACAAGGGGTGAATACCCTTATATGTCCATCAACCGGAACAGGAGCAGAAGATAGAGCTGGGTATCTGGATGTTTTAAATTCAGACGGGAAATATTCTCGATTCTCTGAATACGATAAAGGCAAGTTGTGCGGGCAATATGAAGCTGCTCCTGTGTGCGGGGAACGCTCAGATTATTTTCCAGATATACTTGTAATGTTTTAACGAGATCGGCATGATTTTTCCGATCATATTGGAAAAGACGGCGAAGTGGGTTGGTGAGATAAAACTCACTGGCATATCCGTTTTTTGCATTTTGCAGAAGGATGTAGAGTACGTTTTTTTCAAATTGAAAGATGCAGCTATCGGCAGTTGGTTCATGGTATTCAGCCGCCGTCATCGCCTGCTGCATATACATCCAGACGTGAGCGAAATCCTCAAACTCAATACTCAGCCCGGCAATATAATTGTTATTATTCAAAAAGAGTTTCAGACACCTCTTGAGATCTTCTGAGGAATACTGGCTTTTAGAGATATTAATAACCTGATAGATTGAAGCATCATGAACCAGGATATAATGGCTGTCAAACAAATCCCGCAGATAGAAAGCATCATAATTGACGTTGACACCGGGAGTCTGTCCGGCAATCGCACGGAAGAATACGCAAAGATAGACATCACCCGCCTGCCATCCCTGTTGTCCCAGCAGATGATCATACTCGCGGGAATACGTTACATTGTCCAGCAAAAGTGAACGCATCATTGCTTCCGTTTCTTTGGAAGATCCAAAATAAAAAATACCGGTAGGCAGGTTTGACTCACAAGAGTCACCCCTGCCTCATTTCAATCTTTATTTCAATCTTTCTTCTTATTTGGATGTGGGTACACCGATAATCGTCCCCATCAGTTTGCCGCTTCCGCCTGGCGGTGATTGGCTTTACCAGGGCGCTGGCTATAGAATTAAAAGATACCGGAATCCGCGTAAATTGTATCTGCCCCGGCTCAGTTATGTCCGAAATGACACTTCGGGAAGCGGCTGCATTTTGCGAAACTGACGGAACCCGACCGGAGGTCATCTTAAAGGCCTGGCAGGATGCCATTCCTCTGGGAAGATGGGTTATGCCGCAGGACGTGGCGAATATAGCTGTAATGATGGCTTCGGAATATACCGATTATATGACGGGGCAGGCCATCAATATCAGCGGCGGACAGACTATGATATAATCGCAGAAAAGGCTTCCGGGAAAAACTCGGAAGCCTCCTGTTACACGACCTGATTCTGCTGTACATCCATCCTCACGGCATCAGACCAGAATAATAAAATAATTTTTAAAGCATCTATTTTGAAAATACCGCATCATTTCTGGAAAGAAGGTAGACGCAATATTGGTTCATACTGACTCCCTCTCTCTGAGAATGTTCCGCCAGTAATCTGTGCAGACTTCGTGGTATTCTCAATTTAAATTGTCCGGAATAATTTTCAAGGCTGTCCGGCTCGTGAATCTCTATTCCTTCTTCAAGAGCTGCTTCCATCCATGCTTTTTTCGCATCCAATGCATTTGCCACTGCACTTTCCACTGTTTCACCACAAGTAATACAGCCGGGTAAATCCGGATAGGATATTACGAATCCACCTTCCTCCAAATCTTCTACAATTTCCATACGGTAGGACATTGCCATATAATCATCCAGCGTCTTCATCACTTTTCGCCTCACTTTCCACTATCTGCCTTACCATTTCTACATATACCTTTTTAATTGGTTCATGCTTTGGTATTGTGATCGGCATACAGCCTTGCTTCCTAAATGTATAATGGCTACTGCCGCCTCTCGGAGCATTCAGCTCATATCCGTAACTTTCCAATACCTTTCGCAATTCATCAAACCGGAGGTCTTTTGACAAATTGCATATACGCGCTATCAGTTTATCCCACTTCGACATTTCGTATACCTCCTGTCTTTATTATATGTGGCGTCATATATGGTGTCAATGCTTTATTTTATTTTTATACTGATATCGATTTATGATTAGATAATTCTGCTGCTACGCGCCAAAAAAGGCTTCCGGGAAAAACTCGGAAGCCTTACATTTACTGATAAGCGCACCTTGAAAATGCTTTGCATTTCCTCGGTCGCGGGCATTCGATAAATGCCCGCAGACACACAAAGACAGCCACTTGCAAGCATACTTGCAGTGGCTGTCTTTGTGCGCCTTCACGCGCTTATCTCATTGCTTTCGCGCAGATTACTCAATGATAGAAGCAACACGGCCTGATCCTACTGTACGTCCGCCTTCACGGATAGCGAATGTAAGA
>CAMMBV010000016.1 GCA_946494335.1 uncultured Ruminococcus sp. | reverse complement strand
CGCCCTCCGGGCGTATCGCGATCGATAGGAGGAAATTTCTCTAATCGAGAAATTTCCGACCTCTCACACCACCGCTCATGCGGTTCCGCAAGCGGCGGTTCAATCAACTTAACAAGTAACACGCCTTTCGGCGTAGTAGTCTGCCATAGAGACTAATCCGAATCGGGTTAGTCTCTCTTTGGTCACAGCGATATTCATAGCACCACGTTGACAGACATATGCAATCCTTGCACCACTGTATGCCGTAGACCATGCATACTTTTTTCTGATTCCAAGTTTTATCAGGTTCTTTGCCCTGTTCTTTGGGGTTTTCCAATGTTTCCAGATACACATCCGCAGTCGGAATCGTATGTTTTTGTCAAGTTTCGTACAAAGTCCTTTCATACTTCCGATTTTAAAGTAGTTCACCCATCCTCGGATAAGTTCGTTGAGTTTCTTGACCTTGTAGTCGTTTCCGACTCCCCAGCTTCGAGAAGTTAATTTCTTCATTTTCGCCTTGAACTTCACTACGGATTTAACGTGTGGTTTTGCTCGGTATTCTTTCGCAAATGAGTCATAGTAGAATCCGAAGCCGAGATATTTTATACCTTTAGGTTTGTCAATCTTGCTTTTGGTAGCGTTAACCGTAAGTCCAAGCTTATTCTCAAGAAATCTCGTTACGCTTTTCATCACTCGTTCTGCCGCCTGTTTACTTCCAACCATGATAATGCAATCATCTGCATATCTCACAAAGTCAAGTCCCCTTGCTTCCAGCTCCTTATCCAATTCATTGAGCATGATGTTCGCAAGCAACGGAGATATGTTCCCTCCCTGCGGGGTTCCTATGATGGAATCCTCATACTCGTTGTCTACCATGATTCCGCTGACCAGGAACTTTCTGACGATGGATATGACATCTCCATCTTTAATTGTTCGACCAAAAATGGTCATCAGCTTATCGTGGTCTACCGTGTCAAAGAACTTTGCAAGGTCGATATCGACTATCCAGCTGTATCCATCATTCATCATTTCAAGTGCTTTGATGATTGCCTGCTGTGCGCAGCGGTTCGGTCGGAATCCGTAGCTGTGGTTATGGAACTGCTCCTCAAAAATAGGAATCAGCACCTGTGCGATTGCCTGTTGTACAAAACGGTCTGTGACCGTAGGTACTCCAAGGTTTCTCTCACCACCTTCGGGCTTTGGTATCTCTACTCGCCTAACTGGCTGAGGTTTGTATTTTCTTGTCCTCAGCTGTTCCCTGATTGTTTCGCCGTTTTCCGAAAGGTAATCTTTCAGCTCGGTGCATTCCATACCGTCTACACCTGCCGCACCTTTATTTCTGACGACTTGCAGATACGCCGCATTGAGATTCTCCTTGCTCAATATCTGCTCCATAAGACTACTTGTGTTCATGCGTTGTTTCCTTTCTGCCCCTTTTGCCTTTGCCGTCTTTGACGTTATCGACAGACGTTGCTCCGGCTACGAAGTGGAACCTACTTCAACTGATTGATTGTTCGCCCCTTCGCTCCATCCCCATTACAGGGACTTCTTCACTACTATAGGCTCTGCTGACTTCTCACAGTTCGTTGTTACTACAGCTAATGAGACCGCCTGTGAGACCTCCCCGCTTAAGGTGCGGACTCTTTCCCCTCATCCACCTGCCACATCTACTGGTACTTCCAGCAACCTTTTGGGCTTCATCTCTTTTGGCAGACTTACCCATATTTCCCAGCCTTATATGTGGTTTCTGTCCGTCAGGCCAAGGGTTTGCCTACAGCTTCCTTCAGATCCCACCTCACGATGGGCACCCTTGCTGTTCAGCTATGTGCTTCGTCGTTGCCTACGCGCACTCGAGACTTTCACCCGTTAGAGTCCGCCCATGGCGGGCGAACCAAAAAAGGGAAATCGCATTTAGCAATCTCCCCTTTTTCTCTTTTATTATTTCTGATCTTCCGGAACGTCCTTGATGCTGAAGCTTATTCTGCCCATCTTGTCCTTGCCCAGGCAAACAACCTTTACTATATCTCCCAGCGTCAGAACATCCTCTACACGTTTGATTCTCTCTTTCGCAATTTTGGAAATGTGAACCATACCTTCTTTTCCGGGGGCAAATTCCAAAAACGCCCCGAATTCTTTGATGTTGACCACTTTTCCGGTGAAAATCTGTCCTTCCTCAAAATCTGTCACAATGGTTTGGATATAATGGATCGCTTTATCCATACCGGCTTTTTCCACGCCGCAGATGGAAACAGCCCCGTCGTCTGTAATGTCAATCTTAACGCCGGTCTCCTCGATGATGGCATTGATGGTCTTGCCTCTTTGACCAACCACATCGCCGATTTTGGCCGGATCAATCATAATCTGAACAATCTTTGGAGCAAAGGGACCCACGCTTTCTCTGGGTTTCGCGATACAGGGCTCCATAATGTCTGTCAGAATATACTCCCTTGCCTCTTTGGTTCTGGCAATGGCTTCCTCGATAATGGGACGGGTAAGGCCATGGATCTTAATATCCATCTGGATTGCCGTGATGCCGTCATGGGTTCCGGCTACCTTAAAGTCCATATCTCCGAAAAAGTCTTCCAGACCCTGAATATCTGTCAGCACGATATAATCATCATCTGTCTCCCCTGTCACCAGACCTGCTGAGATGCCGGCCACCGGTTTTTTGATGGGAACACCTGCCGCCATCAGTGACATAGAGGATGCACAGATGCTGGCCTGTGATGTGGATCCGTTGGATTCAAAGGTTTCCGATACGGTACGGATAGCGTACGGGAATTCCGCCTCAGAAGGCAGCACCGGTACAAGGGCGCGTTCCGCCAGGGCTCCATGACCGATTTCACGGCGTCCCGGACCTCTGGAAGGCTTGGTCTCGCCTACCGAGTAGGAGGGGAAATTGTAATGATGCATGTATCGTTTTGACGTCTCGTATTCATCCAGTCCGTCCAGCTTCTGCGCATCGGAAAGGGGCGCCAGCGTGGTAACGGTACAGATCTGGGTCTGTCCCCGGGTAAACATGGCGGAACCATGTACTCTCGGAATCAGATCGATCTCTGCCGCCAGCGGACGTATCTGACGGATGTCACGTCCATCCGGACGTTTTCTGTCTTTCAGGATCATCTTACGTACGGTCTTTTTCTGATACTGATATACAGCCTCATCCAGCACGGCAAGCCATTCCTCATTCTCTGCCAGGGCTTCTGTAAGCTTATCCTTAATCTGACGGATATTTTCTTCTCTTACCTGCTTTTCATCGGTAAATACAGCGTTTTCCATTTCTTCCGGCGGAACGATCTCTTTTATGGCTGCGAAAAGCTCCTCCGGAACGGCACAGCTTTCGTAGCTGTGCTTCTCTTTCCCGCACTCAGCCACGATCTTATCAATAAATTGAATAATTTCCTGATTTACCTCATGGGCCTTGAAAATCGCCTCGATCATTTTGTCTTCCGGCACTTCGTTGGCTCCGGCTTCAATCATGATCACCTTTTCTCTTGTGGACGCAACGGTAAGCTGCAGATCTGAAACCTCTTTCTGGCCCAGAGACGGATTGATAATAAATTCTCCGTCAATCATTCCCACCTGGGTAGCCGCGCAGGGGCCGTCAAAGGGAATATCGGAAATGCAGGTGGCAATGGCAGATCCCAGCATAGCCGGAATCTCCGGATTGCACTCCGGATCCACGGACATTACCATGTTGCTCAGCGTCACATCGTTTCTGTAATCCTTTGGAAACAGCGGACGCATAGGACGGTCGATCACACGGGAAGTCAGGATGGCATGTTCGCTGGCCTTTCCCTCTCTTTTATTGAATCCTCCGGGGATTTTTCCCACTGCATACTGTTTCTCTTCATATTCCACACTTAAGGGGAAGAAATCAATACCTTCTCTGGGTTTGTCAGAAGCGGTCGCCGTGGAAAGCACCACGGTATCTCCGTAATGCATAAATGCAGCGCCGTTGGCCTGTTTTGCAACCCTGTCAATATCTACGGTCAATGTTCTTCCCGCCAGTTCCATCGTATAACTTTTATACATCTGCGTTCTCCTTTTCTTTCTGACAGGTCCCGCCCGAAACAACTGAAAAAAGCACTCCGCCGCTGTTAATGCGCTTTTCAGTAGTCTCGGAATCATAAGGACCTTTGTGTCATTTAAATTTTATAGAAATGGGGCGGAAAAATCATCCGCCCCCTTACTATCATTATTTTCTGATTCCCAGTTTTTCAATCAAAGCACGGTATCTTTCAATATCATTTTTCTTCAGATAATCCAGAAGACCACGTCTCTGACCAACCATCTTCAGCAGACCGCGTCTGGAATGATGATCTTTGTGGTGCTCTTTCAGATGTTCTGTCAGCTCCTGAATTCTGGCTGTCAGAATAGCAACCTGTACTTCCGGTGAACCGGTGTCGCCTTCTGTTCTTGCATACTCGTTGATGATTGCCTGTTTCTTTTCTTTCGAAATCATGTCTTTCCTCCTGATTTTCATTTAACGCCTCGAATTAAGAGATGGCCGGAGATTCCGCTCTCTGAATCCGGGTTCTTATTTTCACACTAAGCAAGTATACCACAACCTGTTCCGGATGTAAATACTTTTTCTATCAGAATGATTCGCGGAAAAATTTCCGGCAGGAGGCCTCATCCTTCTTTATCTGATGCTGCAGCTGAGCGACAGAGGGGAATTTGAATTCCGGCCGGATAAAATGATACAGTCGAACACGGGCCTGTTTGCCGTACAGCTCCTTGTCCACATCAAAAAGGTAGGTCTCCACACCGGGCCGCTCATCTCCCACTGTCGGCTTGACGCCGATATTACTGATTCCAAAATAAGGCTCCCCGTCAATCTCTGTGATTGACGCATAGACGCCAAAGGGCGGCAGGAGCTTGTGAAGAGAAGGTCTCTGATTAATGGTGGGAATGCCGATGGTACGTCCCAGATGTCTGCCGTGGACAATTTCACCTTCTACGAAAAATGGATACCCCAGAAGATCATTGGCCCTGCGGATATTGCCTTTTATAATCTCCTCCCGGATGTAAGTGCTGCTGATTTCCCGGTCGCCGTCCTTCACCTTTTCCAGAATATCCACCTGAAAACCAAACTGCCGTCCCATCTCCTGCAAAAGCCCGGTCGTTCCCCTGCGCTTGTATCCGAAATGGAAATCCGGGCCCACCACCAGATGTGCAGCCTGCATCTGATTTACCAGTATTTCGTGGACAAAATCTTTGGCGTCCATGTGCATGATCTCCGGCACAAAGGGACATTCCACCAGACAGTCCACCCCCATATCCTCCGCCAGACGACGTCTCTCCTCATTGGTCAGGATCATCTTAAAGGAGGGATCGGAAAGCCGCATCACCGGCGAAACGTCAAAGGTGAAAATAACAGACGCAAACCCCGCTTTTTTCAACTCCTTTATCCGCTTCACCAGCTTTTGATGGCCTCTGTGAAGGCCGTCGAATTTGCCCAGCGTTATGACGCTGCGTTTCTGCAGCATAAAATCCAGTGTATTGGTTATATACCTCATCATCTGCCGCCCCCGTCTCTGAACATTTTTACAAGAGTGAATTCATCCGCTTCCTTTTGATACTGATAGATTCCCACGAAAGCCTTCTGATCATCATAGACGCGGACCTGCTGCCCTTCTTTCCATTCCCCGGGACGCAGCTTCAGATACCTGCCGTGAAACCCGTTCCCGTTGTATGCACGCTGCTGTGCCTGACCGGTCACGGTAAGAGAAGGCAGATCATCAAACATTTCATCCAGTGGCAGGATACATTCCTGGACCCGGCCTGCAGCCGTTCTTTCTTCAATCTGTGACAGCTTCAGGCTGTCTTCCAGCTTAAAACGGCCCACCCGGGTGCGCATAAGGGATTCCATACAGCCGCCGCATCCCAGCTTTTCACCGATATCATGGCACAGTGTCCTTATGTATGTGCCTTTGGAGCAGGTAACTGTAAAACGAATCACCGGAAGCTCCATATCTAATATCTCTATACGGTAAAAATGAACCGGCCGGGCTTTTCTCTCCACTGTTTTGCCCTCCCGCGCCAGTTCATACAGTTTTTTTCCATTCACCTTCAGCGCTGAATACATAGGCGGAACCTGCATCTGTTCTCCCAGAAAAGAGGCGATACACTCCCTTACCTCCTTATCCATGACAGACGGTTCCTTCTTTCTTACCACCATTCCGCTCATATCCTGCGTATCAGTAGTGATTCCAAGCCGCATCACCGCCTCATACGTCTTTTTTTCTCCGGCAAGCATATCGCACAGCTTTGTGGCTTTTCCCAGACATACCGGCAAAACTCCCACCGCATCAGGATCCAGCGTACCCGTATGTCCGATTTTTTTCTGCTTTAAAATACCGCGCAGCTTTGCCACCACATCATGAGACGTATAGCCTGCCTCTTTATATACATTTATGACTCCGTTCATATCAAACCTTTTCAATTCAGCTGCTGTTTTACAGCATCCACCAGTTTTTTCATAATTTCCTCAGGAGTGCCGTCCAGCGTGCAGCCGGCTGCCATAAAATGGCCGCCGCCGCCAAAAGACATGGCTATGGCGCTGACATCCGCCTTACCATTGGAACGCATGCTCACCTTATAACGGTTTTCGTCAAGGGCATAAAGAAACAGGGCCGCCTCAACGCCTTCGGTCAGTCTCATCTGATTGATAATACCGTCCAGATCTCTGGCCTGTGTGCCGAACCGCTCCATATCCTCCTTTGTTACTGACGCACCGATGCAGCGTCCTTCCAGGTACAGGCTGCTGTTCATCAGTACATAGCCCATCATCCTGTTTTGATTGTAGGATTTTTTAAAGAAGGAATCCTCTATGATTCTCGTAAAGGGAATCCCCTGATCCATCAGCCAGCCGGCTGTTTCCATCGTTTTTGACGAGGTGTTGGAGTACTGAAACACTCCGCAGTCATGGACGATCCCCGTGTACAGCGCGCTGGCCGCGGCTTTGGAGATCCGCTCCTTTTCCATCAGATCAAACAGCACCTCGCAGGCGGAGCTGGCATCGGGCACGATGTGATTGACCATCGCGATCCCGGGATTGGTAATATGATGGTCAATGCATACGGTCCTGTCAGCCGTCTCAAAAATATCGCCGGCCACGCCGATCCGGTCAAGACTGCTGACATCCAGCAGAATCACAAGATCATACTTTTTCCCCGGATCCGCCTCTTTCTTTATCTCATCCAGCCGCTCCAGGTGTCCGAACACCGGACGCATCTCCTCCAGATACACATCCGCATGAATCTCTTTATAATTATCGGCCAGATAGTAATATAACGCCATGCAGGAGCCCACGCAGTCCCCGTCCGGATTTACATGTCCGGCTATGGCTGCGCTTTTAACTCCCTTTAAAATCTCATCAAGCTTCTTCATTATCATTTTCCTCAGTCTCATGGCTTTCTAAATCTGCTATTTTCCTTGACATGGCCACACCATACTCAATGGAGGTGTCCAGCCGGAAGGAAATGGCAGGTGTATTGCGCAGGTTCAGATTTTTTGCCAGCAGCCTGCGGATATATCCCTCCGCGCTGCGCAGCCCTGCCAGAGTGTCTTCTTTTTCCCTGTCATTTCCCAACACACTGATATAAACCTTGCAGGTTTTCAGATCCGGAGCTACCTCCGCCGCTGTCACAGAAGTCATCATATGGATCCTGGGATCTTTGATCTCCTTTTGGATAATCAGACTGAGTTCTCTTTGCACTTCCCCGTTGATACGGGTATTTTTTATACTGTTTTTTCTCATAATTTCCTCGCTCACCAAAGATGTTAGATGTTTTTTATCTTGGCACTTCCACCATGATATATGCCTCTACCTGATCAAGTTCCTGAATATCATTGAATCCTTCAAATACCAGACCGCACTCATAGCCTGACTTGACTTCTTTTACGTCATCCTTGAACCGCTTCAGGGAAGCCAGCGCTCCTTCGAAGATCTGCTTTCCTTCTCTGCTGATCCGCACCTTGCATCCTCTCTGGAACACACCGTCCATCACGTAGCTTCCTGCAATATTTCCAACGCCGGAAGCCTTGAAGATCTGACGCACCTCTGCATGACCGATAACCTTTTCCTCAAATACAGGATCCAGAAGACCTTTCATGGCCGCCTCCACATCTTCAATGGCCTGATAAATCACGCGGTACAGACGAACGTCCACGCCTTCCTGCTCCGCAATGGCTTTTGCCGTAGCGTCAGGACGTACATTAAAGCCGATGATGATGGCATTGGATGCGGAAGCCAGGGTAACGTCGGACTCGTTGATGGCGCCCACTCCGCCGTGGACAATCTTCACTACCACCTCGTCATTGGACAGCTTGGTCAGACTCTGTTTCACCGCTTCCACAGATCCCTGTACATCCGCTTTCACCACGATTCCCAGCTCTTTTAAGTTTCCTTCCTGGATCTGACTGAACAGATCATCCAAAGACATCTTGGACTTGGTCTCCTCCAGCAGACGGTTTCTGTTTTCTGAGACGAAGGTGGCTGCAAAGTTTTTCGCCTCTTTGTCATTTTCCGTCGCCACCAGCACTTCTCCTGCATTGGGCACGTCACTCAAGCCCAGAATCTCCACCGGAGTGGAGGGTCCTGCCTCTTTCACCCGGCGTCCCTTATCATCCATCATGGCTCTGACTTTACCGGAGCATGCACCAGCTGCGATAAAATCACCCACATGGAGCGTACCTTTTTGTACCAGAATAGTTGCAACCGGACCTTTGCCCTTATCCAGTTTCGCCTCGATCACCAGACCTCTTGCTCTTCTCTTTGGATTTGCTTTCAGTTCGCATACTTCCGCAGTAAGAAGAATCATCTCCAGCAGATCTTCGATACCCTCCTGTGTATGAGCGGATACCGGAACGAAGATGGTGCTGCCGCCCCAGTCTTCGGGAATCAGCTCATATTCGGAAAGCTCCTGTTTCACCCGTTCCACATTGGCGCTGGGCTTATCAATTTTATTGATGGCCACAATGATTTCCACGCCTGCCGCCTTCGCATGGTTGATGGCCTCAATGGTCTGGGGCATCACGCCGTCGTCGGCAGCCACCACCAAAATGGCGATATCCGTCGCATTGGCGCCGCGCATACGCATGGCGGTAAATGCTTCGTGTCCCGGCGTATCCAGGAAGGTGATCTTCTGTCCGTTGACATTGACCATGTAAGCACCGATGTGCTGGGTGATTCCTCCGGCCTCCCGATCCGTCACATGGGTATTACGGATGGCGTCCAGAAGAGAGGTTTTTCCGTGGTCTACGTGTCCCATGACACAGACTACCGGCGGTCTGGGAACCAGAGTGCTTGCATCTTCCTCTTCCTCTTTCAGAAGCTCCTCGATCACATCCACTTTTTCTTCCGGTTCTGCGATAATGTCATACTCCAGTGCGATCTCCTGTGCTTTTTCGAAATCGATCTCATGGTTCACCGTCACCATGATGCCTTCCATGAAAAGCTTTTTCACAATCACAGCCGGCTGCATCTTCATCTTCTCAGCCAGCTCCCGGATTGTCATTTTCTCCGGAAGTACAATCTCCTTTACTTCCGCTTTCTTTTCTTCTTTATGCTGATGAACCGGTTTCTGGAGAGCCTTGGGCAGTCTGGACTGCTGACGGAAGCCCTGGTTTGGACGTCTGCCGCCTTTTTGACGGTCATTGCTGAATTTTTCTTTTTCTTTAACCTTCTCTTTTTCTTTCTCCTTTTCCTTCTCTTTTCTGAGATCTCTGGAGGGTTTCTGCATCATGGAAGTATCCACTGCATCAGACTGGGCTTTTCTGCCGCCTGACTTTCTGTTGTCCTGGCCGCCTTTGCGGAAGTCTTTTCCATCCCGCTCTCTGTCCTTATCTCTGTCTCTGTCTTTCTCTCTGTCGTTTGAGAATCTTCTTCCTCCCTCGCCGCGCGGCGGTCTCTGATTCTGATTTCCTGACGGGCGTCCTGTATTTTCCACCGAAGCTGCCTGAACCTGTTTCTGATGAGATGCAGGCGCTTTTCCATTTCCCGCTCCCTGGCTCTGTTTTGCAGGTCCGTGATTCTGCGCAGGTTTTGCCCCGCCCGCTGTCTGAGACTGACGTGCTGGCCGCTGAGACGTCTTTCCTCCCTGGGAAGCTGCTTTTTGTCCGGCTCCCTGTCTGGATTCAGAACGTCTTGCCTTTCCATAGTTTTTCCCCTCCGGGGTCGTCGCATTCTGGGGACGGAACACCTGGATGATATTGGATTTTTTCTTCGGTCTGGCTTCGCTGCGTGTCTCGCCTTTCTTTTCGTTTTTCACATCTTTTTCTTTGTCAAATGTATCTCTCAATAACTTCTCCTCCGCTTCTTTCAAAGAACTCATATGGCTTTTGACGTCGATGCCGTGATCTTTCAAAAACGTAATGACTTCCTTGTTGGTTTTTCCTATTTCTCTGGCAATTTCATGCACTCTGATGTTTGGCATTCTACCACCTGACCTTTCTGCCTATCCTTTCTGCTCAGTCACTTTCAACAATTGTCCTTCCAAAGCCCTGCCCAGGTTTTCATCCTGAACTGCCAGGGAAGCCCGGTACTCTTTTCCAATGGCTCTCCCAAGGCTTGCTTTCTCTCCAAAAAAATAACAGGGTACCTTGTAATAGATGCACATATTCTGAAACTTCTTCTTCGTGTTGCCGGAAGCATCTTCCGCCACAATTACCAGATATGCTTTCTTTGTTTTCACCGCTTTTTCCGTAGAAAATTCCCCGCTGGCCACCTTGCCTGCTTTGGCTGCCAGGCCGATCAGGGACAGCGCCTTACGTTCGTTCAATCTCTTCCAGCTCCTTTTTCAGGGATTCGTAAACGCTCTGTGGAACCGCCGTCTTCAGGGACCGTTCCAGCCCCTTGTTTTTCATCGCTTTTTCCAGACACTCTCTGGAAAAGCAAAGGTAAGCGCCCCGGCCGTTCTTTCTGCCCGTTGCATCCAGAACAATCTCATCTTCCGGCGTTTTCAGGACACGTATCATTTCCTTTTTATTCTTCATCTCCTGGCACCCCGTGCATTTGCGCATCGGCACCTTCATTTTCTTCATCATACTCTTCGTACTCCTGCTCCCCGTCTTCTGCTGCGAACTCATCGTCCTCATACTCATCGTCATACTCTTCAATGTCGTCGAATATTCCGGCCTCTCTTGCCTGGGTTTCACTCTTGATATCAATCTTATATCCGGTGAGACGGGCCGCCAGTCTGGCGTTCTGCCCTTCTTTTCCGATGGCCAGCGACAGCTGATAATCCGGCACGATCACCTGAGCCGTCTTTTCATCCGGGTCAGCCATAACGGAAATGACTTTGGCCGGACTCAGCGCATTTTCAATCAAAAAGGCTGGATTTTCATCCCAGTTGATGATATCGATCTTTTCACCCCGCAGCTCTTCCACGATGGCATTGACTCTGGCGCCGTTCATACCCACGCAGGCGCCCACCGGATCCACATCCGGGTCATTGGACCATACGGCAATCTTCGTACGGGAACCAGCCTCTCTGGCAATGCTTTTGATTTCCACGATTCCGTCTCTGACTTCCGTAACCTCCGATTCAAAGAGACGTTTTACCAGTTCCGGATGTGTTCTGGAAACCTGAATCTTCGGTCCCTTCGGCGTATCCTTCACCTCCAGCACATAGACCTTAATACGCTCCGTAGGACGGAAATGCTCTGTTTTCACCTGCTCTGATTCATTGAGCATGGCGTCCACCCTGCCCAGATTGACGCTGATGTTTTTGCCCAGATTTCTCTGTACAATACCGGTAATCACATCTTTTTCCTTCTCGAAGTACTCATTATAAAGAACTTTTCGCTCTTCCTCGCGGATTTTCTGAAGAATCACGTTCTTGGCGTTCTGCGTAGCGATTCTGCCAAACTCCTTGGACTTGATTTCCACATTCACCACGTCGCCCACTTCATATTTTGAGTCAATCATCTTGGCGTTGGCAAGACTGATCTCCAGCACCGGATCCAGAACTTCCTCCACCACTGTTTTTTCCGCGTACACTCCGAAATCACAGGTCTGCGGATTGATATTTACTTTCACATTATCCGCTTTTCCGAAATGATTCTTACAGGCCTGGATCAGAGACTGCTCAATGGCCTCCAGCAGTGTATCTTTGCTGATGTTTTTCTCCTGCTCCAGAATATTCAACGCTTCCAGTAACTCTGTGTTCATTTTTCTCTTTTCCTCCTAAATATTTCAAAAGTCAAATGCAAGACGTATCAATGCAATTTCATCTTTCTGAAAGGTTTTCTCTTCTCCGTCTTCTTCTTTTACAGTCACGCTGTTACTATCATATGCAGTCAGTATGCCGTAGAATTCTTTCTGTTCATTCACCGCACGGTAAGTCCTGATCTCCAGTTTTTTTCCTATGCTTCTGGCGTAATCCTTTTCTTTTTTCAGAGGCCGTCCCAGTCCCGGTGAACTTACTTCCAGAATATAGGAATCCTCTATGAAATCATCCTTATCCAGCACATCGCCAAAGGCACGGCTGACAATCTCACAGTCGTCAATGGTGATGCCGCCTTCTTTGTCAATGTAAGCTCTCAGATACCAGTTTCCGCCCTCTTTGACATATTCCACATCCACCAGCTCAAAATCATGTTCCTGCACAATGGGTTCCAGAAGCTTTTCGGCTTTCTGCTCGTAAACCTCCCTTTTGCTCATTATCATCCCTGCCTTTCCCCTGTCTGGTTTTTCTCCATATAAAAGAGCGGGCTCTTTCAAGCCCACTCTCAGATTAGTAACTATTGATAATTCTTATTTATTGTATCACTTCTTATTATAAAATGCAAGGTGCTTTTATAAATCGAAATACGCTTCAAATTCCGCCGGATGAGGAATCTGAGAAATCCGCAGGGCTTCCGCCCGCTTTCTCGCAATCCAGATATCAATCAGCCGCTGCGGAAATACGCCTCCCTCCGTCAGATACTCATGATCCTGCTCCAGAGCATCCAGCGCCTCCTCCAGGCTTCTTGGCAGTGAAGCAATCTTTTTCTTTTCTTCCTCGGGAAGCTCATAAAGGTTGCAGTCATAAGGTCCCCATCCCTCTTTCGCCGGATCAATCTTAT
This sequence comes from uncultured Ruminococcus sp., assembly GCA_946494335.1. Lineage (GTDB taxonomy): Bacteria > Bacillota > Clostridia > Lachnospirales > Lachnospiraceae > Ruminococcus_G. Next base: position 52,426 of record CAMMBV010000016.1, on the reverse strand, counting down.
TGCGCACCCCGTCCAGTCCCGCCATCAGTATGGCCGCGTATGCATAATAGGGATTGCAGGTGGCATCCGGATTGCGTAACTCAAAACGTTTCTTGTCCGGCGATTTTGCATAAGCCGGGATACGGATCACCGCGCTTCTGTTGGATGTGGCGTATCCGATGGTTACCGGGGCCTCGTATCCCGGCACCAGCCGCTTAAAGGAATTGGTGGAGGGGTTGGTAAAGGCACACAGAGAAGATACATGCTTTAAAAGCCCACCCATAAAATAATGGGCTGTCCGGCTTAAACCGGAGTATCCGTCCTTGTCATAAAAAACAGGCTGTCCCTCTTTTTTCAGAAGCATATGCACATGCATGCCGTTGCCCGCTTCCTGATAGATTGGCTTTGGCATAAAGGTGGCCGTCCTTCCATCCTTCATAGCTGCGTTTTTGATCACGTATTTAATTATCATGGTTTTATCCGCCATATCCACCATATCGCCCAGTTCCACCTCAATCTCCATCTGGCCGGAACCACCCACCTCATGGTGATGGTATTTGACGTCCACACCCCACTCTTCCAGCAGCATACACATCCTGCTGCGCAGACTGTAGGCGATGTCATGGGGCGCCGCGATATGGTATCCGCCGTGGCCCTTTACCTGAAATCCCCCATTGTCCCAGCTCTCTTTTCCGCTGTTCCAGGCAGCCTGTTTTGTGTCCAGCGTATAGGCGCTTTTCTGAGGACTGACCATGTAGCTTACATTATCCAGAAGATGGAATTCAAATTCCGGCCCGATGAGCATCTCATCAGCCACGCCCAGCTCCTTCATGTACTCCATGGCCCGCAGACTTACATTTCTTGGATACTGGTCAAAAGGTTTGTTTTCCTCCCCGATAACACAAACATCCCCGCACATGGTCAGGGTGGGAACCTCCGTAAAAGGATCAACCATGGCAGTATCCGGATCCGGGATAAAGACCATATCGCTTTTTTCCACCGGCGCATATCCGTAATTGGAGCCGTCAAAGCCAATGCCGTAAACAAAGATGTCCTCATCAAACCGCTCCACCGGAATGGTGATGTGTCTCCATCGTCCATCCAGATCTGTCATTTTAAAGTCGATCATGCGGATCCCTTTTTCCTGACAAAATCTCTTCATTTCTTCGCTTTTTTTCATAAAATTACCCCCGCTGTTATATGGTATTACCATTATAACAGACGGGGGCATGTATTTCACTCTTTATCTTTACCTTTACCCTTAATTATTCCACGGTTACGCTCTTGGCCAGATTTCTGGGTTTATCCACATCCAGACCCTTTGCCACCGATACGTAATATCCCATCAGCTGCAGCGGAACCACCGCCAGGGATGCCGAAAAATGCACATCCGTCTTCGGAATGTAAGTCACAAAATCCGCTGTATCTTCAATATTGTAATTGCCGTAGGTAGTAAGTCCCATCAGATAAGCGCCCCGGCTTTTACACTCCACCATGTTGCTGACCGTTTTCTCATACAGCTCCTGCTGGGTCAGCACACCGATCACCAGCGTCCCGTCCTCGATCAGCGAGATGGTTCCGTGCTTCAGCTCTCCGGCCGCATAAGCCTCTGAATGGATATAGCTGATTTCCTTCATCTTCAGACTGCCTTCCAGAGAAATGGCATAGTCGATTCCACGGCCGATAAAGAAAATATCCTTTGCAGATGCCTGCTTGGCGGCAAACCACTGAAGACGCTCTTTGTCCTCGATTATCTTTTCGATTTTATCCGGCAGCGTCTGCATCTCCGTGAGAAGACTCTGTGCTTCCTCTTCCGTAATCTCATTGCGAACCAAAGCAAACTGTATGGAAAGAATATAGGAGGCAATCAGCTGTGTACTGTAGGCTTTCGTGGTGGCAACCGCAATCTCCGGTCCCGCCAGGGTGTAAAAGACATTATCCGCCTCACGGGCAATGGAAGAACCGATCACATTGACGACAGCCAGAGTCTTCACTCCCATCTCCTTAGCTTCCCGCAGCGCAGCCAGACTGTCCGCTGTTTCACCGGACTGGCTGATAACAATCACAAGTCCCTTCTTATCCAGCAGAGGTCTGCGGTAGCGGAATTCAGAAGCCAGCTCCACACGCACGGGAATCTTTGCCAGATCCTCCATCACATACTGTGCCACCACGCCCACATGGTAGGCGGAACCGCAGGCTACGATATAAATCTGACTGATGTCCCGGATCTCCTCCTCGGAAAGTCCCACCTCGGCCAGCTCAATCTTCCCTTCCTTTACTACAGAATGGATCGTGTCCGCCACAGCCTTGGGCTGCTCATGGATTTCCTTCATCATGAAGTGCTCATATCCGGCCTTTTCCGCAGCTTCCGCATCCCAGCCGATCTCTGTCAGCGGCTTTTCAATCTCATCGCCGTCCAGATTGTAGAAAGTAACGTTTCCTTTCTGGAGACGTCCGATCTCCATGTTGCCGATATAATAAACATTTCTGGTATACTCAAGAATGGCCGGAACGTCCGACGCCAGATAGGATTCCTCATTTTCCACTCCGATGATCATGGGGCTGTCTTTTCTGGCCACATATATTTCCCCGGGATAATCATGAAACATCACTGCCAGCGCATAGGAACCGCGGATACGCACCATGGCATGATTCAGCGCGTCAACCGGCGTTCCCAGATATTTTTTATAGTAATAATCCACCAGTTTGATGGCCACTTCCGTATCCGTGGAGGAATAGAACTGATAACCGTTGCGAACCAGTTTATCCCGCAGCTCCTGATAATTTTCTATAATACCGTTATGGACGCCCACCACGTTGCCGTCGTCGCTGCAGTGGGGATGGGCGTTTTCCTCTGACGGCTCACCGTGGGTTGCCCATCTGGTGTGTCCGATTCCGCAGGTACCCACCATGGCATTTCCACCGTTGGTCTTCTCCGCCAGGATTTTAAGCCTTCCCTTTGCCTTCACGACCTCCACTTCTTTTTCACAATCACGTACGGCAAGACCGGCAGAATCATATCCCCGGTATTCCAGCTTTTCCAGTCCGTTTAACAAAATGGGCGCTGCCTGTTTATTTCCTACATAACCTACAATTCCACACATATTGATTTACTCCCTTTTACATTGAAATTATGATTCGAAACTTCTATCTCTTTTTGCTTTTATCCGCTCCAGTAAATATCATTGGTGCGAAACAATTTCCAATAATTCACCATACCACAGATTACAGCCTCCTGCAAGGTTTTCAACCGTTAATCCTTCTCCTTAATAAAATTAATATGAACCTTTCCTCATTATTTAAACAGAATTTTATCACGATAACAGGAGAATACAAATGTATTATTTGAAAGAATAGTATCGGCATCAGACGGAAAAATCCAGAGAACAGATTCTGGAGGCCTGCACCTTCCGCAGCGCAAAACTGACTGTTCAGTCCTTTTTTGCCGTCAGCTTTTCTCCGAAATAATTCTTTTCTTCCCCTGCCAAGCCAGGCTGAACATTATTTTAATTCTTTTATCAGTCTTTCAACAACCTCCGGCGTCTCTTCCAGTTCCTCTGCTATCTCTTTGACAGTTTTTCCTTTCTGCAGCTTCTTGCTGATCTGGCTTCTCAGAATCTCCTGCTTTCCGATCTCCACACCCTCCTGTTTTCCAATCTCCCTGCCCTCTCGGTGCGCTTCCCGCTTTTCCAGCTCTCTCTCTTCCCATTCCTGCATATATTTCACCCCTATCTCTTCACTGCTCTTGATCTTTCCGATCCGCCTGTCCAGATCACGGATCCGCTCGCTTTGATACCCTCCCTCGGGTTTATCGTTGGTATGCTCCATAAACCTCAGAAGCTCCACCAGCTCCGGACTCACCTCCTCCGGATTTGATCCATGGGTGTTCAGAAAAATCCGCACCGCGCCGTCTTCCAGCGCTGTCTTTGGGTTTTCGTCACATCGCATCCGGAACGTATATCGGTATCTCCCTTCCCCAAACAGGTCAAAAGGCGCTATGATGATAATATAGGAATCCTTCATCTGATCAAAATCAACTTCTCCCGGTTTTAACAGCTTCCCGTCTATCAGCCCCTGGTAGAACCGGCTCCTTCTGCTTAAGTTTCTGGTATTCTTTTTCTGAACTTCCAGATCAAATACGGATCTCTCATCCTCGCCCCACACATCCAGACGGATATTCCGGTACAGCGGTGACTGCCGTTTTTCTTTTTCCGTCTGCGGAAGACAGTTCAACAGCACCTCACGCCCCAGGATAATTTCCAGCACGGCCTCCAGGCTTTTTCTGTCTTCCATTACCTCGGCAAACAAAAAGCGGTCCAATAAAGTCAAGTCTTTTAATGATTTCATTGCTTCCATATGCACTTCTCCTTTCATTATAGGACACGCCTTTCTGCCTGTAAAGGACAAAACCATCCGCCATATGGGCCCCGGGCGGTCCCTGGTTAAATTTAAAATAAGATTGGGATTTTGCAGCAGAACTGCTGCGGTGAGATTCCTTTTATATTATCATGTATCTTTTTGATTGACAATATCTATATAAATTGCTTAACAAGCTCTGGCTGCATACATTGATAAATGTATGCAGCCAGAATACTCCGGTCACTTATAACAACTCATTGTTTCCTTCTATATTTTTCTGGTATTCCTCCAACATTGTCTCCTGATAGGCTGCGCGCTTTTCCTTTATCATTGCTTCTTTCACTTCCTGAAGTTCAGGAATCGTTATTTTGTCCAGCTTTTTTATACGCGTATTATCAAGAATCACATCTGACAGATACCTTCTGTAAAGCTTTTCTCTGTAATTCCACAGATTCAGCCGCTCACCGTACCGGATTTTCAGTTTCTGGGCTATCATCATTCCTTCAGGATCAAAATCACCGGCATAATAAAACACACTGTTTTCTTTCAGTTTATCCATAAGCAGGAGCACAGCCAGCTTCAGCTGGCCGTTTCCGCAGATCAGTGCCCTGTCCGGATACTTCTGTGTCAGCGCGGAAAACACTGCCGGATTTTCCACCACGTACACTTTGCCCGGGCCATTTTCATTTTCTTCCTTCCCAGAAAAGATCCTGTCGATATTTCCCAGTGTCTTAAGGGTCAGTTTCACCGGTTCCCGGCACCTGAAAAAGCCTTCCACACCCGGATGAACACTCCCGTCCTTTCTCACTGCCCGTATTCCGTATGCCAGCACATCGCTGGACAGCTCGTCCTTTAAAATTCCCGCCTCAAAAAACAGTTTCTTCTTGTATTCCGCCCGGGATAAGCCCTCCTTTACTTCCATGTTCAGATAACTTTTTATGAACGCAAATAGAAGCGCCTCGCCTCTGCTTCCCTCATCAAAATAATGGGGATTTCCGGTAACCTCTGCTGCAAAAACTGCCAGCAGCATTTTTTCCTTCCCTTCTGAAAATACCGGCAGAAGCGGTATGGCTGTCAGCACATTTTTTACAATCCCTGAAAGCTCACCGGGTCTTTCTCTGTACTGCTGCATCATCCAGGAAAAGCCTTCTTCCCGCTCTTTCAACACACGAATAAGCCAGGATTTTCCCGGACCGTCCGGACTGTTGTTAAGTATATCAGAAAAGAATGCCTCCTTTTCCTTCTCCTGCTGCCGCTTTGCTTCTTTTTTGACCGTCAGCTTCTCTCCGAAATATGTCTCCAGGATCTCTTCCCAGGAAAGATCAGAAAACCTGCTGGAAGCAAGCGCCTTTTCCATCAGAGAGGCCGAAACAGCTATCTTTGTGTGCTCCGTATAATCTTTCTGCAGGAAACCGCCCAGCTGGTTCTTTTCTTCCCCTGTCAGTCCGGACAGCACCACTGTCCCGCCGAAATGCCCCAGACTTTCATACTTTTTCCGGAATTTTTGAAAAAGCTTTTCATACACCGGACGCTCTTTGAAATATGCCGCGCATTGTTTTATTTCCTGATCCTTATGAACCATTTACCATACTCCTGACGCTTCCGTTCCACAAATAGCGTATCACCGTAACATACCTGACATTTTCCGGACGTACCAGCTGATAGATGGCAAGCCCGGGAACCGTGTCGTAGTCTCCCCACAGAATCTGAGAATTGATAATAAAGTTAAATTCAAATTCTACCATCAGCCGGAACATATCCCGGATATTCATCTCATCCACACCGGCAAAGGCTTCGTCAAGGGATATCAGCCTGGGGGCGTCGTCACGGGCTCCCCCGTACTTCGCCGCCACAGCAGAGAACAGGGGCACGTACATGGCCATGGCCTTTTCTCCGCCGCTGAAAGTAAAAAATACCCGATCCGTCAGTTCTTTCTTTCGCTCACCGGTTTTCTGACATTCCAGCTGAAATTCAAACCACTGCCGGTAGTCCAGCACTTCCTTCATAATGCCGTGGAAGGACCGGACCTCTCCGGTGTCCTCCGCCCGCTTCCTGGCCTCATCGATTTTGGAGCGGAAATGCCCGGCCAGCTGCTGTGCTTCTTCCGGACGCATAATCTCCACATCCTTCTGCAGCAGCGCTACCAGCTCTTTCGTGTCCAGCTGCTCCTCTTTTTCCGCGCTCTTGTTTTTCCATCGCAGACTTAAAGTCAGACCGCTGGAGGTCTGCATGGATTCCATGAGAACATTCATTTTCTCCACCCAGCGCCTGCTGGCCTGAATTCTGCTGCGAATCTTTTTACTGATGGTATTGGCAAAGATATCCTCAAACAGCTCTCTGTCTTTTTCGCTGAGCAGCTGTGTCTGTATCCGGGCGTCCTCCCGCATAGCCGAAAGAAGCTCCTTAAATTTTACCGTGGCACCTCGGTATTTCGCCGTGATATCGATTCTTTTCACACTGATCTCATGGAAGGACGTCTCTTCATCCAGTTTTTCAAACAGGGTTTTCAGAGCGATCTGATATTCCAGCAGATATCCGCGGTTTTTATGAAACATCTCCTGAAGGCTTCCCAGAAGATCGCTCTGTTTCCGGCTTCCGAACCGGCCGGCCAGCAGAGAACATATTTTCTTCGCCTGCTCCTGACTTTCCTTTGTATCCTCAGCGCATTCCTTCACATAACCCAGATCATATTCACTGGCAAACACCCGGGAAAGTCTTTCCTTTCTGTCCAGAATCTTTCCCAGCTCCACTTCATTTTCCCGCTGTTTCTCCAGAAGCGAAGCTTCTTTATCCCGCAGCGTAGTCATAAGCCGTACGGACTCTTCTATTTCCCCCGGCAGCAGAGCCAAACGGCCGATGCAGTATTCCAGCCTTTCCTTTATTTTCTCATAGTCCGTCAGTTTGAGCCGTTCCAAAACGGAATTAAGACTGCTCTGGCTTTCCCTCTGGCTGTTTACCGCCCGTCCCAGGTCATATCGGATTTGATCCAGATCCCGGTCGGTCTCTTCCAGATACTCATCCTGGCTTTCCACATACCTTATGCCGTTGATATAATTCCCATGGGCAACCTGAACCGCCGACAGATACTCCCGATAAGTCTGCAGCGATTCCAGCGCCTTTTCAAACACATCCAGCCGCGGCATCAGCCATGCGCTGCGGCAGATTTTCTGCACCTGCTGCCTTATTTCATCCAGGGATACCCGTTCTGCCTCAACCAGTTTTTTCTGCTCCCGGATTCTGTCATTGAGCTCCTCCAGCCTTTCTTCCCGCTTTTCAAACTCCCGCGCCGCCACTTTCAGATCCTGATCCTTTGGAAAGGTTTCCCACTCATTTTCCAGATTCTTTTCTTGCTCTGTTAAAGCGAAAATCCTGGTCTCCAGGGCCTTTTCTTCCTCCTCTATCAAAAGAAGTGTCTCTTCCAGCTTTTGCATTTGCTCCAGACGATACTGCTCTCTGGCGGCTGCCCCGATAAAACGGGGTTTATATTCTCCCGTCACCGTACCTTCCACTATGCCGATCCCATAACTGCCCTTTTCATCCATCCAGGTACCGCCGGCATTCCGCCGCGTTTCCGAAGCATTGCAGCTGACAGCGGACAGCACTGCCGATACATTCTGATACAGCAGTATATCATTTTCTCCGTTCTCGATATCCAGAAGATCAGTCAGATTATTTTTTACATAAGGAGCGTCGGTAAACAGATACCGGTCGCATCTGCCTTTGTCCACATCCATAACCTGCTCTCTGTACTGGGCCGGAACAATCAGTGCGTCCAAAATTCCCATATGAAAAAGGGTTTCCTCCAGCCATGCCCTTTTTCCCTCATCCAGCCGTGAATCAAAATCCACCGCCTGATAAAAGGTAAGATAAGGGATCCCCTTTTCATCCAGACGTTTTCTGTTCTCCAGTACCGCAGCGTCCCTTTCCGGTTCCGGCTCCTTTCGATTTTTCCACTCCTCTATTTCTTTGATCAGTCCCTCTTTTTCCTTCCTCTTTTCCGTCAGCTCCCACTCTTTTTCCCGGATTTTAAGCAGGATCTCCTTTTCCGCTTCATCAAACATAGGTTTTGCAAGATTCTTTATTTCCCAGTAATCCGTATCCGAACCGTAAGATTCAATTCTTCTTATCATATTCTGCAAAAGCTCCGGTGGAAGACAAAGCTGGCTGTTTCCCCTGGCCCACTGACAGATCTTTTCTATCAGCTCCTGCTTCGTTTCATGGAGCAGATTTTCATACTGAAGGACTTCCCGCTCCATGGCGCTTTTTTTATCCTGAAATCCGTCCAGTTCCTGCAGCAGACGGCTGTATTTCTCCTGGCAGACCCTCTCCTTTTCCAGAATATCCCGGCCTTCTTTTACTTTCCGGACATATTCTTTCAAAAGCCTGATATGGGAATCAAAAGGGAAGGATTTTTCCCTGTGTTGCGTAAGCTCCGCCTTTAAAAATGAAAAATCATCGAAGGGAACGTCGCCAAGGGTGTCCTCCATTTCATTCATGCTATCCTCTATCTCGTCCCATATCTGTTGGTTTTTTTCCGCCGCAGCGTCTCTGCGCACTTTCGCCTCCAGATACTTTTCCTTTTTCTCCTCTTCCTGCCGCCTCTTCTCCGATATGGTATTTTCCTGCTCTTTTAGAATGGCGCGCAGCTTAAGCTCTTCCTCCTTCAGTCTGGCTGCATCACTGTCAGACAGAGATGCTCTTTCTTCCTGAAGGATTTTCTCCTCCGCCTTAAGCTGCCGGTATCTTTCTTCTTCCTCTGTGTGTTCCCTGCGGCAGCGGCCGGCTTCTTTTTCCAGCTCTTCTCCCCTGGCGCTGACCTCCTGATGCATTTTTACCGCATTGGTAAACATAAGAGCCTTGTCATACAGCACAATTTCATTGTACTGATCATAGACCCTTTCTATCTGTTCCGCCGCCTGAATACTGTCTTTTAAAACATCCAGATTTGTTTTCAGGCTGTCCATGTTTTCTATGGCTTCCGACATGGGCCGCAGGTCATCCTCCGACAGAGTCTGCAGGGAACCGCTGAGAATCTCATTGATAACCGTTGGTTTGAAATCTTTGGAAAGCTTGGGCGTCCTCAGCTGTATCAGAAGGTCCATCAGCTCCTTGTATTCCTCCTGAGACTCAAAACCAAAGAGAAGACGGTTTACGCACCGGGCGTATTCCTTCTGACTTTCCATCACCTGACCGCCGTCGCCTACCCGGTTTTTCAGCTCCCGCATGGTGCAGGCCACTTTGCCTGTGCCCTCCCGGTAAAGGAAAAGGTCATGGCCGATCCTGCGTCCATCCGTCACACAGAAATACCAGGAATCCAGCTTTTTGTTCTTCCTTGCACGGATGCCCATCCCCAGGGTGAGATACTCTTCACTTTTCTCCCGCTTCAGTTCCATATACAGATACCCGGTCCGTTCCTCCCTTTCATCCTCCTCATCCAGAAGATAATTTTCCATCTTTCTGGCCTTGGACCCAAAGGTATCCAGTCTTTCCGGCCGCATATTGCCGTCCAAAAGAAGGGGAATAAAGCTCTGCATGGTAACGGTTTTTCCGGAACCGTTGGCCCCCCGAAGCAGCATCCTGCCGTCCCGAAAATATAACTCTTCTTCATCGTAGTACCAGAAATCCACCAGCCCGATCCGGTTTAACTGCCATTTACTGTTCATCTTCTTCTCCGTTCTTTAAAAAATCCCGGGGATATCTTCCCATAATCTTCCCCGCCGCTCTTTTTATCTGTATATCACCCTGGTATTCACATATAAATCCCAGTTCCATCATATAATCCGCCGTTATCTGACAGAATTCCCGGGTGGTCATTTCCCGATAAGTCTTGATCATTCCCTGTCCGTACCTTTCTTTGCATTCCTCCAGAATACCGGTAAAGTATTCTTTTGGAACAAGGATACGCTCCTGGGCCCCCACTGCAATTTCACCCTTTCGGATTCTCTCCTGGATGATCTCATTTACCAGCAGCACAATATCCGACAGCGTATTTTCCTCCGGAAAGCGCCTGCCCATCCGGCAGTTCTCTCCCAAAACAAGAAATGCACCGGTACGATGCACATGAAGTTCACAGTCCAGCATCCCCGAAAGCTCATCCGCTATCATATTGCGGTAATTCTTCACATAGACAAAGTCCTCTTCCGTATCCGGTTCCCGTTCCAGCCCCATGGTCATCAAAAGCTGCCGGTACACTCTCTGACGCCTGACAATTCCCCGGTCTTCGTCCACATCGATCCAGTCCTCTTTTTCAAAATCCTCCAAAGCGGAAAATTCCATAATATCACGGGTGAAATTTTTCATAAAATACCGGGAAGCTCCCGTATTTTCATAAAGAACTTCGCCGGTATCATTCCTGGCAAAATTCTCCTCCGTGCCGTCATTGACATTTATAAGGCCGCTGCTTTCACAGTATTTCATCACCCGGATCAAATGGCGTCTGTACCGATAAACCGTCCAGTCAATCTGCTCCTCCTTGTATTCTGCCTGAATATATTCCGTAAGTTCCGACAGCACAAACTGTTCTTCCGTTTCCTTTTCTTCCAGAAACATCAGCACCATGCAGAAAAATACGTACTCGATCTGGTTTTTAAACTCCATGATCCCCATCCAGTTCTCCGGCCTGGCGGGCGTTTTTTCCACCTTGATCAGATAAGGATTTACAATAACCGCATATCCCAGTTTTTCCAGCAGAAACTTTTTGACAGTTCCCACCTCATCCTTCATCTGATAATAAAGCTCCCGGTTTTTGCTTTTTAAAATCCAGCGTTTTTCCAGCAGTATTTCCAGTGCGTTCATTTTCACTCCTCAAATTTTATCACGTATGCGGGCATCTCCAGCACGCCGTCCGATGATTTCAGCATGCATCTTTCTTTGGTATCCCCGTTTTCTATATAATACTTCTGCCCGTCCTGTGTTTTTCCCCTCAGATCCTTCTGCTCCAGCGCTTTGGATAGCCAGGAGAGAAAAACATCCCGGACGTGAGGCTCTATCCCGGACAGATTTTTAAAATCAATCCGATTGTCCCGGATATAACTTCTTAACAGCTTTCTCTCATCCTCAAGTCTTTGTATGGCGGCAAGCCGCATCTCTTCTTTTTCCCTGGAATGATCGACAATATCCGTTCTGTGGGCTTTATCTTTGTAGGTTCTGACTCTGGGCATTACAGTGACAACAGAAGGCTCTTCGTCAAAAACGCCGCTGTTGATACTCTCCGTCTTTCTTTCATCCAGCCCTTTCAAATGAAACGGCCTTTCCATACCGAAAACCATCGCCGCCAGTCTGTGCGCTTCATTGATATCCCGACATTTTGAAAACATAACGGCAATCTTATAATATTCTTCCCTGCGGTTGGAGCCGCTGTTGCTCATTTCACTGATTCTTGCCGCATACCGGGTGATCTTCCGGATGATCTCGTTGGTCACGTCAAACACTCGCAAAGCCTCCGACTCCCTTTCATCATCCCCAGCAAACCAGTCCGTCAGACTTTTCCATCGTCCCTTAACCTTATCAAAAATCTGTTCTTTGGGCACTTCCATATCCAGTCTTGGAATGGAACATTCATATTCCGCAATCCGATCCAGCAATTCCCGTATCACCTGACGGTCCAGCCCCTTAAGCAGCTGTTCGATGGCCGTCACATGCACCTGAATACTGCGGACAAAATTTCTCAGATATTCAATGAGACGATCCTTGAACACAAGAAATTCCTTCGTCTTCATCATCTCTTCCGCTTTGATGCTGTTCAGCTCCCGCATGTAATCCTGATAATTCTGATTCAGGCGGACAAAATCATTATTGAGATCGTTCCACCACCCATAAATAATATCTATTTCCTCATCCGGCATCTGCCCGGCTTTTCCCAGGTTTATGCGAATCCGCTCCAGAAGCGTCGGCTCCAGCGATGAGCTTTCTATATACAGTTTTTCCACCCGGATGACCATTCTTTCAATTTCCACCGTGGCCTCCGACAGCTGATACCGCAGCTTCCTGTTCTTGAACTCATCAATATTTGCAACTTTTTTCGTATCCTGAATCTTCAGCAGATTCCCCCATTCCGCCAGAGCTGTCAGATCCTGATGACACTGCTCCATCGTATAATCCGCAAATCCAGGATCTTCTTTCAGCTCTTCATATACCTCCTCCTGGTACATCCAGTATTTCAGCTTCTCATACTGCAAATAAAAAAGCCTGATAATTGGACGGTACCTGTCTGTGTTTTCCACATTCAGATACTTCGCTTCCAACATCGGCTTTCTCAGTGTTTCTTCTATTATCATAATGCCGCTCCTCTTGGCTTTTCACCCTTTGCTTCCTTTTCCATTACAGAACATACTTTCTGTTTCTGTAAAGAATAAATTAATTTTCATCCAACTTGAAGTTTTTTCATATTTTCCTTTTTCCTTTCCATAGAAGAATGAACATATCTGTTTAATGTGATATTCACATTTGCATGCCCCAGGATTTCACTGAGGGTTTTTACATCAAAACCATTCTCTATGCAATGGGTTGCAAACGTATGACGAAGCGCATGATAATTAATTTCCGTTATTCTGCACTCTCTCAAAAATCTTTTAAAATTATTCTCCATGGTTCTCGGCTCAATAAAACGTTCCGGCTTTCCCGTTAATATGTAAGAATCCTCCGGTGCAAACCGAAGCCGCTCCAGTCTTTCCATCAAAAACAGCGGGATAGGAATGTCTCTGACCGAACTGCTGCTTTTAGGAGCAGTGACAATCACTTTTGTTTTTCTCCCATCCGTACATTCCAGCTGCTGGATCCGCTGCATCGTAGAACGCACCTGAAGTATTTCTTCTTTATATATGATATGCCTTTTTTTCAGCGCACACACCTCTCCCAGACGCAGTCCCATATACAGACTGAGTAAAATACCGGTTTTTATCAGGCTGTCATCCTGAAGCAGAAATCTTTCCAGCGCCGTCCGCTCCTCTCTGTCAAGAATCTGGACCTGTCCTTCCGTACATTTCATTTTCACCAATTCAAAACAGCACGGCACTTCAAACCCTTTTTGAACGGCATATCTGCATATGGTTTTCAGCAAAGCCAATATATCTTTTACCATTTTCTCAGAAAGACCTCCCCTGCCGTCTTTCCGGCCTTTGCGCAGCAGCTGCCTGATCAGATCCCGCACCCGTTCCGTCGTCACTTCACTTAACTTCATTTCCCCCAGCTCTGGCAGGATATGGTTCCAGACAAGGTTCCGGTATCTTATATAAGACGATTCTTTCAGATGAAAGCTGGAATTTTCCAGCCAGCTCTGCGCAATACTCTTTACTGTCTCATCCTTGCTGCAGCGGCATCTGGCTTTCTTCTGTCCAATTATTTTCTGAAACAGCGTAGTAACTAGTTTTCGGTTTGTGTTCATTTCTGCAACCACCCTTTCTTTTTATAACGATTATATAGTAGGATTGGCCGCAGATTAACTATCCCCGCCAGAAATATTTTATTCCGTTTAAAAATACCGGATGCCAAACATTATTTTAATTCGTTTATCAGCCTTTCAACAACCTCCGGCGTTTCTTCCAGTTCCTCTGCTATCTCTTTGACGGTTTTCCCTTTCTGAAGCTTCTTGCTGATCTGGTTTCTCAGAATCTCCTTCTTTCCGATCTCCACGCCCTCCTGGCGTGCTTCCCGTTTTTCCAGTTCTCTCTCTTCCCATGCCTGCATATATTTCACCCCTATCTCTTCACTGCTCTTGATCTTCCCGATCCGCCTGTCCAGGTCGCGAATCCGCCCGCTTTGATAACCTCCTTTTGGTTTATCGTTGGTGTGCTCCATAAACTTCAGAAGCTCCACCAGCTCCGGACTTACCTCCTCCGGATTTGATCCATGGGTGTTCAGAAAAATCCGCACCGCGCCGTCTTCCAGCGCTGTCTTCGGGTTTTCATCACACCGCATCCGAAACGTATACTGGTATCTTCCTTCCCCAAACAGATCAAAAGGTGCTATGACAATGATATAAGAATCCCTCATTCCGTCGAAGTCAATCTCTCCTGGTTTTAACAGTTTCCCGTCTATCAACCCCTGATAAAACCGACTTCTTTTGCTTAAGTTTCTGGTATTCTTTTTCTGAACTTCCAGATCAAATACGGATCCTTCATCCTCTCCCCACACATCCAGCCGGATATTTCGGTACAGCGGCGACTGTCTTCTTTCTTTTTCCGTCTGCGGCAGACAGTCCAACAGCACCTCACGCCCCAGGATAATTTCCAGCACGGCCTCCAGGCTTTTTCTGTCTTCCATTACCTCGGCAAACAAAAAGCGGTCCAATAAAGTCAAGTCTTTTAATGATTTCATTGCTTCCATATGCACTTCTCCTTTCATTATAGGACACACCCTCCTGCCTGTAAAGGATAAAACAATCCGCCGTATGACCTCGGGCGGCCCTTGGAATTTAAAATAGTTTGGGATTTTGCAGCAGAACTGCTGCAGTGAGATTTATACCATTGTACCATGCATACTTCTAATTGGCAATATGTTTTTCAGTGACTGTACATGTTCTTCCTCTGGAGCTGGCCGAAATCAAATTCCTTCCAAGATCCACTTTGGTAATGCCAAAATCTGCTCTGCCTGATGGTACACTTCTTCATTAATTTCTACCTTTATTATTTGCCCACTCCTCTACAACATTGCCAAATAACTGTCCAGCCTTTCATTCACATACCCTGCAAATAGTTTTTCCATCGCTCCCAAATTATGTTTTATATGATACTCGCCAAAAGCATTGTAATACGCAATCCTATCTGCAAATTTAATATCAATCGGCGGATAGCCTGCCTTTATCAATTCCAGATTCACGAGTAAGCGTCCCGTCTCTGCTTTGGTCTGGTTAAGAATCATCCCTAGGAGAGATTCCTTCTTCCGGGCTATTGAAGTGGATACTTGCCCACCAAACCTAAAGCAAAGCCATCTCATCCTAAGTGGGATGGCTTTTGTTGTGTCAGCGGTCGCCACGCTCCGCATGGATTCTCGCATGACATTCTTTGCAAAGGGAAACCAGGTTGCTCTCATCGTGTGTGTCTCTCTCGGATAAAGGCATCTTGTGATGCACCTCCTCCACGGGGCGCAGCAGTCCTTTCCTTTGGCACTCCTCACAAAAAGGATGTCTTGATGCATAGCGGTCACGGATTCGTTTCCACGCCCTGCCGTACCTACGGCGTACAGCCGGGTCCCCGTCGTGCTTCTCGTAACGGCGGTTTGGTCTTCTCAAGATTAGTTGACATATTTTCCTCAAGGATTTTGTATCCTATGCTGCCGCTTTCAGTGAATCATAGCATTGCTGTCGTTTGAGCATCGGAAGTAAACCTCCATTGGCGGCACAAATTCTCAGGTTATTCCAGTAGCTGATGAAATATCTCCAGATGATCGTCCTGAATTCATCCGTAGTCTTTTTATCCGTATCATAACGGTCATACAGCAATTCAGATTTCATTCTCGCCCACATGCTTTCGCAGCGCAATATCCTCATCTGTTTCTGAACACAGCAGAATCCCAATGGTAGGGTTATCTCCCTGCCCTCGCTTTAAATCATCATACATGTCAATCTGTCCCACGTCTTGATGAGTAATTTTGCCCATCTTCAAATCGATTAGGACATAGCACTTAAGTTCAATATTATAAAAAACGAGATCAAGATAGTAATCCGAGGTTTCCGTTGCAATGTGCTGTTGACGAGCCACAAAGGCAAATCCTCTTTCCAGTTCCATCAAAAAATCTCTAATATGTGAAAGAATAGAGGACTCTAAATCTCCCTCTAAATAGGTATCTTCATTATTGCGTACTAATATTACGGTCTAACGTTCTTGAACTCCAGCTCTCGTCAATCGCCTCTTTCATATACCAATAGTTCCTGTTCTACAATTCGTTTGCCTATATTCCAATAGGTAAGCAGCATTGCCTTACTGGAAGCACTATAAGCAGCCTCTTGTCCAGACTCTTGTGGAAAGCGGTAAAAAAATGCCTGAGGCTTAGGAGCGGCATGGAGTAATTTTACGATGATATCGCAAAGGAGCTGAACGCAGGTGTGAGCAGAAAAGATGTGTATTGTCATTTGCTCAAAAAGGGCTATATGGGCGGGCATTCAGCTGCCTATGAATGTATGGTCGATGTAGCCGTCAGTTATTAGAAGCAAAACTCATGTATCGTCCTAATAGATAAATACCAAAAAATGCGGAGGAACCACGAAGCCCCGGAACACTCACATCTGCAACACTATTGATGTTGTTTTCTGAGATAATCTGTCGGATTTGTTTCCTTGCTATTGCCATAAAAAATACTCCTTTTCGATAAGAATTATCATATCTGAATTCTTACCAAAAAGGAGCCGTTTTTACCAAAGGCACTCGTTTACTTGTGATACTTCCTTATCAGTATTCATCTAAAGTCAAGTCTTTTAATGATTTCATTGCTTCTATATTCGCTTCTCCTTTCATTATAGGCCATACCCTCCTGCCTGTACGATCCGGCAAATTACCATCGACTCTCCCCGAATCATTTTTCTTCTTTATACCAATTCTGTCTTCATAATCTAAAAACTATGTTTTGAGAAAAACTCTTTATATGTATGTTCTGGCATTTCAATCATATGCTCCGATGCCGGATATACACCAGTGCTGCTCTCTACAATAAACTGACGGAAAACTTCAACAGATCTGCCATAAAAATCATCGTACTTTTTACTGTGACGGGGATAATGTACATTCGTTGCCCCCAGCAAATCACAGGCAAACAGAAATTGTGCATCACAGCCTGCACCGGATCCCATGGATAATGTGATAAAATCCACCTTCTTTGTAATGTAATCCGCCAGCTGATGAGGAACACACTCAACTTCCGCAAAAAACACGCCGGCTTCATTAAGTTCCATAGCCTCCTCGAACACCTCCTCCGCCTGTTCCACTGTCTTTCCCACTGCCCTGAATCCGCCGGTCCAGCTTGCAAAATACGGTTTCAGCCCAAGATGTCCCACACAGGGAATATGATGCTTCGTCAGTAATTTTATCCTTTCAATCGGCATACCGGTACAGTAGATAACATCTGCTCCATTTTCCAGCAGCCTGACTGCATCACGAAGCGCCGCTTCATCACTGGATATGGAAGACTCCTTAAACAGCGGCGTACAGATAAGTGTATCCGGTACTACCCTCCTGACTTCCCGCAGTTCGGGAACTGCCATATCAACCGGTCTGTCCATCCCAAAGCCGATATAATCCACTCCAGCTTCTGCCGCAGCAGCCGCTACAAACATTTCTCCGGTATTAACCGCAATAAGCTTCCTGTGATTAGGGTCTTTTTTCATATCTCTTAATTCTTTCAGAGTCAATTTTGCCATAGCAACCTCCTCCCTATTTAATACAGTGCAAGATACTCCTCAACATTTTCAATAGTTACTGCCTCATATGGCACGATGATATCCTCCAACTCATCCACAGGCGTACCGTCCATCAAAGCTCCCAAAAGTTCAATACATGCATCTACATTTTTTTGTGCACTCTGGAATGCCGAATGAGTCATTTCGTTGTTTTTGATTGCATTGCATGCATCTTCAGTTGCATCTACACCTGATATAAAAGAGATCTCATCCATTCTCCCAGCAGCTTTAACTGCCTCAATCGCCCCCAGCGCCATAGCGTCATTGGCACAGACAACCCCGTCTATATGATCGTATGCCTGAAGCCAGTCTTCCATCACTACCATGGCTTCATCACGCAGATAATTCCCTGTCTGCTCTGCAAGCACAGTGATATCGTCTCTTTTGTCAAGGCACGTCTCCTTAAAACCTTCCCACCTTTGTGTAGAATGATACATGCCTGGAGTACCGCTCATATAAACAATCTGCGCATTTTCCGGCAGATATTCACAAGCATATTCGCCCTGTTGCATACCAGCTTCTTTATGAGAGGTTCCTGCATATACAAAACCGTCACAATTCGCCTCAATTCCGACACAAATAACCGGTATGCCCGCACTGTTGGCAGCTTCCACTGCCGGAACGGCGCCGTCATAATCCACAGGCAGCAATATAATAGCGTCTACTCCCTGGGTTATAAAATTTTCAACCTGCTCAATTTGTTTTGCCACATCATTGGCAGCATCTGCATAAATCGCCTCAAACCGATCATCTTGTTCATCCGCCGCCATGAAAAAGTTTTTCGTCTGAACATTAAATTCATCCGCATCAGAGAGATTTGAATAACCTACAAGCCAGGTATCACCCGCTTTTTCCTCATTTGCTGTTTCATCCGCCGTTTCGGCTTCCGACTGGTTCGCTCCCTCATTTTCAGAAGATGAGCAGCCGGAAAAGATGCCTGCAAATATCACCACTGCAAATAACAATGCCATTACCCTTTTTCTTGTCTTCATAGATACATTTCCTCCTTTTTACTAATTATTGCGTTTATTTATTCCTTTGCTTAAGATATCAGCAACTACCGCAATCAAAATAATGAATCCACGGACTGCATACTGCCAGTATGTATTAACATTCATCAAATTTAGAATATTATTAATGATACCGACAATAAGAGCTCCAACGAAAGTACCGGTCATCGTTCCTATACCGCCCGACAAGCTTGTTCCTCCCACAACAACAGCTGTAATCGCATCAAATTCGTATCCTTCGCCGGCGGATGGGTACCCGGAGTTAATGCGGGACATTAGGATGACTCCTGCAATTCCGGTAAGGATACCATCGAAAATAAAAGCCAGACGGACAATATTCTTTGTGCGTATTCCCGATACCTGAGCTGCGTTTATATTTCCACCCACCGCATAAACATATCGTCCATATTTCGTTTTATTGAGAAGCACCCAGGAAAAGCCGAAAAACAGAATCATGATGATAACTGGAACGGGTATAAAACCTATAGTACCCTGGCCCGCTATTTTAAAAGTATCCGGCAGACCGGTAATCGGCTTGGCGTTGGTAAACAGGAAAACAAATCCCTGTGCCATGGACTGCATGGCCAGCGTCACAATAAAAGCCGGGACTTGAAATTTGGTGACAAAAAAACCATTGATCACTCCTGCCGTCAGACCCACAGCAACCGCGGCAAGCACTGCCAACGTCATACTCCCCGTGTTTCTTGCAACCATCGCCGCAACGCAGCCTGCCAGCGCTGCAACCGTTCCATAAGAAACATTGATATGGCCTAGGATTATGACAAATGTAGCTCCAAACGCCAAAATTGCATATACTGTGTTCTGTCTTAGAATATTTGTGATATTATTTACCGTCAAAAATCTGTTGTTGAGAATTGCTGCAATAACAAAGATAACAATAAAAATAAAAAGTGTTCCATATTTCACGTAAAACTCTGAAAATGACAGTTTCCTGTGTTTATCCATAATACCTTCCCCCCGTAGCCATGGTCATAATTCCCTCCTGTGTTGCAGTTGTAACGTTCAGCTCGCCGACAATTGTCTTTTCATGCATCACAATAATCCTGTCACTCATCCCCAGAATTTCAGGAAGCTCAGAAGAAACCATGATGACAGAAACACCTTTTCCGGCCAACTGAGAAATAATTCTGTAAATTTCCGATTTTGCACCCACATCAATTCCTCGGGTAGGTTCATCCAGCATGAGAACTTTCAGATCACCCAAAAGCCATTTTGCCAGAACCACCTTTTGCTGATTGCCGCCTGAAAGATTTTGTATCAGAGCATCTTCATCCGGCGTTTTAATCAAAAGCTCCTGTATCATTTCCTTCACTACGGCGTTTTCCTTTTTCCTGCTGGTAAATACACCGTTCATAAATTTTTTCAGAAACGTCAGCGTGATATTTTCCTCGACTGATCTTCTGGGGATAATACCGTATGTACGCCTGTCTTCCGATACCATTGCCACTCCCTGCCGAATCATATAGTCCGTCGTTAGCTTTTTTATTTTCTGACCACACAGTTCGATTTCTCCGGAATCAAATTCATCCAGACCGAAAATCGCCCGCAGCACTTCCGTTCTCCCCGCTCCAACCAAACCGAATATACCGACAATTTCCCCTTTTTTCACTTCAAAGCTTATATCTCGGAACGCTCCGTTTCTGTTGAGATTTTTCACTTTTAAAACCGTTTCGCCGATCTTTGCCTGCTCTTTGGGATAATAATTATCGATTTTCCTTCCCACCATTCGGGCAATCAAATCTGCTTCCGTATAATCTTTGATTTCACCCGAACAGATATACTGACCGTCTCGTAAAACCGTAACGTCATCCGCTATCTCAAAAATTTCATCAAATTTATGTGAAATGTAAACAATAGCGGTTCCCTGCTCTTTCAGTTTCCGAATATGCTCAAACAACGTTTTGATTTCGTTGGACGTAATAGCTGAGGTCGGCTCATCCATAATTATTAAAGATGCTCCCCTGTGAATCGCCTTCGTGATTTCTATGAGCTGCATATCGGCTATACTCAGACTTCTCATTTTGCGAGCCGGATCATAAGAAAGCCCCATATCCTCCAACATCCGCCGCGCATTCTTGTGCATCGCTTTAAAATCCACGAAGCAGCCTATTTTAAGGGAAGGCTCTTTTCCCAGAAATAGATTCTCCGCTATAGTCATATTCTCAAGGGGACTCAGCTCCTGATGAATCATGGCAATTCCCAGATCCATAATTTCTTTGATATCCTGATGCTTCAATGACTTCCCTTTAAAAACAATCTCTCCTGCATCCACTTCATATACACCGCTCAAAATTTTCATCAGCGTGGATTTTCCCGCTCCATTTTCTCCCACAAGCGCATGGACCCTGCCTTCATATACCGTCAGGCTAACATTCTGCAAAGCTTTTACTCCAGGGAAGGATTTACATATATTGCGCATTTCCAATACCTTTCCATTTTCCTCCACAGTTATCCCTCCTACCTCATTTGATAAAAAGATTGGGTCTTTCCATTTTATCTGTCAAAATCCTGCCTCCCTCATGCAGTGATTGCAGGCAGGCGTCCGTGCACACCGCCGCCATGTACCCGTCAAAGGAATCCGGACCATCCGCTTTTCCCTTTTTCAATGATTCTGCCCAGGCAAGAATTTCATCCTCGTACGCCTGATCAAACCGCTCTGTCCATAAAGAAGGCAGAAATTCCTCTTTCTTGTTTTTGGCCTTGACGGTAACAGGATTCATCTGCGGCAGACTGACAACTGCATTTTCCCCTACAACTTCACACGTAACCTCATATCCGAAATACGCAGCCGCATTTGCTTCCACATCCACAATTGTTCCATCTTCCAACTCAAAAATCCCATACAATGGAAAATTGGTATTCTGATTAGCATGTATGGAGCTTTTCGGTTTCAGAATTTGAACCGCCATTATTTCCTTCCCGGTAAGCCAGCGTACGATATCGATTTCATGTACCATCATATCCGTGACAACCATGTCACTGGTATAGGTTGCCCCCACCTCTTTATTTCTATGCGCACAATGCATCAGCAGAATGTTGCCTGCCTCTTTGCTGTCCAGCACCTTTTTCAGATCCTGATACCGCCTATCAAACCGTCTCATAAATCCTACCTGGACATACTTTTTCCCTGCATCAAGCTCTGCCTTTACAATTTTCATACAACCTTCCCGCGTTGTCGCCAGAGGTTTTTCACAAAACACCGGTTTATTATGTGCAATAGCCTGCAAAACATACTCTTCATGAGTTTCTCCCCAGGACGTTACCGCTACTGCATCCACTTCCTGAGACGCAATCAGTTCCTGTCCTGTTGCATAGACCTTTAGACCATACAAATCTGCAGTTTCCTGTGCACTTTCTCTGTTAATATCGGATACAGCAGTCACTTTTACATATGACTCCTTTTCAGCAAGTCTCCTTATCAGATCTCTCCCCTGAAATCCAGTCCCTATAAATCCAATCCGTATACACTTCATCCTGACTTTTTTATCCTCCCTAATAAATACATCTTTTCAAAACACCGGCGGCTTTTCTTACTCCTTCCAAAGCTCCCATGGATACGTCTTCATGCTCCAAACTTATAACACCGTCATAACCTGTAAGCTTCAAAACCGCGATAAATTTTTTCCACCAGCCCTCCTCCTGTCCATATCCAACCGTTACATAATTCCATGCACGCCGGGCATATTTGCTGTTATCCGTCGGATCACAACACCCGTTTACACCAAAAATATTCTCCTCACGGCGCATATCTTTCGCATGGACATAATACAAAGCACCCTCACGTGCCAGCGCTTTGACGGCTGCAATCGGATCACCTCCCATCCATAAAAGATGGCTTGGATCCAGATTCATTCCGATGATATCTCCAACTGCCGCCCGCAGTTTCAAAAGACTCCTGACATTGTAAACCACGTTATTGGCATAATTTTCCAAAGCAATCCGTTTTACACCATGAGCTAAGGCATAATCAGCCAGCCACTGCCAGTACGGTATAACAACCTCATTCCACTGATAATCCAGGATCTCTTTGCAGACCGGAGGCCAACTCATGGTAACCCAGCTTGGATACGCATCACCGGCACCTCCCCCCGGAAGTCCTGACATCATCACAATTGTTTCCACATGCAGCCGTCCCGCAAGCCGTATCGTATTCTTTACCACCTCTCTGTGTATTTCTCCTTCTTTTCCAGGCGCCAACTGATTACCCGAACAATTCAAAGCGGAAATTTCAAGTCCGTAGCTTTTCAGAGCAGACAGATATTTTTCACACTGTTCTGTACTCTCAAGTAACTGCTCCACATGAATATGAGGTGCCCTGCATCTTTTGGACCAGTTTCCGCAGCTGATTTCCAACGCCTCGAACCCTGCTTTTCCGGCGATTTCCAGCAACTCCTCCAGCCCATACTCCCCCAAAGCATCCGTCAGCAACCCTAATTTCATTCTTCCGTACCTCCTTTCAGACGCATTCTGTAAGTTTTACCCATCTTTTTTCTCTGGAAGATTTTACTGCCGCCTGCAGAACACGATCTACCTGATAGCCGTAATAAATATCCCTCTCAAGATTTTCATCTTCGGCAATCGCCTTAAGGAAAGTGTAATCCTGGATAATAAGCACGTCAGCAATAGATATATCGGTATCATTACAAAATCCAAGTTTACTGTAATCCCCATGAATCATATTGCCCTTTATCAGAGTAAAACCTCTGCTTTCCGGTTCAGCGTCCATATCATAAAACTGCAACTCACTTAATCTGGAACCATCATATCGAAGCGCGCCTTTTGAACCATGAATCTCATACCCCAGACCAAATCCTATCCCCGTTGAAACACGGCTGGAAGACATCATGCCTGTAACACCGTTTTCATATTTAAAAATAAGATGCACCTGATCATCCGTGTCAACAACAAACGTTTCATCCGAATTCTGCGGATCCTTTCTGATTGGATATACAATATCTGCAACGGCACATACTTCACAGATACGCAGCCCTGTTATCATATCGGAAAGACTGATTAAGTGTGAAGTCATATCTCCAAGGGCACCTGTTCCTGCATTTTCTGCGCTCAATCTCCAGGCAGCCGGCAGCTGAGGGTCCGCCCACGCTCCTGCATCAAACTGTGCTCTGAGCGTAATAATATCTCCCAGCTTTCCCTTCTGTACCAAATCTTTTGCCAAAACCTGAGACGGACAACTGCAGTAGACAAAACCAACCAGACTTTTCACACTCGCCTTTTCAACCGCATCGACCATTTTTCTGTCTTCTTCCAGCGTCATAGCCATAGGTTTTTCACACAGAATATGTTTTCCCGCTTCTGCTGCAGCCACCACCATTTCACAATGCGTAACATTCGGTGTCGTAATGATCACAGCATCTACTTCCTGATCATCAATTACTTCACGCCAATCCGAAGTCCAGCGCTCAAACCCAAATTTCTTTACAGCTTCTCTGACTTTGTTCTCATCCAGATCTGATACAACTTTAAATACAGGCCGGATCTCATCACCGTATGTACGTACAATATTCATCAGCGCTGTCAGATGACACGTTCCCATCCAGTTCACGCCTATAATTCCGATATTGATTTTTTTCATTCCAAATCCCTCCTTTACACCACAGAGCACGTGCTCGTTAATAAGTAAAAAAATAAGGTGATAAACCTAATATTTTTTTCATTTTTCCACTTTTTTGGAAATTTCTATATATTTTTTAACGATCTCGAGCTCTTTATTTGATACAAATATACTATAAATGGTTTGCCATGTCAAGAAAAATATAATGTATTTTTATTCCAAATTAATAAATATTTTGTTTATTCTAATGAAAACCAGATAAAATAGCAAAATAATAACCCTCGGTCAAAAAAATTAAACTTGATATGAGAAAGTAAATATCATATAATGTAAAAGCAAAACGAGCTTGAGCTCTATCTGAGAGTTTTAACTCTATTGCCATAATAATATAAAAGAGAAAGGGACAGATCCTCTTATGAGAATTACAATCAAACAAATTTCTGAAATCGCCGGTGTGCACCGTTCAACCGTAGACAAAGTAATACATAACCGTCCGGGGGTAAGTGATGAAGTAAGAGCCAAAATCCAGAAGATTATAGAAGAAACCGGATACAAGCCAAATGTTATCGGCGTTGCCCTTAAGCTCCAGGAACATCCCAAAACGGTTTCCATTTGCCTGTTAAATGTTGACTCCTATGAAGAACAGAAAAGAAGCCTGGAAAATTCGATACAGGAAAATTCCATGGGAAGTATTAAAGTGGAAACCTACGCCACCAACTATGATGTGGACGAACAGTATAATTTGGTTCACACCCTGATCAAAAAGCACGTAGATGGCATCATTATGATGCCGATTCAGGACGAAAAAATAATTTCAATCGTAAATAAAGCCTTTGACGCCGGTATCCCTGTAGCATTTATCAGCGCCGATTTACCCAACGCAAAACGCTTCTTTTTTGCTGGCCAGAACTCCTTTAAAGCCGGCCGAACCGCTGGTTTTATTATGGCTTCCATTTTGCAGAACAAAGGCGATATTGCCGTCATCACCGGCTCTGATATCTTAAACACCGACAGATACCGTACCAACGGCTTTTTTGAATATATGAATTCCGTACCGGATATCCATATTATAAAAAGTCTGCAGACTCATGAAGACAAACTCATTATTTTCAAAGAGACTTACAGACTGTTACAGGAACATCCAGGGCTGCAGGGCCTTTACATCACCTGCGGCGGTGTTTCTGAAGTATGCAAAGCAGTAAAAGGTGCGAACCTGTCAGGCAAAATCAATGTCATTTGCTTTGACCTGTATGAGAACAACATAAAAAACTTAAAAGATGGTGTTATTACTTTCCTTATCGGCCAGAACATAAACGCACAGGGTTCTGCCTGCGGTAAGGCAATGTGTGATTATCTTCTTCTCAACAAATTGCCTGCCTCCCATATCGAATATACATCCATTGATATCAGAACAATTGAAAATATTGATTAAGACAGCCTTGTACCATGCCAAAATAAAAGATCCACCGCAGACAGAAGCAAAAGATACCCACGAACAGGAAAAGACGGCATAGTCCTTATCGGGGCTATGCCGTCTAATCGGAAGATATACTTCCTTGTAACCCAAAAACCTTATCTTCTCCTGCTTTTAAATCTCTACTTCAAATTGTGTTTTCGGGTGTAACCTCTTCGATCAGAATACAGTTGGGCGTATCTATTTTCATCGGTTTTCCCTTCATCATCAGTACATTTTTCTCATAGTCAATGGTAAATGTGGTGATGCTGCTGGATTCATGGTTTACGATGGCTATATGTTTTCCATCCGGGAACAGCCGCATGCTTTTCGGGTATTCTCCGCTTATGGGAAGGGAGAACTTCCGTTCAAGCAGCCCGTTTTCCTGATCTATGGAAAACATGGTAATGGAATTATCGCCGGCCGTGGATGCAAACAGATACCGTCCGTCCGGTGACATGGCCAGTGTTTCCGCCGCATCGTGCATGGGATCCAGTTCTGTATCCAGAATGCTGATATTTTGTATCTTTTCAAAAACGGGACCCTTTGGACCGTCTTCATAAGAAAAGACATCGATATCGTTGCTCAGCTCGTAAATCAGATAAGCATATTTTCCGCTCTTGCTGAACTTCATTTCTCTGGGGCCTGATTCTCTCCGGCAGCGAATGATGTCTTCCAGATGGAGCTTATTGCGTCTTTTATCCAGACGGTAAATTTTAACCTGATCAATTCCGTTATCTACCGCGCAGAGATAATTGTTATCCGGCGTCGGCAGCACGCAGCTGACATGGGGGCGGAAACTGCGCTCCGCCACGCTTCCGATTCCCTTATGAAAAACTCCGTCCATCACGCTTCCCAAACGGCCGTCTCTGTGGGTATGAACCACAGTAACCTTTCCGTCGTGATAACCGGCCACGAACAGATATTTCCCCGTTTCATCCACGGAAAGGTAGCATCCTCTCATGCCGCCGATATCTACCCGGTTGATATATTCCAGATCTCCATCTGCATGAATTGCAAATACCGCCACTCCTTCGTCCGCGATAGAGTACAGATATTTTCCGTTTTTGGAACGTGCCAGATAGGAAGAGTTATTGACCGGAACTACTTTTCTCTCCTGCAATATACCTTCTTCCACATCCACATCATAGAGATGAATACCGATACTGCTTCCATGTGTATAGGTACCTACATAGGCTACGTATTTTTTCTGGCTCATGTAAATATCCATCCTTTCTCCTGTATAATCAATATTTTAGCACAGTTTCTTTTCTCTGTACACTTAAAGATTCCTTATGTATAATAAAAATATGAACAGAACCATACATTATTCAATCAATCAGGAAAGCGGCGGCATCACCGTCGGCGCCTTTCTCAAAAACATGGGATATTCCCATCACATTCTGACTCATCTGAAGCGGACAGATCAGGGAATCTGCATTGACGGCCTCCCCGTTTTTACTTCGCATGCCTTAAAACCCGGTGAACGGCTCACTGTCAGGATCGTGGAGGAGGAATCCTCTCCCCACATCACCCCGGTAAATCTTCCTTTTTCCATCTCCTATGAGGATGAAGATATCCTGGTGATAAATAAACCGGCCGGTATGCCTGTGCATCCCTCCCAGGGCAATTATGAAAACACACTGGCCAACGGCGTGGCCTGGTATTTTCAGCAGCAGGATACTCCGTATGTTTTTCGCTGCATCAACCGGATTGACAGGGAAACTTCCGGCCTTTTGATACTGGCCAAACACATGCTCAGCGGAGCCGTTTTGTCAAAATCCATGAAGGAACATCGGATTTCCCGCACCTATCTGGCTCTTGTACAGGGATGCCTCTCCCAGGAGTTGGGAACCATTGACGTTCCCATCGGCCGCTGCCCCCATTCCATTCTGGAACGCCGGACAGATCCCGCCGGGGAACCCGCCGTCACGCATTACCGGGTACTGGCTTCCTCCGGCGGCGCTTCCCTTGTAAAGCTTAAGCTGGACACGGGCCGCACCCATCAGATCCGCGTCCATATGAAGCATATCGGCCATCCTCTGCTGGGTGATTTCCTCTATAATCCGGGAAACCGGGACTGTCCCCGCCAGGCGCTGCACTCTTATTCCCTGGCTTTTCCCCATCCCGTTTCCGGGGAAGCGATGTTTTTCCAGTGCCCTCTTCCAAAGGATCTGGAGCATGTTCTGCGCTCTCGCTCTTTCCCTGACGTCTGCCTGTCCCTTCCGGTCAGACAGCCCTGATTCTGGGCACCTCATCCACGTGCAGATATTTGCTGACCGCCTTGATGATAAGGTCATGATCAGACACGGGATCCATGCCGGAAACCAGAATAGAGCCGATCACTCCCACTTCCTCAATCCGTATGGGGAATCCGCCGCCGCTGGCCACGTACTCCTTTGGATCCAGAAGCATATCCTCCAGCGTCTCTCCTGTCTGCCTGAGAGCCATGGCAAGGTGAAGACTGCTTTTTTCCGTCACCATAACCGTTTTCTGCTTTCTGGAAACCCAGTTCTCATTACAGAGGTTTGTACCGTCAAATCCGTACTGGAATACGGTAAATCCATTATTCAGCCGGATGCTGATCAGCGGGCGGGCACCCCTGCGCTGGGCTTCCGACACCAGCATGGTACCAAGGGTCCATGCATCCGCATTGGTAAAATGTGAAAACTGGAGAATTTCCTCCTGCATTTCCAGTACTTCCATTACTTGTTCAATCGTCATATGAATCCCTCCTGTCAAACATCTTCCTAGGTTTTATTATGACACGCTGCCATTTCAATTTCAATCTGCTTTTACGTGCAAAATCATGTCATCCGGTACCGGAGCCTCCACCTGGATCTCTTCACCGGTAAAGGGCTGCTGCAGACGCAGCCGCCATGCGTGAAGAGCGGCTCTTTTTATCCGGTCGTCTTTTCCCCCGTAAAGTATATCACCCAGCAGCGGATATCCTGCCCAGGCCATATGAACCCGGATCTGATGTGTTCTGCCCGTCTCTATTTTAACAGACAGCACGGTATACTCTTCCTTTTTCAGCAGCACCTGAAAATGGGTGATGGCAGGCTTCCCGCTGCTTTCGCAGACCTCCATCTTCATCAGTTCTCCCGGCGCCTTTCTGATGGGCATTTTGATGGTCCCGGAGACTGTCTTCATCTGCCCGGACACCAGAGCCAGATATTCCTTTTGGAAGAGCCCTTTTTCTCTTTGTACTGCCAGCCGGGCAGCCGCCGGCTGACTTTTTGCAAATACCAGAGCTCCGGACGTATCCTTGTCCAGCCTGCCTGCCAGCCGTATGGGACCGCCTGCGCCTGTGCTCTTCAGATAAGCGGCTGCCATATTGGCCGCCGTGTCGCTGTAATGGCCGTGGGCCGGATGGGCCGCCATCCCGGCGGGTTTGTCAATGATCAGAAGGTCGTCATCTTCATACAAAATCACGGGACTGATTTTCCATAAAGACAGGTTGGAATCTTTTCCTGCTTCCTCCAGCAGCACCTCCACTTCATCGTTTGCCAGAAGAATGCGGCTGACCCTTTCCTGCCGTCCGTTGACGCAGATTCCGCCTTTTCGAAACTTGGCCTGACTGATCTGTTTTTTTGTAAGGCCCATATCATCTTTCAGGAAATCCTTCAGCATGATTTCCCGCTCTGCCCGCATTTTCCATCTTTTTTCCATACGCTTTTTCAGCCGTCTTTCTTGCCGAGAAAACTGCGCAGGGGTTTCTGCAGCAGACGGGTATAAAGCTTAATAAACAGTCCCACGCCAAAAGCTGCAATCAGCGTCCCTTCGCGGATTCCCCGAACTTCTTTCAGGAAACACACGGAAAGTATTAAAGATACAAGCACCACAAACCAGTCGAAACAGATTTTCATGGTGGACATCGTCTTTCCGGTTCTGATTTCCAGCGCCTGGGCCACGCCCTCCGCCGGCATGGAAATAATTTCCGTCTCTATGTACAGGAAAATGCCGAACCCCAGAAAGGCCATGCTGACCAGCAGGAAGAAAAGCTGCATCCCATAGTTGGTGCACTTTGGCATATATCCTTCAAAAAATCTGGTGGTAAGACTGATGAAACTTCCCTGAACCGTCGCCACAATGATCTGCAGAATATTTTTTGGCGGAAACCGTTTCCCCAGAAGCAGAAACTGCAGGAAAATATACACGGCAAACACAATGGTGGTGCAGATTCCCAGATCGGTCTTAAAGATCTGGCTCACCACATAAGGGATGGTATCGATGGGCGAAACCCCAAGATCCGACCAGACCGATGCGGAGACGCCGAAGGCCATTAAAAAAAGGCCGATTAGATATACGATTACTTTCTTTGCCATACGCTCCTCCTTCGGTCTCATTTTATCAGTTCTTACTTTCACTTGCAATGGATATCTTCCATATGGTATCTTATTTAAAAATACCGGCGTCAAAAGGAGGAGGTCTCATGGAGCTGAACAGGCAGATGATTCATAATTTAATGGAACTGATATCGATTCCCAGCTATCTGACGGCTTCAAAAAAGGACGCCCCCTTCGGCCCAGCCATAGACCATGCGCTCCTCTATATGCTGGATATGGGAAAAAGAGATGGCTTCACCGTAAAAAACGTGGATCATTACGGCGGACATATCGAATTTCCCGGCCAGACAGAGGAAATCGCGGCCGTTTCCGCCCATCTGGACGTGGTGCCTGCGGGTGATCTGTCGAAATGGACATATCCTCCCTTTCGCCCTACTCTGAAAGATGGGCGCTTATACGGAAGGGGAGCGCTGGATGATAAAGGACCTCTCATGGCGGCCTACTGGGCTATGAAGCAGTTAAAGGATTCCGGATACCAGCCTTTTCGCACAATCCGTCTGATCCTCGGATGTGATGAGGAAACGGACGGCGTCGGCATGAAATATTATCTGGAAAGGGAACGCTTTCCCCGTCTGGGTTTCACACCGGACGGCGACTTCCCGCTCATATACGGCGAAATGGGACTTATGTTCTGTGAACTCAGCGTGAAAATCCAGGAAGAAACTTCTCCTTTCCGGCTGCTTCAGTTCCAGGGCGGATCTGCTGCCAATATGGTGCCTGATACCGCCTGTTTTGTGCTGGAATGCGGCGATCGAACAGATGATGCAAAAAGGCGGCTGAAAGCATTTTCCCATCTTCACCCCGAATACGATATACAGACAGTCTGGAACGGCACGAAACTTACGGCTTCCTCCTTTGGCGTCAGCGCTCACGGCTCCTCCCCCGAAAAGGGAGTCAATGCCATTTCCATTGCCTGTGCCCTGCTGGATACCTTTATGAAGGAATCATCTGCCATAAAAGATTTCCTCACCTTTTATAACCGCCGCCTGGGTTTTGATCTTCACGGTGAACGGCTGGGAAAGGATTTCTCCGATGCCATCTCGGGCCGGCTGATCGTCAACGCCGGCATCATTTCACTGAAAGAGAGCAGGCTTTCCCTGGCGCTTAATCTGCGCTATCCCGTGACAGCGTCCGGCGCCGATATCATGAAGACACTTATTCATGCTGCCCGGGAATACAATCTGACGTTTACCCTGCTGGAGGACACGCCGCCTCTGTATTTTGACCGGGATAATCCTCTTATCTTAACCCTGCTGGAAGCTTACCGGAAAAATACAAAAGACAGGGTATCCCAGCCTCTTGTCAGCGCGGGCGCCACCTATGCCAGAGCCATCCCCAACACAGTCGCTTTCGGCGCTATCTTTCCCGGCGATCCTGACTTATGCCATCAGACGGACGAGTATATTCAGACAGACCGGCTGGCCGCAGCCTGCGCCATTTATGCGGATGCACTTAAAAATCTGACCATGCGGCCATGAAAGGAGTCCCTATGTCTTGTGGCACAAAGTTTTTTATCCTGACGGAATCCATCCTGTACATTATATTCCTGACCCTTGATCTGACCGGTGTATCCGGCAGCGCCTGGCTTAAATATGCCGGCATTTTGCTGTGTGTATGTTTTGGTTTCGCAGGAGCTGACAGTCGGGAAGACCGTCTGATTGCACTGGCGCTTTTTTTCACTGCTGCCGCCGATTTTTTCCTTCTGGTCCTGAACCGTCATTATGAAGCCGGCGTTTTTATTTTCTGCCTGGTACAGCTTTTGTACTGCGTCCGTCTCACCTTTCCGGAAAAGAAGTGCCCGCCTGGGGAAATCGCCCTGCGCATCGGCATTCCCGCCGCCCTGATACTGCTGCTGGCGCTTTTGCACCGGCAAAGTCTTTTAAATATCCTGGTCAGCATCTATTTCACAAACCTGGTGATCAATGCCCTGAAAAGTCTGCGCCGGCCAGAGCTGAGTCCTATGCCGGCCGGTTTTTTTCTGTTTATCGGCTGTGATATCTGCGTCGGGCTTTTCAATCTGAATCTTCAGATCCCCTGGCTCTATACCTTTGCCGCATATGCCATGTGGGCCTTTTATCTGCCCTCCCAGGTACTGATTACATTATCTGTTTTAATAGAACACGAAAGGAGTTAATTTCTCATGATGTCACGTATTCATTCCGTTCTTCTGTCCATTGCCGGTTTTTTTGCCACGCTGACTTTTGGCTTTGCCGTGCCGATTGTCTGCCGACCTTTCTATTATATACAAATTTCCCTGCTGAATCTGGAGGAAACCACCGGATACAGCAGGGAAACCATTCGTGCCGCCTATGATGAACTGATGGACTATCTGCTGAAAGGTCAGCCTTTTGGCACCGGCAGCCTGGCCTGGTCGCCTTCTGGAAAAAGCCATTTTGAAGACTGTCTCTTTTTATTCCATCTGGACTTTACCGTACTTTTTATATCCCTGGGTATTATCCTGCTTCTTTTACTGCTTTACCGTTTCGGTAAAATCAGGATTCACCGTTTTGGAGGACAAAGTCCGTTCTTCTACACAGGAGTTTTCAATATTTTTTTGTTTCTTATACTGGGTCTGTGGGGCGCTTTCTCATTTGACACCATGTTTGTGGCGTTTCATACTGCATTTTTCCCCGGAAAATCCAACTGGATTTTCGACCCGAATACGGATGAAATTATACGGATTCTGCCGGAACAGTTTTTCTTCAACTGTGCCGCAGCAATCCTGATCATTATCTTTGTTCTGAGTATTTTTTATATCATACAGAGCCTGCGAAGCCGGAAAAAACAGAAGAATTCCTAATTTTCCCGGGGAATCTTCACATCCGCCTGGGCGATATTCAGAATATGGTCGCCGATACGTTCAAAGTCCGTCAGCATCTCGGAATAAAGGATACATGCTTCCTCCGAGCACAGACCGTCTTTCATACGCTCCAGATGTCTGCGGCGGTAACGCTCTGTCATATCATCTATCTTCTGCTCCATGGCCGCAATCTCTGACAGCCATTCCGGCGTGCCCGTTTCCTCCGCGCTCAGGCTGTCCAGAGCCTTCAGGCTCAGCGCTTTCATTTTCCTGATTTCATCTTTCGCTTCATCCGAAAACTGAACCTTGTGATCCTTGGCCACCTTAACGTATCCGCAGATATTGTCGGCATGGTCGCCGATTCTTTCCACATTGCCCGTAATCAGGAAATATTCTTCCACTGCCTCGAAGTTTCGTGCATTTCGCTCGCGGGTGAAGGTCTTGGAAATATACTGGGAAATTTCTTTATTTAAGAAGTCAATATATTCCTCCCGTTTCTTTTCCTGCTCCATCAGTTCCAGATCTCCGGTCAGTATGGCGTCAAAGCCTGTCTCCACATTTTTTCTTGCCATATCCAGCATTCTGGAAATTTCCTGCTTCAGCTGTCCAAGATGAATAGCCGTAGCTCCCAGTCTGACTTTACCGGACTGAATCGGTTTTAAATACTTAAGCGCCATTTCGGCTTCTTCTTCGCCCTGCTCTTTTCCTGCCGGGAGAATTTTTTCTGCAAATGTCGCCAGCGCTGCACCAAAGGGCAGAAGAATTACTGTGGTCACAATATTAAACAGCGTATGCATATTGGCAATCTGTGCCGCCGGGCTTCCCGGGGTGAAGGATTCCACCAGCGCCGTAAGAGGCGTCAGCACACAGACGATCGTAAAGATAACCGTTCCGATAATATTGAAGGACAGATGGATCACTGTAGTCTGTTTTGCTTTCCGGTTGGTACCGATGGAAGCCAGAACCGCTGTAATACACGTTCCGATATTCTGACCGAACAGTACGAAAACCGCATCGGAAAGTCCGATCAGTCCGCTGGATGCCAGTGTCTGAAGGATACCTACTGACGCAGAGGAGGACTGAATCAGGGCTGTAAAGCCGGCGCCCACCAGGATGCCGACCACCGGATTGGAAAATGTCGTCATCAATGAAATGAACTGCTCTGAATCACGCAGCGGCATCATGGCCTCGCTCATCAGATTCATTCCGATAAACAGAATACCAAG
Organism: uncultured Ruminococcus sp.; assembly: GCA_946494335.1. GTDB lineage: Bacteria > Bacillota > Clostridia > Lachnospirales > Lachnospiraceae > Ruminococcus_G. The sequence continues at coordinate 18,270 of CAMMBV010000016.1, read as the reverse complement.
ACCGGCCAGAATCTGTCCGATATCATGGGCTTTTTTCTGCGTCTTGATGAACAGCACCATCGCAACGCCCGCAAAAGCAAACAGCGGCGCAATGGCTCCTACGTCCAGTGCGATCAGCTGTCCGGTAATCGTCGTACCGATATTGGCTCCCATAATAATCCAGACAGCCTGTCTTAAGGTCATCATCCCTGAATTAACAAATCCAACCACCATGACCGTGGTAGCGGAAGAGGACTGGATCACTGCCGTAATGCCTGCACCTACGGCCACACCCAGAAACCGGTTTGCTGTAAGCTTTTCCAGTATCTGCTTCATACGGTCTCCGGCCGCCGCTTCCAGACCGTTGCCCATCATCTGCATTCCGTACAGAAACAGCGCAAGCCCTCCCAGTAATCCTAAAAAAACCGTTACACTCATTTTTCTTTTTTCTCCTTTGTCTCCTTTAGCCTTTTTCCTTATGGTATAATGTTCCCCATGCTCATGTCAAGAAAAAGAAAATTTTGTGTAAATTTCAGGAATATTTTGTATGCTTATCAGGATTTGTGACAACTTTCGAGAATTTCCAAAAGCGCCGCACCGCTGCTGGAATGGGATCTGACAACCCTGGCTTTCGTTCTTTTGGCTTCATCCAAAGCACATTTTACCATTTTATGAGATACCGTGTTCGTAAACAGAACAAACATATCCGGGCTTCCCAGCTGCTTTTTCAAATCCGCTGACATCTGTGTAAATACTTTTGCCTTACAGTTATATCTCTTACATATTTTTTTATACTGACAGACCATGCGGTCATGGCCTCCTACAATCACGATACTCATATATGCCTCCTTTTATCCGGCGCAGGCCGGATTCCGGATCAGGGTACCCGGCTTTTTCTGCGCCTTTTTTGCTGTTTTTACCGCTGTGCCAGCTGTCTCCCCAGCTGTTCGCAGGCTGCTGTTCCTTCTTCATCGGGTTCATTGTTGACGATAAGGCCTTTATCGTTGAGCAAAAACGCGCCGGCGTCCCGCATCCTGTTCTCCCAGTCTCTCATCCATGCTCCGTCTCCCCAGTCGTAGGATCCGAATAAGGCTATGGTTTTTCCTCCGGCAAATCCTTCCACGGCTTCCACAAAGGGTTCCATGGAACCTTCCTCCAGAACTTCGTCCCCCATGGCCGGGCAGCCCATGGCAAAAGCGGAAACCCCTTTTAATTCATCCGAGGAAATATCATCCACAAATACCACTCTGGCCTTTTTCCCGGCTTCTTCAATGCCTTTTCCCACAGCATTGGCCATCATCTGCGTATTGCCTCCGCCGCTCCAGTAAACTACAATAATTTCATCCATCACAAATCCTCCTGTAAGTTTTTCTATATGACAGACATCAGAAGTTTCCGATGTTCAGTCTTTCGTATGGTTCCATCCAGCCGTCCTGAGCCAGCGCTTTGACACTCCATCCCTGTCTCACCGCGGCCGCAATCAGGGCTTTTGCCCTGCGGTAGCGGGCAAAAAGTCGTTTTGCCTCTTTTACATCCTTGTAAACCTTCCAGTACCCGCAGTAAAGATAGTTTTTTCCGCGGTTTTCGATGAACCCCTGCACATCCTCCAGGGGATATCCCAGAAATACTCCGAATTCATGGGGAAACTCATTCCGCTGATTTTTATAGCCCTCCATTCTTTTGGACAGCCGTTCCAGGACCGCCTCCCCCCGGAAAACCCGGTAGCCGTAATTTCGCAGAAACTGCTGTATTTTTCTGTTCATGATCTCCCGTTGAAATCTGTCCGGCCAGTAAACCAGATACATATCCTGGCAGATTCTTCTGCAGGCAAGGGGCGTATCATGAAATATTTCCTCCAGCTGTTTCTCAGCGATTCCTTTCGCCATAAAAATGTTGGAGGTTTTCAGACCTGCCAGCACCGGTGCGCACTGACAGGCAATACACATATCTGTCTCATTTCTAGCTTTCATGCAGTCTCCTTAATAGTTAGGTTTAACTAACTTTCAAATAAAAAAAATTTTGCCGGGTTGGCCTTGATTTTAGTTAGCGCCTGCTAACTGGATATAGAATACCACATTATCTTTCCTTTGTCCAGACCATTTTTCATTTTTTTCCAAAGAAAAAGAGCCTTTAAATATAGGCCCTTTTCACTGGAGCAGACGGGAGTTGAACCCGTGTCCGAAAGTCTCTCCCATGTACTTCTACTATCATAGTCTGTTATTTTTCATTCCCTCTGCCGCCCGGAAACAGACATCCTGACGGTTTTGGTAGCCTCATAATACGCCTATGAACGCAAAGCTTTGTCCATATCGTTTCTCACAAAGTCGACGCCAGATTCTCAATGTGTGAGTGCATCAAGGCTGACGAGCAGCAACTAGGCTGCTAACGCTACGTTTTCGTCTGCGTTTAAATTTAGGTTTGCGAGTTAACGCATCGCCTGCGGATAGCTTCTCCATCTTCAAAACCCCCGTCGAAACCGGTACTGCCCCCGGTATTTCGGCGATCTTACGCAGCGTAATTATATTACCACTAAGTTTACATAAAGTCAATACTTTTTATAAATTTCTGATTTTAAATTCTCTTAGTGCTTCCCGGCGCTGATCTTTTTTGGCAATATCCTGCCGTTTATCATACAGCTTCTTACCGCGTGCAAGTCCGATCTCCACCTTCACCAGACTGCCTTTCAGATAAACCTGCAGCGGCACCAGGGTATACCCCTTTTCCGCAATTTTCCCCTGCAGTTTGTGAATCTCACTTTTATGCATCAGAAGCTTTTTTACTCTGAGAGGATCCTTGTTAAAGATATTGCCTTTTTCATAGGGACTGACGTGCATGCCGTAAATAAACAGCTCCCCGTTTTCAATGCGCAGAAAGGATTCTTTAATGCTGCACTTTCCCATGCGCAGGGACTTAACCTCCGTCCCATGAAGTGAGATACCCGCCTCATACTTTTCTTCGATGAAATAATCGTGATACGCTTTTTTATTATTTGCGATCAGGCGGCTTCCCTTTTCTTTTCCCATATTACATATCCTCTTCCCTTTTTAATCTGAAATCGACGGTTCTGGCTGCCGTATCCGCATCCTCCACAATCACCGTCACCTTCTGTCCAAGACAGTAAACCTTTCCGGTTGACTCGCCCACAAGGCGAAACGCTTTTTCATCATAGATATAGTAATCATCCCACATGGAATTTACAGATACAAGACCTTCCACCGTATTGGGCAGTTCCACGTAGATCCCCCATCCGGTCACACCCGAGATGACGCCTTCAAACTCCTCTCCGATGCGTTCTTTCATATATTCCGCCTTTTTCAGTTTCACAGTCTCCCGTTCCGCTTCCTCCGCCCGGCGCTCCATCCGGCTGGAGCTGTCTGCTCTGTCCTCCAGAATCTCTTTATAATGCTGAATCCGCAGCGGATCCATACGTCCCCGGATCACATCCTTGATAATCCTGTGAATCTGAAGATCGGGATACCGTCTGATGGGCGAAGTAAAATGGCAATAATGTTTTGCGGCCAGACCGAAATGGCCTGCATCTTCTGTAGCATACCGTGCCTGCTGCATGGAGCGCAGAATCAGTCTGCTGATCATGGGCTCTATGGCCTTTCCCTCCAGGCTGTGCAGTATTTTCTGAACTTCTTCCGGACTGATTTTATGTTTCTTTTTTTCCACGGGAATCTGATTGGCTCTGGCCAGCGACAGCACATTCTCAATCTTATCTTCGTCCGGCTCCTCATGGATCCTGTATACGAATGGAAGACCTCTGTCGTGATATTCTTTTGCCACTGTTTCATTGGCCAGCAGCATGAAATCTTCAATGATATTTGTGGCCGTACTCCGCTCCCGGACTTTTATCTCCAGAGGGTGCCCTTGGGAATCCAGAATTACCTTGCTCTCCGGGAAATCAAAATCAATGGCACCTCTCTTTTTCCTTCGTTTCCGAAGAAGAGCCGAAAGCTCTTCCATACAAAGAAACATGGGGACAAACTCCCGGTAAGCTTCCATGAAAGCTTCGTCTTTGTCCAGTATTTTCTGTACGGCAGTATAGGTCATCCTTTGATCCACACGGATCACAGTCTCTGCGATTTCATGAGACGTAACCTTCCCTTTTTCGTTAATCTGCATCAGACAGCTTAAGGTCAGCCTGTCCTCTCCCTGGTTTAGGGAGCAGATTCCATTGGACAGCTGCTCGGGAAGCATGGGAATCACCCGGTCTGCCAGATACACGCTGGTTCCTCTTTTTATGGCTTCCCTGTCAAGGGCGCTGCCTTCCTGCACATAATTGCTGACATCTGCAATATGGACGCCCAGTTCATATCCCTGCGGTGTTCTGCACAAAGTGATGGCGTCGTCCAGATCTTTGGCATCCTCGCCGTCTATGGTAACGCACTGCAGGTGTCTTAAATCCTGGCGTCCCTTAAAATCCCCCTCCTGCAGATTCTGTGCCGCTGTGCGTGCTTTTTTAAGCACCTTTTCCGGAAATTCCATGGGAAGTCCCAGACTTTTGGCAACGGACATCACATCCACACCCGGATCCTTCGCCTGGCCCAGAACCTCCTTAATCCGACCTTCCGGACTTTTGTTTTTGCTGCCGTAGGAAGTCAGCACGGCCACTACCTTGTCGCCGTCACGGGCTTCCAGCGCTTTTTCCTGCGGTATAAAGATATCCTGCTGTATCCTGGCCAGATCGGGAATGACAAAACCGTAATGCCGGCTTTTTTCATACGTCCCCACCACTTCTTCCAGACCATGGGACAGTATCCGGACAATCCGTCCTTCTTTTCTTTTGCTTTCGTTTCCCTCTTCCGTTATCTGAACCTCTACGCAGTCCATATAAAAAGCAGTATTTACGGCCTGTTCCGGGATAAAGATATCTTTGTCCTCCCCGTCAACAGAGACAAAACCATATCCTCTGGGATGGCCGATAAATGTTCCGACAACCGTCTGGCTGCCATTTTGCTGCCGGTATCTGCGCTCCTTCGCCTTACGGTATCTGCCCTGCTTGCTCATGGAAATTTTCTGGTCTTCCACCAGTGAATCCAGTACCGCCTGCAGTTCTTTCCTTTTATTTTTTGGAATCTGCAGCAAAGATGCGATCTCTTTGGCCTTCATGGGCTGATACTCTTTGGCAGAAATAAGCTCCAACAGCAGTTTTTTTCTTTTTTTCAATTCTTTTTTATTCACGTTTTCTCCTGTTTATTCCAAAAAAAACACTCTTGTCTGTGATACAAGAGTGTCTGTTTTTAAAAATTAATATTCAGCACAACAGCCAGTATAATAAAAAGAACAGCCATAACCTTGGTACCCTTCACCAGCGTTCCTTCCATGGAACGGCCTTTGTTCTGGCCCCAGTATGAATCCGACATACCGCCGATGGTTCCCAGCCCCTGACTTTTTCCTTCCTGCATCAACACTACAATTGTCAGTCCTATACAATCAATTACAAATAAAATTGTAACAATAATTTTTAAGATATCCACTTTCACACCTCCTGTGGTTTGCATACTGGAAGTATTTTACCACACACAGGCGGCAATTTCAATCTAAACTTTATATTCAGCGTAAAAAAGGATTCCGGTATCTGGCAGCTTTTCCCAGATACTCTTCAATCCGAAGCAGCTGATTGTATTTGGATGTGCGGTCCGTACGGCAGGGAGCGCCCGTTTTGATCTGTCCCGCCGATGACGCCACGGCAAGATCAGCGATAAAAGCATCCTCCGTTTCCCCGGACCGGTGGGAAATAACCGCGCGGTAACCGGCATGCTGGGCCATGGACACGGCATCCAGCGTTTCTGTCAGTGTGCCGATCTGATTTACTTTGATAAGGATGGCATTGGCCGTACCCAGCTTGATCCCACAGGCCAGCCGTTTGATATTGGTGACAAAAAGATCGTCTCCCACCAGCTGCATCCTCTCTCCCAGGCTTTTGGTCAGTTTTTTCCAACCCTCCCAGTCATTTTCATGAAGCCCGTCCTCCAGCGATAAAATGGGGAACTCATCCGCCAGCTCCTGATAATAGGAGACCATCTCGGAAGCATTGCGCAGGATTTCCTCTCCCGCCATCTTGCTTTCTCCAGGAAATACGTAAACGTCACGTTCCTCATCATAGATCTCGCTGGCTGCGGCGTCCAGGGCAATCCCCACATCTTCTCCCGGCTCATATCCCGCTTCGGATACGGCGTCCATTATCAGAGACAATACGTCCCGGGAGCTTTTCAGATCGGGTGCAAAGCCTCCCTCATCCCCCACTGCAGTTGACAGTCCTCTGTCCTTGAGCAGACGCTTCAGCGCGTGGTAGATCTCCGCCCCCATGGCCAGAGCCTGATGATAGTTTTCCGCCCGTACCGGCATGATCATAAATTCCTGAAGATCCACCGTGTTGTCCGCATGTTTTCCGCCGTTTAAAATGTTCATCATGGGAACCGGCATCTGGCTGGTATGGACGCCTCCCAGATACTGATAAAGGGGCAGGCGAAGAGCCAGGGCCGCCGCCCTTGCCACTGCCAGAGAAACCCCCAGGGTGGCGTTGGCTCCCAGACTGCTTTTATTTTCTGTGCCGTCCGTCTCGCACAGCAGATAATCAATATAGGCCTGATTCAGGGCATTTTCACCCAGAACCGCCTCCGCTATTCTGCCGTTGACATGATCCACCGCTTTTTGTACTCCCAGACCGCAGTAGCGTTCTTCTCCATCCCGTAATTCCAGCGCTTCAAACTGCCCGGTGGATGCACCTGAGGGCACCAGCGCTCTTCCCGTATATCCGTCGATTCCCATAATGCCTTCTCCCACTGTGACGTCTACTTCCACAGTGGGATTGCCTCTGGAGTCCAGTACTTCTCTTGCGTAAATCCGTCGAATCGGTAAATAGCGAAACATTTGATAACCTCCTGCAACATTTATGCAGGTAGTATTCCCCGTTCTCTTTTTTCTATTCTTTTACCAGCAGGCTTTTGCCCGTCATTTCCGCCGGTTTATCAAGTCCCATCAGTTCAATCAGAGTGGGAGCGATATCCGCCAGGCAGCCGCCCTCCCGCAGTTTGAAGGCAGGATCTGCATTCACCAGAATGAAAGGAACCGGATTTACCGTATGAGCCGTGAAAGGCTCGCCGGTTTCGTAATCCACCAGCTGCTCTGCATTTCCGTGATCGGCGCAGATAAACATCTGGCCGTTTACTTTTTTAACGGCGTCCACGGCTCTTCCCACGCACTCGTCCACTGCTTCCACTGCTTTTATGGCCGCAGCCTCCACACCTGTATGACCAACCATGTCCGGATTAGCAAAATTGATAATGATCACATCATATTTTCCCGATGTAATGGCATCCACCAGACGGTCGCAGACCTCATAAGCGCTCATCTGCGGCTGCAGATCGTAGGTGGGCACTTTGGGAGACTTCACCAGTATCCTCTCTTCGCCTTCATTGGGCTCTTCAATTCCGCCGTTGAAGAAGAAGGTAACGTGGGCGTATTTTTCTGTCTCGGCGATGCGGGCCTGTGTCATCTTGTTGGCGGCCAGGAACTGGCCGAAGGTATTTTCTATGCTCACTTTGTGGAAGGCCACCAGCTTATTCTGGATGGTATCGTCATAATCCGTAAAGCATACGTAGGTAAGATCCAGGCGTTTTTCTCTCTCAAAACCGGAGAATTCCTCATCGCAGAAAGCACGTGTGATCTCCCTTGCTCTGTCCGGACGGAAGTTAAAGAACACAACGGAATCTTTATCCTCAATGCAGGCCGCCTGTCCGTCTTTTAATACGACTGTGGGCAGTACAAATTCATCGGTGGTTCCTTCATCATAAGATTTCTGAACCAGAGCCGCAGCATCCGTTCCCTGTACGCCTTCGCCTTTCGTGAGCGCACGGTACGCTTTTTCCACACGATCCCAGCGGTTATCCCGGTCCATGGCGTAATACCGGCCGGAAACCACGCCGATACGCCCAACGCCGATCTCTTTCATTTTTTCTTCCAGCTGTTCAATATATCCTTTTCCGGAAGCCGGGGGCGTATCTCTGCCGTCCAGGAAGCAGTGTACATACACTTTGGAAAGCCCTTCTCTTTTTGCCAGTTCCAGAAGCCCATACAGATGGGTGTTGTGGCTGTGCACGCCTCCATCAGACAGAAGTCCCATGAAATGGATGGCGGAATCATTTTCTTTTGCGTTATTCACCGCCTTAAGAAGAGCCTCATTTTTAAAGAAATCACCGTCTTCAATCTCTTTTGTAATCCGGGTCAGCTCCTGATAGACAATTCGTCCGGCTCCCATATTCAGATGACCGACTTCCGAATTTCCCATCTGTCCGTCAGGAAGTCCCACCGCCAGACCGCTGGCATTTCCCTTTACAAAAGGACACTGACTCATCAGCTGGTCCATTACCGGGGTTTTCGCCTGGCAGACTGCATTGGCGTCACAGTTGTCATTTAATCCGTAACCGTCCAGAATCATCAGGACTGTAGGTTTTTTCTTCATACTTTTCTACTCCTTTTCATTCTTTTATCACAGCACTTTGGAAAGGAAATCACGAAGTCTGGGGTTTTTCGGATTTCCGAAAAATTCCTCCGGCGTGTTTTCTTCTTTAATATTTCCCTCATCAATAAAAATTACCCGGGTGGCTACTTCTCTCGCAAATCCCATCTCATGGGTAACCACCACCATGGTCATGCCGTCCTCCGCCAGCTCTTTCATCAGCTCCAGCACCTCGCCTACCATCTCCGGATCCAGGGCGGATGTGGGTTCGTCAAAAAGCATCACGTCAGGATTCATGGCCAGCGCCCGGGCAATGGCAATTCTCTGCTTCTGACCGCCTGAGATCATGGAGGGATAAGTATCCGCTTTATCCGGAAGGCCTACTCTTGTAAGCAGCGCGTCCGCTTTGGCAGATGCTTCCTCTTTGCTCATTACGCCCAGTTTCACCGGAGCAAGCATGATATTTTCTTTAATGGTCATATGAGGAAACAGATTGAACTGCTGGAATACCATGCCTATTTTCTGTCGTATTTTATTGATGTCCACAGAATGGGAAGTGATATCCGTCCCTTCAAAATTGACGGTGCCGTCCGTGGGAATCTCCAGCAGATTCAAAGAACGCAGGAACGTTGACTTTCCGCATCCGGATGGACCGATGATGGCCACAACCTCTCCCTGCCGGATTTCGGTGGAGAGATCCTTCAGTACATCATTATCCCCAAATGATTTGCATAATCCTTTTACTTCAATCAATACCCGATTATCGCTCACTCGTTCTCAGCCTCTCTTCCAGTTTATTTACACCGGCAGTCAGCGCCATGACAATGGCCAGATAAATTAACGCCACCGCAATCAGCGGCATAAACGCGTCATAAGTCACGCTTCGGATAATATCTCCTCCGCGCGTCAGATCCATCAGGCCGATGTAACCGCTGATGGATGTCTCTTTCAACAGTACGATAAATTCATTGGCCAGAGCCGGCAGAATATTTTTAAAAGCCTGGGGCAGCACGATATAGCGCATGGTACTCACGTAATTAAATCCCAGACTGCGCCCGGCCTCAAACTGTCCCACGTCCACCGACATGATACCGGAGCGCACAATTTCAGCCACGTAGGCGGCCGAATTCAGACCGAATCCGATTACACCCACAATAATTTTATTGATATCAACCGCAGCAAAAATAACATAATAGATAATCAGAATCTGCACCAGAACCGGTGTGCCCCGGATCACAGTCAGATAAATTCTGCAGATAAAATTCAAAACCTTCAGATTTCCGTTTTTGTCATGAGTTGACCGGATAATGGCAATTAAAAAGCCCAGCACTACACCCACCATCACGGCAAATATGGTAATCAGCAGAGTGTTTCCAAGACCCTGCAGCAGAAACATCCATCTGTCTTCCGCCACAAAGTTATCGTAAAATTTCTGTGCCATGTGTTCCTCCTTCGTTTATATGCACAATAACAGGACTGTTCTCCAAAAGCAACAGTCCTGTTCTGCCATTTCTTATTCTCTTACGATAATCACCTGAGCCGCGGTGGTGTAAGTATCAGAAAAATCAATATTTTTCAGTCTTTCTTCCGTAACGGTCATACCTGCCACGCCGATATCGGCTTTTCCTGACTGTACAGCGTTGACAATGGAATCAAACTCCATATCTTCAATCTGCAGTTCCATTCCCAGCTTGTCTGCAATGGCCTGTGCCATATCTGCATCGATACCTACAATCTCGTTGTTTTTATAGTATTCGTACGGCTCAAATGCTGCGTTGGTGGCCATGATCAGCTTTCCGCCGGAACGGTCCACATCCGCCGGTGACTCATAGGGTGTTTTTCCTACCGTGTCTTCGTCGCCAATGTAATTGCTCTCAATGGCTTCCAGCGTACCATCCTCTTTCAGCTCGGCCAGCGCCTGGTTGATTTTGTCCTTCAGCTCTGTATTTTCTTTTGCAATGGCAATTGCATATTCCTCTTCTGTCAGTGGCTCGTCCAGAATTTTCAGGCCGTCGTTTTTCTCAACAAAAGCTTTCGCCGGCTGGGCATCGATAACGACGCAGTCGATCTTTCCCTGTATCAGTGACTGAACGGCGTCGCTTCCTTTACTGAAACGCTCTACTTTTGTTCCGTCGTCTTCCTCTTCATACTCAGTAGAAAGGATATCGCCTGTTGTTCCCAGCTGAACCCCGATAGTTTTTCCCGGCAGATCATCAACGGAATGTACGGTATTCTCCTTGGATTTGCCTCCGCATGCTGCCAGAGACAATGTCATTACGGCCATCACGGCCAAAGCTGCTATTCTTTTCATAACCAATCTCCTTATTCTTGTTTTCATCTGCTACATATTATATCAGTTCTTTCACAAATATCAACAAAAACCGGAGAAAATTTTATATCAGTTCAGCCTGCAGCAAAAGAATCAGGAAGAATGCGCAGGTTTACCTGCGGCATACTGGATGATTCTTTTGATATGGGCGGAACGCCAATTAAGCCCCGGACAAAAGCTGCTTTAGCAGCGTCCGACGGCAAAGCCGACGGGTCTGGGGCCTGCTGGCTGAAATAAACGACTATTCTAAGCTTCCTTTCCGCTTCTGTGTTTTCCCAGAATGGAAAACTCCACCCATTCGGCGATGTTTGTTGCATGATCTCCGATTCGCTCATAATACTTGGCAATCATCAGATAGTCAAGGATCTGTTCCTCGTCCATTTCCTGTCCTTCAATGCTGTCAATCAGCTTTTTACGGATTTCCATGAACAGTTCATCTACCTTATCGTCGGATTCAATGACCTCCTGGGCCCGCAAAAGATCCTGCGCCACGTATGCTTCCACGCTTCTGGATACCATATCCATGGTAACTTCCGCCATCTGCCCTAAAAGCTTTGTATCATTTACTTCCAGAATCTTTCCCATCTCCACAATCTCTGCAATATCAAGGGCCTGATCGCCGATTCTCTCCATATCGGTAATCATTTTTAAAGCTGCGGAAATCTTCCGCAGATCGGATGCCACCGGCTGCTGCCGAAGCAAAAGCTTCAGACAGAGAGTTTCAATATCTCTTTCTTTCTGATTGATCTGCTCCTCCTGTGCCACAATGCTTTTGACAACTTCCCGGTCTCCCTTGTTCAGCAGCTGATACGTTTTTGAAATGGTCAGCTGGCAAAGGCCGCCCATCTCTTTTAATTCCTGGTGCAGACATTTCATCTGCATATCAAAATAATTCCGCATATCATCCAAACCTTCCTGTAATATAATCTTCCGTCCGTTTATCCTTCGGCACAGAAAACAGCGTCTCTGTCTCGTCGTATTCAATCACTTCACCCAGCAGGAAGAACGCTGTTTTGTCGGAGACACGAACCGCCTGCTGCATATTATGCGTAACCATGACAATAGTATAATTTTTCTTCAGCTCCATCGCCAGTTCCTCGATTTTGGAGGTGGAGATGGGATCCAGCGCAGATGTAGGTTCATCCATCAGCAGAACCTCCGGCTGTACCGCCAGGGCTCTGGCGATACAGAGACGCTGCTGCTGGCCGCCGGACATACCCAGCGCGCTTTTTTTCAGTCTGTCCTTCACTTCATCCCAGATGGCCGCGTCTCTTAAAGAGCGTTCCACGATCTCATCCAGTTTTTTTCTGGAACGGATGCCGTGAGTCCTTGGGCCGTAGGCAATATTATCGTAAATACTCATGGGAAATGGATTCGGTTTCTGGAACACCATTCCCACACGCTTGCGAAGCATATTTACATTCATATTTCCGTAAATATTTTCACCGTCCAGGGAGATCTCTCCTGTAATCTTGCATCCCGGCACCAGATCATTCATCCGGTTCAGTGATTTTAAAAGAGTAGATTTTCCACATCCGGAAGGACCGATGAACGCCGTGATTTCCTTCTCCTGAATTTCCAGGTTCACGTCCTTAAGCGCATGGAAGTTCCCATAATATAAATCCATATTTTTAATTGATATCTTGCTCATCCTTTTATCCTTTCGCAATACGTTTCGCCAGTGTTCCGGACAGCCAGTTGATCAAAAGTACTATCACCAGCAGTATAACAGCCGTCGCATAGGCCTGATCCATATAAAGCCCTTCACTGGACAATGCATACATATGAACCGCCAGGGTTCTTCCGGAGCCCATCAGGCTCTTTGGTATCTGGGCAACCGTACCCGCCGTGTACATAAGCGCTGCCGTCTCGCCCACGATACGTCCCGTGGCCAGAATAACGCCGGCCAGTATTCCGGGAACCGCCGAAGGCAGTACAATCCGAAAAATAGTCCGCAGTTTTCCTGCCCCCAGCCCGAAGCTGGCTTCCCGGTAGGAATCCGGCACGGATTTCAAAGCTTCTTCCGTTGTGCGCATAATCAGCGGCAGTATCATAATCACCAGTGTAAAAGCGCCGGACAAAAGCGAGTATCCCCACTGAAGCGTGGTGGCAAAAAACAACAGGCCAAACAGCCCGTATACAATGGAAGGAATACCTGAGAGCGTTTCCGCTGTAATACGGATTAACCCCACCAGCCGGCTTCCTTTTCCCGCATATTCCACAAGAAAAATGGCGGAAGCCACTCCAACCGGCACCGCTATGACCAGGGAAAGAGCCGTCATGATCAACGTGTTGATCAGGGCAGGCATCAGGGATGCGTTTTCCGTGGTATAGGTAAAGGAAAACAGATCCGGCGTAATATGTGTCACACCTTTCACCAGAATGAAAACGATCAGAAACAGCAGCACAAAAAATGTGACTGCCGTGCAGATCATGACAAGCGCTGCAAGAATGGCTGAGGATGGACTTTTTGCATATTCACGGAGTTTTTGCTGTATTTTATTGTTAGTCTCCATAATGGGTCCTCCTGTTCAGTAATGATACTGCCAGATTTATAATCAAAATAAACACAAACAGCACTACGCCTGTGGCAATCAATGCTTCTCTGTGAAGATCCGCAGCATAACCCATCTCCAGTACGATATTAGCCGTCAGCGTACGAACGCCGCGGAAAAGTCCTGCAGGCATTCTGGCCTGGTTTCCCGCCACCATGATAACCGCCATGGTTTCACCCACCGCCCGGCCGATTCCCAGCACAATTCCGGCCACAATTCCGGATTTGGCCGCCGGTATGATGGTAAAAAAGACACTTCTTTCATGGGTTGCACCCAATGCCAGGGAACCTTCGTAATAACTTTCCGGCACACTGCGCAGCGATGATTCCGTCACTCCGATAATGGTCGGCAGAATCATAATCGCCAGCAGCACAGAAGCCGCCAGCATGGTGCTTCCGTCTCTTCCCGTCGCATTTTGTATCATGGGGACAATCATCACCAGTCCGAAAAATCCGTATACAACGGAGGGTACTCCGGCCATAAGATTGATGGCGGACTGAAAAAACGGGTATACTTTTCTTGGACAATATCTCGCCATGAACACTGATGTAAATAGTGCAACCGGAACCCCGAGAATAATGGCGCCTGCTGTCACATAAATACTGCCCAGTATCATGGGCAGTATTCCGTACAGATTATTGGATGGCCTCCATAATTCTCCAAGAAGAAACTTACCGACTCCTATTTCTCCCATTGCCGGTATGCCGTTTGCAAAAAGGAAAATACAAATCAGTGCAACGGCGAGGACTGATGTACAGGCTGCAATCAGAAACACGATCTTCATGGCCTGCTCTCTAAATTGATTCATAGGATCTCCTCACCTTTCACCTTCACTGACCTACAGCTTTTGCAGATTTTACTGCAGATCTTCCCAGTCCAGAACTTCCCCTGTAAAGATTGACTTGATCTGGTCAGATGCCAGTTCGTCAATTCCGCTGTCATTGTTTACAATTACTGCAATTCCGTCCTGGGCGATTACAGTCGCTGTCAGACCGGCCTCCAGTTCGCTGTCCTTCAGATCGCGAGATGCCATACCGATATCGCAAAGTCCGTCTACTGCTGACTGCATGCCGGTGGTAGAATCGCTCTGCTGTACTTCAATATTTACATTGGGATTCACTTCGGCATAAGCTTCTTTCAGTTTTTCCATTACAGGAGTTACGGAAGAAGAACCGGCTACCACTACATCACCGGATGCAGTTCCGCCTGCGAAAGCTTCCACATCAGCTACCGGAATATATCCGTTTTCTGCCACAACGGCCTGACCCTCCTGGCTCATGATAAAGTTCATGAAATCCGAAGCTGCTTCACTTAAATCTTCTGTCGTCGCGATGTTAAAAGGACGTACTACCTTGTATGTACCGTTTTCAATGTTTTCCGCCGTAGCTTCAGCTCCGTCTACTTTTACTGCTGTAACGGTTTCATTAAGCGATCCCAGAGAAATATAACCGATGGCGTTTACATCACCTTCCACTGTGGTCATCATAACAGAAGTACTGTTGGTGATCTTCGCTTCCGGTGTGGTCATATCAACCTTTTCCCCGTCGATCTCCTCTTCGATTCCAAACAGTTCCACGAAAGCTCCTCTCGTACCGGAACCGTCTTCTCTTGAGCAGATGGTAATCGGTCCTGACGCACCGCCTGCACCTTCTGTTTCTTCTTCCGCCGTCTTGCCGGCAGCTGATGTATCTGTACCTTCAGCGCTTCCTCCGCCGCAGCCCATAAGCATTGCACTTCCAATTATCACTGTTGTAAGCAGCATTACAATTCTTTTCTTCATAATAAATGTTCTCTCCTTTTTTCGTCTTCGATCTTACGCACTTAATCATACAATACCCATTGTAAAATTCATTATCTTCATTGTGTAAAACATTTGTAAAATTCATTTCAAATCAATATTTTCCCGTTGCCTTTCTCTGTCTGTGCAATTAAAATGAATGTAAATGACAAGGAGGACATCATCATGGAAAAATTAAGAGAGAAAAAAGGATTCATCTGCGATATGGACGGCGTCATCTATCACGGAAATATTCTGCTGCCCGGCGTCCATGAATTTGTTGACTGGCTTTATAAAAATAATAAAAGCTTTCTGTTTCTGACCAACTCAAGCGAACGCTCTCCAAAAGAACTGCAGCAAAAACTGGCAAGAATGGGTCTGGAGGTAGAGGAAAGCCATTTCTACACCAGCGCTCTGGCCACCGCCAACTTTTTAAAAAATCAGTCCCCCGGCTGCAGCGCGTACGTTATCGGAGCCCCGGGTCTTTTGAACGCACTGTATGAAGCCGGCATCACCATCAATGACGTGGATCCGGATTATGTTGTGATCGGTGAAACACGCAACTACAATTATGACAGTATTCTTCAGGCAGTAAAACTGATTGAAAAGGGCGCCCGACTGATCGGAACCAACACAGACCTGACCGGCCCTTCAGAAATTGGAATCATTCCCGCCTGCCGTGCTCTGGTTTCTCCCATTGAGCTGACCACCGGAAAGTCCGCCTACTTTGTGGGTAAACCCAATCCGCTGATGATGCGCACCGGTCTGCGTCTGCTGGGCGTTCATTCAGAGGAAGCCGCCATCATCGGCGACCGGATGGATACGGATATCATAGCCGGCGTGGAATCTGGCCTGGACACCGCCCTGGTACTGTCAGGCGTGACCAGACGGGAAGACGTCAGCCAGTATCCCTACCGGCCCCGGCTGATCCTGAACGGAGTTATGGATATTCCGGATTGATCATTTTTATCTGAACTTTTTGTAACACAATAACTGGTATTTATCCGGTTATTGTGTTATAATGCAAAAAAGCATTTTGTTTCTGGCACTTCATACAGATCTTTTCTATGGAATCATTTCTGTAATACACAATTCTTTCAGGGCATTTTATCAAAATATGCCTCTGTACTGTTTAGAAATCTCAATGCTTTCAATTTACCATTTTTACAGCAGCGGGATTTCAAAGACAGAAGGAAAGTCACATCTGATCATGGAATCTCCTGCACCCATAAAAGGAGGTTTTATTTATGACTCGTTTAGCCAGTAAAATGAACGTTTCCGTCAACCGACAGTACAAGTCCACCGTCTTTGCCATGCTCTTCAGTGACAAAAGAAAACTGCTGGAGCTTTATAATGCAGTAAACGGCACTCACTATACCGATCCCGAACTGTTGGAGGTAAATACCCTGGAGAACGCTATTTACATGGGAATCAAAAATGATTTGTCCTTTCTGATTGATTCCAGACTGTATTTGTATGAACACCAGTCCACAGTAAACCCTAATCTTCCTCTGCGCTTTCTTCTGTACGTATCAGATCTTTATTCTTCCTGGATCAAGGATGAGAATCTTTACGGCAGCAGAAAGGTAACAATTCCCCCGCCAAGATTTTTGATCTTTTATAATGGCGAGACGAATCAGCCGGACACACAGCTGCTGAAACTTTCAGAACTTTTTTCACGATCGGAAGAACATCCGGCCCTGGAACTGGAAGCAGTGATGATCAATATTAACAAAGGCCATAATCAGGAGCTGATGGATGCATGCAAGTCCCTGCGGGATTACGCAGAATACACTGCCCGTGTAAGAAAATATACAAAAGAGAATGAACTGAGTGAAGCAGTAAATCGTGCCGTTACGGAATGCATTGAGGAAGGAATCCTTGCTGATTTTCTCAGCAAAAATAAATCGGAGGTGATTCATGTGAGTATCTATGAATATAATGCTGAAAAGCATATACGACAGGAAAAGGAAGAAAGCTGGGAAGAAGGCCGTAAATCTGTTTTATTAAGACTAATTAAGAAAAAGCTGCAAAAAGGTATGTCAGCTTCGGAGATTGCAGATGTGCTGGAGGAGGACGAGGAGACAGTAAAGGAACTGATGAAAGAAGTAAGCATCCTTCCTAAATAATATAACGCCGCTGAAAGTTTTGTGGAGCATCCTATGTCCTCACACGCTTTCAGCGGCGTTTTTTAATGAAATCAGCGAATGTACGCCTTAAAATTCAATTATTTGTAATTTACGATTTTTCCGAAATCTGGTTTCAGAGCAGCTCCTCCAACCAGACCGCCATCGATGTCTGCCTGTACAAACAGTTCCGGTGCTGTGGCTGCATTTACAGATCCGCCGTACTGGATGCGGATAGCTTCCGCTGTAGCTTCATCATAGATCTCAGCGATGCACTGACGGATAGCCGCACATACTTCCTGTGCCTGTTCTGTGGTAGCTGTTTTGCCTGTGCCGATTGCCCAGATGGGTTCGTAAGCGATTACTGCAGTCTTGGCCTGGTCAGCAGTAACATTCAAAAATCCTACTTTCACCTGCTGGCGGATGAAATCCATAGTAACGCCCTGCTCTCTCTGCTCCAGAGATTCGCCGCAGCACATGATCGGTGTCAGGCCATGTTCAAAGGCTTTCAGCATTTTTTTATTTACTGTCTCATTTGTTTCCGCAAAGTATTCTCTTCTTTCGGAATGGCCCAGGATAACGTATTTTACTCCGGCATCTGTCAGCATGTTGGGAGAAATTTCTCCTGTATATGCACCTTTTTCCTCAAAATACATATTTTCAGCGCCTACCTGGATGTTAGTACCTTTGCACGCTTCTACAACCGGAATGATATCGATTGCCGGTACGCAGAATACCACGTCAACTTCATCATTGGCAACCAGCGGTTTCAGAGTGTTCACCAGTTCCACTGCCTCGCTGGGAGTCATGTTCATTTTCCAGTTGCCTGCAATAATTTTTTTTCTTGCCATTTCCTTATCCTCTTTTCTTTCATAATACATTTGGATTGCGCATTCGCCAGTCAAACAAGGAAGTTCGTCTCACTGCGTTCAACGAACAACCTTCCCACTAAATTCACGCTTCGCCGCTGGCTCGCGTTCATTAAGCTTTTTGCGGGTATGTTCTCCTCGCCCTAACCTCATGCTTCGCTTTCAGCT
>CAMMBV010000015.1 GCA_946494335.1 uncultured Ruminococcus sp. | reverse complement strand
TCCAGTTTTAAGGAACCCTTCTTCTTATTGTGTCCATTCTATGGGGTATAGTTTAAGCGGCGCCGCCTTTCTCATCTCTCTCATCGCCTTCCTCCTTCCCATCATAAATACCGTCTATTCCACATTTTCTACCTCTTCTATGGTTCCGTCCTCCTTTACCGTAAAGGCCTTTGCCCCATATGCTTTTCCTTCATTATCTGTGGAATAGTAATCATAACAGGCCTGAACATAACCGGATTCATTCTTTGCCAGTACGCGGATGAAATATGTACCCGGCTCCAGCATATCGAAAGAAGCTTCCGGAAGGCGGATATCCTCCTTCGTGTACAGGACGTCCTGAAAATTATAGTCTCTGGCCAGCGTAAAACTGTACGTGATATCCTCGCCGTCCATATCATAGGACGCATCCCAGAGAACCGTGATATGTCCATTTTCCTCATAAGGAGTTCCCACATAGAAGGGCCATGGCCGCTCCTGGCTTTCCCGGTAATAACCATAGTTTTCCTGTATCTCACCCGCCAGGGAAGACACCAGGACGTCGAATACGTCCGCTTCTTCTTTGGCATATGCAAGATCCGGATTCCGGTAAAGGTAAGGCTTTGTGACCTGGGCGTAGCTGGCTGCCATAGAAGAGATTCTTTCCTCCGTCAGATAGTTTGTCCTTAAATCTTCCACGGCGGCGGTGAGCATATCCCTGTATTCCTCCTCCTGGAAAATCCTGTTGAACAACAATATATGGGTGAACTGCGTCATCCCCTGCTCCCAGGACTGCCCCTCCGAATAGGAGTCCATGGCAAGTTCCGTACGTCTGAAGGAAGCATCGTTATCCCAGGAGATAAAGTACCACTTATCCGAATTGCGCGGACTGTAAAGATAGTAATTTCGAGAGCCCACATCATAATTGCCGGTCAGGATATGAAAGGCCATCCAGTAACAGATATTCTCCATATCAAAATGCTGTTCCACAATCTCCTCTATGGGAACGGAATAATCGTTTACCTTTTCCAGAAGCTCCAGAAGCTTGCTGTGGTCGTCGTTTCCCTTTATTTCCAGATACTCTTCAAAGGCCTTCTCATCATACTGGGGATCCGTCGTAAGCTTCAGCTCCTCATAAAGATACCATTCAAAAAAGTTTATTTTATAGAGATAGCCCTTATTGTCCAACCCATGGTTTTTAAGATAGGTTTTGTTGATCTGTTCCACCTGAGTGTAAAGGCCGTAATCGGTAAACTGGGCGTTTCCGCCCTCTGTCTCATCCTTTACATAAAGATGCACAAACTGGGTTCTGGCGCTCATCATCTGCGGAACTTCCTTCATCAGATCGTATGTCAGTTTGTTTTTGAAACGAAGGGCATCTCCCACATGTTTGTTAATAGCAATGGTGCGCTGCCCTCTCCACTCACCCAGCCCGTCTTTGATCCGGATCTTATAATTTTTCTGCTCTCTCCTGGAAGATGTCTGTCCCCGGATCTGCACGGCGGCATTGGGCGTCTGGGCCCCGTAGCCAAATTCTCCTTCCAGCGGTCCGTTTTCATCTCCCACCTGAAGAATGGCTTCGCAGTTGTATCTGTTCAGATCATTGTCCTCATAATAATATGCGTCATACGTGTTGATCTCTGTCCATGTATGGTCTGTATTATCTGAAGCATTGCCCGGGCGTACCGTCAGATACATGGTGACGACAGAAGTTTCGTCATCATTGTCATAAACAGATTTTTTATCCGTCAGCCCTTCCTGGGTTTCCTTTAACTCTTCTTTCTCCACCGGCGTACCCGCTGTGGTTTTCTTTTCATCCTCTGTCTTTACGCCGCTTTTGGAGGTCTTCTCTTCCCCTGCTTTCGTCCCTGCACAGCCCGTAACAGCGATCAAAAGAAAAAGCATCAAAGCCGTTCCCGCTTTTCTTCGCCTTTTCTTCCATTTTTCCTTCGGCGCTTCCTTTTTCCTTCGGTCTCTTTTGTCCAGCCAGTCACACAGCTTTACAAAAATTCCCTTTTCCGTATTTGGCACCAGGGATTTGCGGCACAGAAGAAAATAGGGCAGCTTTTTGGTGTACCATTCCAGACGCAGCCAGACGATAAAGTAAAATACAACGCCGCCCAGCAAAAAACCAAGACCGAAAAATTCCGGAGAGCTGAACAGATTCTGCAGGATCGTGGCAGTCACGCTGACCGCAGCGAAAGCCACAGTGCCCATAAGAGCTCCTGTGTAATCTTCAAAATATAAAAGAATCAGCATAATGGAATTGCTGATGGCATAAATTCCGTATCCCGTACAGAGAAACCGGAAAATACCGATGGATAAGTCGGTAAAGCCAAGAGGCAGCCATTCCAGCAAATAACTTCCCACTACCACAAACAAGACGGTAGATATCAGCTGTTTATGGCCGCTGAAGGTAAGCTCCTGCTTGAGAATGGTCAGCATCTTCGTCTCAGCCTGTTCGATATCTTTGATAGAACCGTTGTCGTTAAACAGGCTGTAGTAATCCCGGTAAGCGGGATAAAATCTGACTTCCACCGAGGTCACAAAATTGATGGTAGTAATCAGGATGGAAAAAAACGCAAACAGAGCCGGCACGTCATAGGAAGGCGCCCCGTAAAACAGCCCCTCCACCTGCACGCGAAGAGGGCCGAAATACATGATCACCAGATGCGCAAACAGTCCGAGATTGATAAAACCTCCGGAAAAAGCCAGAGATTTATACTTGTCAAACCAGCGCAGGAAAGCATATTTACTCCCATCGCTTTTGGGAAAATAGTCCAGAAGCAGCTTATAGTACCAGACCATCAGTGTCCCGTAGGCAATAATAATACACAGCATAAGACTAACAACGCTTACCCAGCCCACAACCACCAGAACCAGAGCGCAGAAAAAGCCCAGCAGCAAGGATACTGCAAAAGCCAGCACAATTCCCTTATAATCTTTCAGCGCCGTCAGATACACAATTTCCATCCACACTACGATCAGGATCAGAGAGAACCACAGACATAAGATCTGATAGGAAAAACTTACTCCTGAAAACAACAGAAATATCCCATACAGCACGCCTCCGGCCACAAGCATGATCGAACAGCTGCCATACAAAGAGGGCATAATTTTCTCCGGTTTTTCCTCATACAGCATATCGGAGGTGTATCTGGTGGTGACCATGTTAAACCAGCTGGTCACAGACAGCGACACAAGAAGACTGTAGGTTAGCATACAGTTCAAAAGCTCTCTGTCATGAGCCGGCATCCCCGCCAGCCTGGCCGCCAGACTCACTCCTGCCAGCATGACAACGCCAAGTATCATGGGACCGGCACATATGATCCCGGCGTATCCATACGCCCGGCACAGAGAAAACACTCCTCTTTTATTAAACAGTTTTTTTAAGCTGAAACCGATTCCTGCCATCTTTTAAATACCTCGTCATATACATCCAGATAATTCTGTATCATTTCCTCATGCCGGAAATACTTTTCCACCCGCTTTTTCGCCGTCTTTCCCATCCGGAGCCGCTCCGCCGGATGAACGCACATCATTTCCATGGCATCACACAGCGCCTCCCGAAACATGGGCGGGACACAGTAGCCTGCCGTTCCCAGCTCATCGCCCTCCATTCCATTGACCAGCTGTTTGCAGCAGCCCACATCCGTCAGCACACAGGGTCTCTCTGCGGCGAAAGACTCCAGCACCGCCAGGGGCAGGCCTTCTGATATGCTGCTTAGCACTGTGAAATCAAATTTTTCCATATATTCCAGTACATTGACCGTCCCCAGGAAAAATACATCCTGAGCGCCCAGATGTTTGCTCAGCGCATAACACTCCTGTGCATACTCTTTGTCATCCTCCGGCCCTGCAATATAAAGTCTGGCGTTTGGGACTCTCTTTTTCAGCTGCGCAAAAGCATATAAAAGCGTCTTAACGTCCTTGATCGGTGAAATTCTCAGCACCGCTCCTATGTCCACATAACCGTTTTCTTTTTTTAAAGGTATGGAACAGAATCTTTCATAATGGATGCCGTTTGTGATGTATCTGCATTTTTCTCTGGCACATCCCATCTCAATCTGCATTTCCATGGCTTTGTCGTAAAGGCTGGTAATCATAGACGCCTTTTCATAGGCGCCGCCGGAGAGCATGTAAAAGAATCTCACCCAGAATCTTTTAAATGCCGGAACCACCCATTTGGCCCGTATGATTTCCTCTTCCCGCTCTCTGGTATAGATTCCGTGTTCCGTAATCTCATAGGGCACGTGGTTGACATAGCTTCCCAGCCTTGCCAGTATTCCGCTGTACCCGGTGGCAATGGAGTGATACAGATCCGCCTTTGGCACGTCAGACTGCAGAATATACAGTACCGGCAGCAGCATGGACCGCACGGTGTGAAACAGATCGGAAAAACTGGTATAAGGATATTCCTCATGACAGATCTTAACCAGTATATCCAGAAAATCCTCGCTCATCAAAAAAGCAATGGGAGATACCTTTTTGTCATGATACATCCGAAACAGTGTTTCCCAGTTTGGCCTGCGGCAATTTACAAATTCCCGCAGTTCCTGCAGCTCCTCTTCATCAAACCGATACCTGGTTTTGACAAACTGCATCTTCAGCGCTTCCTCCAGGAAGATTTCCTTTACTTCCACAACGTTTTCGGGAAGCTCATATTTGAATTTTCCTCTGTCTTTTGCGTTGGCCCCCACCGCCCATACCACAAACTCATGCTGGGGCATAGCCTTCATATACTGATGAACCCAGGTGGAAACTCCGCCTGTCACGTAAGGGTAGCAGCCTTCCAGTATTACGCAAATTCTCATCTGTCATCCTTTCTTACAACCATGACTTCTTCTGTTTCTGCCTTCAGAAGGTACAGATTTCCCGTAAGGCAGACCAGCTGGCCGCCCTGCGTCTTCTCCGGTTCCGGCTCCCACTCATTGAAACGAACCATGAACCAGGCCTCCTCCTGAAAATTATCCAGCATAAATTTTACGCCTTCTTTTGTATCTTCTTTTTCGATATCGATATAATAAAATCTCTGAACCGCAGCGCCCTGCTCCGATCCCGTCTGACTTCTGATATCAGAAGCCGCGCTGTCCTTCCATCCTTCATACTCCTCCAGACTTTCCAGCATAGCGGGCCATCCCAGATCCGCTCCGGCGTCGGGATTTAAAACATCCGCAGGGGACAGGGAATGGGAGAACACATAATGCATATTAAGCTCTGACAGCGCCTGCAGCTTCATCTGATCGCTGATATAGCCGCCTGATGTAATGCGCGGCGCCAGGATCATGCCGTCTTCATCCACCGCAAACTCCTGACCCTGTGCGTATCCGCCGTCAAAATAAGAGGCCGCCGTTACCTGTATTTCCGGAAGCGTTTCTTTTATCACCTCCAGCCCCTCCTTTGAATAGATATCAGAGGGCGGCGTATATACCTGCATGATCTCCTCTTCGTTCAGCTCCTTCTGGAACCGGCTGGCTTCCTCCAGCGCCTGCGCCATGTCCTGTCTGCTGTTCCAGTATTTCAGCCCCAGATCCTCTTCATAGTCCGGAAGATTTTCCTCCGGACTTTCTGCCGAAAGACTTCCTTCCAGGCAAAGCGGCAGCTGATTATATCCATACAGGCCGACTTCTCCTCCCAGCTCAAGCATGGTGGAAATAAAATACTGATACCGGTTGGAAGAGCTTTCTTCCTCAAAGGGCGGCTTCACATTGTTATTATTGTTCTCCAGAATCGTTCCCGTGTACCGGATATCATACCGGCCGGCCAGTGAGATCATATCATTCCACCACTCCTTCACGTAGAAGGTATAGGTGTTCATGTTCTCTCCGTAAACTTCCGTGATATATCCGTTCTTTCCCGTGGAAAGCGGAAAAGGAAAGCCGTCCAGATAATAAGCCGAGCTGTTGATCACAGGCCAGGCACAGTAATCTTTCAAAAGACTGTATCCCATGGCATATATTCCGCGGAAGCTTTTGTCATAATGCCCCAGATTTACCACGGCAGCCTTTCCCTCCCCGGCTCTTCTTTCCCACAAAAGGGGAACTTCACTGTCGTCGGCCGTTACAATATACGTTTCACAGTTTTCGTCCAGTTCCACAACCAGTGCAGATTCAAAGGGAAAATCAATGACATAATCCGTCTCGTTTCCCGTCAGCATGAACCCGTCGGAGATCCGGATTCCTGAAACCTGATAATAGGTATTTCCCAGATTGGAAACGCCAATCTGGCTTTTCATCCAGTCATATGCGCTCCCTGTCTCCGGAACCTGCGGCATAAACAGATTTCCTCCCGCCTCCATCCAGTCCACGGCAGAAAGTATCACCTCCCGATGATCCTGGTAATTCGTAAAACCCAACGTGACGACGCCGTATTCTTTCAGATCCGGAAGCTCCTCGCTGGCAAGATCCCTTTCCGTGTACTTTGTTTTCATATCCTGCAGTATCTTTACCATTTCATCGTGAAAACTGACAGAATTATCATCCGTGCTGTCCCAGAGATACAGACAGTCCGTCCCTTTGTTTTCTGTATCTTTTTCCTTGCGCACAGAATCTTTATCATGAAACGTCTGATCATCCAGAATAGTGAGACTGGCTTTTGAAGATGGTTTGAGTACCAGCCCGTACCGCCCCAGCAGAGCAACGGTAAGAATAAGAAATACCCCAAGTATGATAATAACCGAAATATACCGTCTCTTTTTCTTTTCCATTCCTTTTCCCTTCCACGTTTCTGTACAGTTACTTTATTTCGATCTCCACTCTCTTTTCCCTGGCCTGCAGAAGATAGAGTCCATCCATCAGTTGCTCCAACTCTCCTCCCGTAACCTTCCCGGGCGTCCCTTCATTCATGCGGATCATAATCCATGCCTCATCCTTAAATCCCCCCAGATCCAGTACAAGCCCTTCTGAAGTACAGGTTCTTTGCACCGTAAGCTGGTCATAAATCTGCACAGCGGCGGCAAATTCCGTCCCCGTAAGGTTTCGGATCTCCGGAGCTGCCTGATACAGCCATTTCGTATAATCCGAAAGTCTTCCAAACAGTTCTTCCCATCCCAGATCCGCACCCCGGTCTTCATCCAGCGTGTCGTCCGGATGCTGGAAATGAGAGTTTACATAATGAAAATTCAACTCAGAAAAGGCGGTCATCTGTACATAGTCATCCAGCAGGTATCCCGAGATAACGCGGGGCGTCTCTATGATGCCATCCTCCGCCACTTCAAATTCCTGTGAATAGGAAATTCCATCTCCATCGGGAAGATACAGACTGGCAATGGCCTTTATATCCGTCGTCTCTTTCAGCGCTTCCCTGCCTTCCTTTGACAGAATATTGGAAGGCGGCACGTAAACCTGGAATTTTTCTTCCGGATACAGCATCTCACAGAATCCTTTCACCTCGGCAAGAGAGGCGCTCATGTCCTCATAGCTTTCCCAAAACCGATAGGAATCGTATTCCTCTTTATAGTCAAAGCCGATCAGGCAAAGGGGCATATGGTTATATCCGTGAATACCGATCTCTCCCCCCTGATCCAGAAGCATATTTCCAAAATAGCGGTATCTTTGTATATCTGTGTTTCTCGCAAAGGGAGCTTCCACCTGATCAGAATACTGTTCGATCACAAGTCCCGTATAGCGAATGCCATACTGCTCCGCCAGATTATATATATCGCGCCACCACACCTGAGTATAAAAATCCGCGGTGCTCATGCCATAATCCCGCTTGATATACTTACTGTCTCCCTGCGGCACCGGAGAAGGAAAGTCATCCAGATAAAAAACTGACGCATTGATCACCGGATAGGCGCACACATCCGTCAAAAGGCTGTAGGAGGCGGAGTAAAACCCCCGGTAGGCCTTTTCCAGAAATCCCAGATTGTCAAAAACCACCACGCCCTCGCCCAGCTCTTTTTTCCATATCAGCGGCACAGGGTTTCCCCCGTCTTCTTCCCTGGATTGTGCATAGATTTCACAACTCTTATCCAGCACCACCTGCAGGGAAGACTCATAAGGATCCGTGATTTTATAATCTTTACTGTCTCCGCCCAGCATGAACTCTTTTGTCAGATGTATGGCGGACACCAGGCTGTAATCTCTTCCCAGCCGCTGGATGCCCAGACTGGCGCTTACACTTTGCAGCGGTCCGTTCACCTCCGGAGGATACAGGATCATAAGTCCCGCCCCCTCTTCCACCCGGTCTATGATATCAAGAAGACTCTCATCCAGAAGACTGAAATTCGTCATGGAAATCACAAAGGTCTGATAGCGGCCAAAATCCGTCTCCAAAGCCCTGGCGCCCTCGCAGGTATCATAGGAAATTTTCATCTGCCCCAGCACCGACTCCATCATCTCAAGTCCTTTTTTTCCATTTGCATCATCCTGCCAGAGGATCAGACACTCCGGGTCTGACTGCAAAAAATCCTCTCCTGCAGAATCCTCTTCCACAGAAACCGCTTCCGTCGGCTCCAGCAAAAAATCCCGGGTTTTATAGGGGACGTTTCGCTGTGCCAGGTATAACACACCCACCAGCAGCATGAAAGCAATAATTACTATCTGCATTTTCCCAAAACGCAGATTTCCTTTTTTCAACAGTTCTTTTCTTTTTTTCTTCAAACTTCCTGCACATCCTCATCTTTTTTCCAGAACTGAACCTCTGCCCGCCCCTGAGGAGACAGATAGATATTTTTTGCCTCGATCATATGAAGCGTACGGTTGATTCCCTGCCGGCTTCTGGTGGCAGAATAGTACCGGAGCAAAAGGAGATAGCCCGTCTCATTTCGCTCCCAGCTGCTTATGATATGCTCTATTTCCCCATAAGCCGTTTCATATTCCCGGATCTTCAGATCTGTCTCCACCTTTCTCTTCCACAAATGAAGTCTGTCCGGCGTCTTCTTCAGTTTCCTCTCCAGTATCTCACTGTAAGTGCGCAGCTTAATATCCAGATCACCGCCCTCTGCCAGACCGCTTTCCAGATACTGATTCAAAAGCCTGATATATCGGTCAATGATGTCCGGATCATCCGGATTCTTCTCCATCTCCCAGTCCAGCTCCTGAAACTGCAGGTCATACTCTTTTTGCAGCTCCGCCAGCGCTGTAACCGCATAGTGAACAACTTCCGTATCATCGTTCATACGCGCATCTTTCAGCTGTTCCACGTAATCATCGGGATTTGCGTACATGATCTCCATCATCAGCTCCCGCCTGGTAGAGTTATCATTGATCAAAAGCGCCTCCTCCAGCGGAACTACACGATCTTCTATCGGATCCTCATCCATCAGAATGCTTCTGTAGATCTCATCGTTGATTTTCAGCTTTTCTATGCCAATTTCTTCATTGATTTCCTGCTTTCCTCTGTTTCTGATTTCCAGGATAATCATCCCGGCTACCCCCCACAGGGGCACCATACAGATAAGGGGCATCAGCATCCGATCCGCTTTGAGCACTGACATCCGCATAAGAATATAGATAACAATGCATATGATAATATGTATAATCAATAAAATGACAACCAATACTTTTCCTGCTTTCCTATACAAGGTCCTCTACGATCTGATAGCTTACGCCCCGGCCATTAAGACGATCTCCGACAATATTCAGATTCTGCCGGTTCATCTGAATAAGCAGCAGATAAATATTCCCCTGGGAATCAGCTCCCAGCATATCGCTTCCACGAATCAGACCAGATACCTTCTCATCAATCTCTTTTTTATCCTTCTCTTCAAAACGAAGCAGCACGTAATCGGCCACTCCTTCATCCTGCATGGCCCGCTGAATCTCCAGCGCCTGCTGAAACCTGTCCGGATAAACAATGTGGGTACCAGGATAATACAGCTGTGCTTCCGTCACTTTCTCATATTCAATGGCTCTTAAAAAGGAAGTCTGAACCAACCCGCACAGGATCTGGAAAATGTTCATATAATGCATGCCGTACTGCTCCAGATCCGCTTCCTGTATTGTGACAAGCAGCACCATGGACTCACCCTGAAATATGCCGCATGCATACATGGGAAGCCCCGGATCCAGTTCTGTATTTTTCCATACCTTTTTCTGAATGACCGCATCATAAACCGGCCTGTAGTCCTCTATACGAATTGATTTTGTCAGTTTTGCCAGCATACTGTTGGAACATACCGTAAGTCTTCCGTATTTTTGCCATGAGTCCAGAGTATAAATCGCAATCGTGTGATTTTCCAGAATATCCTCCAGAATCTTTATTCCCTCAAAGAATATTCGCTCCGGAATCTCACTGTCCAGCTTCTGCACCGCATCAAAGATTTTTCCAAAGCTGTCCTTAAAGCCCAGAATCTGCTTCTTGTACTCTCCCTTGTTTTCAACGGCGCCGTGATATACATCGTTCAAAAACAGGTATTTATCTCTCAGCAGGGAATATTCCTTCCTCAAAAAAGCAAGGGCATCGCTCTTTTTATCGGCTATGTATCCTGTGATGGAACCGGCCATCAAATAGACAACAAAAGGAATCCAGTTTTCAATATTATAAAAAAGGATGGTACCGTTTATGCCCATAAGTGCGTACTCACGTATCAATACGAGACACTCCAGCAAAGCGGCTGCCAAACCGGTCTTCATTCCGTAGATTGTCCCCATAATCAGGATGAAAAACAGCCGCACATCCACAAACTGAAAATAAATAGATTCGGAAGTATACTGGCTGATCATTTCCGCAATGATAAAAAGGATAACCAGCTCAACATATTTCAGTGCGCCTTTTCCGACTTTTCCCAGAAAAGCAGCCGCCTTTCCCAGAAATCCATTCCTTTCCTCTGCAACTTCCCGCAAAAAGATTCTGTAATATGCTCCTATATTTTCCATCACATTATCCATGGGAACGAATCCGTACCTTTTTCTCAGGCCGTCGGGATACCGGGGCATCTTTGCCATATATGGATAATTTTCATATACAATCTGTGCATCCGGCGCCGCAATCCGGATCATATCTTCCAGATCACCGTAAGTATGCCGGTAACCGCTTACCGCACAATAGGTTCCGCTCTCATCTTCCGTCTCTTCCGCCATCTGAACCATCAGTTCCGTCAAATCATCCAGAGACAGAAAATCAACAGGATCCTCCCGGTGATAAGGAAACAAAATCTTTTCTTTTCTGTAAAGTCCGTAAAAGATCCCGCCCAGAAAGTTATGTTTGTTGATTCTGTCAACCAGATAGGGGCATTGCAGAATAATAGTTTTTATGTTCAGTCTCTCTGTATAATAGGCACAGGCTTCTTCCATTTGGCCGGCGCCAAAGGTGCGGTTGCTGTAATAATCCTTTTTCTGTATTCCCCCCGGTGCAATCAGATAATTACTGCTGTCCGTTGTGGAAAGGACGACTACTTTGTCCGTCCGGGAATTTCTGACGGCGGTCATCACCTGCTCCAGCTGCTGCTGCTCACCAAAAAGCCCTCCGCCGCCATCGGCATAACCGCTCACATAAAATACAGCCTGAAAACTGTATACGTCAAACAACTGATGAAACTGCTCTTCCATAGGAGCAGTTTTGTAGGCCGTCACATTTTTCATGCCTCTTGCTGACGCAAATTGTCCTGCAATGATCACACGAAATTCCTCCGCCAGTTTCTGCAGGGCCTTATCTGTAAAAATTTCTGTTTTCCCACAAATTAATATTTCTGCCATTTTTCCACTCGCAAATTGCTTTTATTTATAAATGAAATTAAACATTCGATTTTATTATAATCATTTTCGCAAGTATAATCAATAGCCTTTATTTTTGGGAAAACTTTGAAAAAAATACACCTCGATTGCAAAACTAAATTCCACCCTTTTTACATCCGATATGGAATTTACCAGTTCTAAATCCGGAAGTGGAATTTAATATTTCCAAAATTCCCTGTATAATCTATCTGTTGCCCTGTCCGCTTTGTCTGTGATATCTACCATCTCTGCCAGACCTGTACCAACCCCTCAGGACGCCCTGTTAGTTCTGCGGCAGGTGCCTCTCTTCCTGCATCTCCTATAAAAAGGAGACTTGCCGGAAACTCTCCAGGCCGCCTTATGTCTGCAACGGATGCACCAAAAAAGAAACTGTACCTTGGAAAAAAGATTTTATTCTGCAACTTCTGCCCAAAGGGAATATGAACGGACCCTCTCAGAATCCCGCAATGGAATTTAATCTTACAAAATGGAATTTACTTTTTCAATCGACCGAGGAAAAAGGGATGATAGAAATAGAGGGATTGGCTTTCCAATCCCTCCGCGACGTCCGGCCGATTTGAGCATCAGCGATGCGCTGGGAGGCTTGGCAGGTTCTGTCGGTCTATTATATGTAGGTGCACGATGTTGTATGCAAGAATTATTAGCTCTGGATGACCGGGAATACAGCCGTTGCAGCAGTTCGCTTGCCACCTATTCATAGGCTATAAGAGAAGCTGGTTCTTCCAGTCCTGTGGGAAATTTATTTTGGTCAGATCAACCACGTTTCCGTATTTTGAGAACAAGACGTCTAAGTCATCTATGAATCGCTTCCAGATGGTGTTGTCAGGCCGCAGATATTTCATAGCAAGTACAATCTGGTATAAGCCATTGTGACGGGTGACTACGCTAGGTTGATTTACGGAGGGTATCTGCACATGAGTGCTGATAGTCCGGTTGTAAATCCGACTGTTGTGAGCGCACATATTCCGAAGGATAGAAACTGCCTGAATCCACGAAGTAAACATCTGCTTCGATGGGTTGACGAGCTTTCCCTTTGGAGAGAGGTACTTGTAATAGGAAACCATCATCGCGGCGGAGCTTCCGACACCGGTTTTGAGGTTTTTTATTATTTTTGAGAGGTTGCCAAAGGACATCACTTCAACAGCGGCCCACACGGGGATTTGACCGTCATGGTTTTGAAAATTATGTCGGATGAACACATCGCTGGAACGTGCTATCTCATTTGATAATGTGCCGAGGTTCTGCCAGTATAACTTTTTGTCATCAAATATCTCGGGGCTGTAGAGAATAAGGGAGTCGCAGTGGATTAGTAGAGCGTCTATAAGACGCACTCTAAGAGCAACCTCGATAGCTGAACTCATCCTAAAGAGAAGATGTGAAAGTTCTCTATCGAAGTTATACAGACGAAGCACATCGGAAAAATCCGTTCCGGGTTTGTACTGCTTATTCTGGTTGTCGTACAGATGAAAGCAGTATCCGCGTAATCTGTAGTAGCCAATAGTGGTCAGCGCAATTTGTGCATCGTCCAGAGAAGGAATTTTCATTCCTGCGTCTGTTAAGGTTTGTAATTGTTGCTGGAGAGTCAAAATTTGCTTCGGGTATATACTCATTGATATTTCCTCATAAAATAAAAGTCCCGCCGGGTTGCGCTTAGAAGACCTTACGGCAAACCAGAGGCGTGGCGGGTTCTGTTGTTATTAGTATATGCGATTTGGAACAGGAAATCAAGTGGTTTGGAGAAAAAGTTCAGACCAAAAAAAGAAAAAAATACACCTTCAAAGTCACTGAATCTTTTTTATAACCAGTAACATTTGAAGATGTACTCTACTTTCAAATTTCCAATCCCTTCGCGACGTCCAGTCCCGGCAGTTCGCGGTCAAGTTGCATACTAATAGTGTTAATCGCTCCTTTTCCCCAGTATCCATTTCTGGAATTTAACGAAGCACAATGGGATATGGGACTTATTGGTGTCCGCTACTTCAATATCTTTTTCAGCTCATCCATAAATGTATTGACATCCTTGAATTCCCGGTACACGGATGCAAATCTTACGTATGCCACCGCCTCCAGGTCCTTCAGCCGGTCCATAACCAGCTCCCCGATGACGCTGCTGGGGATTTCCCGCAGCTCCCGGTTAAAGATTTCCGTCTCCACCGAATCCACCAGCTCTGTGATTTTTTCCGCCGGAATCGGCCGTTTATGACATGCTCGAAGCACTCCGGCTTCTATTTTAGACCGGTCATACTGCTCTCTGTTCTGATCCTTTTTTATCACAATCAGCGGAATGGTCTCCACCTTTTCGTAGGTGGTAAAGCGCTTCCCACAGGCATCACACATTCTCCTGCGCCGGATCGCATTGCTGTCTTCCACCGGCCTGGAGTCCACGACTCTGGTATTATCCTGGTTACAAAAAGGGCATCTCATAGATTTTTATCCTCCCGCAATAATATGAAATATCATACCATTATTCAAAATGATTTTCAATGAAAAGCAGACTTCAAAAACACAAAATGATTCTGACTTGACAGGCTTTCTTCATACCTGTAATCAAGGCCGGTAAAATCTTTGATCTCTTCAGGATTTTTTATCTGATGTCTTGCCATGTAGCGCACCATCTCTCCACGGGCCATTTTCACATAAACTCCCTTTTCCCGCACCCGTTCCTGCTCCCGCTCTCCAAAAGTACACTCGATCCACCGCACCTTCTGATCTTTGAAAGGCTTTACGGCTTTGCTGTACTCCCTGGAGGCCAGATCGATGACGGTATCGTCCCCGTCTTTGGTCAGCTTTTCATACAATGTATCGCCCCAGAAGTCATAAAGATTATTGCAGAAGGGAGTTTTTAGGCGGGCCTGCATTTCCAGTCTGTAAGGCACCACCGCGTCAAAGGGGCGCAGTATCCCGTAAAAACCGGACAGGATTCTTAAGTTTTTTTCTATGTATTCATAATATGGTTCCTCAAAAATCTGAGGAGCCATATACTGGTACTGGATTCCTTCGTAGGCAAGAATCGCCGGCAAAGTGTTATGAACAAGATCCATTTCCTGATAATTTTGATACGCCTCCCGTGCAATGGAATCGCTGCAGTTTAAAAGGGCTTTCAGCTCTTCAAAGGGAAGATGCTTCAGATATTCCATAAGCCGCTCTGTCCTTTGGATGCACGCTGGCTGCTGCCTGGGCTGTAAGTAATCTTTTTTTCTGTTCATCTTCTTTGCCGGCGATATAATAATCTTCATCTTCTTTTTATTCCTCAGCTTAAATAATTTTTCATGCATTTCAGCGCATTTTTCTCCAGTCTGGAAACCTGGGCCTGTGAAATGCCGATCTCCCGGGCCACCTCCATCTGGGTCTTTCCTTCAAAGAAACGCAGTTCAATGATATGGCGCTCTCTGTCTCCCAGCCGGTCCATGGCTTCCTGCAGCGACAGATCTTCGATCCAGTTTTCTTCCCTGTTTTTCCGGTCGCTGATCTGATCCATCACATACAGGGTATCCCCGCCTTCTGTGTAGACAGGCTCGTAGAGACTCATGGGACTTTGGATGGCGTCCAGCGCGTAGACGATATCCTCTTTCTGGATGCCAACCTCATCGGCTATCTCTGCGATAGTAGGCTCCTTTAAATGGGTTTTCACATAGTTTTCCTTGGCAAAAATCGCTTTGTAGGCGATATCTCTCAGCGAACGGCTCACACGGATACTGTTGTTGTCCCGCAGATAACGGCGGATTTCTCCGATAATCATGGGCACGGCATAGGTACTGAATTTTACATTCAATGTGGTGTCAAAGTTATCGATGGCCTTCATCAGTCCGATACATCCGATCTGAAACAGATCGTCGGCCGCCTCGCTGCTGTTGGAAAAGCGTTTGATCACGCTCAATACCAGACGTAAATTTCCCTTGATATAGAGTTCCCTTGCCTCCATGTCTCCCTGCTTGATTCTCCGGAACAATTCGTCTTTTTCCTCGTTGCTTAAAATCGGCAGCTTCGATGTATTGACTCCGCATATTTCGACTTTGTTCAGCGCCATAACAAGAACCCTCCTGGAAAGTATTTTCTACATAAAATGGTTCTCATTTGGGCGCGCAGCTATGCGTTTCGGACGAAAATAAAAAAAGTTTTAGTCCTTGACAAAGCGCCGGATGCATACATTATATAAACAAAATAAGGGGTGGTCAACCTGCGTTTTTTTGAATTGAGACAGAAAGAAGTCATCAACATCTGTACCTGCAAAAGTCTGGGATGCCCCGTCGATCTGGAATTTGAATGCAAGACCGGAAGGATTCTGGCGCTGATTATTCCCGGCCCCGGAAAATTCTGGGGAATGCTGGGCCGCGACTGCGAATACGTGGTTCCCTGGGAGTGCGTCGTGCAGATAGGAGATGATATCATTCTGGTAGAAATAAAGGAAGATATGTGTCTGAAAAAGTTTTCAT
Organism: uncultured Ruminococcus sp.; assembly: GCA_946494335.1. Taxonomy (GTDB): domain Bacteria; phylum Bacillota; class Clostridia; order Lachnospirales; family Lachnospiraceae; genus Ruminococcus_G. The sequence goes on along the minus strand of CAMMBV010000015.1, from coordinate 53,314 downwards.
AAAAACAGAAGTCTTCCGGCAAACCACCGGAAGACTCCCGTCTCTTTTTCTTTTTTTAGTCCCATCCAAGGGCCTTTCTTTTCTTATCAAAATCAGCAACAATCTGATTTCCCAGGGCCACAGGGTCTGTATTGACCACCATTACGCCGCCCAGGAGTTCTTTTGTATCCTCCTTCAGGAATTTTGTCACTTTTTCCGAACCGAAGGTCTGGGGCTCCACACAGTGATAGCTGTTAAGTCCCAGCAGCCGAAATGCCAGCGCTGCGCCTACGCCCTTTTCATTTCCCCATTCAGGGCTGGACTGAGCGAAGGGCATGTCTTTTAACGCCTGTCCGCAGACGCCGGCCACGCCGGAAAGAATACCCGTTGACCTGGTATTATCGATACATTCGCCCACATGCCATACCGGCGGCAGATCATGTTCTTTCAAAAATGCTTTCAGTCCTTCGCCGCATTTTGTCTCCACCGCATCCATATTGCAGTAGCCCAGTTTCAGCAGCGGGAAGGAGGCGCATCCGTTGGTCAGGATCAGAATATCATTTTTCAGCAGGATATCCGCCACATCCACGATGCACCGCTCATAAACGGTTTTGGGATTGGTACATCCGACTACGTTGACGATTCCTTTGATCTGTCCGCTCTTTACCGCCTGAGCCAGAGGCTCGAAGGATCCCAGATCTTTATTTACGCTTTCTACGCTGAAGCCAAGCTCCGCCTCCACTTCATAAGGCGGGATAAATACGGGAATTCCCTGCCGCGCTTCAAAGCTTTCAATACCGCGCATCACGATTTTGCGGGCGATCTGCGTCGTCTCCCCGATATTGGAATGGGTGTGATCGTATGCGATATGTTCCGCTCCCGGCAGTTTTGTGGAATCTTCCGTAGTCACCACCGTAGTCTTGAAACAGTTTGCCACATCCATGATGGCCGGATAAATATCCTGTACGTCGGCAATCCACAGATCCAGCGCTCCCGTAGCCAGCACCAGCTCTGCTCCCGGCGGATTACAAAGAGGAATTACATTGTCGTAGCGGTACATGGCCGAAAGCCCCGTACAGCAGATGCCGTAAAACTGAATCCCTTTGGCTCCTTTTGATTTCGCCAGCTCTGTCATCTCTTCGCTGTGTCCCAGACGGACAATCTCGCTTACCAGGGTGGGCATGTGACCATGCACCGCGATGTTCACATAGCCTTTTTTCAGAGCGCCGATATTTACCATACATTTTCTGCGCTGTCCCACGCCGAAAAGGCTGTCCGTAGCCAGGTTGGTTCCCACCACCGTACCGAAGACAAAGGTCAGCCCGGTTCTCAAAAACTGCTGCATAATATTTCTCCAGTCTCCGTCACAGGCTTCTCCGGAATTATGCATGGCTTCAAACACCTCATGATACGTACTGATGGGAAGGATATCCAGCTTTTTCCAGACTTCCTGACGCTCCGGCGGCGCCGCGTATTTGATGGTTTTATACTCGTCTGCTTCCGCCCGGCTTAAATCTTCCAGCAAAAGATCAGCAAAATCAAGGGCGATCTCATTGACCGATCTTCCTTCCGTCTCAATATCAAAAGATTTTGCAGTGGCGATCAGTTTTTCTTCTCCCAGAATCGGCAGCGGCAGTTTGCCCTGGGCCGCCCACTTCAAAGAGAGAATCACTTCTCTTGCATGCATTCCGTGCTGGGCCGTGCCGGCGGCTACCGCACGGAGCATATTTCTGGCCACGATAAGATCCGCATCCGCTCCGCAGACGCCCCTGGGGCTTTTCTTGGTAATACGGCAGGGTCCCATGTGACAGATACGGCAGCAGATTCCTGCCAGCCCGAAATTACACTGGGGCTGCTGCTGGTCAAAACGGTCGAAGGAATTGTCAATGCCCAGCTGCTCCATGCGAAGCAGCATCTCCTTTACCGCCGGGTCCGGCGTCTTGTCAATGACATCCTGTTTGGTGGGGAAGGTTTCCCGGTACGCTTTCACCGCTTCCATGTAATCCGTCACATCGTTGGGATCATGATGATGGTGGTGCACCGTCACGTTTCCATTTTCATCTACATGAGTATGTACATCATTGCTCATATACGGTTCCTCCTTTGTATATTTTGTATCTTTTTCAATGCACTGCATTTCTTTTTTTATATGATTTTACTATAACACTTTATTGACGCCTTGCAGAATCAACTGTTTTTTGAGAGGCATCAACTTTTCTTTTATACCGTTTCATGGACTTTATTTTCTAATTTTTTTAAAATAAGGATAAAAAAGAAACGGAGGTTCACCATAATGAAAAATATTCCCTTTCCCCTGTGCAGTCTGATGCTGGCCGCTGCATCTTTAGGAAACCTGTTCCGGTCTGATTCCCTTTTTTTATACCGGACTTTGGGAGGGCTTGCCCTTTTCCTGGGGATTTTATGGCTGCTGCGCATCGTCTGTCATCCAAAGCTTTTTTGTCAGGAAATGAAAAATCCGGTATCCGCCAGCATCTGCGGTACCTTTTCCATGGGCGTGATGGTTCTGTCCGGCTATTTTGTGCCGCTTGCCGGCCGCGCAGCATTGTGGATATGGCTGGCCGGCCTTCTTTTGCATATGGCTCTGATTATCTGGTTTACCGTTCAGTTTATGACTCCGCCTACATCATCCCAGGTATACGCCAGTTATTTTATCGTCTATGTGGGAATCGCAGCGGCAGCCATACCAGCTTCTTCCCTGGGACTTGCCCGGGCCGGAGCTTTTATCTGCTTCGCAGCCATGATTTTCTTCTTCCCTTTGCTGGCGCTTGTCTCTTTCCGCTACATAAAAAAAGGGGAGCCTGACGATGACGCCAGAAAACCCCTTTTTGCCATTTACTGTGCCCCCGCCAGCCTCTGCCTCACCGGCTACCTGTCCTGTGTATCAGAACCGTCGGCCGCCCTAGTGATTCTTTTTCTTTTTCTCAGCCTGGGACTTTATTTTATGGCGCTTTTCCGGATGATCGCATACCTGCGCCTGACCTGGTCTTTCTCCTTTGCCGCTTTCACCTTCCCCTTTATCATCAGTGCGTCGGCCGTCAGAAAATCTCTGACTTTCTTTGAGGAACCTGCTGCGCCTTTACGGCTTCTGTCTGTTTTTTCCCATATTCAGACCGCAATCGCCTGCTGCCTGTTCCTTTTTGTGCTGATCCGCTTTTTTATTCATATTTTACGATCTCTTTTTTCAGCCGCTTCATGATTCTTTTTTCCAGACGGGAGATATAGGATTGAGAAATTCCCAGTATATCCGCCACCTCTTTCTGCGTTTTTTCTTTTCCGTCTGCGGAGGAAAGCCCGTATCTTAGCTTAATGATCGTCTGTTCTCTGGGCGAAAGCTTTCCGATGGCTTTTCCCAGAAGACTGCATTCCACCTCGTGTTCCAGATCTTTATATATAATGTCCTCATCCGTGCCCAGAATATCCGAAAGCAGGAGTTCATTGCCGTCCCAGTCCACATTCAGCGGTTCGTCAATGGATACCTCCATTTTGGTCTTATTGTTTCTGCGCAGGTACATCAGAATCTCATTTTCAATACATCTCGACGCATAGGTTGCCAGCTTGATTTTCTTCGTGGGATTGAAGGTGTTGATGGCTTTTATGAGCCCTATGGTCCCTATGCTGATCAGGTCCTCCACACCCACGCCCGTATTGTCAAATCTCTGTGCAATATACACTACCAGCCGAAGATTGTGTTCAATCAGTTCATCTCTGGCCTCTTTATCCTGTCCGCTTCCCAGATTTTCAATCACCACCGCTTCCCGCTTCGCATCCAGCGGCGCCGGAAGCACATCCGTTCCTCCAATATAAAAGATTTCCCCCGGTTTTCTGAATATCATTCTGGAAAAGCCGGGAAACATTCCGAACCGGATCCGGTTCGGCAATACCGCATGCATCATAATCAAATTCCTCCTAACCGTCTACTAAATCCGGATTTAAAATCATCTGACAGCCTTCCATAAAAGCGCCCCCGTCTTTTGCCAGGGCCACCACCGGATGTCTGACCGTCCTGCTCCTTCTGCCGTTTTTTATGGTAAGAGAATCAAGAGTTACGGCCAGAATGACGCCCCCGTCGCATCCCAGACTCCGAAAAGGTATATAATGGGGATAAAAAGGCGTCAATTCCTCATTCTTTAACAGCTCCCTTAGTTCTCTTCCCTTTACCACGGATACGGGTTTCCCTGTCAGCGTGTCGCGCAGCCTGTTCCCCGTATCGCAAAACCCTTTTACTTCTCTGCAGTTTGATCCCGCGTACAGTACAACCTCGTAAAGATTCGTTCCCTTTCCCTTCAGCCGGGTGTATAAAAGGACAGCAGCAGTAATAATCAGGTAGCTGGTGGCTGCAAGAAACAGAAATCCCCAAAGACCGGGGCAGGAAAAATAACGTTTCATCACCGACAGCACTCCGCCGGTGAGAAAAGACGCCAGGTATAAGAGCAGCAAGCCTTGCAGCAGTTTATGCCAGTCTTTGATTTTGCATCCAAACTTTACCATTATCGTGTTAATTACCACATGCACCAGTATCGTATTCAAAATCCGCCGAAACGGCAGTCCTGCGGCGATGGAAAGCGACAGAGCCAGGGCTCCGAAGGCTCCTCCTGCCAGACTTCTTGCGTGCGTGGCAGAACACTTAAGAATCCGGTTGATCAGTCGGAGGAGGAAATAGTCCATCACCATGTTCGTTACAAAAAAAACATCTATGAATATTTCATAGTACACAAAACACCCCCCATAACCCCTGAATACGTACTTACTGGAATAAGCAAAATTCATTATAGGTTATGGAGGGTGTTTTATTTGTCAAAAGACAGCTGTCGCATTTTATATCTTTTCGACAGCTTTTCCTTCCCTTTTTCCTGTTATGTTAAGTGATTATTGTAATGCCCTGTGAATGATGGAAAGCGCCTGTTTCATCTCTTCCATGGGCAGCTGGCCCGGCGCTGAAGTCTCTCCCACCGCCGCAAAGGTGACGCTGGAGCCAAGGACCTCTCCGCCCAGGCGGCTTAAGACTCCCTGTCCTCCCATGGCCATGGAAATCAGCGGACAGCTGCTTTTCTCACTGGTTTTATAAGTCGCCAGAAGAAGCCGCAGCACATCCTCCGGCGTCCGGGGCATGACGGCAATTTTTAAGATATCCGCTCCGGCTTTTTCCATCTGCATAAAAGTGAAGAGCAGCTCTTGCGTCTCCGGCGTATCCTGAAAATGGTGATTGGAGCAGACCACCCGGCAGCCCTTTGCCTGAATATCTTCAATCAGCGGCTTTGCCCCGCTTTCCTGAAACATAAGCTCCACATCCACCGCATCGGCCAGTCCCCATTCTGACACCGCCTGGTTCAGGTTCACATAAGCCTGCGTCGTTATCGGTCGAACACCGCCCTCTTCTTTCGTCCGAAAGGTAAAAAGAATCGGAATTTCCCGCAATATGCCGCGCAGTGTCGATAAAATCTCCCGCACTGCCAGAAGATCTTCCACACCGTCAAAATAGTCGGCCCGCCATTCCACCATATCAGGAGCGGCAGAAACAATTTTTCCTGCCTGCGCCTCTATCTCCTCTTTCGTCCGTCCTGTAATTGGAACACAGATTTTGGGGATGCCCTCCCCCACCATCAGATTTCTTATTTTCACCGGCTTTGCCATAACATCTTACCTCTTTTTCACATACTGACAGCCCGGGCTGTCACCATTCAGTATAAAGTCCCGGGCTGTTTCTGTCAATGAGACGGCGCTTTGCCGTGATTGACACCGCTTTTTTAAGACAGCGGCACTACATAGAATCTTTCTTCCAGCGGCAGCTCTTCCCCGCCGCCTTCCTCTGATGATAAATCCTCTTCCGAAAGGATCTCTTTTCTAAAGAGAAGGCTTTCCACCTGGTTCACATCCAGTATCCGGTCAATGGCAAACGTATCAAGATATCTTGTGGAATCTTCTGATTCGTATCCCTGCTGGCCAGGACCCAGATACAGATATGGATATACGGTTCCGTCCTTCATCACTACTCCGGTGAGCGCCGGCGGCTCACAGAGGCTTTCCGGATCCTCCATCGCCTGTCCATAAGGGTCTTTTGGCACATCGGAAATTACACGAAGAGAAATGGGTGATACCTGCGCTTCCTGCACCGTAACGCCGCTTTCTCCCAGAGGAACCTCCAGCTGACAGGTGCGCATTTCACCGCTTCCCTGCAGGGTCCATTCCAGTTCCCAGCTTCCTTCCACAACAGGAGCAAATTCCGTTTTCTCATAGGTGCCAAGATCCGTAAAAACTACACGAACCGTTTTTCCAAAAAAGGCTCCCTCCTGGCTGGTATCCATCAGGGTAATATCATATTCCAGACTTCCGTCCTCCTGTACATACCGTTCCACGAGACTTCCATCCTCTGTAAATTCAATCTCTGTGCCGTCTGCGTATACGGCCTCGCCGCTTTCTCCGCTTACCAGACCGTTGTAAAAGCCTCCGTTCCAGTCGGCGTCTTCTCCATCCACCGTCACTTCGATACTGTTAATACCAGGTTCCGCCCCCTGTGCCAGTTCATATCCTTCCACCTTAAAAGAAAGATGTGCGTAATAATTATCTACAATACTCTGTACCGCCGTGATCGTAACCCCCTGGTCTGTAACCGCCTGATTAACGGAGGAAGCAGCCTTATCCGCATCCAGCTTTTGCATCTGTTCCTCATCGGCATGAAGGGTTTCCGAAAGCCCTTTGCTCCACCACTGGCTGTAAACGGCGGCGCCTACGCTGACCGTTCCAAGAAGCGCCGCAGCTGCGGCTGCGGCCACCCAGATCCGCCTCGGGCTTTTTCTTTTGCGGACAGCTCTGTATGTGGTTTCCTGTCCCGCCTCAGCTTTAATCTTCTCAAAGGCCTGCTGTGATTTTTCCAGTACAACCGGAGGGATGTCCACCGGCTCCTGCAGCTTTTTAATGGTGTTATGTTCTCTCATATGATGCGCCTCCTTGTCTCCATATAATATCCTTCGGCCAGTTTTTCCCTGGCCCTTGCCAGTCTGGTTCTGACTGTACTCTCTGTGATGTCCAGTATGGCTGCTATCTCCGAGGTGCGAAATCCCTCCCCGTAATAAAGCATCACCACCAGTCTGTATTTTTCGTCCAGACTTTTCATGGCCTCCCGCCATTCCAGGTTTTCATAGCCCTCCTCATAGACAGCCCCTTCCGGTATTTCATCCGTCAGAAACATCTGCTTTCTTTTCCGAATCAGATCGTTGCACTTGTTGATGAGAATCCTGGTCATCCAGGTTCTGAAATACTTATCCTGTGAAAGATCCGGAATCTTTTCCCAGCAGGCGAGAATTGTATCGGAAATGGCATCCGCCGCGTCCTCATCCTGTTTTAAAATGGCGCGGGCCGTCTTATACATATGCTGCATCTGGGACTGCATCAGCCGGGTAAAGGCATCCGCATCCCGTTGTCTCGCCTTTTTAACCAAATTATCCATATCGCCTTTCCTTTCTGATTTCTGTACGTACAGGGCATCTTTTTATGCCTTACACTTATTAGACATGAAAGAGGCAAAAAATGTCCCGGAATTTTTAAAAATATGATATACTTTTTTTATGATGCCAGGATCAAAAGGTCTAAACCCACATGAGCCTGCTCATAAGTGGGTGAAAGACCTTGGGATCCGCCCTGATATGAGCATAAAAGTGGGATGTATATCCCACGATATGCGAATATTGGGCAGGATTGTGGGAGTGCGCAGCACGGAACAATCCGTAGGCATCATAGTTGGGGGCTTTTGACCCCAACATCTTTTTATCTTACACCATTTCGCCCATCAAGCGGAATATGTATACGGGAGGAAATTATGGAATTACCAATTACGGGACATACAAAACTGACCGCCCTTTTGGGCAAACCGGTGGCCCACAGTCTGTCGCCGCTGATGCACAACGAAGCTTTCAGGCTGCTGGGCCTTGATTACGTATATCTTTGCTTTGAGGTTGACGAGACAACTCTTTTTACAGCTGTAAACGGCCTGAAGGCCGCAGGTATCCGGGGATTTAATCTCACCATGCCAAACAAAAACAAGATCCTGGAACTGCTGGATGACCTGTCTCCGGCGGCAAAGATGATCGGCGCCGTCAACACCGTAGTAAACGAAAACGGCAGGCTGACGGGCCACAATACGGACGGCACAGGATTTATGCGCTCCGCCGCCGATGCAGGCTTTGATCTGAAGGGAAAGAAAATGACACTTCTTGGAGCCGGCGGCGCCGCCACAGCCATCGCAGCCCAGGCTGCTTTGGACGGAATGAAAGAAATCCGTATTTTTGTCCGCTCGTCCAGCCGTTTTTACCACAGAATCACCCAACTGGCAGATACAATCAATCAGACTACGACATGCCGCGCCGCCATTTTTGACAATGACGACCAGAAGGCTCTCAAAGATTCCCTGGAGGACAGCCATATCCTGGTAAACGCCACCTCCGTAGGCATGGAGCCCAACACAGACGCCTCTTTGATCACTGACGTCTCTCTTTTCCGTCCCCAGCTGGCGGTGGCTGATATCATCTATGAGCCCAGAAGGACCAGACTTCTTTCCCTGGCCAAGGCCGCCGGGTGTCCGGTGATGAACGGTCTTTACATGCTTTTATATCAGGGAGCGGAAGCGTTTCACCTTTTTACCGGACAGGAAATGCCCACGGAACCCATTAAAAACAAATTTTTCCGTCAATGATTCAGCAAAAAAAGCATTGACAAATTGTTCTTTTTAAAATACAATTAATAGGAATCGAAAAAATCTGAAAATGCAGTGACAGGGAGGAGTACATAATCGCCGGATGCCCAGAGAGAGGACGGTTGGTGAGAGTCTTCGTGAAAGGATTATGGAAGGTAGCCTTCGAGCAGTGAACCGAACCGCATCAGAATGCGCAGTAGGCTTCAACGTTTTTTCCGCGTTACAGGAAAGCAATATAGTATTTTGTATTGGCTAAGTGCAGAGATTTTGTCTCTGAAATCAGGTGGTACCACGGTTATAATCGCCCTGAGCTTTTTAAGGCTCAGGGTTTTTTATGTATCAAAAGGGAGGATTTTGGGATGAAACAGATTACAGGAAATAAATTACTGGTAAAGGCTTTAAAGGAAGAAGGTGTGGAAGTACTTTTCGGCTATCCGGGTGCAACAACCATCGATATCAGCGATGAACTGGGTAAGGACGGCACCATTGATATCATACTTCCCCGCCACGAGCAGGCTCTGGTCCACGAGGCGGACGCCTACGCCAGAACCACAGGAAAAGTCGGCGTCTGTCTGGTAACCAGCGGTCCCGGCGCCACCAATGTGGTGACCGGCCTTGCCACGGCAAATTATGACAGCGTTCCCCTTGTCTGCTTTACCGGTCAGGTGGCCCGCCATCTGATTGGAAACGATGCCTTTCAGGAAGTGGATATTGTAGGCATTACCAGAAGCATTACGAAATACGGCGTCACCGTGAGAAGAAGGGAGGATCTGGGCCGAATCATAAAAGAGGCTTTTTATATTGCCCGTACCGGACGTCCCGGTCCCGTTCTCATCGATCTTCCCAAGGACGTGATGTGTGAGCTGGGAAGTCCGGAATACCCCACAACCGTAAATATACGGGGCTACAAACCAAGCATGGGCATTCACATCGGTCAGCTGAAAAAATCTTTGAAGATGCTTCAAAAGGCAAAACGCCCGCTGTTTCTGGCTGGCGGCGGCATCAACATTGCCAGAGCCAATGAGACCTTCCAGGAAGTTGTGGAGAAGACTCAGGTGCCTGTAGTTACCACTGTGATGGGAAAAGGCGCCATCCCCACCGATCACCCTCTTTTCGTAGGGAATCTGGGAATGCACGGAGCTTACGCGGCCAACATGGCTGTCAGCAGCTGTGATCTTCTTTTCTCTATCGGAACCAGATTCAACGACCGCATTACAGGAAAGCTCCATGCGTTCGCACCCAATGCACAGATTGTCCATATCGACATTGATACCTCCTCCATCTCCAGAAATGTTCATGTGGACGTACCTATTGTGGCGGACGCGCTGGAAGCCGCTACCAGAATGAATGAATATGTAAAAGAGCTGAACACGAAAAAATGGCTGACACAGATTCAGTCCTGGAAAGAGGAGCATCCTCTGACCATGAAAACGGGAAATAAAATGAGCCCTCTGGATATCATAGAAGAAATCAACCGCCAGTTTGAGGATCTGATTCTGGTAACGGACGTGGGACAGCATCAGATGCTGGTATCCCAGTATGCGCAGCTTGGCCGGTCCAAACACATGATTATGTCCGGCGGTCTGGGAACCATGGGTTACGGTCTTCCCGGCGCCATCGGCGCACAGGTGGGCAATCCGGATACTTCTGTCATTGCAATCTGCGGCGACGGCGGCGTGCAGATGAACATTCAGGAGATGGCCACAGCCGTCCTGGAAGAACTCCCCATCATTATCTGCATATTCAACAACGAATATCTGGGCATGGTGCGGCAGTGGCAGAAGCTGTTCTACGGGAAACGATACGCCATGACCAACTTAAAGGCAGGCGCTCTCTCCCGCCGGACAAATGGAGAAGAATACCCGGAATACACGCCGGATTTTGTAAAACTGGCGGAAAGTTACGGCGCAAAAGGATACCGGGTAACATCGAAGGAAGAAATTGCACCCGCTTTTGAGGCTGCCAGAAAGAACACCTGCGGCCCCACGCTGATTGAGTTCATCATCGATCCGGAGGAGATGGTATATCCCATGGTACAGCCGGGCGGAACTTTAGAAGAAATGATCATGGATTGTTAGGAGGATACGTAACATGGATAAGGGAATGAAAAAAAGATGGATCTCACTGTATGTGGAAAATCAGGTTGGTGTCCTGGCTAAAATTTCAGGCCTGTTTTCCGGCAAAAGCTATAATCTTGACAGTCTGACCGTGGGAACTACAGAAGATCCCACCGTCTCCAGAATGACCATCGCCACAGTCAGTGACGACGAAACCTTTGAGCAGATCAAAAAGCAGCTCAACCGTATGGTGGAGGTCATCAAGGTCATTGATTTTACGGACATCTTCGTGCGGATGAAAGAGATACTTTATATAAAAGTAAAACGGTGTACACCGGCAGACAAGGTGGAACTGTTTCAGATTGCGGAAACCTTTAAGGCCCGTGTCATCGATTACGGGAAAGACAGCGTGCTGCTGGAATTTATCCAGACCGCTACCAAAAACGACGCGGTGATCAAGCTGATCAAGGAAGAATTCAAGATCATCGAAGTGGTGCGGGGCGGCAGCGTGGGAATCGAATCCATCAGTATGATGGAGCGCTAACAGCTGAAAAACTCGAAATAAACAAAAAACTCTATGCAAATGGTTTGCCCATTCACATAGAGTTTTCTTATTTCCCTTTTTTCCTTATCAGATTTTAAATATCACAGCTTTGATCAATGTGCTAAGTCCGGCACAGATAAATACAATCGTAATAATCTTTTTCACCGTGGCCTCGCTGAGCCGGCTGTCCACACGGCTTCCCAAAAACATGCCGCAGATCACACCGACTGCCGATATCAGCGCCAGCTTAATAATATCAAGAGTATAGAAACCGGTGAAAATATAGATCAGCAGACGGATTGTATTTTCTATAAAAAAGATAAAGCACATCTGCCCTCTGAACTGATTTCTGTTCACATATCCGGTTCGTTCAATATAAGCCACGAAAAACAGATTGATTCCATACAGGCCGGCGGTGAAACCGGATGCTATGGAAACCAGCGCCATAACGATCATATTGCCCGAGGATTTGACTGATTCTTTTCTGGTCAGCATCTCCACGCCGCAGATCACGATTACCAGACCCAGCAGTGCCTTTAAAACCCAGGATGTGGCATACTTCAAAAGAAGCAGCCCCGGAATCATTCCTGCCAGGATGCAGATGATCATAGGAACCGTATCCTTCACCGAGAAGGCTTTTCTGTTTTTGATTGATATGTACAGATTAAGCGGCCAGTTCATCAGAAGATTCATGGGCGTAATCTGATTATTCTGCAAAGAGGTCAGAGACAACATGGGATTGGAAATCAGCGGATCTCCAAATCCGGCAAGTCCTTTTACAAAGTAAGAACAAAACTGAACGACAAATAAAAATAATGCAAGTCCTATGGTAATTTCCATAATTCTCCCCCTTATTTAATTCTTTATCGTACAAAAGTATACTCGCCTTTTCCCCATCTGTCTATTGGTTTCCTGCACTTTTTTTCATTTAATTTCCACACGCTGCCATCTTAAGCATGGGGGATATTGGTAAATTCAGAAATTTCCCTGCTGATGGTGCACAGATCCTCTACGCTCAGATCATGGATATTTTTATGGCCTGTGATGCGGCCAAAGGTTTTCAGTTCTTCCCTGGAGCAGTTGAGGAAATTGGCCACTCGCTGCGCTGACGCCTCCACTTTCAAACGGCTGCGAAGAGCCGGATCCTGAGTCGCCACTCCCACCGGGCACATACCAGTGCCGCAGATCCGATACTGCTGGCATGCAGCCGCAATCAGAGCCGCTGAAGCAATGGCTACCGCGTCCGCACCCATGGCAATGGCCTTTGCAAAATCAGAGGAGACACGAAGTCCTCCGGTAATTACCAGTGAAATATCCGAGCGGATGGAATCCAGATACTTTCTGGCCCGATAAAGAGCGTATACCGTAGGTACGCTGGTGGAATCCCTTACCAGGCGGGGACTGGCTCCCGTAGCTCCTCCGCGGCCGTCGATGGTGATAAAATCCGGTCCTGCAAAGACACAGTATTCCAGATCCCGTTCAATCCTTCCCGCCGCAATTTTGATTCCGATGGGGCGGCCGTCAGAACGGCGGCGAAGCTCATCCACCAGATTTTTCAGATCTTCCTTCGTATTAATATCAGGAAATCTGGAAGGACTTATCACATCTTCCCCCAGAGGTTTGTTTCTGATTTTGGCAATTTCAGGCGTCACTTTTCCCCCTGGCAGATGACCGCCCATCCCCGGTTTCGTTCCCTGACCGATTTTAATTTCGATGGCGTCCGCGCTTTTCAGATTTTCATCCGTCACGCTGTATTTATTTGGCACGTACTCAAAAATATACCGGTAGGCCGCGGCTTTCTCCTCGGGCAGAATACCGCCCTCCCCGCTGCACATGGCTGTTTTGGCCATGGCGCTTCCTTTGGCCAGCGCCACCTTCACTTCTTTTGACAGCGCTCCAAAAGACATATGGGATATGTAAACGGGACTGGAAAGAATCATGGGCTTCTTTGCATTTTTCCCGATCACTGTCATGGTATCCACTGGCTCATGCTCATCCAGGGGCTGGGGATTTAACTGCGCTCCCAGAATCAAAATATCGTCCCATCCCGGCATAGTCATCTGTGTCCCCATCGCCTCTATCACAGGAGCGCCGCTCATCGCCATCTGATGGATTTCCTTCATGTAACGGCACTTTTCATCCTGTCTTGCAAACTGGGCGGGATAAGAAAGATCCTGCTCACCGTCCCCCTCGGGCACAGCCGCTTCTGCTTTCGCCTCTTCCTCCTCCATGAGCACAAAACGCTCCGCCGGCTGTCTGCACACGGGACATTCCTTCAGTTCCTGAAAGGATCTTCCCTCTTTTTCTTCATCGAATACGAATCCACATACGCTGCATCTGTACTTTGCCATATCCATCCTCCTTTATCATGACTCTTTCTCATATTATAAATGCCCGGCAAATCGCAGAGGATCTGCCGGGCGTCTATAGGATTCATTATTTTCTGTTTTTCAGGAAATCCGGAATCTGAATATCCTTCTTCGGCACTGTGCTGGTTGTGGGAGCGCTCTGTGCCGGCGGTATCTGCAGCGTCGGCATTGTGAAGCCCTGTGTATAAGCGGGTTTCGGCTGCTCCTGCTGCACCTGCGCCTGGGGATTTGATTTCGGAATATTAAACATACTCTTTGCCCCGGAGGATACGCTTCCCTGTTTTGCAGTGGCATCATTTAAGCCAGTGGCAATAACCGTGATTCTGGCTGTATCCACTGCCGTATCGTCATACAGCGCACCGAAGATAATATTGGTATCTTCTCCTGCCAGATCCTGCACGTAGCTTACCGCGTCGTTGGCATCCATCAGAGAAATATCTCCGGAAATATTTACAATCACATCGGATGCACCATTGATGGTAGTCTCCAGCAGCGGGCTGGCCACAGCCTGCTGTACTGCTTCCAGCGCCTTGTCGTCACCTTTGGCCTCTCCGATACCGATATGTGCAATTCCTTTGTCTTTCATAACCGTCTGAACATCTGCAAAGTCAAGATTGATCAGCGCCGGCAGATTAATCAGGTCTGTAATACCCTGTACTGCCTGCTGCAGCACTTCATCCGCCTTCTTCAGCGCCTCCGGCATTGTCGTGCGGCGATCTACAATCTCCAGCAGTTTATCGTTGGGAATCACAATCAGAGTATCTACGTTTTCTTTCAGCTTATCAATTCCCATCAGAGCATTGCTCATGCGGGTTCTCGCCTCAAACCGGAACGGCTTCGTCACAACGCCCACCGTCAGTATTCCCATCTCTTTTGCCAGACCTGCCACAATCGGAGCTGCACCTGTTCCCGTGCCGCCGCCCATACCACAGGTAACAAAAACCATGTCAGCGCCTTCCATCAGTTTTCTCAGCTCTTCAACGCTCTCCTCAGCAGCCTTCTCGCCAACTTCCGGTTTCGCTCCGGCTCCCAGACCTTTCGTCACTTTTTCACCAATCTGAAGAACTGTAGGCGCCTTGCACAATGTAAGGGCCTGTTTATCTGTGTTAACGCCAACGAACTCCACTCCGCTGATCGCTTCTTCCACCATTCGGTTTACCGCGTTGTTACCTGCGCCACCTACTCCAATTACAACAATCTTTGCAGATGATTCCGCTTCATTCGACATAATTTCTAACAAGGTACTTCCTCCTTTTGCACTTTTGCATATCTTTATTCCCCCAGGGGATTTTATCCTTAAAGAGCCCTCCGGCCGTGAACTGTCATACCGGCAGCATATAGATATATAATATAGTTTCCAGCAAAATTAATCAACTCTTTTTTTAATTTTTTACGAAGTTTTCACAATCCATTTCCCCAAAAACCGCTCAGTACTCCTCCTGCGTATCTTCCGATGTATCTTCCTCCCCGGTTTCATCATACGTATCTTCCTGAGCCTGGGAATCTGTGTCCTCAAAATCCTCCTCTGAAGATTCTGACCAGTCTTCTTCATCCTGCGTTTCCATATCTGTGCCTTCTGACTCTTCATCCTGCATCACGGAATCTGCTTCGTCCGACTCATCTTCATCCTGATCCTGTGTTTCCTCATACGTGTTTTCGTCTGATGTATCCTCATTAGAATCCTCCGGATCTGTCTCATCCTCCGATTCTTCTTCTCCTTCCGGCACATCTTCTGAAAAAATGATGTTTACAGTATCTTTCGTATAATCCTCCATATGCAGCACGCCGGATTTTCCCGAAAGCTTCGGCAGGATAGCCGCCACACGGGTAATCTTTTCTTCCAGCAGGTTATCTACGCCCAGCATCACTCTGATCGAGCCATAATAAAGCGTGATCTCATATTTATCGCTGAATTCCACCTGATCAGGGAGGATATCATACTTTTCCACAATCCTGGCAATTCCCAGAATCGTGTTAAATACACTCTCATTTTCCACCGGAAGTTTTTCTTCAATAACCACGCTGTCAAATTTAAGTCCTGTAATATAAGGCACATCCGTTACGGCAGCATGATATGTGGTCTCATTTTCATCCACCACTTCCACCGGATCCACTACTTTTCCCTGTTCCGCCTCTTTTGCGGCAGTTATCTCAGCCATACTGGGGGCGACTTCACTTTCCACCACGATGCCGTCCTTGTCAAAGTACATGTTGCAGTCCAGATACCGCACATAACCAACTATCTGCTTTTCGTTGACATGGAGACGGAT
This sequence comes from uncultured Ruminococcus sp., assembly GCA_946494335.1. Taxonomy (GTDB): domain Bacteria; phylum Bacillota; class Clostridia; order Lachnospirales; family Lachnospiraceae; genus Ruminococcus_G. The sequence goes on along the minus strand of CAMMBV010000015.1, from coordinate 37,388 downwards.
TTTTCCCGGGGACATCTGTTCGATTTCAACAGAATCCACAAAGGGCAATTCGTCAGTTACCACCGTCTTTTTAAAAACGGACAGAAAAAGAGAATTGGAAGAAAATGGTCCGCAAAGCACCAGTTCTTTTACTTCTTCCTCCGAGTTTCTGGTATTGCCTACGATTTCCACCTCATCCACATGAAAAACAGTCAGAAAAACAATCAGACCAATACAGACTGCCAACGCCGCCGACCCTGCCAGAATGCGGAAAAGTTTCTTATTCATTTTTTTTCTATATCGAAAACGTTTATTTATCAACAGTAATGTTACCTCCGAGTGCCGCCAGGTTTTCACAGAAGTTTTCATATCCTCTTCTGATAAAATGGGGGTTATCAATAACCGTAACTCCCTTGGCTGCCAGGCCCGCCAAAACCAACGCCGCGCCGCCCCGCAGTTCCTCCGCAAACACATGCTGCCCTTTAAGCGTTTCTGTCCCATGTATCAGCGCATCCCTGCCGTCCACCAGAATCCTGGCCCCCATACGGTTCAATAATGATACAATTTTAAATCTTTCTTCAAATATCTGCTCGCGAATGACGCTGTCTCCCTTCACAGTCGTCAGAACGCTCATCAGGACAGACTGCATATCCGTGGGAAATCCCGGATAGGATGCCGTCTCCACATAAGAAACAGGATACTGCACATGCCGGCTGTCCGTTACTAGTTTACCACTGTTCCAGTAATATTGTCCACCCATTTTCTTATAGACCTGCAGAATTGAATCCAATTCTTCCTCCGGTGCATCTGCAAGTATCACCTGCCCTCTGGTAATTGCCCCTGCAAAAAGGTAGGTTCCCGCCGCAATCCGATCCGGCGGTATGTCAAATACCGTATCCTTAAGCTCCGTCCCTCCCTTTATTATCAGGCAGTCCGTCCCCTTTCCCTTGATCTGTATTCCCATCTTATCCATAAAACGGCACAGATGGACAATCTCCGGTTCTATGGCACAGTTTTTGAGCACTGTTTCCCCGTCGCCTGCCGCTGCGGCCAAAATGGCATTCTCCGTAGCTCCCACACTGCGAAAAGGAAAAAGATACTCTGCGGGCCGTATTTTGCTGCCGGAAGCATACAGCATGCCCTGCCGCTCCTCCACATGGACTCCCATCTGCCCAAACGCCTTCAGATGCAGATCTACCGGACGCCTTCCAATGGTACATCCGCCGGGATAAGGCACGGTAACTTCTCCCATCCTGCCCAGAAGGCTCCCCATCAAAATGACGGAAGAGCGCATGCGGCTGCCGTATTCCATGGGAACACAGGTCCCCTCAATGTTCCGACAGTCCAGTGTAAGCGTATGCCCCTCCCAGCTGCTTTTGGCTCCCAGCCGCTGAAGTATCCGTTCCATATCACAGACATCGGTTATACGGGGACAATTTTTCAGGACGGTAACTCCTCTATGTAAAACAGCAGCCGCCATCACCGGCAAAGCTGCATTCTTGGAACCCTGTATGTACACTGATCCGCAAAGTGCCCTTCCTCCTTCAATTCGAATCCTATCCACCTGGCACACTCCCAAATATTCACTTATAACCTATCATATTCAAAAAAGGAGTATTTTGTTACAGAAATTCCTGTTTTTCATAGCGGCTTACCGACAGCGCCAGTCCCATCTCCCCCAGCAGAAACAATACAGAAGTTCCTCCGTAGCTGACAAAGGGAAGTGTAATCCCTGTATTGGGAATGGTATTTGTCACCACTGCGATATTTAAAATTACCTGTATGGCCATATGGCCCATGATTCCCGCAGCGATCATGGTTCCCAGCAGATCCAGGGCATGGGTGGCAATGACCATCAGTCTCCAGATCAGAAGACCGAACACCAGCATCAGCAAAATGGCCCCCACAAGCCCGGTCTCCTCGCAGATAATGGAAAATATCATATCATTCTGGGCCTCCGGCACAAATCCCAGTTTCTGCAGGCTGCTGCCCAGCCCTTTGCCGAATATGCCGCCGCTTCCTATGGCATACAGTCCCTGAATCGTCTGAAAGCCCTTATCATAGCTTTCCGGATCTCTCCAGACCGCCAGCCTTTCCAGACGATAACTTTCCAGGCTCAGAAAGATGGCGATAAATCCGATACCGGCAGCCCCAATGCCTACGAACTGTTTGTATTTGGGATTTGCCACAAAAATCAGTATTACTCCGATACCCAGAATAATCACCGCCGTGCTGAGATTGTTTGTTCCCACCAGACCCACCACCGGCAGAACCATAGCCATGGTTTTCACCATAAAACCCATTTTCCCCATATCCTTCTTATATCTGCAGATGTGCCAGGCCAGCAGGATAATCACAGCAACCTTGGCAAACTCCGCCGGCTGGAAGGAAAGCGGCCCCAGCGACAGCCACCGCCTGGAACCATTGTATTCATCTCCGAATAAAAGCACCGCTATGCCCAGAAGGAGGGAAATAACATACAAAGGCACGGCGAAACCGGCTATTACGTGGTAATCCATATTGGCAACCACATACAGGACAAGGAATCCCAGGGCCGTGGCAAAAAGCTGCTTTTTTAAATAGTAGGCGGGATCGTGGAACTTCACACGCCCGTTGTATGTGCTGGTGCTGTACAGCAGAACCAGACCTGCCGCTGTGAGAAGCACCACCAGTACCACCAGCGTACCGTCGGGAATTCTTTTCCTGATATTTTTCATCGGATTTGGCATCCTTCATTCCCTTTTTCTTTTAATCTATGTCATGACCCTCCCAAATATCATTCCGGATAAAGAAAAGGGGAATCCTGCGGGAAGGTTTCACCTGTCCCGCATATTCCCCTGACTGTCACAGACTGTTTACATATTCCTTGAATTTATCGCCTCTTTGCTCATAATTGTCAAACTGGCCCCAGCTGGCGCACGCCGGCGACAGCAGCACAGCGTCGCCCGGATTGGCTTTCTGTGCGCAGATTTTTACTGCCTCCTCCAGAGAATCCGCCAGAATGGTGTCGGTAAAGCCGCAATCTTTTGCCGCATCCCGGATCTTTTCCCGTGTCTGTCCGATCAGCACCAGATACCGCACTTTTCCGTCAAAAGACCGGATCCACTGTGTGTATTCCGACTGTTTATCGTATCCGCCGCCGATCAGAAGGGTCGGCCTGTCCATGGCCTGGATCCCTTTGATGGCAGCGTCAGGATTGGTTCCTTTGGAATCGTTATAATATACGACGCCGTTTTTTTCAGTCACATATTCGATCCGGTGGGGAACCGCACGGAAATTTTCCACTGTTTTTTGGATGCTCTCCATCGGCACTCCCGCCGCTTTGGCAATGGCAATGGCTGCCATGACGTTTTCATAATTGTGACGCCCCGGCAGCTTGAGCCTGCCGGTATCCGTAACTTCCGTCTCCTGCCCCTTTTCCCGAACGACAATCCGGCTGCCTTTTAAGAACACACCCTCCGACAGCTGGCGCAGGCTGGAAAAAAACACAACTTTTATACGGTCTTTCACCTGTTCTCCAAATGCTCTTAGCACCTCATCCTCATAATTGAGAACGCAGACATCGTCCTTACTCTGGTTGGCAGTGATCAGCTCCTTCACCCGGATATATTCTTCCATGGTATGATGCCGGTTCAGATGATCCTCTGTGATATTCAGTATAGCGCTCACCCGGGGCGCAAAATCCTGAATCGTCTCCAGCTGAAAGCTGCTGATTTCCGCCACTGTGACGGTATCCTCCGTCATATCCAGCGCACAGGAGGTATAGGGCGTTCCGATATTTCCCACTATGTACACATCCGGCAGATAATCCTTCATAATCTGTCCGGTCAGCGCCGTGGTGGTGGTCTTTCCGTTTGTTCCCGTGATAGCCAGCACTTTTCCTTTTCCCATCTGATAAGCCAGTTCTACTTCTCCCCAGATGGGAATATTCTTATCTCTGATCTTCTGCACGGCGTCCAGATCCGTAGGCACGCCCGGACTTAACACTGCCAGTTCAACGCCTTCCAGCACTTTGTCCGACATTTCTCCCAGAACCACCGATACCCCGGAGGGATTCTGCAGCTTTCCAAGGATTTCACTTTCTTTGAGTTTTGTATTTCCATCATAGATGACAGGACGGGCCTGTACCCTGCCAAGAAGGTCTGCAGCGCCTATACCGCTGATACCTGCCCCGAACACCAATACTTTTTTTCCTTTCAGTTCCATTGTCTTTACTCCTCTTTACAATGCAAGAAGCGCTGCCATGCATAAAACTGCAGTGATGATTGAAAAAACAGCCACCACCCGTGTTTCTGACCATCCGCAAAGCTCGAAATGGTGATGAATGGGCGCCATCTTAAAAATCCGTTTGCCGCCGGTTTTCTTAAAATAAGTAACCTGGATAATTACAGAAGCCACTTCCACCAGGTAAATCAGTCCTACAATCAGCAGAAACAGCGGCATCTGCAGCATATAGGCAGTTCCTGCCACAAAACCTCCCAGCGCCAGCGAACCGGTATCCCCCATGAATACACTTGCCGGGAAAACATTGAACAGAAGAAATCCCATCAGACTGCCTACTACCGCACATGTAATGGGCTCAATTCCACTGTGATTGCCGATGGCCACTACAGTAAAAAATGTGGCGACCATGATGGTCACACTGGATGCCAGTCCATCCAGACCGTCGGTAAAATTCACGCCGTTTACCGTTCCGATGACGGCAAAGAACAAAAGAGGAACGGCCACCCAGCCGATATCCAGATAGTATCCGCCGGAAAAGGGCACCAGCAGAGTAAGCTCCACATCCGTAAACAGAATCATATACACGGCAAAGATTCCGGTGACAATAATCTGCAGGAACATCTTCTGCAGCGGCATCAGTCCGTCGGAGCGTTTCAGCACCACTTTCAGATAATCATCCAGAAATCCGATCAGGCCGAAACCAAGGGTTAAAAACAGAATTGGAATTATATTGGGGTAATCTTTCACATAAAAAAGGGAAGTCACCGTGGTTGCAATCAAAAAAATCAGTCCGCCCATGGTTGGGGTTCCCGCTTTCTTCAGATGAGACTGCACACCGTCCACCCGTTCCGTCTGTCCCACTTTCAGTCTTCGCAAAAACGGAATAATAAAAGGCGCCAGCACAACGCTGATCGCAAAAGAAATAATAACCGGAATCACAACTTTAAAATCCATAATCCACCTCATTTTTATTCTTTGGTTCTTTCTCCCTGCGGGCAGCATCTGTATACACCAGACACTCCCCAAACAGTATAAAGCTTTTTCCATGAATAATCAACCGTTTTGCTTTTCAATATTCAGGTAGGGCAAAACATTTTCAAAAACTCTTTTCATCACAGGAGCCGCTATGGTACCTCCGTAATAGACGCCTTTCGGATCGTGAATAATGCAGATTCCCAGCACCTTCGGATCATCGGCAGGTGCAAATCCCAGGAAGGAAGAAATATATACGTTGGCGCTTCTGGGCAGTGTCTGGGAAGTGGCAGTCTTCCCTCCGATCTCATACCCTTCAATATAGGCATTTTTCCCGGAACCCTCCGACACCACCTTCTCCAGTATATAGCGCATAGTCTTTGAGGTCTCCTGCGAGACAATGTTCTCCTTCGTTTCATATTCCAGCGTATCGATCAGCGTCATATCATCATCTCTGACCTCCACCCCGAAATGAGGCGTGATCCTGTTACCTCCATTGATAATGGACGATACCGTCACCGCCAGCTGAATGGGTGTGATCTGAAAAGACTGACCAAAAGACATGGTCGCCAGCTCCACCTGTCCGATGTTTTCCTTTTTATGCATGATCGTGGACGCCTCCCCGGGCAGATCAATCCCCGTTTTCGTCATCAGACCGAAATCCCTGAAATACCGATAGAAATTATCCACTCCCAACCGTAAGCCCACATCAATAAAAACAGGGTTGCAGGAATTCTGAGCTCCTTCCAGAAATGTCTCCGCCCCATGCCCCGTCCTTTTATGGCAGTGAATCCGCCGATCTTCCACCACCCGGAACCCGGGGCAGGAGAATGTATCATCCAGGGATACCACGCCCTCCTCCAGTCCCGCCGCAGCCGTGATGATTTTAAAGGTACTCCCCGGTTCGTAGGTATCGTTGATGCAGATGTTTCGCCACATCTGGTTTCTCAGATCCTGGATTTCTTCCTCTGTCTTTCCGGTTGTATCGGTTCCCTCCGGCAGAGTAAAGGGATCATTCAGATGGAATTCCGGCACATTGGCCATCCCGTATATTTCTCCATTCCGGGGATTCATCAGCAAAATAGATACCCTGTCCGCCTGTTTTTCTTCCATCACCTTTTCCGCTTCCTGCTGAATGTACCGCTGTATGTTATAGTCCATGCTGATATGAAGATTATATCCGGCCACTGCCTCCACACGGCTTTCTCCTATTTCATCCACCTCTACGCCCCTGGCATCCGTTGTGGTCAGAATCTTTCCGTTAATGCCTTCCAGAATGGAGTCGTACTGTACTTCAAGACCAATAATCCCCTGATTGTCTCCTCCCGTAAATCCCAGTACCCGGGAAGCCAGATCGTCGCAGGGATAATATCGCTTGAAATCCTCATCCACCTTTACGCCGGCCAGATTATATTCCCGTATCCGGTCTCCCGTCTCCTTGGGTACATTGGTTTTGATTCTTTCAATGGAGCTGACCTTTTCCACTCTTTTTTTTGCCTCTTCTTCCGTTATCTCCAGCTCTTTTACCAGCATATCCGTCACTTTCTCCGGCTCCTTGATCTGGCTGTGGATCACGGATATGGTACAGACCGCCCTGTTGTCAGCCAGCACAACTCCGTTTCTGTCAATGATTTTTCCCCTGGCCGCTTTGATGTCTCTCTCTCTCTCATGAAGATCATCGGCTTTTTCTGTGTAGTAATCCGCCCGAAGCACCATCAGATAAAACAGTCGCCCTGCCAGTCCGGCCATCATCGCTATACAGACCGCAAAGACGATTACCGTCTTCTTTTTGTTATAAGTTTTATTCTTTTTCACAGAAAAGCTCCCGGCTTTTGCATCGCTATACTTTATGGAGCTTTACCTGTTTTTATGTATCCAAATTTTTAAGCGTTTCCAGTTCCGCAAAAAAAGACCGGCAGTCCCCCGCCGGTCTTTTTCAGACTTTTCTCTTATTTATTCCAACCCGGCTTCCTCATTGGTTATGCCGTCGTCAGTTGCTGTATTGCCGCCAGTGATTTCTTCATCGTCCTCGGGCGGATTTGGAACATCCGTATCGGACACTCCTTCCGAAGAAGACTGGCTGCCCTCTTCCTCCTGACTGTCTCCGGAGGTTTCTTCGCCGTCTTCCTCACTGTCTTCCTCACCGGAAGTATCCTCGCCGTCTTCCCCGCTGTCTTCTTCATCGGAAGTATCCTCGCCGTCTTCCTCACTGTCTTCTTCATCGTAGCCTTTTACTTCGCCTTCCATATCCAGAAGCTCTTCGACGGTATAGGAATTCACATATCCGTCCGTCTCCTCATCCTGGAAGACATTCATATAGGGAAGGATTTCCCGCATGATCTGATTTACCAGATACTGTGCATATACACTGGTAGACTGATTCTTTACATTGGGTTCATCCACAACAGCGTAAACCACCACTTCCGGATTGTCCAGAGGGGCAAACCCAATAAAGGAGATCAGATATTTGCCGTTTCCTCTTGGAAGCTTCTGAGCCGTTCCCGTTTTTCCGCCCATGCTGTAACCTTCCACTTTGGCGTACTTCCCGGTACCGTCGCTTTGTACGACAGCTCCCATGTATTCTCTGATATGAGTAGATACTTCCTCAGAAACCGTCTGCTTCATCAGCTCCGGCTCAATATTCCGCTCCACGGCGCCCTCGCTGTTTAATACCTGCTTTACGATATGGGGACGATAATAATATCCGCCGTTTATACAGGAGGACACAGCCGCCGCTTCCTGTATCATAGTACAGGTAAATCCCTGTCCAAAAGAACATGTTGCCAGCTCCGCCTGCCCCATGGAAGACGTATCATAAGTGATACCCGATGCTTCTCCCGGAAGATCGATCCCTGTTCGTGTTCCAAAATTAAACACGTTGTTCTGATAATCCACAAATTCATCCACGCCCATGGTTTCCGCTATGGCCATCATAGCGTCATTGCAGGAGTTTTTCATGGTCTCCGCCAGTGTCTGTGTCTCATGGGCGCCGGGATATACGGAACATTTGATGGTTCTGTCCGCCACCACCTGATAACCGTCACAGTAAAAGGTATCGCCGTATGCGATGGCGCCGCTTTCCAGCCCCGCTCCAACTGTCATGGGCTTTACCGTGGAACCCGGCTCAAAGGCGTCGCTGACACAGTAATTTTTCCAGATGCTGTTGAGATTATCCAGCATATCCTCTTCCGACATGGCGTCAATCTCCGCCTGGGTATAAAACTTCGTCAGATCTCTGGGATTGTTCAGATCATAGGAATCATTGCTGGCCATTGCCAGCACTTCACCCGTATTGGGATTCATCACCACAACTCCTACATTCTCTGCCCCTTCTTTTCCATTGGGTCCGCCTGCCAGCCCATCCAGCAGTTCATTGATATACTTTTCCACGATTTCCTGAATGTTGACATCCAGTGTGGAAACCACGCTGTTTCCGTCTTCCGCCTCAATAATCGTCTGCTCCACATCCGCATTGGAATTGAAGTAGCCATACTGCCTGCCGTTGGTACCGTTTAACGTATCGGAATAATAGCCTTCAATCCCCCAGTCGGCAGTGTCGCCGGAATAAGTAAAGCCGATCACATCACATGCCAGGGAATCCAGCGGATAGGTCCGCAGATAGTTTTCCTCAAACCACACGCCCTGCACATTCTGCCGCCTGGCTTTTTCTTCATCTGACAGCCCTTTTTCCTCCACATTGCAGTAGTCCTCAAATTCCTGCTTGTCCGTTATGGAAAGTTTCCGCTGGATAATCTGATACTGACTGGCCTGAGTCTCTTCACTGGTCAGCCTGTCCCGAATCATTTCCTCATCCAGTCCCAAAATGGACACCAGGGCATCAACTGTGGGTTCTATATATTTTTTATCAGAATTTACCACCTTGCAGTCCAGTATTACATTGTACACCTTCTCACTCGTTGCCAGTATGGTGCCGTTTGTATCCAGAATATCTCCCCTTTTAAATGGGATGATTCTGCTTTCATACTGCTGCTGCGACTGAGTCAGCACCTGTCTCTTATACTTGTCCCCGCTGGTGGCGTTGATATAAGTAATTCTGACGGCTAAACCGACTAAAGCCAGTATGACCACGCCAAATGACCATACCAGCTTCCTCCTCATTTTAATATTCAGCTTTCGTTCTGTAAATGCATTTTTTTTATGTCTTCTTGTATTTCTTCGCTTTTTTTCCAATTTTTACACCTACTTAAGTCCGGGTACATCCTGATACTGCCGGACATAACTGTTGCCAGCCGTATCAAAGGTTATAATCTGTTCCTCTGTAGGATACTGCATTCCCAATTCATTAATGGCCGTTTCCTTTACCTGCTCCAGATCAACGGATGCCATAACTGTATTATACAGTGCATCGTTGTCCGCTTTCAGATCACTAAGCTCCGACTCCGCCCTGGCAATCGCCTTCGTCTGCGTCGTAAGATGAGAACGCATCCTTAAATAATTGACGCACAGCCCCAGTGCAATTACGGATATCAGCGCCAGAAACAGCACATATCCTCTGCTCATCTGCATGGCTTTTGCACGGTTCTTCTGTGTGGATACACTGACCGTTTTCCTCTTCTTCTGCTGTTTTCTCTCCTCTGGTTCCCGTTCCAGTTTTCTTACCGTATTGCCGCTGATATACGCCTGTCCCCTGTAATAATAATCCGATCTTGAATTTACCCTTCTGGATGGATTTGCCATTTTATTTCTCCTAACTTCAAGACTGATCTTCCCCGTTTTTTATTCTTTCAAATACGCGCAGCTTCGCGCTTTTAGAGCGCGGGTTTTCCGCAATCTCCTGCTCAGTCGGCAGTATAGGTTTGCGGGTGATCACTCTCCCCTTTGATTTCTTCCCACAAACGCATACTGGAAAATCCGGCGGGCATGTACATGGATGTTCGCTGTTCCTGAATATATTTTTCACAATTCGGTCTTCCAGAGAATGGAAGGTAATAATACAGATCCTTCCGCCGTCTCCCAAAAGATCGATCATATCGTCCAGCGACTGTTTTAAAACTTCCAGTTCCTGATTCAATTCAATGCGGATTGCCTGGAACGTTCTTTTGGCAGGATGGCCTCCCACAGCCCTTGCCTTCATGGGAATCGCCTGCTTTATGATCTCGGCCAGCTCACCGGTGGTATTGATCGGTGCATTTTCTCTGGCTTTCACAATATGCCTGGCAATATTCCTGGCGAACCTGTCTTCTCCATAATCGCGGATAATCCGGTAAATCTCTGATTCACTGTACGTATTTACAATATCCCGGGCTGTTTTCTCCTGTCTCTGATCCATGCGCATATCCAGCGGTGCATCCGCCCGATAAGTAAATCCTCTTTCCGCTGTGTCCAGCTGGTAAGAGGATACGCCCAGATCCAGTACAATCCCATCAACTTCCCGGATTCCCAAATTTTGTACTTCCCGGATCATGCTGCAATAGTTACTGCGGATAATGATCGTCTGACTCTCATAGTTCTTCAGCCGTTCTGCCGCGGTCTCTATTGCAGCAGCATCCTGGTCTATCCCTATAAATCTCCCCGTGGCAGACAATTTTTTGCAAACCTCCAGAGCATGTCCCGCTCCTCCCAGCGTCCCGTCGACATAAACTCCGTCCGGCTTCACCTTTAAGTTTTCAATCGTTTCCTGAAGTAATACCGATTTGTGTTTAAACTCCAATTTGATACTCCCATCCAGCCATTACCGTCATGGCATATGACATATTCTGTCATATTATATCACAATTCCCATATCCTGCATACCCTCTGCAATGGAATCCATGTCGTCATAATTGCTGTTTTCTATCCACTTGGACTTACTCCAAATCTCAATTCTGTTAATGCTTCCAGTAAGTACTACATCTTTTTCCAGACCAGCAAATTCCCGCAGCGTCGCCGGCACGAGAATTCTCCCCTGCTTATCCAGCTCGCAGACGGTGGCGCCTGCGACAAAGAAACGTGAAAAGGTTCTGGCATTTTTGTTTGTAAGTGGTAAGGCCCTCAGCTTTTCTTCGAAAGCATTCCATTCGTCCATGGGATAAATCGATAAGCATCCGTCTAATCCCTTCGTCAGAACAAACTCCTCTCCCAGGAGTTCTCTGAACTTAGCCGGTATGATTAATCTCCCCTTCGCGTCAATTGAATGACTGTACTCTCCCATGAACATAAACAAAAACCTCTTTCGTTGGAAGTGTATTTCTCCCCTGCACTTCCGATAGCCGTTATGGAAAGAACTGCCACATTCTCCCCATCCTCCACCACTATCTACCACTTGCCACCACTTATGCATTTATATTAACCCACTTCCCCTAAAAAAACAAGCCTTTCATCTGGATTTTTTTTAGAACTTTTTGTGAAAAAATCAGGCGATTTCGACATAAAAAAAGGAGAAATCTACAACGATTTCTCCTAAAACGCAAGTTATACCTTATTCTTTTTTTACCTCCACAACATCTTGTGTCTGCCCCTTTTTCTTCATTTTCATTCTCACACACACAATTGCTGCAGCAGCCGCCACCGCAAGACAGACGGATAAAATCTGGGATACGGGTACCCCCACCACCGGAAGCAGCAGCTGATCCGTACGAAGACCTTCGATCCATGCTCGTCCGATACCATATCCCACCAGATACAGCAGAAAGACTTCTCCATTGAATTTTTTATGCTTTCTGTAAAGCCACAATACAATCAACACGCACAGATTCCACATTCCTTCATACAGAAAGGTGGGATGAACCTGAATCATATCCACACCGTTTACCGTGACAAGATGATCCCACATTGTCTGTGTAATCTCATTTTCTCTCACAGCCGATACCGGAAGCTGCATGGCAAAAATCCCGTCCGTATAACCGCCGAACGCTTCCCTGTTAAAGAAATTTCCCCAGCGTCCAATGATCTGCCCCAGCAGCAGCCCCGGCGCAATGCAGTCCGTCATAATGGAAAATTTCATTTTTCTGACTCTGGAATAAACGTATACCGCGATAGTGGCGCCGATGATTCCTCCATAAATAGCCAGGCCGCCGTGCCGGATATTAAATATCTCCAGCAGATTGTCCCTGTAAATCTCCCAGGCAAAAACCACATAATAAATCCTGGCTCCTATTACGCCGGCCACCAGGCCGATCATCACCATATCCCAGTAACGGTCCGTATCCTGTCCCAGCCTCTTTGCCTCCCGAAGTACCAGTCCCATACCCAGCATCATTCCCAGAACCACCGCCACACCGTAATAGGCAATTTCAATGCCGAACACATGAAAGGTTTTTCCCACATGCTCAAGGTAAATGCCCAAATTGGGGAAATTAATGGCCATATCCATTTTCTGTCACCCTCTTCCTGTCCATCCTATATAATCGTCAGAATTCCCATTTTGTGCACGCACAATGGGCCTCCTGACTTTGAAAACCTGGTGTCATACATTAAACCGGAACAGTATCACGTCTCCGTCTTTTACCACGTAATCCTTTCCTTCCATGCGGACCAGACCTTTATCCCGGGCGCCCGCGTAGGATCCGCAGTCCAGAAGATCCTGGTAATTGACAACCTCCGCTTTTATAAAACCGCGTTCAAAGTCCGTATGGATTTTTCCGGCGGCCGCAGGAGCTTTGGTGCCCTGTTTAATCGTCCAGGCCCTTGTCTCATCTTCCCCCGCCGTCAGGTAACTTAAAAGTCCAAGGAGACGGTAACTGGCTTTGATCAGTTTCTCCAGGCCGGATTCCTCCAGGCCCAGATCTTCCAGAAACATCTTTTTCTCATCGTCATCCAGTTCTGCGATCTCCTGCTCGATCTGAGCGCAGATCACAAAAACCTCGCTGTTCTGACGGGCCGCATACTCTTTTACCTCACTGACAAATGAATTGGACGCGGCGTCATCCGCCAGATCATCCTCCGATACATTGGCTGCAAAAATCACCGGCTTCTGGGTCAGAAGATTGTAGGAAGCAGCCGCCTGCTCTTCTTCCTCGTCCTCAAACTCCATAGTTTTGACAGACTGACCGCTCTCCAGATGGGCTTTCAGTTTTTCCAGAAGCGCAAGCTCCTTCGCAGCCCCTTTATCATTTCTTGCAGACCGGGATGTTTTGGCAATTCTTCTTTCCAGTATCTCCAGATCAGAAAAAATCAATTCCAGCTCTATGGTTTCAATATCCCGCAGCGGATTGATGGTTCCGTCCACATGCACCACGTTGGCATCTTCAAAACAGCGCACCACATGGACGATGGCATCCACCTCACGGATATTGGCCAGAAACTGGTTTCCCAGCCCCTCGCCTTTGGAAGCGCCTTTCACCAGACCTGCGATATCCACAAATTCGATCACTGCCGGCGTTACTTTTTTAGACTGATAAAAATCTCCCAGAAGCTTCAGTCTCTCATCCGGAACCGGTACGATTCCCACATTTGGGTCAATGGTGCAGAACGGATAATTAGCCGATTCCGCCCCCGCCTTTGTCAGTGAATTAAATAATGTGCTCTTCCCCACATTGGGAAGACCTACGATTCCTAATTTCATTTTATGCTTTACCTGTCCAGAAAGCCTTGATTTTACTGGCTTTCTGCCTTTCTCTATTTTTTGTTTACGCCCTTTTTACACCCTTTTTATAACTGGCGGGCGCCTTTCAGGTTTTCTCCATGATGTTCAGACTCCTTTTTCACTCAAAAAAGTCCAACGCAACTATGAAGTATAGCACATAGACTCTGTTTTTTCAATCGCAGCCGAAAATTCTTTCGTAATCCTTGTGTCACCAATTAATTTAGCGCTGCGCTTGCGGAAACAGTCATCCACAAATGCCGTCAGAACGTAAAGTCTCTAATTTACTTTGGTCATAATGACTGAACTTGCTGCCATCGCATAGGACAACTGAAGTTTCAGCAGAACCTTCCAGTCATTTAAATTAAGTTTCGTAAGCTGCCTGATTCTTTTTATACGATAATTTAAGGTGCCTCGCTGGATAAACAATTTTTTCGCCGTTAGAACAGGACTCTGTCTGTTATCAAGATAGCATTTTAAAGTTCTGCATAGTTCCGTATCATGTTTCCGGTCATAATCCAACAAAATTTTCAATTCAGGTGCAATCAGATGCTCCGCCTTAATCTCTTCACTGGATTTTTCAATTACATATTCCAGCAAATAGTCGCCAAAGGAATATCTCCAGATTGTAGGCTCTGTCTTTTGACCGTAGGCCAATGCAAACGTACCTTCAACATAAAACTGGTGAAGGCCGTTAATATTCTGAAAATAATTGCTGAATCCCATTCTGAAATTATTTTCTCTGATAAAAAACGCAAGCCTTTGATTTATGTCATGTGAATGCTCCAGTCTCTCGCCATAATAAATCAAAATGATGATTTCATTTCCGTCCGCCACAGCAATACAGTTTTCATATTCCACCGTAAGATGATAACAGAAAAAATCCAGCGTATGATTGGACAAATCATTCACACTTGGCTGTAAAACACACAGACGAAAATAACTATGTTCTTTCCAGTTTTTTGTATTGAGGAAATTCAATACTCTGGAATATTTCACATTTCTGTCATGGAGCAAATCCAAAAAAACGCGGGTGATTTCTTGATCGTCCGTATAATTTTTCTGTTCCTGCACAAAACATTTCTGCAGATACCCTGTCAACACACTTAAAAAGAAGCTGTCCCACTGACAAAACTCTCTTTCCGCATCTGCCATACAGACTCTTCCAACGCAGACACCCTGTGAGAAAATATTATGACACAGAACTTTTCCCGGAATTCCCTCTCCAATATATATAAATGATGACTGGTTTTTTCTTGCCTCAAAAAAGTTTTCATCATTTTTAAATAAATTCACCAGATCTTCCGAAAGATAACCCGCCGCGTCAAATTCAGGCAACCCTTTCTTTTGAAAATATTCCCTGGATGCCGAAAACGAAACAATCATATAATGGGCATTCATGATAACCACCGGGTTCCCCAGGATATCCTGAGACAAACTGACCATATGCTGTAATGCTCCGGGGGCATCGATCAACTGTGACAGATTCCTCTCCCAGTTTTCATATAGGTCAAATAACCTGTGGAGCCGATTGGATATCTGCTGCAGATTGCCTCCTCTTCTGACTACTCCCAATATAATCCCTTTTTTGTTTTTTTCTACTTTCTCTGTAATCCACAGTATGTTGGGTACAGACTGTGCCGTAATGGGAATACTATCTGTAAATATAATCATGTTTTCAACCATTTCCATATCTCGCTCCCAAAATACCGGTCTCTTCAGCAGAATATCTGATTCCGGGCAGGCGTCCTTTTCCGAAAAACTCACCATATCTTTTAAATGATATTTAATGAATGACTGTGGTAACTTCATATGCTCTCCCTTTATACCAAATGTACAAACAAAACCATTTATAATTGAATTATCAGCAGAATAGAATTCTGACAGATATTTTTTATAATGTAATTATATAAAAAAATGCAGGCTTTTACAACTTGATACACTTTACTGGTACCTGCGGATTTTTTGTGAAGCAGCTATTCAAAATGTACAAATTGCAGAAAGGAGAACATGATGAACATGACACCCAAAGAAAATATGCTGGCAGTTTTAAACCACCAGTCCCCGGAATGGGTTCCCAATTACCTGACAGACGTCGTAAACGGAGGATTTGGATTCGGTCCGGGACCTGCTTTTGAAAAAGGACCTGTTACCGGTGGCCGCGATGGTTTCGGAGTCAACTGGGTAACGCCTTCTTCCGGAGGCGGGGCGCCTATCCCGGAACCTGACTCATTTCTTTTAAATTCTGAAACTATTGTTGACTGGAAAAAGATTGTAAAATTCCCTGATATTATGGAATGCGACTGGGAAGCCCAGGCAAAGATGGAACTGGGGCGGGGTAATCCAGAAACACAGCTGATCGATTTTGGCAGTGGAAATGGACCCTTTGAGCGTCTGGCCGCCCTGATGGGATTTGAGGAAGCGCTTGTATCTATGGCTGTAGAACCTGAAGCTACCGGTGATCTGCTCAATGCCATCGGAGAATATAAAATCCAGGTCATTGAAATGGCCGCCAAATATTATCAGCCGGATGTGTTTACCAACTACGATGACATTGCTACAGAACGAAGCCTTTTTATGGCTCCGGATACTTACCGCAGACTTATTAAGCCTGTACACAAAAAGATATATGAAGCAGTCAGAGCATTCGATATGATTCCCATCCAGCATACATGCGGAAAGGCTGATATTCTGATTGAAGATTTCATTGAAACCGGCGCTGCCGGCTGGACTTCCGTCCAGCCTACCAACGATATCGAATCAATACTGAAAAAACACGGAGACTCGTTCTGTATTCTAGGCGGTTACGCCACAAACGGCCCTGCAGGCAGACCCGATGCAGATCCGTCTGTCATCGAAGCGGAGGTTCAAAGAGATTTCGATACTTATGGAAAATATCCCGGTTATATCTGGTTCGGATTTCTTCTGATCGACACCTTGGATCCTGATGAAAAAGCTCAAAAGATGATGCCCCTTATAAAGGCATCTATGAAATACGGAAAACATTTTTAAAGTAAAGCAGTCTGACGATCATTCGCCAGACTGCTTTTCAATCCACATGCGAATTATTCTGTCATTCGTTATCTATCTGCTCCCCTTTCTCAAACAGGTATCGTTCAGCAAGTTCCATAATCTTTGCAGCTGTCTCAATTTGCTGTGCAGTTATCTCTTTAGATGCGATATAAAACGTATCATAATCACTTGCATGACGGATTTCCTCCGCCTTTACTATTTTTTTCCCAAGTTCTCGTGGAAAGATCTCAGGCTGCACATAATTTTTATTAAAATAGCTAAGTGTATCTTTATGTTTCTTAAAAGCAATTCCTTCTTTCGCAAGCACCGCACATATAGTATGAAAGATACTGTAATAAGCACGGTTATTTGCTGCCCTGTATTGTCCGGCTCCAAAAGTCAGACGCGCAGAGTCCAGATCCTCTTTCGCAACGTTTAAGCGATGACGAACTACATCCATTTTTGTGCCGATATCTATCGATTCAGGCTGTTTCATATAATATCACTCCCTCTTTCTGCACGTTGCTGTAGAACGGATATGCCGCTGCCCACTGACTAAAATGCTGGATATTTTTCACAACCGGCATCACCCAGACATCATTCTCCACATTATATTCATATCCCAATTCTGACAGTGCATCTGAGTAAGCATCTATTTCCTCCTGCTTCAGATCTACCAAAAGCAGGATATCAATATCAGAGTCAGCGGTGTAATCGCCTCTGGCATAAGAACCATATAAAATAACGCTTTTAAGATGTGTACCATATATTTTCTTTATTTCTGACAAATACTGATTAAGAAGTATTTTAATTGTCTGCGGCATACCATCCCCCCTCCTTTCTCTGCTTAACTTTAGTATAAACCAAAACAAAGATTTTCTCAACGCGCCAGTGACAGTTTTTCAATCCACAGATTCAATCATAATAAGCGTCCCCTCTTTTAAAGACACCCTTGCTTCCTTCGCTGCAATCTCATTGCTGACTCCCAGGCTGTTGTCGTTTGTCAGCAGGGCATTCACAAGAGGATATTTAAATCCTTCCAGATTTACCCCCTCTGCCCTGTCGCCCAGCGGCAGAAAGGAAACGTATTTGCCGTACTGCTCATCTTTTTTTAAAATCAGGGCTGATGAGACCAGGGAAATCCGGTTATGCTCATCCACAAGATATGCTTCTTTTCCATGTCTCTGGGCCTGACGCAGTATATATATATTTCCCAGCACGTGATCCAGTCTTGTTCCGGTGGCTCCCAGAATCCAGATCCGGTCGCTTCCCTCTTCCAGCGCTTTTTCCAGCGCAATCTGAGTGTCCGTGGCATCCTTCACCGGATTATATTCCCGGACAGGCACCCGGTTTTCTTTCCTGTACTGATCTATGATCTCTTTTGGAACGCTGTCGAAATCCCCCACAATCAGATCCGGTCTGATGTCATGCTTTCTGGTAAATGCCAGTCCGCCATCCACTGCAATGATAAAATCAATTTTCTGTTTTCCCATAAAATCGAGGGCAAAATCAGAATTGATATTGCCCCCGCTGATAATCAATGTGTTCACTTTTTCATTCCTCTACTGATGACGTGCAAAAGCCTCCTGGAAGCCGGCAATATTTCCCCTGATGTCGCCTCCGAACACAGCGGAACCTGCCACGATGATGTTGGCTCCTGCGTCCAGCACCCGGTCAATGGTTTTCTGATTGATTCCGCCGTCCACCTGAATATCCGTATCAAGCCCCCGCTCTTTCAGCATCTTCTTCAGATCAGCAATCTTTTCCGTGGATTTTTCTATATAAGACTGGCCGCCGAATCCCGGGTTTACAGTCATAAGCAGCACCATATCCAGCTTATGAAGCACATAATCCAGCTGACATAAAGGCGTCGCCGGGTTTAAAGCCACGCCGGCTTTACATCCCGCTTTATGAATCTGGGAAATACAGCCCTCCAGATGACGGCAGGCTTCCGCATGAACTGTGATCATATCTGCCCCTGCTTTGGCAAAGTCTTCAATATAGCGATCCGGATTGGACACCATCAGATGGACGTCAAAAAACAGACCGCTCTCTTTGCGGATGGATGCGATCACCGGCATTCCAAATGAAATGCTGGGCACAAAGTCCCCGTCCATCACATCGATATGAAGCCATTTAACTCCCGCGTCCTCTATGGTTTTCAGCTGCTCGCCCAGCCGGTTAAAATCAGCTGAGAGCATAGATGGTGATAATTGATACATACTAATACCTCCTCTTTTCTTTTTCTTTCAGTTCTTCATACAGTTCCCTGTAATCCTCATAGCGTATACGGCTGATTCTGTTTTCCTCAACCGCCCGGATCACACCGCAGTCCGGCTCCGATATATGAACGCATCCCTGAAAACGGCATTCTCCTTCATAAGGATGAAATTCAGGAAAATACTGCTTCAGCTCCTCTTTCTCCATATTTTCCACTGCCATAGCAGAGAATCCCGGCGTATCCATAAGATATGTGTCCTCCCCTACGGCAATCAGCTGAGCATGCCGGGTGGTGTGACGGCCTCTTTTCAGCTTTCTGCTGATTTCTCCCGTTTCCATACAGACCTCGCTTTGGAGAAGATTGGTGATGGTGGATTTCCCTACCCCCGATGGTCCGGCCACCACGGTTGTCTTTCCGCTTAAAACATTCTTTATCTGCTCCATTCCTTCTTCCCGGCGGGCGCTTACAAGGAGCACCTGATAACCGGCTTCTGAATAGGTCCGGCGAAGGAGTTCCAGTTCCTCTTCCCCGGCCAGCTCCTTTTTGTTGAAACAGATGACTGTTCGGATATTCTGACGCTCCATCATAATCAGAAAACGATCCAGTAAGGAAAAACTGGGCCTGGGATTTTCCATGGCGAAAATCACCATCGCCTGATCAATATTAGAAGATGCCGGACGAATCAGCTCATTTTTTCTGGGGGCAATCTCGGTAATCACCCCCGTACGCTCCTTTTCATCCAGCACTTCAAACTCCACATAATCCCCCACAAGAGGCTTTATTTTTTCTTTTCTGAAAATGCCTTTCGGCTTACATTCATACATTCCGGATTTTACTGCATACACGTAGTAAAATCCGGCGATTCCCTTTGTAATTCTTCCCTTCATACTGTCTTATTCTGTCTGACTGAAGGTAACGGGGTAGGTTGCCCGTTCCACATAATCTCCATTTACCATCTCGTAAAGCACCACAGTTCCGTCTGAAACACCGTCCGCTCCGGATACATTCAGCGTATAGGGAAAGGTAAGCTGCTGACCTTCTACAATGGTAACGGCGCTCTGGCCATCCTGCTCCAGCACCAGCTGGACCGCGCCGCCTTCATAATTGCCGGGCTGCCCCAGTGAATCTGTACAGACCCAGGAGCCGCTGTGAGATCCGGAATCCGTACCGTCCGGATCCAGACGTGCCGTCTCATCCGGTGTACTGCCGGGATTATTCACATATATGGTGATGCTTGCTCCGGCATTTACTGTAGTACCGGAAGAAATGCTCTGATCGTAAACCTCACCTTCGCCTACGCTGTTGCTGCTGCCCGTCTCAACAGTGACAACCAGCCCAAGATTCTCCAGTGTGGATTTGGCATCCGCCTCCGAAATACCTCTGACGCTTGGCACTGTCACTTCCTCATCGGAAGCTCCCAGACTAATCACCAGCGTTATGGTGTCTCCGGCATTTACCTCCGTACCAACTTCCGGACTGACAGAAATTACGTTTCCTGCCGCCACGTCTGCGCTGTAATTATTCTGAATGCTGGTCTGCAGACCCATATCAAGCAGCTGTGCCTCCGCATCCGCCTGGGGCATATTTACCACATTGGGAACCGTCAGCGCAGCATTCCCCGTACTCAGGGTATATTCAATGGTGGTATGCTTTTCCACCTGTTCTCCGGGCTCATAATTCTGTGCCATAATCTGGCCGGCCGGATATTCATCAGAAGCTTCCTCTGCACCCTTTACAAGTCCAAGGCCGGTGTCTTTCAGTTCCGCTTCCGCTTCCGCAACGGTCTTTCCTCTCAGATCCGGTACCGTTACCATATCTTCTGTCTCTTCTGCTTCTTCCGTAGGCTGCTGCTCTTCTACCTGCTGCTCTTCTTTCTTATCCTTATTGGACCCAAAACGGAACACTCCGGCTGCCGTTCCAATAAAGTATACAAGAATACAGATAATAATGGCGCCGATGATAAATCCTCCGATGGTCATGGCCTTCTCCAGCTTGCTGCTGATGCCGTCCTCATCATCTTCCTCATCGTCGTAATCTTCCTCGTCCTCCATATCGTCATCGTAAAGCACCTGCTGCTCCTGCTGCCCAGTCGGCGTATAGGTGTTCTGAGAAGTCCTGCTCTCCTTTATGGCATTCATCTCATCTTCCGACATCCGCACCGTCTGCGCATGATCCGAAAGAGGCGCAAGGGCTACAAAATCCCCCTGGGGATCCACTAAGGACCGCTTCAGATCTTCAATGACCTCGGAAAGACTGTTGTATCTTCTGTCCACGCTTTTCTGCGTACACTTTAATATAATCTGTTCCAGGCTGAAAGGAAGGTCCGGCGTGTACCTTGACGGCGGAACCATCTCCTCCTGCAGATGTTTGATGGCGATTGCAACAGAGGTATCCCCGTCAAAGGGCACGCGCCCCGTAACCATCTCATACATGGTTATACCCAGGGAATAGATATCGCTTTTTTTATCACTGTAGCCGCCCCTCACCTGTTCCGGTGAACTGTAGTGAACGGAAACCATCACATTGGAAGTTATGGTGTTTGATGTTACGGCGCGGGCGATTCCGAAATCGGACAGTTTCACCTTGCCGTCTGTCGATATGATAATGTTCTGGGGCTTTACATCCCGGTGCACAATATTGCTGTTGTGAGCCGCCTCCAGACCCAGCGATACCTGAATGGCAATGCTGGTGGCCTCTTTTACACTCAGTTTTCCTTTTTTCTTGATGTAATCCTTCAGCGTAATGCCTTCCACAAGTTCCATTACGATAAAGTTAACGCCGGCGTCATCGCCCACATCGTAAACGTTCACGATATTGGGATGGGCCAGTCCGGCTGCAGCCTGCGCTTCCTTCTGGAACTTCGCAATAAAGGTTTTATCATCCCGAAATTCCGGTTTCAAAACTTTTACGGCTACGAGACGGTTCAGCTTATGATCCCTGGCCTTATAGACATCCGCCATTCCTCCGGTACCCACTTTGCTGATTATCTCATAACGCTCCGCTAAAATCATTCCCTCTTTTAACATTCTCTCACCTCTTCAATAAATGGTTCTACTACAATGACGGCTATATTATCCTTTCCGCCATTTTGATTGGCCTTCTCCATCAGCGCAACTGAAGGATCGGATCCATCGCCGCATTCCCGGAGAACTTCATACATCTCCTCGTCAGAAACCATACCATACAGCCCGTCAGAACAAAGGACAATCTTCGCATTTTCTTCCAGCTTTACATCGAAAAAATCTATTGCAACATCACTTCCTGTGCCCAGCGCTCTGGTAATGATATTGCGGTCCGGATGCGTCCTGGCTTCCTCTTTGCTCAATTCTCCCATACGGAGCATCTCCCCTACCAGAGAATGATCCCTGGTTACCTGATCCATTTTCTGACCTGCTATATACAACCGGCTGTCGCCTACATTGGCCACATAGGCATAGTGGCCGACCACAGTAGCCGCAACAACCGTCGTTCCCATACCTTTCAAATCTTCATTTCTTCTCGCTTCTCTTAAAAGCTTTCGATTCGCCGTTTCTATTGCGTTGCGTATAATTTTGATGGGATTAAAATTCGTATCCGCTTTCACTGTCTCTACAAAAGTCTCTACGGCATATCTGGAAGCAAAATCCCCGCCGTTATGGCCTCCCATACCATCTGCTACTATAAAAAGATTAGGAAGGTTTCCTATCTGGCGGGAAGATGCGTATATGTAGTCCTGGTTTGATTGTCTGACCTGTCCCACGTCAGTAACAGAATACACTTTCATTTTTTCCTCTCCTGCTTTAAATTATCAAGATAGCTTCTGCGAAGCTGGCCGCATGCCCCATCGATATCACGGCCCATTTCTCTTCTAATAGTAACATTTATTCCGTATTTTTCAAGCTTATTTTTGAATTTCTCCACAACTTTTTTGTCTGACTGTACAAAATTTCTTTCTTTGACAGGATTCACCGGAATCAGATTTACATGGCAGTTATGGCCTTTTAAAAGAGCGGCCAGTTCGTCGGCATCTTTCTGGCTGTCGTTCTCTCCGCCCACCAGACTGTATTCAAAGGTAAGTCTCCTGCCTGTTTTCCGGAAATATTCCCGGCAGCCGTCCATAAGCTCCCCGATGGAATATTTGTTGGCGATGGGCATCAGTCTCTTTCTCTTTTCATCATTGGGAGCATGCAAAGATATGGCCAGCGTTATGGAAAGCTCCTCCAAAGCCAGCCTGTGAATCATCGGTACAATACCGCAGGTGGATACGGTAATGTTTCTCTGGCTTAAGCCAAACCCTTTATCATCTGTCAGGATCCGGATGAAGCGGATCAGCGCATCGTAATTGTCCAGCGGCTCTCCCGTTCCCATCACCACCACATTGGAAATTTTTTCTCCTGTCAGTTCCCGGATCTGATAGATCTGTCCCAGCATCTCCGCAGGTTCCAGATTTCTGGTAAGCCCTCCGATGGTGGACGCACAGAAACGGCATCCCATCCTGCATCCGACCTGAGAAGAAATACAGACAGAATTGCCATGCTGGTATTTCATCCACACACTTTCAATGACATACCCATCCCTCAGGCGGAAAAGAAATTTTTTCGTTCCGTCAATTTTGGAAGTCTGAACCTGAACCGCCTCCATATTGTACAGCGGATATTCACCGGCAAGCTTTTCCCGCAGCTGTCGGGACAGATTGGTCATCTCACCGTAATCCGACACCTGTTTTTTATGAAGCCAGTCATAAATCTGGGATGCCTTAAAGGGTTTTTCCCCCAGTTCGCGCACCAGCTCTTTTAATTCTTCCACATAGAGGGACCGTAAATCCTGATATTCACTCATTCCGTCTTCCTTTTCATCCTTGCAATAAAAAATCCGTCCGTCTTATTTATCCCCGGCAGCAGCTGAATCCATCCTTTTTTCGTTGTCTCGCCCTGAAGCTCTTCCGGCAGATAAGGATCCAGGCTTTCCAGCTCATAGGGATAATTTTCTGTAAACCACTTTACATTATTCTGATTTTCTTCTTCAGAAATGGTGCAGGTACTGTAAATCAGCGTTCCTCCCTCCTTCACATAAAAAGAGGCATTGTGAAGAATTCTTTTCTGCAGTATAATCAGATCTTCCTGTTTCTGACGGGTCACCTTGTACTTGATATCATTCTTTTTGCCAATGACACCAAACCCGGAGCAAGGCACATCCGCCAGTACAATATCCGCTTTTCCCACAGACTCTTTATCAAAAACGGTAGCGTCTTTGCACACCGCTTTCACATTGGAAACATTCATTCTTCCGATATTTTCTTCAATCATCTGCACCTTATATTCCGTCAGATCTCTTGCCTCCACATAGCCTTTGCCCTGCATTTTGTCCGCCATGTGAAGACTTTTGCCTCCGGGAGCTGCACACAGATCCAGCACATAGTCTCCTTCCCGGGGAGCCGCTGCTTCCGCCGCCAGCATGGAGCTGACATCCTGAACCATGATACATCCCATTCGGAATACGTTCAGCATCCGAAGATAATTATAATCTGAAATATAATAGGCATAGTCCAGATAGGGCGCTTTCTCCACAGTGACATTCTGCTCTTTCAGACGTTTAACAGTCACGTCGGTATCTATCATATACTGTGCGCAGCGAATGGTTGTGGGCTTATCTTTCAGAAAATCTTCAGCCATGGTTTGGACCGTTTCAAAATCATAAGACGCAAGCCATTTTTCCACCAGCCAGGCCGGCAGTGAATAGACCACGGATAAATGCTGCACAGGCTGACTGACAGGCGGAAATGATATGTTGTCTTTATTTCTGGAAATATTACGCAAAACTGCATTTACAAACCCTTTCAGGCTGTAAAATCCTTTTTTCTGCGCCAGCTTTACCGCCTCGTTGCACACAGCGGAATCCGGAATCCGGTCCATATACATCAGCTGATATGCTCCGCTTCGTAAAATCTCCCGGATTACCGGTTTCATCTTCTCCACTTTTACGTTGGAAAACTGCCCGATAATATAATCCAGCTGCAGCATATATTCCACCGTTCCCTCACAGACTCGGGTGATAAAAGCCCGGTCCTGTTTGGGCAGATACTGGTATTTATCCAGCGCGCTGCGTATCGCGATATGACTGTATTCTCCATCCCGGTTAATCTCCAGCAATATTCCCAGGATAATCTCTCTTGTACTGCTTACACCTGCCATTTATCTTCCTCCGCCCTGCCTAACTGCCCAGTATTGTATCTTCATCCAGTCTGCAGCCTCTCAAAAAAGCGTCTGCAGCCATCCTCTTTTTTCCTTCCAGCTGAAGCTCTTCGATACACAAAACATCTTCTCCTGTCTGCACAAAAATTCCTTTTGCAGAAGTCTTTACCACCTGACCCGGGATTTTTCCGCCGTTTTCTTTCACTGCGCAGGCTTTCCAGATCTTAAGATTTTTTCCCTTCAGCTGTGTATATGCGCTGGGCCAGGGGTTCAGTCCCCTGATCAGCCGCTCCAGGCTGACCGCCGGCTCATTCCAGCGGATATCACCCATCTTTTTGGTAATCATGGATGCATATGGAGTTGGACTTTCCTCCGGCTGCTTTTCAAAGACTGCGGTTCCGTCTTCCAGCCGGGGCAGTGTTTCCACAAGAAGATCGGCTCCCGCACGGCTCAGCTTTTCAAACAGACTTCCGCCTGTCTCATCCTCAGAAAGGGGTACAACAACCTTTGCAATCATATCCCCCGTATCCAGCCCTTCATCCATCCGCATAATAGTTACGCCGGATTCGCTCCTGCCGTCAATGACCGCCCATTGTATGGGAGCGGCTCCCCGGTAGTCCGGAAGAAGGGAAGCATGGACATTGATGCAGCCAAAACGCGGAATTTCCAGAAGTCTGCCGGGAATAATCTGTCCAAATGCCACCACCACAATCACATCCGGATGAAGAGCATCCATCTGGTTCAAAAATGCCTCATCCTTCACCTTCTGCGGCTGGAGAACCGGAAGTCCCAGCGAAAGAGCCGCCTCTTTTACCGGTGTGGGCTGCATGGCCTTCCCTCTTCCCTTCGGCTTGTCCGGCTGTGTCACCACTGCCGCTATCTCATGTCCCGCATCAAAAAGCGCCTTTAATGTTCCCACGGAAAAGTCCGGGGTTCCCATAAAAACTATTTTCATTCTTCTTCATCCTCTTCATAATTCACATCGCGCAGTTCACCCTCCACATGCTCCACATACAAAACGCCGTCCAGATGATCGCACTCATGGCAGATAGCTCTTGCCATCAGCCCTTCGCCTTCCACTGTCACCGGTTCCATATTTTCATCAAAAGCCTGCACTTTTGCATACATGGGCCGGGTCACGGTGCCTGTTTTTCCCGGAACACTTAAACATCCCTCATCTCCGGTCTGTTCCCCGGACGTTTCCACAATTTCAGGATTCACAAGCACAACAGGCCCCTCCCCGATATCAATCACAACAATTCTTTTCAGCACTCCCACCTGGGAAGCCGCAAGACCCACGCCATAGCTTTCATACATGGTATCCAGCATATCCTGAATCAGCTCTTTTATCCTCGGTGTCATCTCCTCCACCGGGCGGCAGGTTTTTGTCAGTATATTGTCCCCCATCTTTCTGATATTCCGTAATGCCATTTTGTCTCCTCCTTCATCTATATCTGATAATCAAACTGTATGGATAATTTCTTAAATCCCGGATTTACTTCTATATAACGCTCCATCTGTCTTTGCAGATAGGACAGAAAATCACGGCTGGGATGTTTCAGGTAAAATACCATACGGCGCCGGTCCTGTATTTTGGCAATAGCCTCGTCGGCCGGGCCGATCACCACCAGCTGTTCATCTTTGATCTTTTTCACGTATTTTGCCAGGAACTCCATGCCCACAGCCAGAAGGTCCCCCTCCAGACTGCTTCCCATCACTGCCAGCATTTTTGATGACGGCGGATACCGCATCAGCATCCGGTAATTCATCTCTTCCTCATAAAATGCCGGGTAATCCTGCCGGCATGCCGCCTGAATACTGTAATGTTCCGGATGATACGTCTGGATAACAGCTTCGCCGGGTCGTTCTCCTCTGCCCGCTCTTCCCACTGCCTGCACCAGCAGCTGAAATGTTCTCTCACTGGCCCGGTAGTCCCCTGCATTTAAGGACATATCCGCAGCCAGCGCACCGACCAGCGTTACCCCCGGAAAATCATGGCCTTTGATAATCATCTGGGTACCGATCAGAATATCCGCCTCCCCTGCTGCAAAGGCAGACAGTATTCTGGAATAGTCCTCTTTTTTTCGCGTCGTGTCCAGATCCATCCGCAAAACCCGGGCATCAGGAAACATTTTTCTGGTCAGCTTTTCAATCTGCTCCGTCCCCGCATTAAAACCGCCGATATACCTGGACCCGCACTTGGGGCAGGCATTCATCATCTTTACGGTATATCCGCAGTAATGACACTTCAAAACACCGCCGCTGTGCAAAGCCAGGGAAACGTCACAGTGAGGGCATTTCGCTACATAGCCGCAGCTTCGGCAGGACACAAAACCGGCGTACCCTCTTCTGTTCAGAAACAGTATGGACTGCTCTCCCTTTAAGAGCCTGTCTCCAAGCGCCTCCTCCAGATGACGGCTGAACACGGAAAGATTTCCTGCCTTTAATTCTTCCCTCATATCCACGGTATATACTGTGGGCAGCTTTCCGTTTCCGAAACGATGGTTCAGCGTAAACAGACGATACTTTCCTTCCATGCAGGCATAGTAAGATTCCAGAGAAGGCGTGGCTGAACCCAGCACCAGGTGCGCCCCCTCAATCCGGCATCTGGCAGCCGCAGCCTCCCTTGCATGATACCGGGGCGCCCCTTCGCTTTTGTAGGAAGATTCATGCTCTTCATCAATCACGATCAGTCCCAGATCCGGAAACGGCGTAAACAGAGCCGAGCGGGGGCCCACCATCACCGATACCCTGCCCCTTCTGGCGCCCTCAAATGCATCCCATCTCTCTCCCTGAGACATCCGGGAATGTATAACGGCAGCCTGTTCTTTGAAACGCTGCCGGAACTGATACACCACCTGGTACGTCAGAGCAATTTCCGGTATCAGCACAATGGCCTGCTTTCCTTTTTTCAAAGTCTGGTCAATCAGCTCCATGTAAACCCGGGTTTTGCCGCTGCCTGTGATGCCGTAAATCAGACAGGGACGTTTCCTTTCTTCTGCCTCCCGGATGATTTCCTTTGCCGTATTCTCCTGCTGAGCAGACAAAGGAGGAGTATCACAATGCCTGTCAAATGTGGCCATGGACGGCATACGATAAACCTGCTCCTCCTCCAGCCGGATCAGCCCCTTTTCCTGGGCCGTACGTAAAGCCCCCGCAGTGAGGCCCAGATCTGCCAGAGCCTCTTTGTAATCCAGCACTTCTTCCTTAAGAAGTGCGCGAAGTAGCCTGACCCGTGCGCTTTGGTGCTTTCTCTCGCACTTTGCAAGGGCTTCTTTCGCTTCCTCCTGGGAAAGAGCAAGAATAATTTTCCTTTTTTTCTTTTCTTTTACCTTTTCTTTCATGGGAAGGACTGTCTTCAGCGCCTGCAGCATGGTACAGCCATAGGTTTCTTTCATCCAGACAGCCAGCGCGATCAGTTTTGATTCCACTGTGACCGGTTCCTGCGGCACAGAAAAAATTTCCTTGATTTTTTCCTCCTCAATTTCCGCCTTCTGGCTGATCTCTATCACATAGGCTCTTACACTTCGGTTTCCTCTTCCAAAGGGTACCGTCACAAGAGTTCCTTCTTTCACCCGGTCTCTCATTTTTTCGGGAATCCGATACTGAAATACCCGATCCAACTCTCCGCTGGAAATATCCACAATCACATCCGCATAGGCATTTTCCATTCAGTTTTACTTTCCTTCCAGAATATCACGTATCAGGTCTCTTTCATCCATGGGATACTTTTTCCCTTTGATCTCCTGATAATTTTCGTGCCCTTTTCCGGCCAGCACAATGATATCGCCCGGCTCTCCATTGTGAATCGCATAGGCAATGGCTTCTTTGCGGTCGATAATCTCCACGTATCTGCCCTTCGTTTTTTCCATTCCCTTTTTGATATCGTCAATAATATCCTGCGGTTCCTCAAATCTGGGATTGTCAGACGTGATGATCGTAAGATCCGCCAGTCTGCCTGAAACCTCTCCCATCTCAAACCTGCGCAGCTTTGAGCGGTTTCCCCCGCAGCCAAACAGACATACCAGACGGTGAGGATGATACTCCTTCAGCGTGCCAAGAAGGCTCTCCAGACTCATGGCGTTGTGGGCATAATCAATCATAAGCGTAAAGTCGTCCGAAACTTTGATCATTTCCGTCCTTCCTTTTACTTTTGCGCTTTTCAGAGCTTTTACAATATCTTCTTCCTTCACATTGAAATGACGGCAGACTGCAATGGCCGTCAGCGAATTATAAATACTGAATCTGCCTGGAATATCAATCTCTACCGGAAAATCCATCAGCCCTTTCACATGGTAAGCCACGCCCAGATACCCTGGCCGCGAAACAAGATGTGCTTCCTGAGCCCGCAGATGAGCATTTTCAGAAAATCCAAAGGTTTCCAGACTGCAGGTATGCCCCTTTATAATCTGTTCCAGATGTTCATCGTCTGCATTGACAATCCCGATCCGGCACTGCTTCAGCAGACGGCTCTTGCATTCCAGATACTCCTCAAAACTGGCATGTTCGTTTGGGCCGATATGGTCCGGTTCGATATTGGTAAAAATACCGATCTCAAACATGATCCCTGCCGTTCTGTGCAGCTTCAGCCCCTGAGAAGATACTTCCATCACAGCGCAGTCGCAGCCTGCGTCCAGCATTTTTCTGAAATATTGCTGTACGGTCAGAGATTCCGGCGTTGTGTTGGCAGAAGGAATCACCTCGTCTCCGATAATGGACTCTATGGTTCCGATCAGACCCACTTTGTATCCGGCATTTTCCAGAATGGACTTTACCATATAAGTCGTCGTGGTTTTCCCCTTTGTCCCTGTTATCCCGATCACTTTCAGCTGTTCTGCAGGATATCCATAAAAGGCGGCGGAAATCAATGCCATGGCATAACGGGTATCCGCCACTTTAATCACTGTCACATCCGCGGGTACCGCAACCTCTTCCTCCACCACAAGCGCCTTCGCCCCCTGCTTCACAACAGCATCCACGAAGGTATGGCCATCCACAACAGCTCCCCGGATACAGATAAAAAGGGAGCCCCGTCCCGCCTTTCTGGAATCATTTACTACCTGATCGATTTCTATGTCGGCGCTTCCATTTATGCACCGGTATTCCAGCCGTTCCAATAATTTTGTAAGTTTCATGGCTTTCCTCCGCTTTCCTGAACATTTTGCACTTCTAATAGGATATCATACTCACCGGAGGTTTTCAAGGAATCATCCTTCCTTATATTTTCAGAACTCCTCTGCTTTTTATAAAATGTGAATCAATCGCCGATCGGCGGTGAATTACTGTACAGACTCCAGAGACGGCTGACTGCCGTCCTGGAAATTGACTTGATTAAAAATATATTACAGACCTGTTTCTCTTCGAAATTCTTCCACGGATTTGACTTGCGCCGCAAGTTTCAGATATTTCTGCAAAGCCTTAAGATCCCTTTCCCGGGTAAGTTTTTGTCTCAATTCTTCCGGTATGGTATCCAGTTCCTCCAGAAAAGCGGTAATTCCCAAAGCTATGCCTTCCATCTTTCCTTCCATTCGCTCTTCCCGAAGCATTTCCTCCAGCACCATATACTTTTCCTCCATATCACGGTTTTCTTTGATGCGGGCTACGGCATACTGAAGCTGTTTCACCAGATCATCCTCAAAGTCCTTTTGGCTTTCATGCAGATCCGAACCCACATATTTTAAAAATTTAAACAGGGAACGGGGAATATTCTGTTCATCCTCACCACACGTACTTAAAAATATATCTCCTCTTTCACAGAGGAGTTCTGCATTTTTATACTATCACATTTCACGATGCAGCACAATACTTATGCATATATTTTATTTGCATTCATATCTCAAAAACGCCCCTGCCGGAATCCGCCTTCCGCAGGGACGTTTCATTCTTTATTACTTCCGGATTATAGTGCCTGTTTTGCCTAAGAATCCGTCCTTTGCTTTTTCAATGGAGGTGATAACCGCTCTTCTGCCGTCCTTTTTCTCCACAAAATCCACAGAAGCTTCTATCTTCGGAAGCATGGTATTTTTCTCAAATTCCTCTTTTTCCATATACTCCCGGGCCTGTGAAACCGTAATCTCACCCAGCTGCTTCTCTCCTTCCGTCTGATAATTGACAGATACATGTTCTACGCTGGTCAAAATCAGCAGCTCATCGGCATCCAGGTCTTCCGCCAGGCGTCCGCTGGCATAATCCTTTTCAATGACAGCGCTGGCGCCCTGCAGGCGGGTGTGCTGCTGCAGTACGGGTATTCCTCCACCTCCGCAGGCTATGACGATATGCCCCGCATCCGACAGCGCCCGGATGGAATCCAGCTCGATGATCTCCT
Organism: uncultured Ruminococcus sp.; assembly: GCA_946494335.1. Lineage (GTDB taxonomy): Bacteria > Bacillota > Clostridia > Lachnospirales > Lachnospiraceae > Ruminococcus_G. The sequence goes on along the minus strand of CAMMBV010000015.1, from coordinate 5,964 downwards.
GAGGTTTCGGCGCCGCTACAATTCTGCGGTATCCTTTTTCTTCCTTCACTACGTAATTTCCCTTTTTCTCTTCCGCTTCCGCCTCTTCTTCCGTCAGATACCGTCCGATCACTTTTACCGGCTCATAAAAAGCCTCATCGTAAGGATCCACCGTCACCTGTGTCAGAACAGTGCAGACCGGTTTATAAATTCCACGATCCAGAAGTTCCGTGCGGAGCGCGTTCTGAAGATCGTAACCGATATACCCCTGGCTCATGGCGGAGCAGACTGACATGGGTGCATACGTATAATCCGGATGCACCTTTCCAAACTCATTCATCGCCATATGGATCATACCCACCTGAGGTGCATTGCTGTGTGAAATCACCACATCAGCGCCTTCCTCCACCAGATCGGCAATACATTTTGCTGATTTTCTCACGGCTTCTTTCTGCTGAGGAAGCGTCGTCCCCAAAGCCCGGTGTCCCAGAGCTACCACTACTTTTTTTCTTGCCATGACATAACCTCCATTTTTGTCACTTTACGCAATCAGATTTTTTCCTACAAAATATCCCAAAATCAAAACACCCAATACAATCCGGTACCAGCCGAACACTTTAAAATCATGTTTCCGCACATAGCCCATCAGGAATTTGATAGACACAATAGAAACCAGAAACGCAATCGCCATACCAGTGAGCAGATAAATAATTTCTGTTCCTGTAAAATTCAAACCAAAATTTATTATTTTCAAAAAGCTGGCTCCAAACATCACCGGAACAGCCAGAAAGAACGTATATTCCGCCGCCAGTTTTCTGGATGTACCCAGTAAAATACCTCCGATGATAGTGGCGCCGGAGCGGGATGTCCCCGGAACCACGGCCAGCACCTGAAACACTCCGATCAGCAGAGCTGTTTTCCAGGTAATTTCACCGATGCTGCGCATGGAAGGTTTTCTGCGTTTATTATAATTCTCAATAAGGATAAACAAAACGCCATATAGGAGAAGCATGGCTGCAACCACAAGATAGTTGTTCAGCTTTTCCTCAATCAGGTCATTGAACAGAAGTCCGATCACCATGGCCGGCAGACAGGAAACAGCAATTTTCAGCCACATGATAATTTTATCCATGTATACGTAATGATCCGCAAACTCCTGCATGCCCGCTATCATCCTGTTGTCGCTTTTTCTGTCCCAGAAGCTCTGAGACAGCCCGGTCTTTTTGCGGTGAAAGGGCCACAGCTTCTGCCAGAACACAAGCACCACCGCCAGTATGGCTCCCAGCTGAATTACCACCAGAAACATCTGCAGAAACGCATCGCTGACATTCAGATGGACAAACTCATCCACCAGAATCATATGTCCGGTGCTGCTCACAGGAAGCCACTCTGTAATCCCTTCCACGATTCCCAAAAAAATGACTTTTAATAATTCAATCCAGCTCACATTCTCTCCTATCCCGATTATTCAATCGTAGCGATATCAATGAGTGTCAGTTTCTTTACGTCAGTATTTTCCAGGCTGGTTACCAGAGCCGCTGCCGTATCCAGAGAAGTCAGCACATTCACTCCCGTCTCGATGGCATTTCGCCGGATAATAAATCCGTCTCTGGCTTTATCCACACCCTGGGAGGGCGTATCAATAACCAGATCAATTTTATGCCCCAGAATCAGGTCCATCAGATTCGGAGAAGGCTGCTCAATCTTATTGGTCCGGATCGCCTCCACATGATTCTCATTCAGTACCTTCGCCGTGCTTCTTGTGGCGTAGATCCGGTAGCCCAGATTGCGGAACCGTCTGGCGATATCGATCACTTCCTGCTTATCCTCATTCTTTACGGTAATGATCATATTTTTATGTTTCGGCAGATTGATTCCCGCTCCCAGAAAGGCTTTATAAAGCGCTTCGTTAAAGGTTGCGGCGATTCCTAAGCATTCTCCTGTGGATTTCATTTCCGGTCCCAGATTCACATCTGCTCCCCGGATTTTTTCAAAGGAAAATACCGGCATTTTCACCGCGATATGGGCGGCTTCCGGCTGAAGGCCCGGCGTGTAGCCCAGCTCTTTGAGCTTATGCCCCAGGATTACCTTTGTTGCCAGCGGCACGATGGGAATCCCCGTCACTTTACTGATATAGGGTACCGTACGGCTGGAGCGGGGATTTACCTCAATGACGTAAACCTTTTCATCACATACAATGAACTGAATATTGATCATCCCCACTACATGAAGAGACTTCGCCAGCCGCCGGGTGTATTCTTCAATGGTCTTCTTGGCATTTTCGCTGATGGTCTGTGCCGGATATACGGAAATGCTGTCACCGGAATGAATGCCCGCCCGTTCAATATGTTCCATGATACCGGGAATCAGGATATCTTCCCCATCACATACGGCATCCACCTCAATTTCCTTACCCTGCAGGTATTTGTCCACCAGGATCGGGTGCTCCTGAGCAATTCTGTTGATGATGCCGATGAACTCATCCACATCCTCGTCACTGATGGCGATCTGCATTCCCTGACCGCCCAGCACATAAGAGGGCCGCACCAATACGGGGTATCCCAGCTCATTGGCCGCCTTTTTGGCTTCCTCTGCCGTAAATACCGTATGCCCCTTGGGTCTTGGAATCTGGCATTTTTCCAGAATCTCATCAAAAAGCTCCCTGTCTTCCGCCGCATCCACATTTTCCGCGGACGTACCCAGGATTTTTACTCCCATTTTAATCAGCGCTTCTGTCAGCTTGATGGCAGTCTGGCCGCCAAACTGTACCACCGCACCGTCGGGCTTTTCAATCTCCACAATATTTTCCACGTCTTCCGGCGTCAGAGGTTCAAAATAAAGCTTATCCGCAATATCAAAATCCGTACTTACTGTTTCCGGGTTGTTGTTGACGATAATGGTTTCATATCCCTCTTTTTCAAAGGCCCAGGTACAATGTACAGAACAGAAATCAAATTCAATTCCCTGTCCGATACGGATTGGACCGGAACCCAGTACCAGCACCTTTTTCCGATCTGTTGATTCCGCTTCGTTTTCTCCGCCGTGTACGGAATAATAGTAGGGTGTGGCCGCTGCAAATTCAGCTGCACAGGTGTCTACCATTTTGAAGGAAGCCGTAATGCCCTCTTCCTTTCTCATGGCCTTAATCTCGTCCTCCGTCCGGCCCGTCAGATTCCCAATGACGTAGTCCGGGAATTCCAGACGTTTCGCTTCCCGCAGAAGTTCCGGATTCAGTTCTTCATTTTTTAACCTCTGTTCCATCTCCACCAGTATGGCAATTTTATCGATAAACCAGAGATCGATCCTTGTCAGCTTATGGATTTCCTCCTGGCTGATTCCCCGTCGAATGCCCTCGGCAATCCTCCAGATCCTCATATCATCCACCCGGCACAGTTCTTCCAGAAGCTCTTCTTTCGTAAGATGGGTAAAATCATAGGACATCAGACTGTCCACATGCTGCTCCAGAGACCGTATGGCTTTCATCAGGGCGCCTTCAAAATTGTTGCAGATACTCATTACCTCGCCTGTGGCCTTCATCTGCGTCGTCAATGTTCTTTTGGCGCTGATAAATTTATCAAAGGGAAGCCTTGGCATTTTTACCACGCAGTAGTCCAGCATGGGTTCAAAGCTGGCATAAGTCTTGCCCGTGATGGCATTTTTAATCTCATCCAGCGTATAACCCAGAGCGATTTTGGCCGCCACTTTTGCGATGGGGTATCCGGTTGCCTTGGATGCCAGCGCAGAAGAACGGCTGACACGGGGATTTACCTCAATAACACAGTATTCAAAACTGTCCGGATTTAATGCATACTGTACGTTGCAGCCTCCGGTAATATTCAGTTCGCTGATAATATTCAGGGCGGATGTACGCAGCATCTGATACTCTTTATCACCCAGCGTCTGGGAAGGCGCCACCACGATGCTGTCTCCCGTATGAACGCCCACCGGATCAATATTTTCCATATTGCAGACGGTAATGCAGTTGCCTTTGCCGTCGCGCATCACTTCGTATTCAATTTCTTTCCATCCGGCGATGCACCGCTCCACCAGAACCTGTCCCACTCTGGAAAGACGCAGTCCGTTCTGAAGGATTTCTATCAGCTCCTCTTCATTATGGGCAATGCCGCCGCCGCTTCCTCCCAGCGTATACGCAGGCCGCAGTACAACGGGATATCCAATGGTATTGGTAAAGGCGATACCGTCCTCAACACTCTCCACCACCTGGGACGCCGCGATGGGTTCATGGATTTTTTCCATGGTGTTTTTAAATTCCTGGCGGTCCTCCGCCTTTTTGATGGTCTGGGCCGTTGTTCCGATCAGACGCACATTCTTTTCTCTCAGAAAACCGCTTTCTTCCAGCGCCATGGCAAGGTTCAGCCCTGCCTGTCCGCCCAGGGTGGGAAGAACGCTGTCCGGTTTTTCTTTTTCGATCAGCTGTTCCACCACTTCCACCGTCAGCGGTTCAATATATACCCTGTCGGCGATATCTTTATCTGTCATGATTGTGGCCGGATTGGAATTTAAAAGTACGACTTCAATCCCTTCTTCTTTCAGCGAACGGCAGGCCTGGGTGCCTGCGTAGTCAAATTCTGCCGCCTGTCCGATTACAATGGGGCCGGAGCCCAGCACCAAAACTTTTTTTATTTCCGGATTTCTTGGCATTATCTCGCACCTCCCATCATCTTAATAAAGCGGTCAAAAAGATCTTCAGAATCCTGAGGACCCGGGCAGGCCTCCGGATGAAACTGAACGGTAAAAATGTTTTTGCCCGTATAAGAAAGACCTTCGTTAGTACCGTCATTTACATTGACAAATGCCGGAACCGCTGTTGCCGGATCCAGTTTTTCCGTATCCACTACGTACCCGTGATTCTGGGATGAAATATATACACGGCCGGTTTTCAGATCCTTAACAGGGTGGTTTCCGCCCCTGTGACCATACTTCATTTTATAAGTATCCGCCCCTGTGGCCAGAGCCATCAGCTGATGTCCCAGACAGATGGCAAAGATAGGAACATCTGATTCATACAGCTTTCTTATTTCTTTTATGATAGAAGTGCACTCCTTGGGATCTCCCGGGCCATTGGAAAGCATGATGCCGTCGGGCTGATCCGCCAGGATTTTTTCCGCGCTGGTCAAAGCCGGGTATACGCTCACCTGACATCCTCTCTTTTGCAGAGAACGTGCAATGTTTTCCTTGGCTCCAAAATCCATCAGCGCCACTTTAAAACCGGAGCCTTTCTTTACCGATATTTCTGAACAGGTAACCTTCTCCACCACATTTCCTGTGGTATAGGCTTTCAGTTTCGGAATAATCTCTTCCTGTGAATAATTTTCATCCGTAGTGATCATCCCGTTCATCGTTCCTTTTTCTCTCAGGATCTTTGTCAGAGCGCGGGTGTCAATTCCCGCAATTCCCGGAATATCGAAACGCTTCAGGAAGTTTTGAATGGTATCTTCACTTCTGAAATTGCTGGGCATTCTGGATAATTCCCTGACAATATAACCGTCGGGCCAGGGTCTTAAAGATTCACAGTCATCATAACAGATCCCGTAATTGCCAATAAGAGGATAAGTCATACAGACCGCCTGTCCTGCAAAGGAAGGGTCTGTCAGAACCTCCAGGTATCCGGTCATGGACGTATTAAACACAATTTCGCTTATGACCTCTTTTTTAGAACCGATGCTGGTTCCCGTAAATACATGTCCGTCTTCTAAAATCAGAAAAGCTTTCATCGTTCCACCCTGTTCCTTTCCATACACTTATGCCGATATTCCGGCATAAAACGTCATATGCCCTTTTTTCTAGCCAAATAGTTTAACATATAATGCCGCATAATTCAATAATATTCAAAAAATATAAAAAATTAAATTTTATGATTGACATTCCGTCGAAAATTAGATAGAATAGTTTTTGCGAGTGGTTCGCAGAACATGCAGGAGTGGCGGAATTGGCAGACGCGCAGGCTTCAGGTGCCTGTGGTCG
>CAMMBV010000014.1 GCA_946494335.1 uncultured Ruminococcus sp. | reverse complement strand
GCGCAAGCCGCCATAGCAGGGTTTGGGGAAGGCACTCCCCAACAAGTTTCCCGCAGGGGCAAAAAGAGCGGATAAGCGAATTTTGGTACTGTGGTAGAAACTTGCTCTAAGTAAGCCGCAGACTTCCCCTTATCCGGCACATAGCCCCGGCGCGGGGGCTGCAAATGCTGATACCGGCGGGAAATATCCGGCTGCGGCGGGGCTGGAGCTTCGGTGTACCGTTTCCTTTTGCCGCTCATAAAGCGAATGGGACGGTGGTTTTTACCCGCTGTTCTTCCTTTCCGTTAAAGATACACTTGGAGAGGGCTTTTCTGCCCGCTATTCGGGGTTTTTTGCAAATTTTCTTTTGCTTTAGTAATACAGAAAGCGGGGAATTGGCAACCGCCAGAAAGAAATTTCCTCTCACTTCCTACAACACCGGCAAAAGCAAAATGGACGGACATTTCCCCCTCTTTGTTCTTTAATACAGGCAAAAATCAAAAACGCCGAATGAGCGGAGAAATTTTCCCCACAATCCCTTACACGGACAGCTGCCGGATTTTGCCAACTGGACAATGAAAAAAGCAGCAAATCTTTTCAGACTTACTGCTTTTCGCTGCCGACGGTGGCGGTGGGTTATTCAGTTGTGGGCTGTGCCGTCATTCTCTAAAACGGAATTTGAAGATTGCGGCAAGCAGCGTTTGTGTAATGTAGTCCTCCGCGTCCGGGTTAAATTGCCCGTTTACGAAAGATGAGAAGTGTATGTGCCGCTGGTAATGCTGTAAAACAGTATTGACCGCCTCCGGCTCGCCGCTGGCGGCCTGCACGATTGTTTCATAGGGGAGAAGTCGGCTATTCCTCATGCGTCATTCCCTCCATTTCCTCATATAGCCGCCGTATGGACTTGCGGATATGGTAGCCGGTCGCGCTGCGGCTGCGTCCGTACCGTTTCCCGATTTTCTCCTGCGAAAGACGGCGGTAAAAGGACAGATAAATCATTTCCTGTTTCTCAACCGGCAGGCGGGAGAGGGTTTGTACCAGCAGGCCGTTGTTCAAGATAACCGTATCTCCGCAAAGGTTCAGTATGTATTCCTCGTCCGGCTCCGGGGCTTGAAAACATTTATCATTCGTGCCTAATGGGTGGTGCTTTTCTTCTGTGAGGTATTCAAGGGATATTTCTCTTTTGTGTTTCCGGCTCCAGTCCCGCAAGGCGGTGTACTTGGCGTTGCGGATGACGACAACGCAAAAGGCATGGAACGTGTACTCGATATGCTCCTTGTATTCTTCTGTGCAGGTCATAGAAAATCCCCCTTTCCTCCACAAAGGGCTGTGTATGGTTGACTGGCTCGGCTGGCTTTGCTATTAACTTATACTCTCGAACACCTCATCTGCTTCTTGATGAATATTAAGGATAGAAACTTTGTCAAATTGTGTTGGCTTAGGATTGACCTGTACAATTTTTGCATATTGAGAAATATAGTTGTAATATACATTACCATAGCAGCCTTGAGCTCCTATAATAATTACTAATTCAGCTTTGGAAATCATCAAACGGGCACGTATTACATCATCTTGATAAAGACCGACATGGTGATGTACTGGAAACGCAGAAATTGCTCCGCCGCAATCCCCGCAGCGGGGGAGTTTTCCTTTATTCCATATTTGTACGTTATTATAACTTTTACCACATCGTACGCATTGATTTACGCCAAAACTTCCTTGAATTTCAGCAACAGCCCTTGAGCCTGCTAATGTGTGCATACAATCAATATTTGTAGTAATAATACCCTGTACCTTACCTTTTTTCTCAAGTTCTACCAATTTTCTATGAGTAATAGTGGTGTTGCTTTCAAACATATATTGTAGAAAATTTTTCCATGCAATTTTATAATAATGGTTTGGCATTGTTTTTAATACCGTTTCTGACATCATCTGCACGACTTCTGCGATATTCATATGCTGCATATCCTTAATACCCGCTGCCATGGAAATCCCTGCTCCAGTAACAACAACGGTATATCGACTATTATCAATATATTGTTGTAATTGTTTTATCTGATTATTCATTGACTGTACCCATATAGATATAACCTTTCTTTGTAGGATGAACAGTAATTTTTTCGTATTTAAAATTTCTACTTTCTTCTGCGATATGACAAAGCGCTATTCCCATATCAATACAGTTTAGTTTATTCTTCATTACGGTAAGTAGCAAATTAGGTTTTTTTCGATAGCAATGAATACTTCCATTATCGGCAATAAAATACCAGTCCTGTGCATTTAATGAACTCGGAGCAAGACGGGCTGCTTCAAACCGTTTGTCTGTTCCTTCTGAAATTTCTGAAAGACTTTTACGCTTAAATTCTTCATGTCTGCGGTATAATGGCTCAGCCGGTATTCCAAAGGGCATAGAAATTACAAAAGGATAAATACTCTTTATCTGTCCATCTAGTCTACCCATCTTCCAGTATGAACCTATACCCATTTCAGAGAGTGATAGACTAATTTGTTGACCGATAAATCCGATATTTTCAAGGTTATTCCCGAAAAAAGCCAGAAAGTACGGGGAAGTTTCTTTTCCCTTTATAATTTCTACCGAATATGGTTCATCAGGATATAAAGGGTGAACATTATTGATGATTGACTGTATCTTTTCAATTTCTATTTGACTGAGTTCAGTATGTTCAAATTTACGCACCGATTTTCGCTTATAAATTATTCTATTCATTCTGTCAATTCCTTAAAAAATTTGATGAAATCATCTATATCCTTTTCGTTTGGTCTGCCTTTTGCGATACCACCTATTAGCTTGAACGGTCCAAATGTATCATAGCCAGGGCAACCATAAGTTCCAATAATTTTAGCTCTTTTCTTATTTGCCACCGCTTGAATAGCTGCCATATAGGAATCGCGCTTTATTCCATATGTACAAACAAAGAAAACTTTTTTTGAATCCGGTAAATTGTGTTCAGCAAATTCAAGTATCTTTTCACTAAACCTTTGGTAGTAAATGCCAGAAGCAAATCCGATTAAATCAAATTCGTTCAAATTGTATTCTGGTTGCTTTGTCACATCAATTAATGTTACGCTACCAATTTTGGCAATAGAGTCAATTAGTTTTTTTGTATTTTCGTGGTGTTTAGAATAATAAGCAATAGCAATTTTCATTGTTCATCCTCCAAACCATTTAATTGATTGATAATTTCGTTCATATAGTTGATAAGTCGTATCATTTCTTTGATATTTTGCTCCCCCATACCTTTCACAACTTGTTCAAAACGTGAATGATATACTGTATCTATCTCATTTAGAGTTATTTTTCCCAAAGGCGTTAGGGTTACAATCAAATTTCTACGGTTTTCTGGATTGACAGTACGGCTTATGTATCCTTTTTTTTCCAAAGCCGCAAGCATTTGTGATATAGCCGATTTTGAAACGGCGAGGTATTTGCGAATATCCGAAAGTTCTGTGTTTCCTTCTACGCCGATTGCATTATCAGCTATTTCACGCAAAAGTATATATTCAGCCATATTCACTTTCTTTTTTATTCCGGCACTATCCTTGCCAAACTCTGCTCCGAGTACACTTTTCAATTTGAATAATGTGCCGAGAAATTCTTTGTTTAATGTGTCTATCATCTCTTCACCTCTGTTTAGTTATAAACGGTTTAGTACTTAACCTATAATAGCAAATACTACGGAAATTGTCAATGGAATGCTATTTAAACATTGAGTAATGTTTTTGCTCAATATCTTAACTTTTACGGAATAAAAATGGGGCTATCTGTCTTTGCTTAATTTGTGTTACTTTATGGCACATGAGCATTTGCTGCAGGCTGAACTGATGCGAAATATTGTGGAAATTATATAAATAGCTTGAAATGATTCATCATTTTTAGTAGAATATAACCATACTAATATTTGGGAGGTATTTTTATGGACGTTTACAGAACAGACCGAATCAGAAACGTTGTCCTGCTGGGGCATGGAGGCGCAGGGAAGACAACTTTGGTAGAAGCTATGGCCTATCTGTCCGGTATGACAAGCCGTCTCGGCAAAGTGTCCGACGGTAATACGGTCAGTGATTTTGATAAAGAAGAAATAAAACGCCAGTTTTCTATTTCCACTTCCGTTGTGCCCATTCAGTGGGATAAAATGAAAATCAATATTCTGGACACCCCGGGATTTTTTGATTTTGTCGGTGAAGCAGAAGAAGCGGTTGCAGCGGCGGACGCGGCTGTTATCGTAGTATCCGGAAAATCCGGTGTACAGGTAGGAACCCAGAAAGCCTGGGAGCTTTGTGAAAAATATAAACTTCCCCGTATGATTTTCGTTACAGAGATGGATATTGACAATGTCAGCTACCGTAAAGTCGTAGAAGATCTGATTGAACTGTACGGCAAAAAGGTTGCTCCTCTTCATATGCCCATCCGTGAAAATGAGAAATTTGTCGGATATATCAATATCCTTAAAAATAAAGGACGCCGTTACATTGATAAAGATAAAAAAGAAGAGTGCGAAATTCCTGAATACTCCAAAGAGTATCTGAATAAATACAGAGAAAGCCTTCTGGAATCCGTTGCTGAGACCAGTGAAGAGTTTATGGACCGCTACTTTGCAGGAGAAGAGTTCTCCGTTGCCGAGATGCTGGCTGCGCTGGCTATCAACGTACATGAAGGAAGCTTCGTTCCTGTGTGTATGGGATCACCTGTTAACCTGCAGGGTGTTTCCAATCTGCTGGATGATATCTGCGGGTATTTCCCCAGCCCCGATGAGAGAGAGCGGGCAGGTATCCTTAAGTCCACCAGTGAGATCTTCCAGGCGAATTACGATTTTACAAAGACGAAGACAGCCACTGTGTTCAAAACGATGGTGGATCCCTTTATTGGAAAATATTCTCTGATCAAAGTCTGCTCCGGCGTTATCAAATCCAATGATGTAATGCTGAATGTGGATTCTGATTCCGAAGAGAAACTGAACAAACTGTATGTGCTGTCAGGCAACAAGCCGGTGGAAGTGCCGGAGCTTCATGCAGGGGATATCGGCGCTATCGCAAAACTGGACGCCAGGACGGGTGATTCTCTGGCGACAAAGGCAGCGCCTGTTATGTACGGCAAACCGGAAATTTCAGTGCCCTATACATATAAGAGATATAAAGCGGTAAATAAAGGCGATGTGGACAAGATTTCACAGGCGCTGTCCAAGATGATGCAGGAAGATCAGACGATCCGTCTGGAAAATGACACGCTGAATCATCAGACATTGCTGTACGGCATGGGTGATCAGCATCTTGATATCATCGTAAGCAAACTGAAAGAACGCTACAAAGTAGACGTGGAACTTTCCAAACCGAAGGTGGCTTTCCGTGAGACGATCCGGAAATCCTCCGATGTGGAAGGCAAATATAAAAAGCAGTCCGGCGGCCACGGCCAGTATGGTCATGTTAAGATGAAATTTGAGCCCTCCGGCGACCTGTCAGAACCCTTTGTGTTTGAACAGATCGTAGTCGGCGGCGCCGTACCGAAAAACTATTTCCCGGCAGTGGAAAAAGGAATGCAGGAATCCGTACTGAAGGGTCCCCTGGCAGCTTATCCGGTTGTGGGTGTGAAAGCGACACTTTACGATGGTTCCTATCATCCGGTGGATTCCTCCGAGATGGCCTTCAAGATGGCGACTATCATGGCCTTTAAAAAAGGATTTATGGATGCCTCTCCGGTACTTCTGGAGCCCATTGTTACCATGAAGGTGACAGTTCCCGATAAATATACCGGTGATGTTATGGGCGATCTGAATAAGAGAAGAGGCCGTGTGCTGGGCATGAATCCGGATCACAACGGTAATCAGGTGATCGAGGCGGACGTTCCCACGCTGGAAATCTACGGCTACTCCACCGTTCTGCGCTCCATGACAGGCGGAAGCGGTGATTTCTCCTATGAATTTGCCCGCTATGAGCAGGCGCCCAATGATGTACAGGAAAGAGAGATCGCAGCCCGTGCGAAAGACCTGGAAGACGGAGAAGAGTAAAGAATGATTCTGCTGTCTGCAGATTGAGAAATGAAGTGAAAACAGCTTCGGAAAAGTTAATTCCGGAGCTGTTTTTTTGTCCCGTCCTGTGATATAATCCTCTATACGCATCAGAAATAGATATCAAAAGGAAGGAGACATCATGAAAAGCAGAAAAGGAAAAATTCTGGCAGTAATTGTCGTGCTGATTCTGGCAGGCATTTATTACTATGTGACCATACCGGCCATCAATATTCACTCCAGCGGATTCTGGACCTTTCTGATCGCCGTGCTGGTACTGATTCTGGCATATACGGCTCTTCGGGGAACCAGACTTCACTCCGTGGATGATATAAAGGAACTGAGATATCTGAAGGGAAGAAAAGTCATAAAAATTCTTCTGGGTCTGATAGGCATTCTGGTACTGATTCTGGCGGTGGGAACCATTCTTTCTTCCCCCATTGTCAACGCCAAAAAGTATCAGAAGCTGCTTGAGCCCCAAACGGGTGATTTTGCGGCGGATATCGATGAGATTGCATTGGACAATATCCCGCTTCTGGATAAGGATTCGGCGGAACTTCTCGGAAACAGGAAGATGGGAAGCATGGTGGATATGGTTTCTCAGTTCGAGGTGAGCTCTTTGTATTCCCAGATCAACTACCAGGGACGGCCGGTGAGGGTGACGCCTCTTGTGTATGCCAGTCCCATTAAGTGGCTGACCAACCAAAGAGACGGGATTCCGGCATATATCACCATAGATATGGCTACGCAGAACACAGAGCTGGTGAAGCTGGAGGAAGGAATCAAGTATTCCCAGTCTGAGTACCTGAACCGGAACATTTACCGCCATCTGCGGTTTAAGTATCCCACTTACATGTTTGATCAGTTAAGCTTTGAGATAGACGACAACGGCGTGCCTTACTGGATCTGCCCGGTAAAGGAATACACCATCGGACTTTTCGGAGGACAGACCATCGGAAAGGTGGTGCTGTGCAATGCCATTACAGGAGAATGCGAATCCATGCCGGTGGAGGACTGCCCCACCTGGGTGGACCGGGTATATCCGGCCGATCTTCTGATTGAGCTTTACGATTATCACGGTACGCTGATCAACGGTTTCTTCAACAGCATTCTGGGACAGAAGGGATGTCTGAAAACCACCGACGGTTTTAATTACATCGCCCAGGACGATGACGTTTGGGTATATACGGGAGTCACTTCCGTCAGCGGCGACCGGTCCAATGTGGGATTTGTGCTGATGAATCAGAGAACCAGTGAGACGAGATATTATGAGGTGGCGGGGGCAGAGGAGTATTCCGCCATGGCCTCTGCGGAAGGTCAGGTGCAGAATCTGGGATATACGGCGGCATTTCCGCTGCTCATAAACATATCCGGAGATCCCACCTACTTTATCGCGCTGAAGGACAATGCCGGTCTGGTGAAAAAGTATGCCATGGTAAATGTGCAGAAGTACCAGAATGTGGCCATCGGCGATACGGTAGAAGAATGCAGAGAAACCTATGTGGATATGATGCAGTCTTCCGGAGGCGGTTTTGAACATGATCAGCAGGAAAAAGAAACCGTAAGCGGTACCATCAGCCGGATGGCCCAGGGTGTTATTGACGGCAACACCCATTTTTATCTGGTGCTGGAAGAAAGCGATCAGATTTTCGATGTGCCGCTGGTAGATTTTATGGATATCTTAAGGTATGAAGCCGGCGACAGGATCACCATGGAGTACATTCCCGGCGATCCCCTTGCCAATGTGACGGGAATTGAGGAAGAATAGCCGCCGGTGCTTGACAAAAGAGGCTGAAACCAGTAGAATTGATGGGAGAAAACAGCGCCCCTGTGCCGTGAGGTGTGGGGGCGCTGGCCTGATTATGCATCGATGAATTGACGATATAGAGGAGGAAGAAAAATGAGCGCACCATACAATCACAGAGCGATTGAAGAAAAATGGCGCAGAAACTGGGAAGAACACCCGGTAAATGTGGACGATGGAAAAAAAGAAAAATATTACTGTCTGGATATGTTTCCCTATCCATCCGGAAACGGCCTTCATGTGGGCCACTGGAGAGGATATGTAATCTCAGATGTCTGGAGCCGTTATAAAATGCTGCAGGGTTACTATCTGATTCATCCCATGGGATGGGACGCTTTTGGACTTCCGGCAGAGAATTACGCCATCAAGATGGGCGTGCATCCTGCCAAATCCACAGCGGAAAATGTGGCCAAGATCAAGGAGCAGATCGAGGATATTGCAGCCATCTATGACTGGGACAGAGAAGTCAATACGACGGATCCGGATTTTTACAAATGGACGCAGTGGATTTTTGTAAAAATGTTCAAAGCCGGACTGGCTTATGAAAAGGAATTCCCCATCAACTGGTGTCCTTCCTGTAAAACAGGCCTGGCCAACGAAGAGGTAGTAAACGGAAAATGCGAACGCTGCGGCGCAGAAGTGACAAAGAAAAATCTGCGTCAGTGGATGCTTAAGATTACGAAATATGCCGACCGTCTGTTAAACGATCTGGACAAACTGGACTGGCCGGAAAAAGTAAAGAAGATGCAGTCCGACTGGATTGGAAAATCCTACGGTGCAGAAGTGGATTTCCCGGTGGAAGGACGAGAAGAAAAGATCACTGTCTATACCACACGTCCTGATACGCTGTACGGCGCCACCTTCATGGTTCTGGCTCCGGAGCACAAGCTGGCGGCCTCTCTTGCAACGCCGGAGACGAAGGAGGATGTGGAACGGTACATCTACGAGTCTTCCATGAAGTCCAACGTGGACAGACTGCAGGATAAGGAAAAGACAGGCGTATTTACGGGAAGCTATGCCATCAATCCATTAAACGGTGCAAAAACACCCATCTGGCTGTCCGATTATGTTCTGGCGGACTACGGCACAGGAGCTATCATGTGCGTGCCGGCTCATGATGACAGAGACTTTGAATTTGCGAAGAAATTCAATATTCCGATCATCCAGGTTATTGCAAAGGATGGAAAAGAAATAGAAAATATGACGGAAGCCTACACGGAGGCTGCCGGAACCATGATCAATTCCGGAGAATGGAACGGAATGGAATCCGCCGTGCTGAAAAAAGAAGCGCCTCATATGATCGAAAAGAGGGGCATCGGAAAGGCGACGGTGAACTTCAAACTGAGAGACTGGGTATTCTCCAGACAGCGTTACTGGGGCGAACCCATTCCCATTGTACATTGTCCCAAGTGCGGCAATGTGCCGGTGCCGGAGGAAGAACTTCCCCTGCGGCTTCCCGATGTGGAGTCTTACGAACCGACGGGAACGGGAGAATCGCCGCTGGCCGCCATCGATGAATGGGTAAACTGCAAGTGTCCCGTCTGCGGCGCCGACGCCAAAAGAGAAACCAACACCATGCCTCAGTGGGCAGGCTCCTCATGGTATTTCCTGCGCTACGTGGACAACAAAAATGATAAAGAGCTGGTATCCAAAGAGAAAGCTCATAAATATCTGCCGGTGGATATGTATATCGGCGGCGTGGAGCATGCTGTGCTGCATCTGCTTTACTCCAGATTCTATACGAAGTTCCTGTATGATATCGGGGTGGTGGATTTTGAAGAGCCCTTTACCAAGCTGTTCAACCAGGGTATGATCACCGGAAAGAACGGCATCAAGATGAGCAAATCCAAAGGAAATGTGGTTTCCCCGGATGATCTGGTAAGGGATTACGGCTGTGATTCACTGCGTATGTACGAGCTGTTTGTGGGACCGCCGGAACTGGATGCAGAATGGGATGACCGGGGCATCGACGGTGTGTACCGTTTCCTGAATCGTTTCTGGAAACTGGCTATGGACAGCAAGGATGCAGGCGCAGCTGAGACGAAAGACATGGTGAAGCTTCGTCATAAACTGGTGTTTGATATCACGCAGCGTCTGGAAAGCTTCAGCCTGAATACGGTGGTTTCCGGTTTTATGGAATATAACAACAAGCTGATCGATATGGCCAAGAAGACCGGAGGCATCGACAGAGAAACCATCGAAACCTTTATCATCCTTCTGGCGCCCTTCGCACCCCACATTGCGGAAGAACTGTGGGAGGCTTACGGACATGAAACCTCCGTATTTGAAAACCGCTGGCCCGAGCATGACGAGGATGCCATGAAAGACGATGAAGTGGAGATCCCTGTTCAGATCAACGGCAAGACAAGAGGTGTGGTATCAGTTCCGGCTGATGTGTCCAAAGAAGACGCCATCGCGGCGGGACGGAAAGTCATTGAAGATAAACTGACCGGAAATGTGGTCAAAGAAATATACGTTCCGGGCAAAATTCTTAATTTTGTTATGAAATAATGGGATAGAAAAAGACACAGATAGCAGATTTGTTATCCGTGTCTTTTTTATAATCATTTAGCCAGGGCGACAACAGTCAGAGGGAATACTGCGGTATTGGCCGCGTTTCCGTAAGAACCAAGGTAGGTTTTCCGAGTGTTTTCCTCCTTATAATAAATGACAGTCAAAATTTCAAAGGTTTTTTGAAAAAATCTTATTCGGTCATGTGGTAGTAGTGGGCATAAATCCCGTTTTTTTGGACCAGCTCCTGGTGTGTGCCTCTTTCCGCAATACCGTTTTTGGCAACCACAAGAATCTCATCGGCATTTCGGATCGTGGAAAGCCGGTGGGCGATGGTGATGGTGGTGCGGTTCTTTGCCAGGGTATCGAGACTCAGCTGAATCCAGTGTTCGCTCTCATTGTCAAGGGCGCTGGTGGCCTCATCCAGAATCAAAATGGGAGGATTTTTTAAAAACACGCGGGCGATGGCAATCCTCTGCTTCTGTCCGCCGGAGAGCCGTGCGCCCCGTTCGCCCACATAGGTGTCATATCCATCCGGAAGTGATGCAATGAAGTCATGGATATTGGCCTTTTTGGCCGCCTGTATGATTTCATCCATGGAAGCCCCGGGCTTACCATAAGCTATATTTTCCTTAATGGTGCCGCCAAAAAGATAAACCTCCTGCTGTACGATTCCAATCTGGCTGCGAAGGGACTGTAAGGAAAGTCCTTTTACGTCTTTGCCGTCTATGGTTACTTTTCCGGCAGTGGCGTCATAGAATCGGGGCAGCAAAGAGCAGATCGTCGTTTTGCCGCTTCCCGAAGGACCGACAAGGGCCACGGATTTGCCTGCGTCTATCTGAAAGGAGACGTCAGAAAGAACTAAAGTGTCGTCGTCACTGTAATGAAAAGAGACGTTTTCATAACTTACGTATCCTTTCACATTTTCCAGAGGCTTTGCGTCCGGGGCATCTGTAATTTCCGGTTTCGTTTCCATGACGGAGGTAAAGCGTTTAAAACCGGAAAGGCCTTTTTGCATCATCTCAGTCAGTTCAACCAGTATCTGGATGGGGCTTATAAATATGCCGATGTAAAGAGCATACATGGCCAGATCAGCGGCATTCATAGTTCCATGGGCGATCAGATATCCGCCGTATACCAGAGTCACCAGATACATCAGGCCCTGGAAAAAGTTATTTCCGCCCATGAAATTTCCCATACATTTATAGTTGTCATCTTTGGACAGGAGGAAGGCATGATTGCTTTTTGAAAACTTTCTGCGTTCCACATCTTCATTGGCGAAGGACTGGACTACCCGGATTCCTGCCAGAGTGTCCTGCAGGCTGGCGTTTACATCACCGATTTTTCTGCGGTTTTCCATAAACGTCTCCTGCATCCTTTTGTTTTGACGCATGGAAAAAAGTATCATGCACACCACCAGTATGGCCAGAGGAATGGCCAGCCGCCAGTTTATGAGAAACAAAAAAGCAAAGGAGCCCACAATCTTAATCACAGAGATAAAAAGATTTTCGGGACCGTGGTGGGCAAACTCTGCAATGTCAAAAAGATCAGAGACAAGCTTGCTCATCATCTGACCGGAATTATTCTGGTCGTAGTAGGAAAAAGAAAGCTTTTCATAATGGTCAAACAGCTGCTGGCGCATATCCCGTTCCATATGGGCGCCCATCATATGACCCTGATAGCTGACATAATATTTACACAGACTCTGGGCAAGATACAGGATAAGCAATACAGCAGCGATGGGAAGCAAAGCTTTCAGGATCAGGCTGCTGTCCCTGGTAAATAAAGTGGCTGTCAGTGTCCGTAAAATCTGCGGATAGGCAAGATCCACAAGACTGATGAAAGCGGCGCAGAGTAAATCCAGAATTAATACGGTTTTATAAGGACTGTAGTAGTGAATAAATTTTTTTAATGTCTGCATAATGTTTCCTCTTACTTTTTGTGATATTATGATGGTAAGGTCTTATATATTTTACCCGCACAGATATCATACCATAAAAAATGCAGGGAGGGAATTATTTGAAAAAAGTTGGAATCGTATGCTGCTCCAACGCGCAGAGAAGAGAAGACCAAGCAGTGCAGCAGTTGGAGGACAGACTGAAAAAAGCAGGTATCCTTCCTGTTTTCAGCGAGTTTATCTATCAGAGGGACTCTGTGTTTGGAGGGACGGGACAGGAACGGGCGCAGGCGCTCATGTCCTTTTATGAGAATGAGGAAATTGAGGAAATATTTGATATCTCCGGAGGGGATATTGCCAATGAAGTATTGCCTTTTCTGGACTTTTCTCTGATCAGGAAGCATCCCAAAAGATTCTGGGGATACAGCGATCTGACCGTGGTGCTTAACAGTATCTATGCCAAAACAGGAGTTTCCGGCGTTTTGTATCAGGTGAAAAATCTGGTGCGGTGCCAGGATGAAAACAGATTTTCTGAGTTCTTAAGGATTCTTTCAGGGGAAGATCAGAGCCTGTTTGAACTTTCCTGTGAATGGATTCAGGGAGAAAAGATGGAAGGAATCGCGGTGGGAGGAAACATCCGCTGTCTTTTGAAGCTGGCGGGCACGCCTTTCTGGCCGGATATGAGGGAGAAGATTCTGGTGCTGGAGGCATTAAGCGGCAGGACGCCCCAGATTGTCACCTATTTAAACCAGCTTTTGCAGATGGGAGTATTCAGGCAGATAAAGGGAATTCTTCTGGGAACCTTTACCCAGCTGGAGCAGGAAGATCCTTCGGTATCGGCCGCTGCGCTGGTACAGAAATACGCAGGATACGAAATACCGCTGGCACAAACCCGGGATATCGGTCATGGATATGATGCAAAAGGAATTGTAATCGGAAAGAAAATCAGTATTTAAAGAGGAAAAATATGGAATATACAGCATTAAAGAAATATCCCAAGGTAGAGCTTCACTGTCATCTGGATGGCTCGCTGTCTTTGGATTTCATAAAAAAGCATCTGGGAGAAGAGATTAGTCTGTCCAGTCTGCAAGCAGATGACAGATGCCGGAATCTGGCGGAGTATCTGGAGAAATTTGAACTTCCGCTGCGATGCCTGCAGGAGAAAGAGGGGCTTATGGATGCCGGATATGATTTCCTGAAAAATGTTGCGAAAGAGAATACGAAATACGTGGAGGTCCGGTTTGCGCCGGCGCTTTCGCTGGAACGGGGACTGACGGTGAAAAAGGTGCTGGAATCTGTTCTGGAAGGACTTGAACGGGGAAGGAAAGATTTCGATGTGGACTATAATGTAATTGTATGCGCCATGCGGCATCACAGTGAGGAGGAGAACCAAAAGATGTTAAAGGAAGCAAGGGAGTTCCTGGGGGCGGGAGTCTGCGCTGCCGATCTGGCCGGGGATGAAGCGGCATATCCCATGAAAAACTTTTTCACGCTTTTTGACGAGGCGGGAAAGCTGGGTTTTCCCTTTACCATTCATGCGGGTGAGTGCGGGAACGCTGAAAATATCAGGGATGCTCTGCAGCTGGGTGCAAAAAGGATCGGTCACGGGATTGCGATGAAAGGAAACCGGGAGCTTCAGAAGCTGTGCAGGGAAAAGCGTGTGGGCATCGAGATGTGTCCCATCAGCAATCTGCAGACAAGGGCGGCAGCGTCAGCTGCAAAATATCCGCTGCGGGAGTTCCTGGACGCAGGTCTGCTGGTGTCTGTCAATACGGACAACCGGACGGTCAGCAATACCTCAGTCACCAGAGAGATGGATTTTGTCCAGGAGCATTGTAAGATATCGGACGGAGAAATCAAAACGCTTACAGCCAACGCCATAGAAGCGGCATTTGCCGATGATGGGGTGAAAGAAAGGCTGTACCGGATCTGTCAGAAAGGTCAGGAGGAATGATAAAATGGAACGATACAGGAGAATCTTTTTGATTGTGCTGGATTCCCTTGGAATTGGAGCGATGCCCGATTCCAAAAGTTACGGAGATATGGATGTGGATACCTTCGGACATATTGCACAGAGGGTGGGAACCCTGAACATCCCCAATCTGAAAAAAATCGGAATGCTCAATCTCCATCCCGTGCCGGGGATGGAGGCGGAAGAAAAACCGCTGGGGCGTTATATGCGGATGGCGGAGGCAAGCCACAGCAAAGATACCATGACCGGCCATTGGGAGATGATGGGTCTTAAGGTGGAAAAGCCCTTTAAAACCTTCACGGAGCATGGATTTCCTCCGGAGCTGATCGCTCAGCTGGAGAAACGGTGCAAGAAAAAGGTGATTGGAAATAAAAGCGCCAGCGGGACGCAGATTCTGGATGAGCTGGGAGAAGAAGAAATCCGGGACGGGTCCATGATTGTATACACCTCGGCCGACTCGGTTCTGCAGATATGCGGAAATGAAGAGACCTTCGATCTTAAAAATCTGTACCGGTGCTGTGAGATTGCCAGAGAACTGACCATGAAAGAGGAATGGATGGTGGGACGGGTCATCGCCCGGCCTTATGTGGGAAAGAAAAAAGGTGAGTTTGTGCGGACCAGCAATCGGCGCGACTATGCGGTAAAGCCCTTTGGAAAAACGGTGCTGAATGCGCTGAAAGAAAAGGGGCTGGATGTGATTGCGGTGGGAAAAATCAACGACATTTTTTCAGGTGAGGGAATCACCCGCGCTCTTCATTCCGACAGTTCCGTTCACGGAATGGAGCAGACTCGCCAGATTTCCGACAGGGATTTTCACGGACTTTGCTTTACCAATCTGGTGGATTTTGACGCTTTGTGGGGACATCGCAGGAATCCCGAAGGATATGCTTCGGAGATTGAGAAATTTGATCTGGAACTTGGAAAACTGATGGAAAAGCTAAGGAAGGAGGATCTTTTGATTCTCACGGCAGATCACGGCAATGATCCCACGTATAAAGGAACGGATCATACCAGGGAGTATGTGCCTTTCCTGGCTTACTCGCCATCTATGAAGAAAACCGGTCCGATGGAAGAGAGCGATACTTTCGCCGCTATTGGCGCCACTGTCGCTGATAACTTCCAGGTGAAAATGCCCCGGGGAACCATCGGTGTTTCCAGACTGGCAGAAATATTATGAAAAATCATTATGACAAAGAAAATACAGGAGGCAGAAAAGGAATGTATCAAAGGTTGATGAAATGTGTGGAAACAATCCGCCAGAGGACGGATTTTCATCCTGAAACGGCTGTGGTGCTGGGATCCGGACTGGGAGGATACGCCGGGAAGGTGCAGACAAAGGCGGAAATTTCTTACCGTGAGATTGAGGGATTTCCCGTCTCCACCGTTGCAGGTCACGAGGGGAAATTTATATTTGGATATGTGGAAAAAACGCCGGTGGTGCTGATGCAGGGAAGGGTACACTACTATGAAGGGTATGATATGGCGGAGGTAGTTCTGCCTATCCGTCTGATGGGAATGCTGGGAGCGAAAAATATTCTGCTGACAAATGCAGCGGGAGGGATCCGCAAAGATTTCGCGCCCGGCGACCTGATGATGATCACAGATCACATCTCATCCTTTGTTCCCAGTCCGCTGCGGGGAGCAAATCTGGACCACCTGGGTGAACGGTTTCCGGATATGAGCCGGGTCTATGATGATGCTTTATGCGGCAAAGTACGAAAAGAAGCGCAGAAGCTGGGTATATCCATGAAGGAGGGGGTTTATGTCCAGGCTTCCGGTCCCAACTATGAGACGCCTGCGGAGATACGAATGTTCAGAAGTCTGGGCGCTGACGCAGTGGGAATGAGCACTGTCTGTGAGGCCATTGCGGCTCATCATATGGGAATGAAGGTGTGCGGCATTTCCTGCATTACCAATATGGCTGCCGGAATTCTGAATCAGCCTTTGAATCATGAGGAGGTTCAGCGGGTGGCGGATACGGTAAAAGAAAAATTTGAAAGCCTGGTAACAGCATTTCTCTTTGAGCGTGAAGGCGGGCAAAAGGAGGAGGTGATGGAATGAAGATAAGCAAAAAGAGCGCATTACTCGTAATAGATATACAACAAGAAGATTTTGGGGAAATGACACCAGAAAATGCGGATGCACCAGAATGGAAATGTATTCGCAATGCTAAACGAGTTTTAGATGTTTTTCGTGCTAACAACTTGCCTGTCATCCAAATCAAGGAAGTTCACAGACCCGATATGGTGGATTTTGGACGAGAATTAGACGGAGCAGAATCAATTCACTGTATAGAAGATTCGCCATATACAGATTATGCAAAATTGACATATCCTTAAGGGAGAATACCTGATTTCAAAAAGAAGATCTAGCGCATTCTTTGCAACGGACTTAGAAATTCTGCTAAAAGGATTGCGTGTGGATACGCTGTATCTTATTGGAGGTCTGACAGACGTTTGCGTTTGCAACACTCATCTGAATCACACAAAGGCAATTTAGATGTGATATTCCCGTTTTCTTCTGTATCATATATGTAACCGGTTGCTCGGAAGAACTCATCATAGTCCTCTTTCGTGCAACCTTTAATAAAGATATGGCAATAACGCACGTCATTTTCATCGGCGATATAAATGCGCTCCACAAAGGATTGTATCAGCGTTACCAGCACATCCGGCTGTGCGTCCTCTGCGTATTTACCGAAGGACAACAGCCTTTCTTTTATTTCTTCAATGTTTCGGACAGCGTACATCTGATTACGCTTGCTGTCCTCTAACTTTTCAAGCAGAATATCAACCTCACGCAGTTCTTTGGACAGGTCTTGTATATCTTCCTGAATAAAGCGTTTCAGGTCATCGCTTGCGTCACGCATATTTTTAACCTGATTGGAAATTGCCGTTTCAAGCTGTGATTTCTTTTTCTTGAGTTCGGTCAATTCCTGTTCATTTTGCGAATGGCTGAAAATATCCGAAGCTCGTTGGTTTAGAAGTTTTGTAAAATATTCGCTGTCCTCGTCGGAAAGGTTAGATAACTGCTTTACTACAAATTCATCAAGCAGTACGCCGTCAACCGATTGGAAAGTACATTCATTTTCACGGTAGCCGGGGCAGACATACTTAAATCTCGGTTTGCCATTTGTCCAGCGGTTTGATTCGGAAATTACTCTGAGCCGCTTACCACAGAGCGGACAATAAACAAGTCCTGAAAGCAGAGCGTTTGTTTTGCGGTGCGGTCTGTTGTATTTCTCTGTAATATCATCAAGCATATTTTGTGTGTCTATCCATTGCTGACTCGGAATAAAGCCCTCGTGTCTGCCTACCGAAATAATCCATTCCGAAACGGGTTTTACGGACATTATCTGCACAAATTTCGGCGAAATAAAGGTGCTGTCTGTGTCCTCAAATTTTTCTTGGTCTGTCTTGTTGTATGCAGATAAACCGTGCGGACCGTCAAAAGTGGAAAGATCCTCGCATAACCCGCCTCCGTTTTCATAGAAGTAGTTATACACATTTTCATCGGCAACACAGTAAACGGGATTTTTCAATAGCAACCTTGTGGTTGAAGCGTTGAATTTAGAGCCTGCTTTGGTTCGGTAGCCGAGCTTATTCATCTTATCTGCTGTTTTTTTAATGGAGCGAAGCTGACCGAAGATTTCATACAGCTTTTGTATCATCGCTTTTTCTTCGGGTATGCTTTCTAAAAAGCTGTAAGCGGATTTATTCTTGCCGCTGCCAGTGGTAACTCTCTTAACAGAAAATCCAGTGGGCGTGTTGCCGCCCAGCCATCGTCCGTCCTTTGCAAGTTCCATCATATTATCCGTAATACGCTCGGTAAGGGTATCTCTTTCAAATTCCGCAACAACAGCAAAAATCTGAATAAAGATTTTGGATACCCCCGAAGCAGTATTGATATTGTTGGAGCAGATAAGCAAATCTACCTTGTGCTTTTCCAAAAAGTCCAGTAGCCGAAGTAAATCTGCTGTTTTTCTTCCGATACGGTCTAATTTGTAGCAGACAACCGCCCGTATTTTACCCATTTCTATATCGTGAAGCATTCGCTGAAAATCGGGACGGTCGGAATAATATCCGCTTAACCCTTTATCTTCGTAATTGATAAAGGTATAATTATCATCAAGGGACAGTTCCCGCATTGCGTATTCTGCGCATTGCTTGAACTGAACGCCGATACTGTCGCCTTTGTTGGTAATGCGGGACTTTCGGGCGTAGATTGCTACGCCACGATTATCTTCTGCAATCTGTTTTGTCTTTTTCTTCATAAAATAAAGCCTCCTTTGCCTGTGTGCATTATACCGCTATCCCTGTGATTTCTTCCATTGTGCGACCTCGCTGTCTTAGGTCGTTAAGGAAGCAAAACAAGGTTTGCGAGTCGAATGCTCTTAATTCGTGTTCGATATATTCCATACGCTTATTCTGAAAGGTGCGGAGAGATTTTTCGTAATCCTGCCCTTTGTGAATAATAGCGTTCATCTTAAAAGCCATCGGCGCACCTCCTATCTGGAATCTCTGTCACGCAACCGTTTTCGGTGGTATGCTTCGCAGAGCTTTACAATGGTTTCTTCAATCTGTGCCGTGGTATAGTCTTTGGGAAAATACTTTCGGATACGGTCAGTGGGAATTTTAACACGCTCTTTCTGATTGGCTTTTTCTTCGCTCATAATGGAGGACAGCCTTTCTCCCGTAAACAAGCCCTGCATACTGAGTTCTTTCAACCGCTGCGCTTGGGATAAATTCGGAGTGCAATCGTTGTATTCCATTTCGGATAACAGCATTTTCTGTTCTTCGGGGAGCAGATAGGAAAGCTCAACGGCGGGAGTGAAAGCTATCCTTTTCTCATCAACCATATCCAAAATAGGCGGGATAAGGTTTGTCAGGCGGATATAGCGCTGAATTTGGCGGGCGCTGTCTTCTGCGGATTGTGCCATCAATTCATCACTTCGCAACTTCGTGCCAACTTGGCACGAAGTTAAATCTGTTCTTTTTCCTTGTGCCGATAGAGCGTCGAGCTTCATTTTGTAAGCGAAGGCTTTTTCGCTCGGCAGGATATTTTCTCGCTGTAAATTGCTGTCTACAAGAAAAATGATCGCTTCATTGCGGTCAAGTTCTTTTATGATTGTCGGAACGCTCTTTATACCGAGATATTCACAAGCATATTTTCTTCGGTGTCCACTGACAATCTCGTATTTACCGTTACTTGTCGGGCGGGCAATAATCGGAGCAATCACACCTGTTTCGGCTATGCTTTCGATAAGTCGTTCCATCTCCGTATCCATAGTCACCTTAAACGGATTATCGGGTGCGGATACAAGGTCTGTAATCTGTATATTTTTAATTTCATTCATAATGTTTTACCTCTCTTTTTCTCTGTTTCTGTTGCGTGATTTTATTTCTGCATCACGCTCGGTTTTCAGCAGCTCCCACACTTGCGGATAACGCTCAAGTGCGGACTCTGCCAGTTTCAATTCTTTTCGCAGGGGCTTCAGCTTTTTTGAAAGCTCCCTTGCGGCTGTGTTTTTCGCTTGCCGTTCCTCATCGGATTTCGGGCGGCGGTTGCTGTTGCGGATTTTCTGCCGTTCCGCTTCCAAAACTGATATTTCTTCGGTACGGTTATCTATAAAATTCATAATGTCCTCCGCCGAGTGCAGGTCATTGTTTTTCAGAAAAGCGTATTCCGACAACAGCTTTTTCTCTATCGTCAGGGATTGACGAATAGAGGGAGAAAGCGGTTGATTCCTGCGCTGTAATTCCTGTTCGTCACGGGTTAGATTTAATAGCTGCAAAAGGATATAAAAAAGGACATCTACCAAAACAACGGCGGTGTCCTTCGAGTGAGTTATCTCGCAATCCAACTTTTTCTCTAAAATCAGCAGCGGATATACCTTCGGTCTGAACGACGGATTATTGTTACGGAGAACATAAAAGCGTTCATTACTGCGATTTTCATAAATCCGCTTGCGGAGAACCTCGTTGGTGTAGCCGAGCGAGTCCAAGCGGATTGCCCGTTTCCAACCGGGAGCAATGATAGAAATATGCTCGTAATCTCTGTTACGAGGAAACTGATTCCCCAGCGATACCAACCGCCGCTCAATATCGTCCACATTTCCGCAATAGGGCAGAATGCTTTCAATATCCCGTTTCAGAATATCTCTGTGCGTCAATCCGCCGTTTTTGTGAACCCAGTAGTCTTTCTTTCGATTGCCCGTGAATTTGCTCGGTGGCAGTACGCTTTTCCCTCGTTCCAAGCAAACGGCGTCGGAAATCTCCCGCAGCTTGTAGTGGTCGGATATATGATTTTCAAATTTCCGTCCCGTGCGAAAAGATACGGAATTCACCACAATATGATTGTGAAGATTATCTGTATTCAGGTGAGTGGTAACAACAATCTCATAATCCTTGCCCCACATACGGCGGGCGGTTTCCAACCCGATTTCGTGCGCTTCTTCAGGTGTGACCTCGCCGCTAACAAAACTCTGATAACCGTGATAAGCGACATTCCCGCCGTGCTTGCCGTAACGCTGTTTGGTTGCCATCATATATTGATAGGCTCTTTTTGTCGGGCAGTTGATAGCGCTGACATACATTCGTTTATCCGTTTTGTCATCGTTCTCGATATAGCGGAGAGCGTTATACAAATCTTCGTCAAGATATTTTTTATCGGTGGTTTTGTCAGGATTACGGGCATAGTCGATTACTTCTTTCAGCCTGTTTTTGACAGGCCAGAATCCGGTGGTTGCCATTTACGCATATCCTACTTCCGTGGTAATAAAAGTTCCGAATGAATTTCATCAATCAGCACGAGCAATTTGCTTTCTGCTTCGGGTGTGAGGTCCGACGAATTGCACAGCTCGCATAATTTGTTGTAGAAATCAAAAAAGACATCGGGAAGAACCGTTCTCGGTTCATATCCCAATGCCCTTTGCACAACATATTCGCTGACAGATAAATTGCATTTCTCGGCAAGCCGCTTGATTTTATCTTTTTCCTTTGGCTTTACCCGTATTTCTATGCGGGCAAGTTTTTCTTTTGGGTTTCTGTTCATAAATATATCGTTCCTTTCAAAATGGGGTGTTAGGGGCGGTAGCCCCTAAAGAGTAAATCGGTTAAACTGATTTTGAGTTGGAACTTGCCGTACAAGTTCCCTGCTTGTTACAGTATGCGACACGCATTACTGTCCGTTGTTTCTCTCAACCTTTCCCAAATAGGAAATACCATTCTTCGCTCTCCCAAAAGTGAGGGTTAGCATTGCTCCTTCTTCAATTTCAGGGATATCGAGATAGCCGGTGTTCTGCCAAGCGGAAGCCATAACTTTACTGCCGTCTTCAAAAGTAAAGTACGCAAGAACATTTCGCTTTTTGCCCCAACACTTGCAGTCAAGCCGTGCATTAAATACGCCTTCACGCTTATTTGTCAGATATTCGTCAACGCAAATACCTTTTTCTTTAAGTTGTCTTAATGATGAATAAGCTCTCATAATAAAAATCCTCCTCGATTTTGTTTAATGTCAAAGTGATGCCATCGTATATTTCAGAGCATAAAAAGCGGCATCATTTTGATGCCGTCAGTCTCCGAGAAAATCATCAAGGGAATCTAATAACAGATTTTCTTCTTCGGATAGTGTTTCGGGAGGTTGTACTGATTCCGTCTGTACCATAGAAAGATTCTTTAAACACTCCTGAATAGTTTTCTTAATAGTCTCTGTAATTTCTGCGTGCGGTTCGTAAAACTGATTGATAGCGGCAATAACCGTCTTGTTCTTTGAATCCGTTATATTTTTCAAATGCTCCCAAGCCTTGCGGTCAGCTTCGTTATCCAAGTTAAACCGCAGGCTCATTCGCTTGATACTCATAACGCCCCGCCGCTTTTAATCAGCTTCATTTCAAGCATTCGTTCATAACCTTTGGCGGTAGCGCAAATATCATTGTTTATGGTAACACGGCTTTTGTCATATTCGGCAAAATTACGGAAAAGACAGCCACCGCCGCCGACTACATATAGCTTTATCAGCTTTGAGTCATAACCGTGTTCACGAAGCCTGCGGAAAATGCCTTCTACATATTCTCTTGCGGTGTCGGTAATGGTTCTCAAATAGTCGCCGTCAATATCTGCTGTGCCGAAACGAAGCACACGGGTAATCATTTCTTCGGGCGGCTCTGCGTGATGAACTCTCATCAGATTTTCACGGATTTGGAGCATACACTGGTGTGTTCCGAATTTCTCGGTAAAACAGCGTTTGGGATTCGGCTTTTTATCGTTGACAAACATAATGTTCATTGTGCCGTTGCCGATATCGCAGAGCATATTTACACCAGAAAAATCGGATAAGTTATTGACGATAGCGGCAAATCCCTGCGGGTAAATATCTGCGCCGACAATGCGGATGTGATAATCCTTGCCTTTGAAATTGAAATCCACCGTTTCGTGTTTCATAAGGTATTGCTTAAATTCTTCACGCTGTTCGCTTACCCAAGTCAGCGGAAGCCCTGCGGCGATAAATACATCGGCGGAATAAATTTTAGCAATATTCAGCTCCCGTGCGATTGCCGCAAGCGTCAGGACATAATAGTCGTCGTCCAGCATTTTATCTGTCGAAAACTCCTTATGCTCTGCACCGATAAGATAATACTTGTTATTCCAAACAAGCAGGTTGTCTTTGAAAATCGGCTCCTTGTCATATACGGTCACACCTGCCTGAAAACAGCAATTCGCCGTTTTCATATTCCCATAGCCGTGGTCGATACCGATAATATAGATTTCTTTATACTTTTTCATTGTGATTGTCCTCCTTGATTTTAATGATTTCTTGTTTACTTCCCGAAAAAGCAGAGCAGGCACCGCTACTTATCATTAAACAGCTTTGGTGTCCGCACTGCATACATAGGGTGTTTTTAATTTTGATTTGTTCCGATTCTATCGGATGGTACTGCGTCATAAAGTCCTCCTTTTCTGTTTTTGGGCGAAAAAATAACACCTACCGATTTTTGCATCAATAGGTGCTATCAGATGATTTTCTTTTGGCTGAATCCAAAATCTTCGCCGCTGAATTTTTCGTAAGCTAACCCGATTTTACGGATTCGCTTGTGAACGGCGCTGTGCGTTTTATAGCCGAGCGTTTCAGCAATTTTCTCAAGCGTTATGCCTTCCATTCGCATTGTGAGAATTTGCTTGTCTGTTTCGCTGAGTGAAGCTAAAAACTCTTTTACCGCCATCGGCTCTAAAACGGTGCGGTTCATATCGCTGTGTTCATCGGGTACATCCCAGTCCATACCGTCATTGTTCTCGGCATACCGTTCCTTGAGTTCATCAAGAGATTCAACCGTGATGTTTTTCACACGGGTGTGATACCATTGGCGGAAATGGTCTATCTTTTGTCTGCTGTTCCGATAATCAAAATCCTCAAAACAGCGGAACTCCTTTGCGGTATCAATGACAGCGTTCATATTGTGGTGTGCCATTGTCTGCGGTACAAGCCAAGTGAACAAGTCCGAAATTTCTTCCTCCGACACATAACAGAAATTTTCATCTACACCTCCATTCATTAACAGCTCTTTTGCTGTCGGAAGAATCTTTTCATCCTGTAATTCCTGAATCCAGTATGGCGCTGCGTGGGCAAAAATCCAAGACGGCTCATAACCGGAATAGATTTCACGCTTTGCCCCCAGCCCCATAAAGGGCCAGACCATATACGCATAAGCGTCGATGATGGCAAGCAGAAACAAATCGCTTTCCACCATAGCGATTGCGTCCCAGCTTTGCAATATCTTTCTCGGACTGCGGGGAATGCTGTTCAGTTCTGAGCCACACTTATCCAAAATGGATTTCGGAATAAAATAGAATGCGGGGATGAAGTCCGCATTGCGAAAAGGTGTAAGTTCGCCGTTTCGTCTTTTCAATAATATCGGCATATTTTGTGCCTCCTTTCCAGAGAGTAGCCTCTCTATTTATTAATCGACACGAAATAAGCATATTGTTCCTATAAAATCAAAAATATTATATCATATTTTGAACGGTAATAAAAGTGATTTTGCCTTCTATTGAAATAATCACATTTCCGTGATATAATGAAATATATCGAAATCGGAGGTGCGATATGGCAGTCAGTTATAAAAGACTTTTACATTTGATGATTGAACGGGATATTTCCAACGCACAGCTTATGCGTGAAGCTAAAATATCTGCAAATATAATAATGAAAATTAAAAAGGGACAGTATATGGCACTTGATAAAGTCGAAAGTATCTGCAAGGCTCTTGATTGTACCCCGAATGATATTTTAGAATTTACATCGGAAACAACTCCAACACAGGAGTTAAATGAATCAACCAAGTAATTATCTTTCAATGAACGATGACTCTATATAACTAAAATTAAGGATGGTGAGAACAATGCAATATGATGAACATATAATTCCTGCCTTTGACAATAAAAGCGCAACAAGGTTCGTAGAAAATCAGTTGTTTCGGCTGAATCCCATAACAATGCAGGATGACTATGAAATAGATACTCTTTTACTTACGCAGGAAGTAATTGAATTAAACGAACGCAAGGTGTTCTTGGAAGGTGTCGCAAGTCACCTCGGAAACGTGGAGGTTACAGACACAGAAGCTATGCTTTCAGAAGTACAGGAAAGATATGCTAATAAGGGAATTGAGTTAAAAAAAGCTGTAAAAGGTTGGTTTCGGAAGCCGGATGTTTCTCCGAGCACAGACCAAGCATATAGGCGAAATCTTTACGAATTCTGCTATGCCTTGGATATGGACTATCAAACAACCGCCGAATTTTTCTTGAAGTCTTTCCTTACCATCCCATTTAATTATAAAGATAGAGATGATGCTGTATATTTCTATTGCATAAAAATGGGAAGGGATTATGCAACAATTCAACACCTTTTGGATGAAGCGGATAAGCTTGCTACTACAAATACAACTGTTGATATAACAGAACAAATTGGAATGCAGATTTTGTCCATAGAAACAGATGATGAATTTATAAAATATCTGCAAAACCATTGCTATGACCGCAAACACCAATATGCAACAGCTAAAGCCAAAATTGCTGACTATATTTTGCAAAACAAATCTCTTGTTCCAGGAAAAGGTAATGACGAGTATGACAACCTTGGAACGAAAAAGAATAGTGCACTTTTGGCTGCTATCTTAGGATATCGATATCAAGGTTTAGAACCACGGCAACGAAAACATATGAAAGAATGTGGATTGCCAACATTCCCAAGAGATGCGGATGTTGACGAAGTGATAGCTACTGAAAATGAGGCATCTTTTGATGTTTTGAGAAAAACTCTTATCCTTATGAAGTTCTATAATTTCTACCGCAATTTGCAAGTAGCCACACGAAAACTGGATATGAACGATGAAGATATTAATGCTAACCTATATGACTTCTTTGATGAGACAAACGAGGAACTTGCTCAATGTGGTTTTGTGCAAATGTATCTCAGGAATCCGTTTGATTGGATTATCGTTTTTTGCGCTAATAGTCCAGACCCCATTAGCTACTTGCAAGATTTTATTCAAAAAAGATACTTAGGTGAACTTGAATATTAAAGGAATCCATTTTTATAAATCAAGAACAATCAATGATATACTCAAATTACAATAAGGAGGGCTGGTTATGGCATACTATTTATCTACGGGATACAAATTTAATAATCATGACCTTTCTGGTGAGTATATCATCAAAAAGGTTATTGGACGTGGTGCATCCACTATCGCGTACCTTGCTGATTTCAAAGATGTTTCCGGTAGAGTATCGGAACGAATCTTAAAAGAATATTATCCAAGCAATTTGGAGATTTTGCGTGATGGCAATGGTGCTTTACTATGCACTGCAAAAGATTTGCAGAAATATCAAGACGGAATTAATCGTTTTGTTGCAGGTGGTGACCGCCAGAACACACTACGAGAGCGCACTTACTTAAAAAACGAAACTCCGCCACTTCAAAAGATTTTTGAAGCAAACAATACTTGTTACCTTGAGGTTACACCATTTGAAGGAAAGACATTCGACAACATTGAATCCTTTACATTACTGGAGCGTATTAAACTGTGCCTCACAACATCTAAACTTATTAAACGTTATCACGAGGAAGGTTTGCTCTATCTTGATATTAAACCCCAGAATATTTTTGTCCTCACAAACAGTTCTGGGGATGTTGTTACAGATATGGTAGAGCTTATTGATTTTGATAGTGTAATTGAAAAGGATGCAATTGTTTTTGGCAATTCATTATCATTTACAGAAGCGTGGGCAGCTCCGGAGCAAATTACACCACACGGTTTTTCTAAAATATCTGAAGCAACCGATGTATATGCTCTCGGCGAGTTGGTGTTTTGGTGTGTGTTTGGTCGTCATTCTACAGCCAATGAGCATCGTGGATTTTCAACTTATCCATACAATGAAATTGCCTCAGAAACGGTTATCCGATTACTTCGCAATCCTGTGAAAAAAGCGTTGAATTATCTTTTCCATAATACACTTCGCTCCTCTGTGCACAATCGTTTCTCGTCCGCCGATGATATAATCCGTATTCTCGAAACGGTATGTGAAGAACTTTCAAGGAAGGAAGAACTGATAGTCTCAGAAACTCAGCCAAAAGATTTTTTTGTCGGGCGTGAAAAGGAATTACTTGAAGTCGCAAAGGCATTGAATACACATAAAATTGTCTTTGTATCTGGAATTGCTGGTGTAGGAAAAAGTGAGCTGATAAAGCAATATATCAATAGACATAAAGGTGAGTATGATAACATTCTTTACTGGACATACGAAGGAAATCTGAATACAATGGTGTCCAATGATAAATCAGTGTCCATTAGCAATTTTGTGCGATTAAAAGAAGAAACCGACTCTCAGTATGCAACAAGAAAACTCTCTAAAATTCGTGAGTTGTGTGCTACAAAAAACAATTTGTTTGTTATTGATAATATGGACGGTCTGATCGACGAAGTCGCAGAACAGGAAACGTGGGAATTGATTAGAAACTTAAGCGGTAAAATTCTTGTAACAACCAGAAGTGTTGAACCTCTTTACCGCAATATTCGTATTGAGCCGCTTGAGAAGATAGCTGACCTTATTCAGTTGTTCTGTGAGTATTGTCCCGTTGAGGACAACGAACTTGATAATGTGGAAAAAATCATTGAGGAAGTCAATCATCATACTTTGCTGACGGAATTGTTGGCACATTATACCAGGGCGACACACTCTGTGCCAAAAACCACTTTAGAAAAATTGATCAGCATTGGTATTGGCGGCTTATCGAAAGAAAATGTAAGATTGTTGAAAGATGAAAGAATAACATCGGATACTGTTTTTGAACATATAGAACGAATCTTCTCTATGGCATCTATGAGTGATGCGCAACTCCTTATTATGTCTAAATTAGCTCTTATGCCAGCGGATGGAATTTGCACAGAGAAGTTTGTTGCATTTTTCTCTATTGAGAATTATGAGAACATCAACTGGCTTCTTTACCACGGATGGGTTCATAATTGTGATAGTAGTGGAAATATAATTAGTCTTCATCCAACCATTGCATCCGTTGTGATTGAGCACATAAAAACAAACCCTGCGCTCCTTGATAACTTGTATCGTGATAATTACAATGCAATTCGTGTCAGAAATTCCAAAATAATTTCCGAAGCTGAACAGGTCAGTTTTGCAGATACTCTCGCTCTATCAACGACAAATAAGTACACGATAAGAACCAGAAGTGCGGCAGTT
Source organism: uncultured Ruminococcus sp. (assembly GCA_946494335.1). Lineage (GTDB taxonomy): Bacteria > Bacillota > Clostridia > Lachnospirales > Lachnospiraceae > Ruminococcus_G. The sequence continues at coordinate 46,138 of CAMMBV010000014.1, read as the reverse complement.
TTTGTTGAACAGTATTTTAGTATGTACTCTAGATACGGTAACAGAGAGCAAAAATTTGCCCAAATTGATTTTGCAATTGAGACTTTGCAAAGTATTATCGGAGCAGATAAGTACAGTGGAATATTGGAACAATGCTACTATTATAAGGCTATGATGCTTTCAAGTATGTCTCAATACGAGATGGCAATCGAGCTGTGCGAGAAACACTATGCCTTGGCTAAAAATAAAAAAGATTACTATTTTTCTGCAAAATGGTGTATGGCTCTTTCCAATATTCACAGTAGTTATAATCCGCAAGATTTTATTTTCTCAAAACAAATCAAGTACTACTTTATTGGAATACACTATGCACTTAAAATAGAGCGAGACCGTGGAAGAAAAAAGCCACGCTTTTTAACAAGTGCCAATTTGTTAGAAAGACTTGATTATGATTATTTGGGACAAAATAAAAAAAGATTCTATACGAATCTTATGTTGGGGTTCGCTCGCTGGATGGAAAATCAGGAAGCTCTTGTATTGTTTTGCTCGAAATATTCTAAACAAGAGTTGTCAAGTCTCAATCGAGCAAAAAATATTCGAGAAAGGATTGTAAACAGAAAAGGGCTACGAAACAATAGCAATAACTTCGAAATTATCATTGATAACGCAAGAATTGCTTTCCTATCTCAAAAATACGAAGATGCCGAAATGATGCTTAAAGAAATTGTGGGATTTTATGGTGAGCAGGGGCTGCAAGAAACCTACACGTTATATCGTGTTCATCAATTTTTAGGGCAGATAGCGTTAAGATATTCTCCTTGTGATTATGGTACAGCGATAGCAGAGTTCGAGGAGTGTTTGAAAATCAGTGAAAAACTGATTTTGAGTAACACATATATGGTTAGGTTGGAATTGGGATACTGCTATATTCTGGCTGAAAGGATGGATGAAGCTAATAAAATCAATACTTATTTGTGGCACGAAACTCAAATTCTCGCACCGGAGATTCGTAAAACTTATTACGCAGACGCATTGCGAAATATGGGGTACTTATACTATCTCCAAGGTAATCACTTCGTTGCACGAAATATGTTGCGTAGAGCACTCCAAGAATATGATAAAGCTAACGCCCCTTATGATTTAATTGGATTTGGCAAAGCTCGAACATACAAACATTTGTCCGATTTGTATTTCTCGAATAATCTTGAACCAAGTGAGGGCGACGTTGATATGGCAATTAACCGAATGGAAATAGCCATAGAACTATATAAAAGCCATGTTGGGCTTGAACACCCCGAAACTCAGAGTTGTCTTCAGCGCTTAGAGTATCTCAAATCAAATAAATAATATTCTTTAGGTAGCAGGTAGAAATACTTGCTACCTTTTTTACTGGAATCCACTTTTATAAAGTGGATTTTTTTATTGGTAAACTATACTTAGCAAGGATGAAGCACAACATATCCAAAGCAAAAAGAACAGCGTGGAATCCAAAATTATAAACGAAAAAATAAGTGTAGTAGAATTAAGACAGTCAAAGGAACAATAACAAGCATAAATTTTTAGGAGGAATTAAAATGAATACAAACAGAGTAAATGAAATCGCAACCAGCTTTACATCTTTTACAAAGGATGCCTACCACAAGACAGAGGTTCTCCCGGAGCTCTTTGCACTCCAGACCGAACTTGTGGAAAAAACATTCGCTGAAAGCGCAGAAACGGCAGAACTCAAAATTTGGGATGTCGAGAGACGCTTGGACGAAATGAATGCCGAATGCGGTGGTATCGTAACCGAACATCTTGAGGCTTTCAAAAAGGACTGCAAATACATCTGCAATCTCATCAAAGCTGAAATTTCCGGCAATCGTGGAGAAATGAAAGCGTTTGACAGCCTTTCCCGTATTCACGGTGAACATACCATCTTGAAGAACATCGAGCTTTCCAACAACGAAATGCGCAGCGAACTTGATGCCGTGGTAATTACTCGAAACGGTGCTTTTATCGTAGAAGTAAAAAACACGAGCCGAAACATCTTCATCGATGAAGACGGCAACTACTACAGAACCGGCGAATTTCTCAGATGGGATTCTCACATTGGCGAAAAAATGCAGATCAAAAAAAGCCTTCTCCGTGAAGTGCTTAACGCTAAAGGTTTGGTGGATATTCCGATTTATGAAATCGTTGTTTTTACCAATAACAGAGTCGGGGTGCAAAATAAGTGCAGAACTTTGAAAACTTGCTTTCTCAGTCAACTGCCTTATATCATTGACAAATGCCGTGACACAGTTATCTCTTTCACGGAGATGAATTTGGCTGTGCAGGCAGTGTCCGAAGCTAACATCGAGAAATCCTATCCCTTTGAGTTTGAGGTAGACGCATTTAAAATGAACTTTGCTAATATTCTTGTTGCTTTAGAAGAAGCAAAGGAAGCTAAGCAAAACAACTGGTTCAAAACCGTCATTGCTTTCTTCAATCAAAAGACGGTAAAGTACGCACATACAGCTGCTGCACTTGCAATTGCAGTTCTTTCAGCCATTAGTTCTGTCAACGGTCGCTAAATTGGAGGTGCTGAAATGAGCGGAGTTCTTAAAGGAATGTTGGTGATACTGCTTATTATTTACATAGTCTCACCGGTGGACTTATGTCCCGGACCGGTTGATGACATCATCTTGTTATTATGCGCTATAGGTGGAGGCGCATTAAGTTCCACCTACGATGATTGAGGAGGTCAAATATGATAATCAAAATTTTACAGGACGGCGACAAAGTAATCAGCGTAACGAGTGACTTCGTAGCTGTGGAGAGGATCAGCGGTGAGGTGGATATTATCCCTCTTGGCAAAGATGAATCGGGCATTTGGGTTGATACAGAACATATCACTACCATTGGCTATGGCGAAAATGTTGTAGAAGTCGAAACTGAAAACGGTGTAAAAATCACAAATTTTTAAGGAGGATAAAATATATGGCAGGCAAGAAAGATAGAGCCGTTGTAGCGGTAATTTCAGAATTGACACAAAGTCAGGCAGCACAAATTTCCAAAGACATTATGAGAGCTAAAGCTAAATATGCTCCTCTTGGCAGGGGTACTATAGCCACAGGACAAAAGAGCAATGTGGGTTCACTCATTCAGGGCGGCATTAGAAAAAGGATTGGAGGTTAATATTATGGCGAAGCGTTCATCAGCACACATCAAGGCACAAAGAGCAGGTCGAGCAAGAGATTATGAAACTTGCCAGGCTTGCGGTTCAAGGCAGAAAGTCCAAGGACATCACATATTCGACCATCAGTTTTTAGGAGCAGCAACAGCGGAAAATATCATCTCGCTCTGCCACGACTGTCACAAGAAGGTTCATAGTGGTAAATTGGACATCTGCAAATTTTAACAATAACGGAGGTAGACAAAAATGGAAAAGTACAAAATTATTTTTGATGGCGAAGAACAGGATGAGGTATTCGATACGGAGGAAGCAGCGGAGGAATATGCGCTGTATCTGTGTTCCTGTACTCGTGAAGGAGCAGAAATTCTTCATATGTCTAATCCCGGCGATTACGATTACGATGAGGACAGCTTTGAAAACCCGGACTACGAGATAGTAGAATTTGATGAAGATTAACAAAACACATTTAGGAGGTTCAGATTATGAATAAGAAAATAAAAATATTAACGATTTTTGCCGTTATACTTAGTGTAGTAGTGTGCTTTGCCGGGTGCGGCAGTAATGAAAAAACTGATAAACCCAGCAGTAGTACCATAAAGGAAAAGATTAACATAGAGGATATTGCTTGGAATGTTGATGAAGGTATCGTTGACGGTGACCGTTATATTCTTCTTAACTACACGAATAATACGCAATATACGCTAACAAACTTTGAAATCACATTTAAAGAAAAGGCTGGCGTCACCGAAGAAGAAAAATTGAAATTCTATTCGGATATTCAAAAGAAGTTTGAAGTAAGCGATGAAGATATGGAAGACCTCAAGAGCCGACCAATTTCAATGCACGCCGAAACGGACAGAGTTGTTAGTCCGAGTGAATCTGTTTCAAATGTAAACTGTTATTATTATGGTGGTTATATTTATCTAAAAGACATAGACCACTATAACTTGGTTGAGCCTGATATTGCTACTATTAAGTATATCGATGAGGATAAAATTTTTACCGTATATTATGATTACGGTTCGAAAAAGTATTCTACTGAAGCAGAAACGGAGATAGCATATCAATGGTCGCAAACAGACCTTGGCAGCAAAATTCCGAAGCCGGACGTGAAAGTGGTAGAAAGCGGCAGAGATGATGAAGCTATCTTTATGTTTGATGCATACGGCTTGTCATTGGAGCAGTTTAACGCTTATGTTGAGGAATGTAAAGGACTTGGGTATACAGTTGAGCCGGGCAGTTTTGAAGGGTTCTATTCAGCAGATAACGCAGAAGGCTATAATGTTTATTTGCATTACGATGAAAAAAGCTATTCATTGAGCGGCACTATTAGTGCTCCCGAAACAAAAAGCGAATAGTCAAAAACAAGTAAATATATGAAATCGGGGCGATGAAAAATCTTTTATCATCGCCCCGATTTCGGTTACTTTGTAAATATTATCTCGTTATTTATGATTTCCATAGCAGAATTGCGGATAGCATTCATTTTTCCTACCCAAGCCATTTGGTCGGCTGCCTTTAGCTGCTCGGTTACACCTCGTCTTACAGCCATTTCTTTTACGAGCCGAGAAAACATATCTTCCGCCCGCTCATCAATTTCGGCAAGGTAGCTGTTCAGCTTACCGCTTGTCATCAAGTTCATATACAGAACTTTGTGGTGCTTTTTTAAGTATCGTGCGTGTCGCTGTCCCCAAATGCCGATAGATTTCTGTTCATCTTCGGGAAGTGTCAAGTTTGGAAGCAGATAATCTCCAACCTGAGTGTATGTACCGCCCATTTGTTCAAATAATGATTTTTCCATTGCGTTTTCCTCCTGCGTTTTATTGTATTTTCATTTTACAGAAGAAAAAGGCCAAACACCAATGTGCCGATTAAAAATACAGCGTATCTACGATAAAACAGATACGCTGTATTTTTTATATTTTTATTTCAGGATATGTGGTTACTAATTGCACATACATCTTTCTTGACGGCTGACGGACAGCGGTTTCCCATTTAGCATAGATACTGTAACAAATATTAGCTTTTTCCGCAAAATCCGTTTGATTCAATCCATATGCTTTTCTGACTTCACGAAGTCTGTCGCTGTAAGGATAATCCATAAATCGAGCAAAGTCATCAAAAAGCAGATTTCTATCAATTTCAAGAATATTTGCAAATGCTATTGCAGTTTGATATGGTATCGGAAACTTTTCGCGTTCGTACATTAAAAGCGTGGCAGGTACAATGCCTACACTCTCGGCTAACTGCCGTGTAGTTAATCCTTTGCGTTGTCGGTAGTATCTAAGCATTGCAGCAGGAGTTTGGTCTGTCGGAATACTCTCAAGGCAGAACTTAAGGTGCATTAGCATTTTGCCGTGTTTGTACTCATAAAGGTCTGTGTGATTGAGAATACCATTGCATTCACTACACAGCAGTAGACGCACATCAACATAACTATTATATTAAGGTTGTAACTGATGCGGTTGCTGGTTCGAGCAAAGAGGCACATGAATATGCGTTGAAGGCAATCAAGTATCTGCAGAAAGATTCGTTGATAATGGTTTCTGACATTGAAAGCGCTGAGGTAGAATGATAAATCATACTTGAACAAAATCGCTGTGCGATGGCCTGTGAAGGCTGTGGTATAGCGATTTTGTTCAATTGGAATTTTCAATTAGATACCAACAGAATGTATCTTGACAGGCTTTGCACCGCGCTTTATAATGTATACATACCAGACGTATGTTAAAAGAAGGAGGAGATCCTGTGGCACGAAACAAATACCCGGAGGTAACCGTGGAAAAAATTCTTGATGCAGCGCAGCGGTTATTTTTAGAAAAGGGATATGAAAACACCACCATTCAGGACATTGTAGATCATCTGGACGGATTATCCAAAGGAGCAGTCTACCATCATTTCAAGTCAAAAGAGGAAATTATGGATGCTGTAGGAGACCGGATGTTTTTTGCAAATAATCCCTTTGAGAAAGTGCAGAAGCGTTCGGATCTGAACGGTCTCCAGAAACTGCGGGAGACAGTACGGGTGTATCAGTCGGATGAAGAACGGAACAGTATGACTATCCAATCCATTCCCCTTACGAGAAATCCCCGGCTTTTGGTGGAGATGATCGAATCCAACCGGCGTATTCTCACCCCCTATTATCAGGAATTGCTGGAAGAGGGCAACAGGGACGGTTCTCTGCACACGGAGTATGTCGAAGAAATCGCTGAACTCATCCCCCTGCTTACCAGTTTGTGGATGCTGCCTTCTGTGTTTCCGTCTGATAAGGAAGGAATGAAGAAAAAGTTTCACTTTCTTGGTGATATGCTGGAGAAGATGGGAGTTCCCCTTATGGATGATTCTCTCTATGTTCTGGTGGATAAATTTTTTGAAAAAATGCCGGATGAAAAGTAAAGCTGCCGCGAGGGTCAAAGACCCTGATGCTTGAATCAATGCCAGGTTGATCCGCATACTTGCATCAGGGTCTTTAACTTTAGAATTATACATTCGTTTGTTCGGTATCTTACTGACAATGTATTTCTTTGAATATTTACATACCGATCAGCACCCATGTAATGCATTAAAGGAGGACATAATGAAAGAAAAAAATTTGACCAAAATGGAGGAGAAGATGAATCAGAAGCTTTTTACCCGAAATTTTACTTTTTTAATTCTGGGGCAGGTCAGTTCCCTGATCGGCAATTACACTCTGAAATTTGCCTTGTCCATGTATGTGCTGGAACGGACCGGGTCCGCATCTGTTTTTGCGGGACTGCTGGCGTTGTCCATGTTCCCTACAATCTTGCTGTCCCCTTTTGGAGGCATTCTTGCAGACCGGGCAAACCGCCGCAATATCATGGTTGCGCTGGATGCTCTTTCCGGGCTGTCTGTACTGACTGCCGGATTTGCCATGGCATTCGGGCATGACATTTTCATTGTCGGTGCGCTGCTTGTAATCTTGTCGGTATTGGGTGCGTTTGAATCGCCCACTGTGCAGGCATGTGTTCCGCAGATGCTATCCGGGGATAACATCGTAAAAGGAAATGCTGTCATCAGTCAGGTGGCCTCGATCGCATCTCTCATAACTCCGTTTTTGGGCAGCATTTTTTATACCGCATTCGGAATCCGGCCTGTATTTTATGCCACGGTGGCATGTTTCTTTATCACAGCTTTTTTGGAATGCTTTATCCGACTGGATTACAAAAAGCCGGAAGGAAGAATGGGAATCGGCGCGGTCATCAAAGAAGATTTCACTGTCAGCATGCGCTTTTTGCGTCTTGAGCAGTCGGGGATTATGAAACTTCTTCTTTTGGCGGCAGCCGTCAGCCTGTTTGTGGCAGGCACTGCTGTGGTGGGACTTCCCTATTTAGTCCGCACCGTGCTTGGCCTCTCCGCTGCCCACTACGGCATTGCGGAAAGCGTCATGGGTGTTGCATCTATTTTAGGCAGCCTGTGTGTTGTGGTATTGGCGAAAAGACTGCGGGCACATCATCTTGCTATTGTTTTTGTATCCTTTGGAATATGCCTTATTCCGTGCGGAATCGCTTTTCTCGTGCCGGCAGGAGATGTTGCCCGTTATCTGATCCTGCTGGGAATGTTCAGTGTCTGCCAGCTTGGATGCAGCCTGTTTTCCACCTATGCCATTTCTATCATACAGGAACGGACGCCGGAGCATTTGATGGGGAAGGTGATGTCTTATGTATTCACGCTCTCTATGTGCGCGCAGCCGGCGGGGCAGATAATTTACGGAGCCTTGTTTGACTGGTTCGCAGACAGCGTTTACTGGGTATTGATTCCAAGCGGAGGGATCGTGTGTGCGATCGGATTCTTTTCAAGGCGTTTTTTCAGACGGTTTGAACAGGGGGGAGTTTCACATAGGGAAATTTAAAATGAATGAACATTATTCATTGACTTTTAAAAAGAACGGTTTTATAATGGGTGAAGGAAAGGAGGTTCAGGCTATGCGGGTCACAAAGGAGCCGGAAGTGCGTAAGCAGGAGATTTTAAATACTGCTCTTAAATTGTTCGGAGAAAAGGGATATGAAAAAACCTCGATTACAGATATAGCAAAAGCAATCGGTGTGGCACAAGGTCTGTGCTATCGCTATTTTCCATCCAAAGAAGCGCTGTTTGACAGTGCGATTGAACAATATGCGGATATCCTGGTGGAGCAGTATATCGGTTCAGATAAAGGCAATGACAAAACCTTGCGGCAGATTATCGAAGATATGCCCTCCACAGTGGAAGAACGGGACACCACATATTATTCTGCTTTTCACGGAGCAGAAAACAAAAAATTTCACGATCAGCTTTCTCTCAAAGTATGTGAAAAGCTGGTTCCCCTTGTGGAAAAACTGCTACAGCGAGCAAAACAAAAGGGCGAGATTCAGTTTGACGATATACAGGCCGCCGCGATGTTCTGTGTATATGGACAGCTTGGCATCCTGCTGACGGACGATCTGACACAGGAAGATAAGTCAAAAAGGATACGTGAATTTCTTATATTTGCACTGCATCTTTGAAGAAAAAATCCCCCGCTTTGGGGCGGGGGTATTTATGATCAATAGATATTGTTTACCACGTGTCGCAGCAAGCGGCTTATATTTTTAAAAGAAAAATGAATGATATTCATTCAAAAGAAAGAAAGGATGTTTATTATGATGACTAAAATTGATTTTATAAGCGGAAACACAAAGCGCTGCCTTATGGCAATGACCCTCCCGATGATTGCCGCCATGTTCCTGAATATGATGTATAACCTTGTTGACAGCCTTTGGATCGGCAATTTGCTTGGAGAAACGGCCTATGCCGCGTTAACAAATTCTACCCCTGTCATTTTGATTTTAACTTCTGTTGCGATGGGGGCGACCAATGGGGCAGCTATTTTGATTTCTCAGGCTATTGGGGCAAAGGACAGGAAAAGAACAGAAAGTCTGGTTGCCACATCGTTTTGTATAGCGGTGGTTTTCTCCGTTCTTGTAACTGTTTTGATTGAGGCTTTTCTTCCGGGAATTTTGAATGTACTGAATACTCCGGCTGAAACCTATGAAATGGCATACAGTTATCTGTCAATCTATGTACTTGGGTATCTGGCTGTCTATCTCTATTTATTTTTTACTGCTGTCTTGCGAAGCTTTGGCAACGCTATGTTTCAAGCGGCAGCGATGCTGGTATCGACAATTTTAAACGCTGTTCTTGATCCCATTTTTATTCACTTTATTGGCTTTCACGGCGCGGCGATCGCAACGCTGCTTTCTCAGATTATCTGTCTGCTGTTTATGCTGATCTATCTGAAGAAGAAAAAATTGTTTGCATTTAAAATCTCCGCATTTGACAGACACGATGTTTTGCAGTTCATTCAAAAAGCAATTTCCTCTGTCATTCAGCAAAGTATTCCGGCAATCAGCACGACTTTCCTCACAGCGCTCGCCAGTACATATGGTGTCACGGCAATAGCGGCTTATGGGATAACGGGAAAGTTGGAAACTATTCTGTTCTATCCTGCAATGGCGCTCAACATGGTTCTGACCACCATTATCGGGCAGTGTGTCGGCGGCGCACGATATGACCGGGCGAAAGATTATCTGAAATGTGCATTGGGATACGGCTGCGGCCTGCTGGTGATCCTTTCTGTTTTTGTCGTTGGATTCTCCAAACAGCTTTCCGGCCTGTTCGTTAAAAGCAGTGATGTTGCAGTCATTGTGGGAACATATTTTTTGATTGTCAGTGTCGGGTATGTTCTTAACACAGTCACAAATTGCTGTCTGGGTATGCTCAATGGAATGGGAATGCCTTCCAGGAGTATGTGTCTGATGATTTTCTATTATATTGTGGTACGAATACCTCTGGCCTATTTGTTTTCTTATTTGGGATTTGGGCTGAATGAGGTTTGGGCCGCAGTGCTAATCAGCCATGTGGCAGCCTGTATTACGGTTTCTGTAACAGGAATTCTCGCAGTTAAGAAAAAATTGGATGCCACTGGCAGGAGGGTATGAGGTATCGCGTAATTATTATCGGGATTTGCTGCGGGCAGGGGGATGGAGCATTGTCTGGAGGGAGCCGCTTAAGACTGGTCTGAACAGTAATTTTGTAATCCGTTTTCAGGAATTAGAGAAACATCAGCTTGAATAACAATCCGTCGTATAGTAAACTTGAGATACAGACGGAAAGGAGCGTGAGGATATGCCACGCAGATTTAACGTTACAGGCTCCTGTAATCCCAAGCTTCATTACATGGTGGATATTACAGGACGATTGAAGAAGATCAGAGAGCTGATTGATAACGGCAGCTATTTTACAATCAACAGAGCCAGGCAGTATGGAAAAACCACTACGCTGGCGGCTCTTGCCGATTATCTGAAGAAGGATTATAAGGTCGTTTCCCTGGATTTTCAGATGCTTGGCAATGCTGATTTTTCGACAGAGATTGTTTTTGCAAAAGCGTTTGCAAGGTATCTTCTAAGGATAATACGTAATAAAAGAAAGCCGATTGAAGGGTTTGATCAAAGCAGGCTTGATAAGCTGGAGAGAGCGGCGCAGACGGAAGAGCAGTTTTCATTGGGACGTCTGTTCGAGCTTTTGAGCGATCTGTGTGACACAGCACAGATGCCGGTCGTCCTGATCGTTGATGAAGTGGACAGCGCGTCGAATAATCAGGTCTTTCTGGATTTTCTCGCGCAGCTGAGGGCATATTATCTTAACAGGGAGATATTGCCGACGTTTCAGTCCGTTATTCTGGCCGGGGTGGTGGATGTAAAGAATGTTAAAATTAAGATCCGTACTGAACAGGAGCACAAGACGAACAGCCCATGGAACATTGCCACCGATTTTCTGGTTGATATGAGCTTTGATAAAGATGATATCAAAGGGATGCTTGCGCAGTATGAGGCCGATTACGAAACCGGAATGAATCTGGATGAGATGGCAGGACTTATCTGTGATTCAACGTCAGGATATCCGTTTCTTGTCTCAAGAATCTGTCAGCTGCTCGATGAACGGATTGCAGGAAGCGAACGATTTCTGCACAGAGCAGAGGCGTGGACAAAGGCGGGTTATATAGAAGCCGAGAAAATATTGACACATGAGAAAAATACCCTGTTTGAATCACTGACAGGAAAACTGGAAGATTTCCCGGAGCTTGCGCAGATGCTCAAGGCAATCTTGTTCAATGGTCTGCCGATGAGTTACGCAGCAGGGAATCAGGCGATAGAGGTCGCGTCCATGTTTGGCTTTGTCAAAAATGTGGATGGAAACCTGGCTGTTGCTAACCGGATCTTTGAAACTTATCTGTATAATCTTTTCCTGTCTGAGGAAGAAGTGAGCAGTGCGGTCTACGCAACTGCCGTGGCAGACAAATATCAGTTTATCAAAGGCGGACACCTCGACATGGAACTGGTTCTTGAGAGATTTGTAAAAACTTTTGCGGAGTTGTATAAGGATGAGAGCGAGAAGTTTAAAGAGGAAATCGGACGAAAATATTTCATGCTTTTTCTGCGGCCGATCATAAATGGAAGAGGGAGAAGCTATGTAGAGGCAAGGACCAGAGATATGAAGCGCACAGACATTATCGTGGATTATGGAGGCGAACAGTTCGTGATTGAATTAAAAACGGGTTCTGGTAGAAGCGGTAGTATGATACAGCGGAAAACAAAGAAAAGAAGTCGGGCAGTATCAAGCAATGAAAAATTGGAACAACAAACAGGATGAAAGTGAAAGCCCCTCTGATCAGCCATATATGACTGGTCAGGGGGGCTTTCCTGTTTTTGAAATCGACGCGATACCTATTTTATCCGTTTGCGTTTGGGATTTCGTTCTTTTTTCTCTCTCCGTTTCCGGCGCATGGTACTGAAGGTATTTTCCACGAAGGCAACAAACATGCTGGTATAACGCAGCACCGGTTCGGTAGCCAGTGTAAATACGCCCAGAAGCATACCGCATTTCAGCGAAACCTTGCTGATGGCAAACAGATCGTTGATAAAGGCGATGCAAAACAGCATGCCGAGGATAACGCCGATAAATACGGACCAGCGAAGAGCATTCATCGGCTTGCTGATCCGGTACAGAATCATAAATCCGACTACGGCAAGAAGCAGGGTGGCGGCAGTGGAAATATCGGTGGGGGCTACGCCGAACACCTGGCCAAATACCACGATGGCTCCCACGATAAAGAAATCCGTAAGCCCCGCCGGCAGGGCCGTTATCAGTACATTGGTAATAAAATGCCCTTTGATAATATTCTTGTTTGGTTCCAGCGCCAGCAAAAATCCGGGAACACCGATGGTAAACATGCTGATCAGAGAGATCTGAGAAGGTTCCAGCGGATATTCGATCATAAAGGAGATGGAAAACAGAGCCATCAGGAAGGAAAATATATTTTTCACCAGAAACAGGCTTCCAGACCGCTGCAGGTTATTGACCACCCGGCGGCCCTCCAGAACAACGGAAGGCATACAGGCAAAATTGTTTTCCAGCAGCACAAGCTGGGAGGCCTGAGCCGCTGCGTCGCTGCCGCTTGCCATGGCCACGCTGCAGTCGGCATCCTTTAGGGCCAGCACATCATTGACGCCGTCCCCGGTCATGGCGACGGTTTTGCCGTGAGATTTCAGGGCCTTCACAAACTGCCGCTTCTGATTGGGAGTTACCCGCCCGAACACGGTGTATTTTAAGACGGCCTGAGCAATTTCAGTCTCCGTGGTCAAAGTGGAAGCGTCTACGTAATTTGCTGCATTTTTTATGCCGGCCTCCAGAGCCACCTTTGAAACGGTGACAGGATTGTCGCCGGAGATTACTTTGATGTCTACGCCCTGTTCCGCAAAATACTGAAAAGTACTTCTGGCTTCCTTACGGATAGGATTGGACAGCAGCACGAGACAGTAGGGGCTGACCGATTGTGTGAGCTGCTTTCCGTCTGCCGTGCCGTGGTATTTTCCGAATACAAGAACACGGTATCCTTCTCCACTGTAGGACTCGATTGTATCACGATACTTATCATAATCGGACCGCAGTACGAATTCAGGGGCGCCGATTACGTAAGAAGTCTGATCAAAGGCAGCGCTGCTGTATTTGTAGGCCGAAGAAAAGGAGGTGGTGGCGGAGGCGATCCTGCCGGAATTTTCCCGGAAATATTTTTTCATGGCAGCCATGGTGATATTGTCAGAAGCCATGGCGTTTACAAAATCACCCAGCAGGATTTCCAAAGATCCCTCCGATGAGTTCTCCTGATATGCATCCAGAGGAACAATATCGTTTACCTGCATGGTGTTTTCTGTGATTGTACCGGTCTTGTCCACGCAAAGTACATTGACACGGGCCAGAGTCTCGATGCACTTCATGTCATGAACCAGGACTTTTTTCTGGGCCAGGCGGACAACGCTTACAGCCAGGGCCACGCTGGACAGAAGATAAAGACCTTCCGGAATCATGCCGATTACAGCGGCCACCATGGAGGTTACGGCGGTCTGCAAACTGGCTTTTGCAAAAACAAGCTGCTGAGCAACCAGCATTAAAGCGATGGGAATGATAATAATTCCCACGGCAAGGACCAGCGTATTGAGTGAGCGGATCATCTCAGACTGTTCCCCTTCCTTGGCTGCTTTGGCTTCCAGTGTCAGTTTGGAGACATAGGAGTCTGCCCCCACATTATCAAGGCGAGCCAGGCATTTTCCCGAGACGATAAAACTCCCGGAAAGGAGAGGATCCCCGGCGGATTTTGTGATTTCGTCGGATTCTCCGGTAATAAGGGATTCATTGACCTGTACTTCGCCGTTTACTACAAAAGCGTCTGCGGGGATCTGATTTCCGGCCTGAAAGATTACAAGATCATCCAGTACCAGCTGATCTGCGGGAATGACGGACTCTCTGCCGTCACGCAGTACCGCCGCTTTCGGTGCGTTGAGCACGCTTAATTTATCCAGTGTGTTTTTGGAGCGGATCTCCTGTACGATACCGATCAGTGTATTGAAAATGATGATCGGGAGAAAGGTAAGATCCCGAAAGGAACCCACCAGAATCAACAGTGCTGCAATGACGGCGAACACCAGGTTAAAATAGGTCAGCAGGTTTCCCAGAATGATTTCCTTTATGGTTTTGGAGGGAGGATCCACGGGGGCATTGCCGTAGCCGTTTTCCATGCGTTCCCTCACCTGGGCCTTGGTAAGCCCCGTATTCACATCAGCTTCGATCCGTTCAACAGGCGTTCTGGAAACGACGGCCGGCTGTTCTTTTTTCAGTTTTTTCAGTTGAATCATAAGTTACCTACTTTCTTTTATCTGCCGGATAGATGAAATATCAGGATCGATCAGCAGGGAATAGTTGGTATAATAGACCACAAATCCCGGCTTGCCTCCTCTCGGCTTTTTGATGTTTTTTTTCTGGGTATAGTCGATTTCAACTTTGGGAGCGCTTCGTCCTTTTGAATAATAGGCTGCCAGTCTGCCGGCCTCCTCAAAGGTTCGATCCGGCAGTTCTTCCCCTTCGGTTTTTACGATTACGTGGGAACCGGGCTGACCTTTGGCATGGAACCACCAGTCGTTTCCGGAAGCAAATTTAAAGGTCAGTTCGTCGTTCTGAAAATTGTTTTTTCCAATATATATATGAAATCCGTCACTGGAGACATAGTGAAGAGGCTGAAACTGATTTTTCTTTTTCCTGCGGCCGTCTGTATTTTTCCTGCGGATGTAGCCATATTCTGCAAGTTCATCCCGCAGCTGCGACAGATCATCTTCTGACATTGCCATATCCAGCGCCATACTGATGGACTCCAGATGCTCCAACTCCTCACATGTTTCTTTTATGAGGACAGCCAGGGCTTCCTGGGTTCTTTTCAGCTTACTGTAGCGCTCGAAATATTTTTTTGCATTTTCAGAAGGCGTAAGGGCAGGGTCCAGCGGTACGGTTATCATTTCATTTGTATAATAATTGAGAGCTTCAAAGGATTTTTGCTCCGGTTCAAGATTATAGCCGTAAGTATTAATCAATTCCCCGTAAATACGGTATTTATCCTTTTTATCCGTATCTTTTTGCTGTTTTTTCTGGAGGATCAGTTTTTTGCTGCTCCGCTCCAGAGCAGACTGTACGACCCGGCGCAGCTGGGCGGATTTTTGTCTCATCTTTGTTACGATGTTTTTTTCCGCATAATAGGATTCCAGCATTTCACTGATGGAATCGTATGTAACCCGTTTCAGGTCGCCGTACATGGAAAGAGGGAAGCTGGCGTATTCCACAGGTTCGGAATCACGGTAAATAATTCCCGGCGAGAAATTTGAGGATGACACATCCTCCATCATACGGGAAAAGGTGTGGTACAGATGAACTTTTTCGATATCGCTTAAGGAATCCGTGGGAAGACCTCCGTCAATGGAAGCTCTGGCGCACAGCTCCTCCCCGATGAGAGGACTGATTCCCGTGAGGGAAAGATATAGAGCTTTCGAGACGGAGCAGGGACGCTGCAGAACCTTCTCCAGAAATTCTTCATAGGATACAGTCAGAGGATTTTGCTTTTCCTGGGTCTGTGGGATAAAGTAATCGCGGCCGGGAAGAACCTCCCGTACGGAACTCATATGAGAAGATACGTGCTTGATGCTGTCAATGATCACGAAATCTTCGTCACAGAAGATAATATTGCTGTGTTTTCCCATGATTTCAATCATAAGATATTTGCGGCACAGATCGCCCATTTCGTTGAGATGTTCCAGCTTAATCTGGATAATACGTTCCAGACCAGGCTGGGTGACGGAAAGAATTTTTCCGCTTCCGATATGTTTGCGCAGCAGCATGCAGAAATTGGGCGCCGTCAGCGGGCTGGGTTTGTTGCTCCCGGTCAGGTAGATGAGGGGCAGCGAGGCGCTGGCAGATATAAAAAGACGATACTGTGTCTTCTGATTTTTAACCGTGATCAACAGTTCGTCGTTTTCTGGCTGTGCGATTTTATTTATTTTTCCACCGGTAATGGTCCGGTTCAGTTCTGATACAATATTTGCAATGGTTATACCGTCAAATGCCATAATTTTCTCCTTTTGTCATATGAATTCATTATAACAGAAAAAAATAATTTGACTAGGGTTTTATAATGAATTATAATAAATTTGTATGTTCAGACAGAGGCTGTCTGAATATAACAGAAATGTAAAGAAATGAGAAAAGTGCAGCATGAAGAGTATGACAGGATTCGGCCGTTCTGAATTTCAGAATGACCTTTATAAATTTACAGTAGAGATGAAGTCTGTGAATCACAGATATCTGGACTTTAATTTTAAAATCCCCAAAAAGCTGGGCGCTCTGGAGGCCGGGATGCGCAGTGTGCTCAAAGAGTACATGCAGAGGGGAAAAGTTGACGTTTTTGTCACTTATGAAAATTATACGCAGGACCGGGTAAACCTCAAGTATAACCATGATATTGCGGGACAGTACCTGGCGTATCTGCGCCGGATGGAAGAAGAATTCTCCCTGAAAAATGACGTTACTGTTTCTGTTCTTTCCAAATTTCCGGAAGTGTTTGCCATGGAGGAGCTTTCGGCGGATGAGGAAGAACTCTGGAGCGCTCTGGAACCGGTAGTGAGAAAAGCGGCGGAAGCTTTCGTACTGTCAAGGGAAAAAGAAGGCGTACACCTGCAGAAAGATCTTCTGGAAAAGCTGGATGCCATGTATGCCAGAGTCCTTGAAATTGAAAAGCGTTCCCCTCAAATCACGCGGGAGTACAGGGAAAAGCTTGAGAAAAAGATGAAGGAGCTTCTGGAAGATACGCAGATTGAAGAGTCCAGAATTGCGGCGGAAGTAATCCTGTTTGCGGATAAAATCTGTACAGATGAAGAGACAGTGCGGCTGAAAAGTCATATAGAGAATATGAAGCAGGTTCTTCAAAGTTCCGAAGGTATTGGCCGGAAACTGGATTTTATCGCGCAGGAAATGAACCGGGAAGCGAACACGATTTTGGCCAAGGCCAACGATATTGCCACATCCAATGTGGCTATAGATCTGAAAACGGAAATTGAAAAAGTCAGAGAACAGATTCAGAATATAGAATAGGCGGTACGGTTATTTGGCAAAATTAATCAATATCGGTTTTGGAAATGTGGTAAACGCGGAAAAAATTGTGGCGGTAGTCAGTCCGGATGCCGCTCCGGTGAAGCGGCTGACTCAGAATGCAAAAGAGTCTGGAACCAGTATCGACGCCACCCAGGGCAGGCGGACAAAGTCAGTGATTATCACGGAGGACGGATATGTCGTCCTTTCAGCGCTGCAGGCGGAAACCATCAGCCGGCGTGTCAATGCCGGGTGGTCAGAAGAGGAAAAAGGGGAAAATTATGAACCGTAGAGGATTGTTGGTGGTAGTATCCGGTTTTTCCGGAGCGGGCAAAGGCACGCTGATGAAGCTTCTTCTGGAAAAATACGGCAATTACAGTCTTTCCATTTCCGCAACGACGCGGAATCCCCGTCAGGGTGAACGGGACGGCATTGAGTATTTTTTTAAAACGCCCGAGGAATTCAGAAAAATGATTCAGGAAGACGCGTTTATTGAATATGCCCGTTATGTGGACAATTATTATGGAACGCCCAAAGATTATGTGGACCGGCAGCTGGAGGCCGGAAAAGATGTCATCTTGGAGATTGAGATGCAGGGCGCATTGAAAGTCAAGGAAAAGATGCCGGAAACATTGCTGATCTTTGTCACACCTCCCACGGCCGAAGAGCTGAGACGGCGTCTGACCTCAAGGGGGACGGAATCAGAAGAGATTGTGGCTGCCAGGATGGCTCAGGCAAAAGAAGAATCCCGGTTTATGGACTGTTATGATTACATTCTGATCAACGAGCGGGACAGGGAAAAAGAGTGCATGGAAAAGCTGCACAGGCTGATTGAGAGCGCTCATCAGGAAACCGCCAGAAATCTGGATTTTATAAATGATATAAAGAAACAGCTGAACGATATTTGAAAGGAGCATGTTTATGATACATCCATCTTATTCAGAACTTATGCAGGCAATTAACAGTGAGCACGACGCCAATGAAGCGCCCCTTGTCAACAGCAGGTATTCTGTTGTGCTGGCCACAAGCAAGCGGGCCAGACAGATTATCAGCGGCGCGGAACCTATGGTGAAAGCTGCCGGAAAGAAACCTCTTTCCATCGCGGTTGAAGAAATGTACGAGGGCAAGGTGAAAATTCTGCCGGAAGATATGCAGGAAGAAGAGGAAAAAGAAGAATAACGGATCACAAAAAGACTGCTGCATGTAAGGGTTCGGATACCGTGCAGCAGTTTTCTTTTGAATCCTATATACAGGAGGAATTTATGCAGATATTATTTGTTTCACTGGGCTGTGACAAAAATCTGGTGGACTCGGAGGAGATGCTGTCCCTCTTAAAAGAAAAAGGATATCAGATTACCGACGACGAAGAGGAAGCGGATGTCATCGTAATCAACACCTGCTGTTTTATCCATGATGCAAAGGAAGAGAGTATTGACACCATTATCGAGATGGGGAAATACCGTTTATCCGG
Source organism: uncultured Ruminococcus sp. (assembly GCA_946494335.1). Lineage (GTDB taxonomy): Bacteria > Bacillota > Clostridia > Lachnospirales > Lachnospiraceae > Ruminococcus_G. The sequence goes on along the minus strand of CAMMBV010000014.1, from coordinate 27,530 downwards.
AAAAGCAAAGGCATTGATCGTCACCGGATGTCTTGCCCAGCGCTATCGGGATGAAATACTGACGGAAATGCCGGAGGTGGATGCGGTGCTGGGAACCGCCAGCTATGACGATATTATCGAGGCGGTGGAGCGTGTGCTGAAGGGAGAAAAATACACTTCCTTCAGACCGGTGGACCGTCTGGTGGATACGGGGGGAGGACGGGTGATCACCACCGGGGGCTCTTATGAGTATCTGAAGATCGCCGAGGGCTGTGCGAAGCACTGTACGTACTGTGTGATACCTAAAATCCGTGGAAACTACCGGAGTATTCCCATGGAACGGCTGATTGAGTCAGCCAGGGAGATGGCCCGGCAGGGTGTAAAGGAACTGATCGTTATTGCTCAGGAGACCACTATATACGGTACGGATCTTTATGGGGAGAAGTCTTTGCACATACTGCTGAAAAAACTGTGTGAAATCAACGGACTGGTATGGATCCGTCTTTTGTACTGCTATCCGGAGGAGATATATCCGGAGCTGATCGATACGATTGCCAGCGAACCGAAGATCTGCCATTATCTGGATCTTCCAATACAGCACTGCAGCGATCCTGTTTTGAAACGAATGGGAAGAAAAACGTCAAAAGCGGATCTGGAGCGTATTATTACGGATATCCGGGAAAAAATACCGGATATGGTTATAAGAACGACGCTGATTACAGGATTTCCAGGGGAAACCAGGGAAGATCATGAGCAGCTTATGCAGTTTGCTGCGGATATGGCTTTCGACCGTCTGGGCGTTTTTACTTATTCACCGGAAGAAGACACGCCGGCCGCCGCCATGGAGAACCAGGTCCCGGAAGAGGTAAAAGAAGAGAGAAAAGCAGAACTTATGGAGCTGCAGCAGGATATTTCGCTGGAACTGGGAAACGAGCGGATTGGACAGGAGACGCTTGTTTTTATTGAAGGAAAAGTTGCCGATGAAAACGCCTATGTGGGCAGGACTTATGGGGATGCGCCTGGCATTGACGGATATATTTTTGTCAATACAGGGGAAAACCTGATGACGGGAGATTTTGTCCGTGTGAGGGTGACCGGCGCATTGGAATACGATTTGATAGGAGAGATTGCAGATGAATACACCGAATAAGCTGACGTTGTTCCGCGTTATTATGATACCGTTTTTTGTGATTTTTATGCTGGCGCCAGCAGAAAGTGCAGCCTTTAAATGGATTGCGCTTGCTATATTTGTGATTGCCAGTCTGACGGATGCGCTGGACGGCTATCTGGCCCGCAGGGACAATCTGGTTACGAATTTTGGAAAATTTATGGATCCGCTGGCGGACAAGCTGCTGGTATGTTCCGCATTGATATGTCTGATTGAGCTGGATAAAATACCGTGTTGGGTGGTTATTATTATTATAGCCAGAGAATTTATCATCAGCGGATTCCGCCTGATCGCTTCCGACAACGGAGTGGTCATAGCGGCCAGCTACTGGGGAAAATTCAAAACGGTATCGCAGATGGTGATGATTATTCTTCTGATCGCCGATCTGGGAGGAGCGTTTGGCACAGTGGAGCAGATTTTCATATATCTGTCTCTGGCGCTGACGGTAATCTCTCTGATTGACTATCTGGTAAAAAACAAAAATGTGATTACGCTTCAGAAGTAAAAGGAGGAACCGGAAATGGTAGCAGAACTGATTACGGTGGGGACAGAGATTCTGATGGGAAACATTGTCAATACCAATGCGGCATATCTGTCGGAAATGTGTGCCCGCCTGGGACTGACTCTGTATTACGAGACGACGGTGGGAGACAATGAAAAAAGGATGTATGATACCATCCGGACGGCTCTTGACCGTTCTGACATTGTGATTCTGTCCGGCGGTCTTGGCCCCACCCAGGACGATATCACAAAGGATACGGCGGCAAAAGTCATGGGTATTCCGCTGGTGGAGGATTCGCATACCAGAAAGAGGATACAGCATTATTTTGAAACCTTAAAAGGGAAGGATGTAAAAATTACAGAGAATAACTGGCGTCAGGCGCTGGTCCCCCAGGGAGCTATAGTACTGGACAATGAAAACGGAACGGCGCCCGGGCTGATTATGGAAAAGGATGACAGGACGGTGATTCTTCTCCCCGGACCGCCCAGTGAGTTAAAGCCCATGTTTGAAGGTCAGGTATTTCCGTATCTGGAAAAGAAACAGCCCCAGGTACTTTCCTCACGTATGGTGAAACTGTGCGGTATTGGAGAGAGCATGGCGGAGACCATGATTGAGGATATGATTTCCGCTCAGAAAAATCCTACCATTGCGCCCTATGCAAAAATAGGAGAAGTGCATCTTCGCGTGACGGCATCTGCTGTCGATGATGAAGCTGCCGGGCGCCTGATCAAGCCTGTGGTAAAAGAGCTGAAAAAACGGTTTGGAAAACATATTTATACCACGGATGAAAAGGTAACGCTGGAAGAGTCGCTGATAAAGCTGATGAAAAAAAAGAAGTTGACGCTGACCTGCGCAGAGTCCTGTACAGGAGGTGCGATTTCTGCCCGCCTTGTCAATGTGCCGGGGGCTTCCGACGTGCTGAAACAGGGACTGGTGACCTATTCCAATAAAGCGAAGCGAAGATATCTGGGCGTGAAAAAGGCCACATTGAAAGCCGTCGGCGCGGTCAGCCGCGAAACAGCCTGGGAAATGGCAAAGGGCGGCTGTTTTCAGACCGGCACAGACGCATGCATAGCTGTGACAGGAATTGCCGGACCGGGCGGCGGTACAGACGAAAAGCCGGTGGGACTGGTTTATATCGGCTGCTGTGTCGGCGGCCACGTAAAAGTAAAAGAGTATCATTTCAGCGGAAATCGGGCTAAAATCCGGGAGCAGTCTGTAGTTGCAGCGCTGACGCTGCTTCGAAGCTGTATTTTAAAACACAAATGCTGACAGCGAAGCCGCAGGGCATGGGGATAAACTCCGGTGTCCTGCGGCGCTTTATATGGAAGCGCCTGCTTTATTTCATCATTTTCAGCAAATTCAGCATTTTATCCATTTGGGCTGTTTCTTCCGGGGATTTTCCGGATTTCATCACCTCTATGATCATATTCATCTCATCCGGTGTAAAAGACATTCCTTTCTGTCTGGACTGTCTCATCGCCATCATCAGAAATGGCATCAGGTCCTGTTTTCCCTTCTGGGCGCCCTGACTGGCAAGCGACTGCAGCATCTGCAGCTTTGCAGCGTCAATCGATGCCAGGCTGGGGTGATTCATCCAATTTTGACTCATGATTACTTTTTTCCTCCTCCATTTCCTGATACATCTGAAATACCTGAATGGTCTGAAAAGCGTTCAGCAGACTGTCTATAGATTCCCGCACGTTTCCGCCGGTGTACTGGCGGATATCCTGGAGCATCTCGGAAGGGGAAAGGGCGGCAGGTTCTGCGGAAGCCATTTTCATATCATTTCCCGGCTGCTGAAACATCTGAAAGGTTCTTTTTAGTTCCATGAATTTTATGAGAACAGACAGAAGCTGCTGTTCCTTCGAGGAAGTATAGGGGATCACTGCTTTCATTGCCTGCAGACTGTCGTCGGAAACCATCTGATCCAGAGCGGTCATCCGGGGAATATCATTTTCACTCATAAACATACCTTTGATTTTTTTAAATCTTATGTTTTTTTTATTTAGTATATGACGGCTGCAGAGAAATTGTCATATGATACAGAAGATAGACAGTGAAAGGAGACAAAAAATATGGAGGAAAAAAATCACAGATTGATGATTGACGGCAATGCCATTTATGAAATAGATCTGGAATGTGTAAGAAGAAAGGAAAAGGAAGAGACAGACAGGAGCGGACAAAAGAAAAATGCGGTTCCGGGCCGGCAATACGCAGCAAAGCGAAATCGACGTTAAAAAGACCGGGGAAATTGTTCCCCGGTCCTTTTGGATTCTCAGAAGCCGCATCCTCCGCAGCATGCCAGCAGAAGAATAATAAGCAGGCAGCTGTTATCACATCCGCATCCGAAGCCATCGCCGGAACGTCCGCTGCCGCCGCCGCAGCAGGAAAGGATAACCAGAAGCCAGATAATGGAACAGCATCCGTTTCCTCCGAATAAACTAATACCATTGTTATCACATCCATTGTCGCATCCGCATCCGCAGTTTGTTGCTGCTAAATCACTCATGTTAAATCCTCCAAAATTTATTTACACTCCATCTTATGTGGATAGCAGGCAACTTGCTACAAAGAAATGAAGAAGAAATTTTCAGCGGTTGATAAATATGATAAAGGAGCGGTATATGTTCAGCTTTCCATAACCCCATTCCCGGTTGGGATATTCCTGGCCGGGCTCACGGACAGCTCCCCGGATCAGAATATTTTTGATATCGGTGGTGGAAAAAAGCAGGGCCGGATCCTGAGACAGGCCCCATTCGATGATCAGCGCGGCGCCTCCGGCGGTGACTGCAGCGGATACGGAGGTACCGGTAAAGGCAGCCGGAACATCCAGTCTTCCAAAACCGCTTACTTCCACGCCTGGAGCGCACAGATCCGGCTTTACCATACCCAGCCTGTTGTTTCCGCGGCTGGAATGCAGGTAGAGACTTCCATTATAGGCGTTGTAGGCGCCGACTGCTATGACGCCGGATGAGACGGCAGGAGAAGTGATGGTGGTGTAAGGATCGGGATCCAGAAAGATGACTTCCGGATCTGTAAATCCGTATACCGGCAGCCACATATGGAAATCTCCGTCCAGAATCGGAGGACCATAAACCCGTATCTGCCACAGGCCGGGAGTAGGAGCCGAAAAACGCATGAAGATCAGCTGACTTCCTGAGGTGGTCAAAATAGTCTCATAGTGGACTTCAATTATGGTCCGCTCCAGAACAAAACGCACCTCTGTCGTGTTATTCAGGCCCGGTGGAATTCTGGCAATGGTTTCGCCGCCGGGGGAAACAAAACCCACAGAAAAAATTTCAGGAGACTGGGTCCACAGCTCCGTGGTGAATCCAGGTGTATTTTCCTGTACCAGAATCTCTACCGTGCGGTAAGCTTCGCTTTCACTCAGAGAGCCGAAATAGTGGTGGGAGCGGTTTCCTTCATTTCCCGCAGCGGCAACTACAGCATTACTGATATAGCGGTTGGTTCCTCCCAGTACTACCTCCAGCGGCATTCCTCCGGAATGTTCTCCCTGATTGGAACCAAGTCCAATACAGACTACCAGAGGCATATTCAGCTGTCTGGCCAGATTTGTCAGATAGGTATATCCCATGATGATATCTGTTTCCTGATATACAGGTCCGGTGCCGGAAAAGTAAAAATAGTTTTTTAAATATTCTTTTGCCTCTTTTAATTTAACCACAGCGATGGAACTGCGGGGAGCAGCTCCGGTAAATTCCTGTTCCGGTACGGCGTTTCCGGCTGCGATGCTGGCCAGAGATGTACCATGTCCGTTCAGATCCTGGGATGGAACGATGGAATAGGGATCATCCGACGCCAGAGCCCGGTTGATATCCTCCTTCCGGTATTCTGATCCGTAAGGAAAAGCGAAGGGCGGCTTGCCGGTCTGGATTTCCTGATCCCAGATGGCTTCAATCCGCGTCTGTCCCAAACTGTCAAGGAAAACAGGGTTCTGATAATTGATGCCGGTATCAATAAAACCGATCAGAACGCCCCGCCCGGTCAGCGAAAGAGTAGTCTGTGTCTGAGCCTGTATGATGCCGGACACTTCCAGGCTGGTAATATTCTGCAGCATAAAAAGGCTGGGAATCGAGGAGTAATTGACAAAAGAAATGACGGATGGATCGGAAGGCACCGGCGCCAGCAGAATTCCGTAAAAAGAATCCATCATTACGAAATGGCTGCCGGCGGGTACCCGTGATGTAAAGACATTGGAATTTAATACTGTGGTGGGAATGATATAATCGTAAAACTGATCAGAAATAATTGCTTCCTGTACAGTAGACGCCATAAAAACGCTCCCGGTTTGATGTCCTTTTATTTTATGTACATGGGGTCAGATATAATTCATTCTTTCAAAATACTGCATCAGGATACCGGCACAGTTCTCCACACCCAGTTTTGAGGTGTCCAGAATCATGTGATAATCGTTGACATCCCCCCAGGCTTTCCCGGTATTGCGGTAATAATAATCGGCCCGCAAAGCGTCTGCCTTTTCCAGGGCTTCTTTTGCATCCTCATAGGAAAGGGCCCTTAAGATCATGACTCTGTGAATCCGGTCTTCCTTGTCGGCACACACATAGATGTTGAAAACATTAGACTGATCTTTCAGAATATCAGAAGCGCAGCGTCCCAGGATGATACAGGGATTTTCAGCCAGCTTGCGGATGGCTTCTGCTTCTGAATGGTAGTCATGGGTTTCCAGCTCATGTTCAATATATGCTTTGTCATAAACGGGGATCTTCAGCCGGTCTGACAGCTCTCTGGCAATAATACTTGCTCCGGTTCCGAATCGCCGGCTCATGGTAATTACTAATTTCATAGGCGAAACCTCCTGTTCTGCAGTTTTGCGCTATCATTATACCACGGATTTTGGGAAATTACAAAAGGGAAGTAATGTCTGCCGGCTGCCTTCCGGATCCTTTAAATCAGCTTTTACGGGATTTTTTTGCATACCTGAAAGCAGCGCAGCAGACTATGGTTCCCAGCAGAGCACAGCCGATACCCCAGTACCAGATATAGTTGTACCCGGTCAGACCGTAGCGGTCCAGCCAGTTGCCCGCCAGTTTGGCAAAGAATACATCCGGCAGATAACCGATTAAAGACATAAGACCGCGAAAGAAGAAAGCCGGGGAATATCTATTCCCCGGCCGCTTCTGTGTACTGAGCAGGTTAATCAGAAAATTTTTTTCTATCATGGGATTTGTCCTGGAATCTGCAGCTGTTCAGCGCCATTTTCAGAGTGTGCCTGATCAGTTCCATACAGCGTGCTTTGGATTTCTCACGGTTCGCCTCATCCGTGTTCCGGCAGTCAGCCAGAAAGTTTCGGGCGACGGAAGTGGTAAGAATACTTATGCAGTGAGCATCCTCCACCGATATCAGGCCCTGGCTGGCCATGGTACGCAGCAGCATAAAATCCCGTTCCGCAACATCACCGGTGAGAAAAGTCAGATAGTACTGTATGGAATATATTTTGGGAGGATTCAGAGGAAAGATGTCGTAGTACTGCGTAATTGCATCCTCTAAATCCGAAGCGTTTAACCCCCAGAACAAATGATGAAATACGTCGGGTCTTTTAAAAGCAAATTTACAAAACAGTTCCCATCCGTTCAGATAACTTTCAATAATATCTGTACTTTCATTCAGCATTTTACTGTAGGCAAGGGTGTACTCATCAAGAAACTTGATGGATGCCACAGTCACCAGGTTATTCAGACTGGAAAAATGCTGATAGACAGATGAGGGAGCACAGCCGGACTGTTTGGCCAGATCCCGGATCTTCAATTCACTGACCCGGTTGGAAAGCAGTGCTCTGTAAGTATGTTCAATCAACTGTTTTTTTGTCTGTAGTCCGTTTTTATATGTAGACATTTGCTTAACCTTTCAAAATCATAATCGTGTTCGTCAATCATTTACGATTATATCTTTCTCGGGTTAAGATGTCAAACACTGACAGCGGACCACATTTTACAGGTTATCTACCATATCCATCCATTGACGGCTCAGACCTGCTTTTTCAAAAATATTTTTTATTTCAGCCAGCTTTGCAGGGTCTGTCTTCGGTTTTTCGTATTTTGCCAATAACCGTTCTTTATACTGATTCAGACGATTCTGGAACTGATTTACAGGATCGGCTACCGTACCCCGGGAGCTGACTTGTGGATTCATGGGTTCAACACGGCACCAGTCAAAGGTATGTTCGGAAGTGAGATATTCACCGGAATGGCCAACCTCCTTAATGCAGTCGAGAGCCAGTGTTTCTTCATTAATGTCAAATTCCCGCACGTAACGCTTTACGTAATTGAGAATTTCGAAATCCTGAAGAACTTTTTCAAAAGAAACTGCATTGTAGCCGTTGAGAATACCTGCTGCATGGATAATCATGTTCATGTGATTCTCATAACAGGCCATCAGGGTAATCATGGATTCATAACCGCTTTGTGGATCCACAATTTTTGAATCAGTGATCGCGCCGCCGCCGCGGGAAGGAAGTCCGTAAAATGCGGCCAGATCTGCGGCATATTTATAGCATAATGCTCCTTCCGGCGAGCCGCCGGCAATCTGCCCGGTTGCCATATCAGCAGTACAGGACTGGCTGCCCAAAAGGACAGGAGTGCCGGGACGTACCATCTGGGCGAGAGCGATAACGGGAAGGTTTTCGGCGATGATAAGCGCAACGGTGCCTGCCAGTGTTACAGGGGATGTGGATCCCGCCATGGAGCAGTTTGCTACGGTAAATGCCTGTCCGGCTTCTGCCAGGGCGATGAGTGTCTCGGTCATCTGATTGCCAAACTGCATGGGAGAATTTACATCCACAATGGTAAACATGCGTGGTTTTTCTTTCAGAGCTTCTTTGCCGCCCCATGCTGTCTCGGAAGCTTCAATCAGTGCATCCATTACTGCTTTGTCTCCGGTATGGATCATCATAACCTTTTGAGAATGGGTGTAAGCGGCATACCACATGGCCAGCGCACCCAGCCGGGGTTCCACTTCATCAATGGCGACGATGGGGCCTCCGTTGGTTTTATAGTTGTCGTTGGCTTCGAAAAGTTTTATAAAATCAACATAATCCTGTGTGGTGGCAGCACGTCTTTTTCCGTCTGGTTCTGTGATATAGGGAGCGCCGTAAGGCGGAGCGGGATTTACTTCATGTCCGCCGAAATTACAGTTGTACTTTTCATCATTGCCGTACAGGGTAAAGCAGAAGGGAGCCTTGCGAACCCAGTACATCAGCTGTTCTTCAGTAAAATAAGCTACGTTTTCCTCGCAGCGGATTCCATGCTCTTTCAGGATTTCAATCGCTCTGGGATGATGGAATTTCATACCAACGGTTTCAACAATTTCCATAGCGGCTTTGTGAAGCTGCATCATTCGTTCTGTCTGGTAATTCATATATGTCTCCTTTCCCCGGATTTCTGACCGGCTGCCTTCATAAATCGAATTCCGAACATGTTCTGATTTTATTATACAGCCATTTGCGAGAAAGTCAATACAAAATCCGAACATGTTCATATTTTACAATTTGGAAGGATTTATAAATTTGTATAACTTTTGATGGTATGAACCCATCTTTGGATCATGAATACCATAAATAAAAAAGGGTTCAGAAATGAAACTGTTAAATAAATACACCGGCAGGGGAGTCGGTGTTGCTGTTCTGGATACGGGGATTTACCCCCATATGGATTTTGATAACAGGATTATCTGTTTTCAGGATTTTGTTCAGAAAAGAGCAAATCCCTATGACGACAACGGTCACGGCACTCATGTGGCAGGGATCATTGCCGGAAGCGGCAAAGCCTCTAAAGGGGTATGCCGGGGTGTTGCACCGGAATGTAATCTGATCTGCCTGAAGGTTTTGGATGCTTCGGGAAACGGCATGCAGCTGAATACAATCCGGGCTTTGGAATGGCTGCTGGCAAACTATAAAAGATACGGGATACGGATTGTCAATATCTCCGTGGGCTCTGTTTCCAAAAACTACCGGCAGCATGACGGGTTAATCCGGGCCGTGGAGCGTGTGTGGGACGAAGGTCTTGTGGTGGTGACAGCGGCAGGAAACGGCGGACCAAGCCCCGGCAGTATCACGGCTCCCGGCAGCAGTAAAAAGGTAATCACCGTGGGATCCAGCGATATGCTGGAGCAGTATCAGATGCTGTCGGGAGCCGGTCCGACAAAAGAATGTGTCTGTAAACCGGATATTGTCTGTAAGGGGCATAATATCCTGTCCTGCAAAGCTTCTCCCGGCGGAAGAGAATATACGAGAAAAAGCGGGACCTCCATGTCCACTCCTTATATATCCGGCGCCGCGGCGCTGGCTCTTGAAAAAGATCCGCTGCTGACCAATGTGGAGATCAAAATGATGCTGAAAGACTGTGCAAGAGATCTGGGAATGCCCCACAACAGGCAGGGATGGGGAGAATTTGATCTGGAGAAGTTTTTGAGCTATTGACAAGCTTTCAACATTTGCATACAATAGAAATCGTGTAAAACAAATGGAATGTAAGATACAGGAGGATATTATGGAAAAAATCAAGATGACAACTCCGCTGGTTGAGATGGACGGAGACGAGATGACCAGAATTCTCTGGAAAATGATCAAAGATGAGCTTTTGCTGCCATATATTGATTTAAAGACGGAATACTATGATCTGGGTCTGGAACACAGAAATGAAACCAATGATCAGGTGACGGTTGATTCTGCCAATGCGACAAAAAAATACGGCGTGGCGGTAAAGTGCGCAACTATCACACCCAACGCGGCTCGTATGGATGAGTATCATCTGAAAGAAATGTATAAAAGTCCCAATGGCACCATCCGTGCCATGCTGGACGGAACGGTATTCCGTGCTCCCATCGTGGTAAAGGGAATCGATCCCTGCGTAAAGAACTGGAAAAAACCCATTACTCTGGCAAGACACGCATACGGCGATGTATATAAGAATACAGAGATGATTATTCCCGGACCGGGTAAAGTAGAGTTGGTTTATACCGCCGAGGACGGGACAGAGCAAAGAGAGCTGGTGCATAACTATACCGGAGCAGGCATCGCACAGGGCATGCATAACCTGAATGCTTCCATCGAAAGCTTTGCCAGAAGCTGCTTTAATTATGCGCTGGATACGAAACAGGATCTGTGGTTTGCGACAAAAGACACCATCTCAAAAAAATATGACCATACCTTTAAAGATATCTTCCAGGAAATCTATGATGCAGAATATAAAGACAAATTTGAAGCGGCAGGCATTGAATACTTCTATACGCTGATCGATGACGCCGTTGCCCGTGTTATGAAAGCGGAGGGCGGATTTATCTGGGCCTGCAAAAACTACGACGGCGATGTGATGAGCGATATGGTATCCTCCGCCTTTGGTTCACTGGCCATGATGACCTCCGTACTGGTTTCTCCTCACGGTTATTTTGAATACGAGGCGGCCCACGGAACGGTACAGCGTCATTACTATAAACACCTGAAAGGCGAAGAAACCTCCACCAACTCCGTGGCGACCATTTTTGCCTGGACGGGAGCGCTCCGCAAAAGAGGAGAGCTGGACGGCATTGATGAACTGTGCAATTTTGCAGACCGTCTGGAAAAGGCTACTTTGCAGACAATCGAAAGCGGTAAGATGACAAAGGATCTGGCGCTGATCACATCCATTGAAAATCCCACTGTTCTCAACAGTAAGGATTTTATCCTGGCAATCAGGGAAGAGCTGGAAAAATAAACGGCAGACAGTATATTATGCGGACTGGCAAAAACCAGTCCGTTTTTTGTAAAATACTGTATAAAATGATCGTAACAGACGAAAGGAGAAAGTGACAGATATGAAAGCTTGTGTTTTGCTTTATCATTTTTCCGGTACAAAACGTGGAAGAATATTAAAAGGAATTCTGGTCTCTATGGGCGTGCGTATAAAAAATGTGGAACTGTCGGAATACGGCCGTCCTCTCGGCGCTCTGGCCGGTGTGCTGGAGGAGGAAAAACAAAAAGAAGATGGAGGGGATGATTTCGCAGAAGAAATGATGATCATGTGCGGCTTTACTCAAAGCATGATTCAGGAGCTTCTGACTCGCATCCGCCGCCAGCGTATGGCTCCAGTGGCTCTGAAAGCGATTCTGACGGAAACGAATCAAAACTGGAATTCCCGGGAGATTTATGAAGAGCTGAAAAAGGAGCATGAGATGATGCATGGCCGGCAGTAGAAAGTCGTATAAAAGATTATAGCGGGGGATTTCCCCCGCTTATTTTCAGACTATCCGTGTTTGAGGGAGGCTGAGCGGCTTTCTTAATTTTAAGCCCTCTTCCCAATACCTGCATCTAACTGTCTAAAGCGGTTTCTTCCGACTCCTCCGCCAGAATCTCCCACTGTTCAAACAGTTCTTCCAGCTTTTCCTGCAGCTGGCTTTGTTCCATGGAAAGCTCCGTACAGCGGGCCACATCGGTGGCGATGTCCGGCTGGGAGAGCAGCCCGTCTATTTCGCCGCTTCTTTCCTCCAGCTTTGCAATTTCTTCTTCCAGTCGCTTCAGCTGGTTTTCTTTTTTCCTTCGCAGAGCCTGTTCCTCTTTCATCTGCTGCCAGGAAAGTTTGGTTTCCGTAGGCGCTTTTGACTGGGGCGTGTCGGCGGCCGCAGCAGTGTACCGGGCAGTCAGCTCTTCCTTTTTTTCCAGATAATAATCGTAATTTCCGATATAGTTGACCAGTGATTCATTGACCAGTTCCAGAATCCGAGTGGCGGTCTGATTGATGAAATACCGGTCGTGAGATACGTACAGCACCGTGCCGGTGTACTGGTTCAGCGCCTGTTCCAGGATTTCCTTGGAAGTGATGTCCAGGTGGTTGGTTGGCTCGTCCAGGATAAGAAAGTTGGCGTTTGAGAGCATCAGCTTTGCCAGGGAGACGCGTCCGCGTTCTCCGCCGGAAAGGGTTTTTATCTGCTGGAAGACCTCATCCCCTGTGAACAGAAAAGCAGCCAGCACATTGCGAATTCTGGTGCCTGTAAGCTGGGGAAAGGCGTCGGAAATTTCGTCGAATACTGTTTTTTCCATATCCAGTACGTTGTGTTCCTGGTCATAGTAGCCGATATGGACATTGCTTCCCAGCTGTATGGTGCCGCCATCAGGCGGCGTAAGACCGTTCAATATTTTCAGAATGGTTGTTTTGCCTGTGCCGTTGGCGCCAATGACAGCCACACGTTCCCCGCGTTTCAGGGAAAAGGAAAGGTTCGAAAAAAGTGGGAGGCCCGGCCAGGATTTGGACAGATCTTCCACGGTGAGCACGTCATTTCCGCTTTGAACGGCTGGCTCCAGTATCAGGCGCATTTCATCCTGGTATTCCTGCGGCTTTTCCAGAACATCCATCTTTTCCAGCATTTTTTCTCTGCTTTCTGCCCTGCGGATGGATTTTTCCCGGTTAAAGGAGCGAAGCTTTTCGATTACTTCTTTCTGATGTTTGATTTCCTGCTGCTGGTTCAGCCATGCTTTGATTTTATTTTCACGAACCTTGGCCCGCTTTTGGGCGTAGCTGGAATAGTTTCCGCTGTATGCACTCAGAGTACCCTGTTCCAGCTCAAACACTCTGGTGACGATACGGTCCAGGAAATAACGGTCATGGGATACGATCAGGACGGCTCCCTGGTAGTGCAAAAGAAAAGTTTCCAGCCATTGTATGGAAGTGATATCCAGATGGTTGGTAGGTTCATCCAGCAGGAGAACGTCCGGCTTCAAAAGCAGCAGTTTACCCAGCGCAACCCTTGTTTTCTGACCGCCGGAGAGTGTTTTGATTTCTTTGTCGAATTCATCTTCTTCAAACCCAAGGCCTTTTAAAATTCCGGTCACTTCACTTTTATAAGCGTAGCCGTTTTCCAGCTCAAAGCGGGAGGAAAGCCGGTGATAGCTGTCCATCAGCTGCTGCAGGTCGGAACCGGAAAGATGGTTCATTTCCTGTTCCATCTGGCGCAGGCGGCTCTCCATTTCCATGACGGGACGCTTCACTTCCAGCAGGACGTCATAGATGGTGGATTCCTGCTCCATATCCTGATGCTGAGCAAGATAGCCCATGGTTTTATCTTTGGAAAGAACGGTCATGCCGCTGTCACAGGTCATTTCCCCGGAAATAATTTTCATCAGGGTAGATTTTCCTGTGCCGTTGGCGCCTACTAAGGCAGCTTTTTCCCGTTCCTCTATATGAAATGATACATCTTTGAGAATCGTATTGGTTCCAAAAGACTTTGTGATTTCCTGACATGATAATATCATTGGTAAAACTCCTCGTATTGTACAATTTTTTAACACAGTTTTTATTATATAGAAAAAATTTTCCCTTGACAACTCTCTTCTGTTTGACAAAGTTATAACGAATCGATATAATAAAAATGATAAAAGGAGGTTCAGATGTTGGACGAAAAAGGTATTTCAAAAGCGGTAATTGCAAGACTGCCCAGGTATTATCGATATCTTGGAGAGCTGATTGACAATAAAGTGGAACGCATTTCTTCAAATGAACTGAGTGATCTGATGAAAGTAACAGCGTCCCAGATACGCCAGGATCTGAATAACTTCGGTGGATTTGGACAGCAGGGTTACGGTTATAATGTGCGGTACCTGTACAGTGAGATAGGCCGGATACTGGGGCTGGATCAGACACATAATATGATTATCATCGGCGCCGGGCATCTGGGTCAGGCGCTGGCCAATTACGTGAAATTTGAAAAAAGAGGATTTCGGATTATTGGAATTTTTGATATTGATCCGAATCTGAAGGGCCATACGGTTCGGGAGGTTAAGATACAGATGCTTTCAGAGCTGCCGGATTTTCTTAAAAATCATAAAGTGGATATGGCCACGTTGACTATACCGAAGAACAGCGCCAGAGAAGTGGCGGATATGCTGGTGGCAAACGGTGTGAAGGCAATCTGGAACTTTGCACATATTGATCTGAATCTGGTGCTTCCAAAAGATGTGATTGTAGAAAACGTACATTTATCAGAGAGTCTGATGTGTCTTTCCTATAACCTGACACATGCCAGAAGAGAACATAAAGATTGTTAATGGTGTTGTACCTGAAAGGTCGGAAGACTTCAGGTACAACATTTCGTTTCAGGGAGGAAATAAAATGAAGCGTATAACAACAGCCCGTCAGATGAAAGAGTCTGATCAGGCCGCCATTATGACCATGGACATGCCCTCCTGCGTTTTGATGGAGAGAGCGGCTCTGGCGGTGACGGAAGCGCTGCGGGAAGAAAATTTTGATCTTGGCAGGATACTGGTCCTGTGCGGAGGAGGAAATAACGGCGGAGACGGCATTGCGGCGGCGAGGATTCTTCATCTTGCAGGATATGAGGTTGCTGTCTGCATGACGGGAAATCCCGCGCATCGCAGCGAAGAAAATAAAAAACAGCAAAAAATCGCAGAAAATTATGGTACAGCCTTTGTAAATAACCCAAAGCTATCCGAATATACTACTATTGTAGATTCTGTGTTTGGAATCGGCCTTTCCAGAAAGTTATCGGAGGAATACAGGCAGCTTTTTGAAAAGGTGAATGAGTCGGGAGCAAAGGTGCTGGCAGTGGATATTCCATCCGGCATTGACGCCGATACAGGCTGTCTGATGGGTGCGGCGATCCGTGCAGATGTGACGGTAACTTTTGCATTTGAGAAGCCGGGAATGCTTTTGTATCCCGGGGCTTCTTATGCAGGGAAAATAAGGGTCAGTGATATTGGAATTTATGAGCATGACAGCGTCTGCTATGAACCGGAAATTTTCAGACTGGAGGAAACGGATGGGAATCTTATTCCCAAACGGGATCCTTCCGGCAATAAAGGAACATTCGGAAAGGTACTTTTGATTGCCGGATCTCCCGGTATGGAGGGGGCATCCTTTCTTTCCGCCTGCTCCTGTTTTCGGACAGGCGCCGGAATGGTAAAGGTATATACGGCAAAAGACAATCGGGAAATTTTGCTGCGTCAGCTTCCGGAAGTAATGCTTTCCTGCTATAATGAAGAGTGTTTTGAGAAAGAGACATTGGAAAGGGATATGCGGTGGGCGGATGTGATCGGGATAGGACCTGGACTTTCGCAGTCCCCGACTGCTTTAAAGATCCTGGAGTATGTGACCCAAAACTGCAGGAAACCTCTGGTTATCGATGCAGATGGGCTGAATCTGATCAGCAGTCATCCTCAGATTCTTAAAAGCATTGTATGTCCTTGCATATTGACGCCTCATATGGGTGAGATGAGCCGGCTTACCGGGCTTACAGTAAAGGAGATTGCAGCGGACAGGCTAAAGGCGGCAGGAGATTTCGCAGGACATTATCATATCATATGCGTGCTGAAGGACGCCCGTACCGTTGTCTCCTTTGATGAGACTCATTTTGTGATTAATACCACGGGCAACAGCGGGATGGCAACGGCGGGCAGCGGTGATGTGCTGACGGGTATGATACTGGGACTTTTGGCGGCCGGTACAGATGAGAGGACAGCTGCCGCTGTGGGCGTATGGCTCCACGGGAAGGCCGGCGATGATGCCAGGGACAGACTGGGAGAAGCGTCGGTCAAAGCCGGAGATATTATAGCGTCCATACCGGCGGTTTTGCGGCGCCAGGGACAGGCTGCCGAAAAAAATTACGAAAGAAGGGATAAGTGTGGAATCAAACAGACGGATATACGCCCGGATTGATCTGGATGCCGTTGAGGAGAATTTCATACAGATGAAGCATAATATAGGAAAAGACACGAAGATGATAGCTGTAGTCAAGGCGGACGGATACGGACATGGCGCAGTTCCCATCGCCCAGATGGCGGAAACCTTTGACTATATCTGGGGATTTGCCGTAGCTACGGTCGGGGAGGCGCTGCAGCTGCGGGAAAATAAAATAAAAAAGCCTGTTCTTATTCTTGGGTTTGCGTTTCCGGAGGATTATGATATCATTGTGGAAAATGATATAAGACCGGCCGTTTTCAAAGTTTCCATGGCAAGGGAATTATCGGAAGCGGCTGTCAGAGCGGGAAAGAACGTGAAAATTCACCTGGCGCTGGATACGGGGATGAACCGTATCGGCTTTCCTGATACAGATGAGAGTGTAGAAAAGATAGCTGAAATTGCAAGGATGCCTCGTCTGGAGATAGAGGGAATGTTTACGCATTTTGCCCGTGCTGATGAAACGTCCCTGGAACCGGCGAAGAAGCAGCTTGACCGGTATCTGTGTTTCCACGATAAGTTAAAGGAAGCAGGAGTGGAAATCAGGTTCCGCCACTGCAGCAACAGCGCTGCCATCATGCAGTTTCCCAGGGCCAATCTTGATCTGGTAAGAGCAGGGATCAGTATTTACGGCCTGTATCCTTCTGATGAGGTGCAAAGAGAACCGGTGCATTTGAAACCGGTGATGAGTTTGAAAAGCAGCATTTCTTTTATAAAAACACTGAGTAAGGGTGAAGCAGTCAGTTACGGAGGTACATATATTACAGAAAGACCTGCGGTGGTTGCAACCATACCGGTGGGGTATGCGGACGGCTATGCCAGAAGTCTGTCCAACAAAGGGTACGTGCTGATACGGGGACAAAAGGCTCCCATTATCGGAAGAATCTGCATGGATCAGTTTATGGCGGATGTCACTGAAATAGAGGGTGTGCAGGAGTTTGACGAGGTGACGCTGCTTGGCCGTGACGGGGAAGAAGAGATCACAATGGAGATGCTGGGAGATATGTCCGGGCGCTTTAACTATGAATTTGCATGCTGCATTGCAAAACGTGTTCCGCGCATTTTTGTAAGACATGGGAATACACCAGAGAATTTTGGAAATACTATGGCTAGATCATAGAAAATCGGAGTGTGAATGGTGTGGTTATTAAACGCGGAGATATATTTTACGCAGATCTAAGACCGGTCGTGGGAAGCGAACAGGGCGGAATCCGGCCGGTTCTTATTATACAGAATGATATTGGAAATAAGCACAGTCCAACGGTTATCTGTGCGGCAATCACTTCCAAAATGAACAAGGCGAAGCTGCCGACTCATATAGAAATCGATGCTTCGTCCTATGCGATTGTAAAGGATTCGGTGATTCTGCTGGAGCAGCTGAGGACAATAGACAAACAAAGACTGAAGGATAAAGTATGCCATCTGGACGGGGAGCTTTTAAAGCAGGTCAACAAAGCCCTTTGCATCAGTCTGGAACTTTCTACATAGAGAGCCGTATTGACGAATGAATGGGATGATGGTATATTTTTAAATGCAACAAAATACAGCAGGAAGAAGGAAATAGAATATGTCAGGACATTCAAAATTTGCAAACATAAAACATAAGAAAGAAAAAAATGACGCAAAAAAAGGAAAGATTTTCACAATCATCGGCCGTGAAATTGTCGTTGCGGTAAAAGAAGGCGGACCAGATCCGGCCAACAACAGTAAGCTGAGGGATGTAATCGCCAAGGCCAAGGCCAACAATATGCCCAACGATACCATTGACCGGGGCATCAAAAAGGCAGCCGGCGACGCCGACGCTTCCAATTATGAGTATGTTACATATGAAGGGTACGGTCCCAACGGTATCGCCATTATCGTAGATGCTCTGACGGACAACAAAAATCGTACGGCAGCCAATGTCAGAAGCGCTTTCACAAAAGGAAACGGCAATATCGGGACTCCCGGATGTGTGTCTTTTATGTTTGACAAAAAGGGACAGATCATCATTTCAAAAGAAGAGTGTGAACTGGAAAGCGACGATCTGATGATGATGGCTCTGGATGCCGGAGCGGAAGACTTTTCAGAGGAAGAGGACAGCTATGAGATCATCACAGATCCGGATGATTTTTCCATGGTGCGGGAAGCTCTGGAAAAAGAAAATATACCCATGGCGTCTGCGGAAGTAACGATGATCCCACAGAACTGGGTAGAACTTAAGGATGAAACAGCCGTAAAGAATCTTCAGAAGACGCTGGATTTACTGGAAGATGACGACGATGTACAGTACGTATATCACAACTGGGATGAGTAAGCAGATTTCCCCGACTTCAATTTAGATGTATAAAACTCCTCTTATGTGCAGATAGCTATAAAAAAAGAGGAGTTTTTTATATGGAAAATATTACAAAGACAGGAAATATGACGGAACTGCAGACACGGATACAGTTGCTGACCATTATCGGAGAGGTGGAGGGACACGAAGCCCTTCCGGAACGATCCAAGACGACGAAATATGAGCAGGTGCTTCCGCGGCTGGCCATGATAGAGGATAACGAAGAGACAAAAGGGATGCTGATTCTTTTGAATACCGTGGGCGGCGATGTGGAGGCAGGGCTTGCCATCGCTGAAATGATCGCGTCCTTAAGCAAGCCTACCGTATCCCTGGTGCTGGGCGGCGGCCATTCCATCGGCGTTCCCCTGGCGGTATCCGCGGACTATTCATTCATCGTCCCCAGCGCCACCATGGTAATCCATCCGGTGCGGCAAAGCGGCACCTTTATCGGAGTAGCCCAGTCATACCGGAATATTGAAAAAACCCAGGATCGAATCACGGAATTTGTGTCGGGACATTCTGAAATTTCTCAGAAGCGGCTGGAAGAGCTGATGCTGGATACGCACATGCTGGTGAAAGATGTTGGCACCATGCTGGATGGGAAGGAAGCGGTAAAAGAAGGACTGATCAATGAAGTGGGGGGAATAGAAATGGCGTTGAAAAAACTGCATGAATTAATTGAGGAAAAAGAGAACTCGTAAATTGTATATCCGGGTAAATTGTGATATAATTCCGATTGTATCATAATAAGGTGGTTAAAAAAATGACATTAACAGAATCAATTTTGCTGGGGCTGCTTCAGGGACTTACAGAGTTTCTTCCTGTCAGCAGTTCCGGTCATCTGGTGATTTTAAGACAGCTGCTGGGCACATCTGCTGCAGAAACAGGAATACTTTTTGATGTTATGCTGCATCTGGGTACCCTGGCAGCTGTATTTACGGCTTTCTGGAGTGATATCAGGCGGCTGGCAAGGGAAACGGTATGCATCTTCAGAGACGGGATTCAGAATCTGAAGATGCTGTATAAGAAACTGCGCACCGGCGAGGAGCCGCGATACACCAGGATAATACATAATAATTACAGAAAGTTTATTCTGCTGATTCTCATATCGACCATTCCAACGGCCTTTATCGGCATGGTGGCAGAACCGGCGGTGGAATTTGCATCTGGTTCGCTGCTGGCTGCAGGAATCGGTCTATATGTTACCAGCGTTATGCTGCTGGTGGTTGATTTTATAAAAGATGGAGAAAAGCTGCCGCGGGATGCGGGATACTGGTGTGCGGTTGTCATCGGAGTCTGTCAGGGGTTGGCAGTGTTTCCGGGAGTTTCCAGATCAGGCATCACCATAGCGGCCTGTCTGCTCTGCGGATTTCATAAAAAATTTTCAGTGAAATATTCCTTTATCATGTCCATACCGGCCATACTGGGAGCGGCAATCTGGGAACTTCGCAGCCTTTCGGGTATCAAGTTTCAGGCGCTTCCTTTTCTGTACGGGCTGATCGGGGTAATCATTGCGGGCGTTGTGGGGTATTTCTGCATCGGCATCATGATAAAACTGATCCGACGGAAACGATTTCGGTATTTTGCGTGCTATTGTTTCCTGATCGGTACGGCGGCGCTTGTGTGCCACTTTGTCATGGGTGCATCATAAAGACGGGAGGAGAGAGCGAATGGCAGCGGCCAGAAAGAAAAATACGCGGAAGAAAACGACGAAAAACAGGGGCGGTGCGTTATATCAGGATATTTTCATTTTGCTGACCCTTGCAGTTTCCATTCTGCTGTTTATCAGTAATTTCGGAGTAGGAGGTTTTATCGGAAATGCTGTCAGTTCCATTTTCTTTGGGATTTTCGGACTGATGGCGTACATATTCCCGGCTGTACTTTTCATCGGAACTGCTTTTTATATTTCCAATAAAGATAATAAACTGATCCGGCGAAAAATGTCAGGCGCCGTCGGATGCCTTTTTTTCATGTGCGGTTTTCTGCATCTTCTTACCATGGGAACCACCAAGGGCAGCCAGGTAATCGGAAGCTTTTCAGTCTGTGCTCAAAATAAAATGGGCGGAGGGATTCTGGGAGCTTTTCAGACCTGGCTTTTCAGTCTGGCATTCGGCATAATCGGCGCTTACGTTATAGTGGTGGTGGGACTTATTATTTTTGTCATCATCCTTACACAAAAACCCGTGATTTCTTCCTTGCGTCAGTGCGGCGAAAAAGCTTATAAAAATGCTGCACAGACTCACAGACAACGGAAAGAGGAGCAAAGCAGATCCGTTCCGGTCAGAAAGAGGGAGAGTAAAAATACTGCGCCTGTGGATGTGGTGCTTAAACGGGAAGAACCGGTCGGAGAAATTAAAATACCGGAGTTTCTGGAACCATTTGCGGCTGATCCGCTGCCGGAAGAAAAGCTGCAGCCAGAAGCGGATGGACAGCCGGAAACACAGGAGGATCTGTGGCAGGAACCGGCAAAAAAAACACGGAAAAAAAATCCCCGTTCATCTCAAAAAGAGATTGACGAAAGTATTGATGAAATCAAGACGGATATTGAGGAACAAAAGCCGGGCAGACAGGAACCGCCGTCTTACCAGTTTCCGCCCATGTCCCTTTTGAAACGATCAGGCAGAAACGGTGATAGCGGAAAAAATTCGCAGGTAAAAGCAACAGCGATGAAGCTGCAGCAGACGCTGAAAAATTTTGGAGTGAACGTTACAGTCACAGACGTCAGCTGCGGACCGTCTGTGACAAGGTATGAACTGCAGCCGGAGCAGGGAGTGAAGGTGAGCAGAATTGTGAATCTGGCGGATGATATCAAGCTGAATCTGGCGGCGTCTGATATCCGTATCGAGGCGCCCATTCCCGGAAAGGCAGCCGTTGGGATTGAAGTGCCCAATAAGACTAACAGCGCCGTGCTGTTAAGAGACCTGCTGGAATCCGATGCGTTTAAGGAGCATCCTTCTAATATCGCTTTTGCGGTGGGGAAGGATATTGCAGGACAGCCGGTTGTGGCTGATATTGCAAAGATGCCCCATCTTCTGATTGCAGGCGCTACCGGCTCCGGTAAGTCAGTCTGTATCAATACGCTGATCATGAGCATTTTGTACAAGGCAAATCCGGATGACGTAAAGCTGATCATGATAGATCCCAAGGTGGTGGAATTAAGTGTTTACAATGGAATCCCCCATCTTTATATTCCTGTGGTCACAGATCCCAAAAAAGCGGCAGGAGCGCTGAACTGGGCAGTGGCGGAAATGACTGACCGTTATAATAAATTTGCAGAATATAATGTCCGGGATCTGAAAGGATATAACGCAAAGGTCGAGGGAATACAGGGAATTGACGAGGAAGACAAACCGAAGAAAATGCCGCAGATCGTTATCATTGTGGACGAGCTGGCGGATCTTATGATGGTTGCGCCGGGAGAGGTGGAGGACGCCATCTGCCGTCTGGCACAGCTGGCCCGTGCGGCGGGGATCCACCTGATTATCGCGACGCAGAGACCCTCTGTAAATGTAATTACCGGTCTGATCAAGGCCAACATGCCTTCCAGGATTGCTTTTTCCGTGTCCTCCGGCGTGGACTCCCGGACGATCATCGATATGAACGGAGCGGAAAAGCTGCTGGGCAAGGGTGATATGCTTTTCTATCCCCAGGGCTATCAAAAGCCGGCCAGGGTACAGGGCTCTTTTGTATCGGATAAAGAAGTAAGCAGTGTGGTTGAATTTCTTGCTGCGAATCACGGTACGTCAGAATATGACGCACAGGTCGAGGAGCAGATTAATCATCACAGCAGTATGCCCGGCAAGGACGCGGGAAGCGCTGATGACAGAGATGTTTATTTTGAAAAAGCCGGGAGGTTTATCATTGAGAAGGACAAGGCGTCCATCGGTATGCTTCAGAGAATGTTCAAGATAGGATTCAACAGAGCCGCCCGGATTATGGATCAGCTTGGCGACGCAGGCGTTGTGGGACCGGAAGAAGGCACAAAACCGCGGAAGGTGTTGATGAGTATGGAAGAATTTGATAAATATATGGAAGAAGTTTTGTAAATTTAAAAAAATATTGAAGAAGTCTTGTAAAAATATTGAAGAAGTTTTGTAAATGTCTTATGATATTGTATAGTGGAGAAGATATATTATGAAATGTTCTTATTGCGGAGCTTTGGTGGAGGAAGGAAGAGTATTCTGCATGAACTGCGGGGAAGAGATTCAGTGGGTGCCGGAGTACAATCCGATTAGTTCCTACCGCCCAAACGATGTGGTTCAGGATGTGGCTCAAAGTGAGGACAGCATCAGGGAAACCGCGGTTAAAATCAATCCCCGGAAAAATGATTCCGCATCCAGGGAGCATGTAAAACCCCGGAAAAAGAAGCATCGATTTTTGAAAACGCTCTTCTTTCTGGCGGCAGCGGCGCTGTGTGCGCTGGGTGTAAAATGGTACATAGATCAGAAAAATTATAATTCTTATGATTATCAGATGCAAATGGCGCAGGCAACCCGGGAAAGCGGAGAATACGAGACAGCCTTTACGTATGCGAACCGCGCTGCAGTCCTTTCCGGCGAGGGGGAAGAACCGCAGATATTAAAGGCACAGATTCTGTACGAAATGGGAAATACCAGGGAAGCGCAGAAGCTTTTGGAGGAAATTATCGCAGAAAATCCTTCCAGTCTGGAAGCCTATGGACAGCTGGTGTACATACTTGAGTCAGAGGAAGATATGGCGGCCTTGTCCGGGCTTATCGAAGGGATAAGCGATGAAAAAGTGAAGAAAGAATACCAGGCATACATGCCGGTGGAAGTAAAAGCGTCCCAGCCTCCTGGTACCTATGAAGACTGGACTGCGGTGGAGCTTTACACGGAAGGCGAACAGATGTGCAGTATCTATTACACAACGGACGGGACGGATCCTCTTATAAAGCGAAATATTTACAAAACGGCCATTGATCTTCCCGAGGGCATGACGACGCTGCGTGCAGTTGCCATAAATGAAAAAGGTGTTCCGGGAGAAATCAAAAGCTATACCTACAACGTAGAGATTCCCATTCCGGATGCACCGGCGATTACGCCTGCTTCAGGAGAATATACCTCTGCGTCAGACACAAGGATTACAGTGAGTGTTCCTGAGGGATGCACGGCCTATTACTCCTTTGATGAAAAGCCTGGAAAGGAAAGCGCTTTATATACCCAGCCAGTGGAGATGATCGCGGGAGAACACACTTTTTATGCTATAATAGTAGATGAGAACGGAAAGGAAAGTTATCCGGGAAGTGCTACTTATATATTAAAGGAATAAATAAAAAACAGGAGGGAACTATGTACAAAATTCGAGAGGCCAAACAACTTACGGACAACATTTATCTGATGAATGTTGAAGCACGCCGGGTTGCAAAACATTGTGAGCCCGGTCAGTTCATCATCGTAAAGATTGATGAAGAGGGAGAGAGAATTCCTCTGACAATCTGCGATTATGACAGAGAAGAAGGGACGGTAACGATTGTATTTCAGGTTATCGGAGCATCAACTCTTCAGATGTCGAAGCTGAAAGCGGGCGATTCTTTTGCTGATTTCGTAGGACCTCTGGGTAAACCGTCAGAATTTGTGACAGAAGACCTGCAGGAGCTTAAGAAAAAGAAGATTCTTTTTGTGGCAGGCGGTGTGGGAACTGCCCCTGTTTATCCTCAGGTAAAATGGCTGAATGAGCACGGGATCAAAGCGGATGCCATCGTAGGCGCAAAAAACAAGGATCTGGTTATTCTGGAAGAAGAGATGGAGCAGGTCAGCAACCTCTACGTTACAACGGACGACGGATCTTACAAAAGAAAAGGTATGGTTACGGAGGTAATCAAAGATCTGGTGGTAAATCAGAAGAAAGAATATGACGTTGTAGTTGCCATCGGCCCCATGATTATGATGAAGTTTGTCTGTCTGCTGACAAAGGAACTGGGACTTCACACAATTGTCAGCATGAACCCCATCATGGTAGACGGAACCGGCATGTGCGGCGCCTGCCGTCTGACTGTGGGAGACGAAGTGAAATTTGCCTGTGTGGACGGACCGGAATTTGACGGCCATCTGGTAAATTTTGATGAGGCAATGAAAAGACAGCAGATGTATAAAACAGAGGAAGGCCGTGCTTATCTGAAAGAAAAAGAAGGCGATACACATCATGGCGGATGCGGACATTGCGGAGGTGAAGAATAATGGCTGATGTATTAAAGAAAGTTCCGGTAAGGGAACAGGATCCTAAAGTCAGAGCGACGAATTTTGAAGAAGTATGTTATGGATATAACAAAGAAGAGGCGATGGAAGAAGCGTCCCGCTGTATCAACTGTAAAAACGCCAAATGTATTACCGGGTGTCCCGTTTCCATCGATATCCCCGCATTTATTGCTCAGGCAAAGGAAGGAAAATTTGACGAGGCATATCAGATTATCAGCAAATCCAGCGCTCTTCCGGCAGTGTGCGGACGTGTATGTCCTCAGGAGAGTCAGTGCGAGGGAAAATGTATCCGCGGTATCAAAGGCGAGCCGGTTTCCATCGGAAAACTGGAGCGTTTTGTAGCTGACTGGGCGAAGGAAAACGGCGTGAAACCGCAGCTGGCCACAGAAAAGAACGGCCATAAAGTGGCTGTTATCGGTTCCGGTCCTGCAGGACTTACCTGTGCGGGCGATCTGGCAAAGCTGGGATACGACGTTACGATTTTTGAAGCGCTGCACAAACCGGGCGGGGTACTGGTGTATGGTATTCCCGAATTCCGTCTGCCAAAGGATAAGGTTGTGGCTGAGGAAGTGAAAAACGTACTGTCCCTTGGCGTTAAAATCGAGACAAATGTTATTATCGGAAAGTCCACTACCGTTGACGAGCTTCTGACAGAAGAAGGCTTTGAGGCTGTATTTATCGGTTCCGGCGCCGGACTTCCCATGTTCATGGGAATCCCCGGAGAGAATGCCAACGGCGTGTTCTCAGCTAACGAGTATCTGACCCGAAACAATCTGATGAAAGCTTTCCGGGATGATTATAAAACGCCTATCATGCGGGGAAAGAAAGTGGCAGTCGTAGGCGGCGGAAACGTGGCTATGGACGCGGCCAGAACAGCGCTTCGCCTTGGTGCAGAGGTACATATCATTTACAGAAGAAGTGAGGCTGAGCTTCCCGCCCGTGTGGAGGAAGTACATCACGCGAAAGAAGAAGGCGTTCAGTTTGATCTTTTGACAAATCCCACAGAGATCCTCGTGGATGAAAACGACTGGGTGAAAGGAATCCGCTGTATCCGCATGGAGCTGGGCGAGCCGGATGCATCCGGAAGAAGACGTCCGGTGGAGATTCCAGGTTCTGAGTTTGAGATGGAAGTGGATACGGTTATCATGTCTTTGGGAACTTCTCCCAACCCGCTAATTTCTTCCACCACATACGGACTGGATGTCAATAAAAGGAAATGTATTATCGCCGATGAGGAATTCGGCAAAACCTCAAAAGAGGGCGTTTACGCAGGCGGTGATGCGGTAACGGGCGCAGCCACTGTTATCCTGGCCATGGGTGCAGGACGTGCCGGAGCCCGTGGTATCCATGAATATCTGAGCAGCAAAAATAAATAATTTTGATAATTTCGGAAACTGAAGGAGAGCCAATCCCCGACAGTTTCCGATTTTATAAATACGAAAAAATGAACAGGAGGTATTTATTATGGGTAAAAATGAAGCCTGCAGCAATGAAAGACCCTGCACATGTCCCTATACGGACTGCGAAAATCACGGAAGGTGCTGCGCCTGCGTCGCTCATCACAGAGATGTGGCAGGAGGTATTCCCAACTGTTTTAAAAAAGAAAATTAGAAGATGAGGAGACGGATATGAAGATTGACGGAAACGAACTGATGAAACAGGAAATTCTGGCGTCCCGTGCAGGAGACAGCAAAGAGTCCTGGAGACTGAAACAGGAGTTTATGAAACAGGTGAAAGAAAATGGTGATCACTGTCCCTGTCCGGAGGCCTGTCCCCATCACGGAAACTGTTATGAGTGCGTCACCTTTCACCGGGGCCATCAGGATCATCTTCCTTTCTGCATGTGGGAGATGGTAAACCAGAAAATCAGCGGACTGTCCGCTCTGACAGAAGGTTCTTTTTGTGACTATGCAAAGGCACAGAAAGAAAACAAAAATTCGGAACAGTAAAGGAAAGTAGAAAGTAAAAATGAAGATAACATGCATCGCGGTGGGCAAGGTAAAGGAAAAGTTCTATCAGCAGGCCATCGCAGAATTTCAGAAACGGCTTGGCAAATATGCAAAACTGGAAATCATTGAAGTGGCTGATGAAAAGACGCCGGATAAGGCAGGGGAAAAGCTGGAAATCCAGATCAAAGATACGGAGGGACAGCGGATTTTAAAACATATCCGGGAGAGAGATTATGTGATTGCCCTTGCTATCGAAGGGAAAATGGAAGATTCCGTGGAACTTTCCAGGAAGATGGAACGACTTGGTGTAAACGGAATTGGAAATCTGGTTTTTATCATCGGAGGTTCGCTGGGACTTTCCCAGGATGTGCTCAAACGCGCCGATGAAAAGCTGAGCTTTTCCAGAATGACCTTTCCCCACCAGCTGATGCGTGTCATCCTCCTGGAGCAGATTTATCGGGGATTTCGCATTATGCATGGGGAGCCATATCATAAGTAAGTGCAGTTTTTTGCGTTGGGCGTGATTTGATGAGAGGTGATTTGGGAAGTGAGCGGACGGATGGTAGTCTGCTCTCTTTTTGTGTACGAACGAGAAAGACAACGACAGAGAAATAAACGGAAGGTATAATAAAAGCAATTAAGACGACAAATTGGAATTTTATCGCGAGGTGAAAAAGGTTGAACTATGCTGAATATGG